>NZ_RRYJ01000002.1:0-519685 GCF_003931645.1 Pseudoxanthomonas sp. SGT-18 | reverse complement strand
CGGGATTCGGGATTCGGGATTCGGGGTCCCGGTGCGTCCTGTGGCCTTGCGGGCATATGTGCCTGCGTACGCATAGGGTCGATGCGCCTGCTACGGGTGACCGGCTGCCTTTCCGGGTGTGGCCGTGGGCCTTGTCCGGGCTGTGTGCATGGCTGCCGGGCAGCGGAGAACCCCCATCCCGGCGGCGTTTGTTGCGTCCGCACATGACGCTTTCGCGTCCCGCACTACACTAGGTTCAAATGAAACAATCAGGGAGTGAGGCGGCCGATGCGAGCGTTCCAGCTTGGGGAGGAAATCGACGCGCTGCGTGAGGCCGTCCAGCGTTTCGCCGAAAGCGAGATCGCGCCGCGCGCGGCGCAGATCGACCACGACAACGCGTTCCCGCAGGACCTGTGGCCCAAGCTGGGCGAGCTGGGCCTGCTGGGCATGACCGTCGCCCCGGAATACGGCGGCAGCGGCATGGGCTACCTCGCCCACCTGGTGGCGATGGAGGAAATCTCGCGCGCCTCCGGGTCGGTGGGGCTCAGCTACGGCGCGCACTCCAACCTGTGCGTGTCCAACCTGTTCCTCAACGGCAACGAGGCCCAGCGCCGCAAGTACCTGCCGAAGCTCTGCAGCGGCGAATGGAAGGGCGCGCTGGCGATGAGCGAGCCGGGCGCCGGCTCGGACGTGGTCGGCTCCATGCGCTGCAGCGCCGAGCTGCGCGACGGGGTGTGGATCGCCAATGGCAGCAAGATGTGGATCACCAACGGCCCGGAAGCCGACGTGCTGCTGGTGTACATGCGCACCGCGGGCAAGGAGGCCGGCAGCCGCTGCATGACCGCCTTCATCGTCGAGCGTGGCATGCGCGGCTTCTCCACCGCGCAGAAGCTGGACAAGCTGGGCATGCGCGGCTCCAACACCTGCGAGCTGGTGTTCGACAACTGCGAGATCCCGCAGGAAAACGTGCTGGGCGAGGTCAACCAGGGTGTGCGCGTGCTGATGAGCGGCTTGGACACCGAGCGCCTGGTGTTGACCGGCGGCCCGATCGGGCTGATGCAGGCGGCGCTCGACATCGCCCTGTCCTACGTGCGCGAGCGCAAGCAGTTCGACGCGGCGATCGGCACCTTCGGGCTGATGCAGGGCAAGATCGCCGACATGTACACCGCGCTGCAGTCCAGCCGCGCCTTCGCCTACCAGGTGGCGCGCGATTTCGACGAAGGCCGGCGCTCGCGCGCCGCCGCGGCGGCCTGCCTGCTGCACGCCTCCGAGGCGGCGGTGCAGGTGGCGCTGGAAGGCATCCAGGCCCTGGGCGGTAACGGCTACATCAACGAGTACGCCACCGGGCGCATCCTGCGCGACGCCAAGCTCTATTCGATCGGCGCCGGCACCAACGAGATCCGGCGCATGCTGATTGGCCGGGAACTGTTCGAGGGCCGCGGCTGAGCCTGGCCCGCATGGCCCGGACAGGGCCGAAGGCCGCATCCGGCGACTTGCGCACGGGAGTCGCCCCCGGACCAGTCCTGCGGCAAGCCACAGCGCGTGGCGACGCGCCAGACCTCGCCGGCGCCCGGGTACTGCGGCGGCGCGGTGCGCGCCGCCTGCCCGGGCCAAGCGGCTGCGCCATTGAAGTGCGGCGGAAACGCCGCCGGCCACGCGCGGCGTTTCAGAAGTCCACGGCGTACTGGAGACTGGCCTGGCGTGCGTCACCGCGCGGTCCGAAGCGCTGGTCGAGGCTGAAGCCCAGCTGCGCGTGACGGCCGAGCCGGGTGCGCGCGCTCAAGCCGAACAGGCCACCGCCGCGGGTCGGATCAGCCGCGGCCAGCGGCGACCAGGCATCGACGCCGACGAAGCTGGCCAGCGGCGCCAGCCCGGCGCTGGACAGGGTGTGCTGCCACTCCGCATGCCCCTGCAGCTGCCACGCGCCGAAATGGCCGAACGCGCGCAGGCCGGCCAGGCCCTGGCTGCGGCGGGCATCGAGCGCGGCGCTGCGCAGGCCGAAGCCGGCGGCACCCTGCTCGCGGAAGCCGTCGCTCTGGACCTGCGCGTATTCCAGGCCCAGATACGGCACCAGACCGCTGGCGCCGGTGCCGAAGCGCCAGCCGGTTTCCAGCGCGGCCATGGCAAAGCGGCCGTCGTAACCGGCATGCACGGCGTGGCGGCTGGCACCGGCCAGCAGCTGGCGGTCGGTGCGGCGCTGCCACTGGCCGCTGCCGAACTGCCCGGCCAGATAGGCGCGCTCGCCGTGCACGCCGGCATAGGCCTGCACCTGCGCCTGGCGCTCGCGGCTGCGGTCGCCGAGCGCGCGCAGGCGGCTGTCGCCATGGGTTTCGGCCACGGCCAGGCCGGCAAACCTGCGCCCGTCCAGGCGCAGATCGTGGCCTGCCATCCAGCCGCTGACCCGGGCATCGCCGTGCGCGCCGCCGGCCAGCGCCGGTGCCCCCAGGGATTCGATCCAGCTGCCGCTGCTCTGGGCGCCGCCGGCCAGCTGGTCCAGGCGCGAGGACAACGTGCGCCGGCCCAGGTCCAGGCTGTCGAAGGTGGCGGCCATGGCCGCGGCATGCAATTCGCCGGAGAGGCTGCGCAGGGTGGCGGCCGCCGACTGCGCGTCCTCGGTGCGCTGGATGGCACCGGCAATGCGCTCGAAATCCGCGCCGGCCGCCGCCGGCGCGCCGTTCTGGTCCAGGCTCGAGAACGCCGATTCCAGGCGCCGGGCCGCGCCCAGCGCGGCCGGATCGCCGATGCCCAGCGCGGCGGCGGTGGCGGCCACGTCCACCCGGCGCAGCTCCATCCACACCCTGCTGCCGCCATACACCAGCGAGGCGTCCAGGAACACGCCCGGGCCCGCGCCCAGCCCGTCGAAGCGGCCGGCCAGGCCGCCCTCGGCGGACAGTACGTCCTCGCGCTCCTGCATCACGTAGCCCTGGCGCTGGCCGATGACCTGCACGTCGCCGCCTTCGATGGTGGCGCGGCCGCGCACCTGCATGCCGCCATTGCCCAGCACCAGGGCCAGGCGGCCGCCGGCCTGCTGGGTGTAGTCGCCCATCACCACCAACGGCGCGCCCTGCGCGCTGCCGCCGCCGTCGACCACGACGGTGCCGGCGTTGACCAGGTCCGCGCCCAGTTCGGTGACGCGCTCCAGCCGCGCGCCGCTGGCCACGTGGACGTCGGAGGCGGACAGGCCGCCGGGCGCGCGCAGCACGCCCTGTTCGATCCGGGTAGCGCCGGTGTAGGTGGACGGCTTCTCCAGCACCAGGGTGCCGCTGCCGCGCTTGACCAGGCCGCCGGCGCCGCTGATCGGGTTGCTCCAGGCCGATTCACCCTCGAAGCTCACCTCGACGTCGCCCCAGTCGAACTTCGCCGGCCCGCCAAGGGCGCGCGCCACGTTCAGCAGGCCGTAGCCGAACACCGCATCCGGGCCGGGCGCGCCGATGTCGGTGGCCGTGCCCAGCAAGGTCTGGCGGACCAGGTCGTTGTCGAAGTACGGGAACTTCTCCCACACCAGGGCTGCGGCGCCGGACACCAGCGGCGCCGCGTACGAGGTGCCGGAGCCATAGTAGTAAGTGGTGTTGCCCGCGGTGGCGTCGTGCCCGGGGTAGACCGAGGTGCCGGGCGCGGCCAGGCAGTAGTCGCGGCCCAGGCCGCAGGCATTGGCGTAGGAGGCCAGGCGGTCGGGACGGCTGGTGTCCACCGCGGTGACCGCCAGCCAACCACGTTCCAGGTCGGCCGCCGGGCGGGTGCCGTTGGGCCCGGCCTGGCTGGGCAGCGAGGCGGTATCGGTGGGATTGGCGCGGCCCTCGTTGCCGGTGGCGAACACCACCAGGCCGTCGTGGTCGCGGATGAAGAAGCGGTACTCCTCGGCGATCTGCGCGGTGACGCTGTCCCGGGTCCAGTACAGCCCGCCCCAGGAGTTGTTCATGATGCGCATGCCGCGCGCGGCCAGGTCCTCGTGGACCGGGCGCAGGCCCAGCGGGCCGCTGACCTCGTTACCGCGGCCGGAGCCGTCGTCGTCCGGGCGCCTGTCGTTGATGACCCGCGCCGAGAGGATGGTCGCCCCCGGTGCCACCCCACCCGGCCAGGGCCCCACCGGCACGCCGGCGGCGAGCAGGGCCACCGTCGTGCCATGGCCGACCACGTCGTCGACCGCGAGGTTGTTCGCCTGCGGATCCACGTAGTTGAGGTTGGCCGCCACCCGCCCGGCCAGGCCCGGGTGGTTGCGGTTCACGCCGGTGTCGATCAGGCCGATGGCATAGCCGGCACCGGTAAGGCCGCCACGTTGCCGGGCGCTGGCGTTGGTGATGGCCAGGTGCGCGTCCGCGGCCGGCTGCGGGACGTCGCTGGAAGGCGGCGGGGGCGTCGACGGATTGCCCGGGCGGACATTGCCGCCGCCTCCCCCGCCACCGCAGGCGGCCAGGGCGATGGCCACGGCGGTCGCCAGCAGCACGCGTGCGGCGCCGGAAGGATGTCGGGCACTTCCCTGCATCGTGTTCTCCCCGAAGGCGTGGCGCGGACGCCGCCACGGCCGTTCTATACCGCAAGCGTGCGCGGCTTGTCGCCTGCCACCGTGGGTGTGGCGCGCCCCTGCCGGGTGTGCGGATAATCGCGGCTCACCCTTTGCGAGGCACCCCCATGTCCGACATCGTGATCGTCGCCGCCAAACGCACCGCCATCGGTTCCTTCCTCGGCCAGTTCAACGGCGTGCCCACGCCCACCCTGGGCGCGGCCGCGATCGGCGCGGCGCTGGAGCAGTCGGGCGTGCCCGCGGCCGATGTGTCGGAAGTGATCATGGGCTGCGTGCTGCCGGCCAACCTCGGCCAGGCGCCGGCCCGCCAGGCGGCGCTGGCCGCCGGCCTGCCGACCTCCGCCGGCTGCACCACCATCAACAAGGTGTGCGGCTCGGGCATGAAGGCGATCATGCTCGGCCACGACCTGATCAAGGCCGGCTCGGCCTCGGTCGTGGTCGCCGGCGGCATGGAGTCGATGAGCAACGCGCCGCACATGATCCCCAACTCCCGCACCGGCAACCGCTACGGCGGTTTCCAGGCGGTGGACCACATGGCCTGGGACGGCCTGACCAACCCGTACGACGGCCAGTCGATGGGCGTGTTCGCGGAGAAGACCGTGGAGAAGTACGGCTTCACCCGCGAGGAGCAGGACGCCTACGCGATCGAGTCGGTCAGGCGCGCGCAGGCGGCGCAGGCCAGCGGCGCGTTCGAGGGCGAGATCGTCCCGGTCAAGGTCGCCACCCGCAAGGGCGAGGTGGAGATCGCCAGCGACGAACAGCCGGGCAAGTCCGACATCAACAAGATCCCGACCCTCAAGCCGGCATTCAAGAAGGACGGCACGGTCACCGCGGCCAGCTCCTCCTCCATTTCCGACGGCGCCGCCGCCACCGTGCTGATGTCGGCCGATGACGCCGCCCGCCGCGGCCTGCAGCCGCTGGCGCGGATCGTCGGCCATGCCACCTTCTCGCAGCAGCCGGAGTGGTTCACCACCGCCCCGGTGGGCGCCATCTCCAGCCTGCTGGACAAGGTGGGCTGGAAGGTCGACGACGTGGACCTGTTCGAGATCAACGAGGCGTTCGCGGTGGTGGCCATGGCCCCGATCCGCGACCTGGGCATCCCGCACCAGAAGCTCAACGTCAATGGCGGCGCGTGTGCCCTGGGCCATCCGATCGGCGCCACCGGCGCGCGTCTGGTCGTCACCCTGGTCAACGCACTGCGCAAGCGTGGGCTGAAGCGGGGTATCGCCGCGCTTTGCATCGGCGGAGGAGAGGCTACCGCTATCGCTCTGGAAATGGTGTAATCGTTTTCACGACGCCTTTACGGAACCTCACCTGTTGCTGCTTGACAGCAGAAACGGGCTTGTCATCATGTTGGCGGCGCGCAATAGCGCGTTGCCCAACTAAACGACGAGGAATATCCAACATGAGCATCAACAAGCTGCTGATCGCCCTGGCCCTGGGTCTGGCCCTGGCCGCGTGCTCGAACTCCGAGCAGGCGCAGGACGCGGCTGCTGCCGCTGACACCGCCGCTGCCGAGGCTCAGGCTGCTGCCGACGCCGCTGCCGCCGAGGGCTCCGAGGCTGCCGACGCCGCCCAGGTCGCCGCCGATTCGGCTGCTGCTGCTGCCGACACCGCCGCTGACGCCGCCGCTTCGGCCGAGGGCGCTGCCACCGACGGCGCCGCCGACGCTGCCGCCGACACCGCCGAGGCTGCTGCCGACGTTGCCGAGCAGGCCAAGGACGCTGCCGAAGAAGCCAAGAAGTAATAAGGCTTTACAGCACGCTGCACGGAAGGCCGCCGGGAAACCGGCGGCCTTTCGCTTTATCCGGATCCCGCTTTGCGGATGCGCGCGATATTCCACGCTTGCGGTTTTCCACCGGAATGGGCCGGCGCAACGCTGGCCGGATATCCATGCAACGGGCAGGCTGACCCGAGGCAGGCGGCGTTCGGCCGCACATCCCGTACTCGTGCGCCTCCTACCCGCTACGCCTCACCCGCGCGTATTGCCCCGCTCCACTGGCGGCCCCAACGGTAGGAGCGTGGCGTGGCTGCGCCTGCGGGCCTGCCATGCCACCCCTGCGCCGCTCCATACGGTGCGCTGCCAGCTGCGCATGAAAACGTTTAGCTGCTTCCGCGGAATGGCCTCCGGACCCCAAACCTGAATACGCAGATGAACGGCAGTTCAATAGTCCCAGCCTATTGCTGACTGGACTGTTCAGCCGGTTCACGGCACGCCCACCGCGGCCGGGGAATGCTGCCGCCGCGCCAGCCTGGCGCCCCATTCCCCGGAACAGGAGTCGACCATGACCCGCAACCGCATCCTGCTGATCCCCGCCGCCGCTGCCCTCGCCCTGGCCTTGGGCGCCTGCGACAACTCCTCGCGCGAGGAGGCCCGCGCCGAGGCCGCGGCCGCCGGCGACCATGCCGCCGCGGCCGGCGAGCACGCGGCCGCCGCTACCCGTGAGGCCGCCAGTTCGGCCGCCGATGCCACCCGCGAGGCCGCGGCCGACGCCGAAGTGCACGCCCGCGAGGCCGGCCAGCGCGCCGAGGCCGCCACCCGCGAAGCCGCCGCCGACGCGGCCGAAGCCACCGCCAACGCCGCCGACGCGACCGCCGACAAGGCGCGCGAGGCCGCAGCCGACGCCCGCACCGACAACGACTGATCCATCCGGGCCGGCCGCGCCGCGGCCGGCCCGTGTTGCGGCGCCAGAAGGCGCCAGGGACGCGCTGGCTTATCCTCCGGGCACGCCTAACCGACGATTCCCATGCCCGTCCTCCGCAGCCAGATCGATACCCGCTCCCCCGAATTCCGCGAAAACGAAAGCCACCACCGGCAACTGGCCGAGGAACTGCACCAGCGCCTGCAACGGGCCGCCGAGGGCGGTGGCGAGAAAGCCCGCCAGCGCCACGTCGAACGCGGCAAGCTGCCGGTCCGCGAACGCATCGACGCCCTGCTCGATCCCGGCTCCCCGTTCCTGGAGATCGCCCCGCTGGCGGCCGAGGACATGTACGACGGCGCCGCGCCCGCGGCCGGCATGGTCTGCGGCATCGGACGGGTGATGGGCCAGGAAGTGGTGGTCGTGGCCAACGACGCCACGGTCAAGGGCGGCACCTATTTCCCGATGACGGTGAAGAAGCACCTGCGCGCGCAGGAGATCGCGCGCGAGAACCGGTTGCCGTGCATCTACCTGGTCGACTCCGGCGGCGCCTTCCTGCCGCTGCAGGACGAGGTGTTCCCGGACAAGGAGCACTTCGGCCGCATCTTCTACAACCAGGCGCGGATGAGCGCGGAGGACATCCCGCAGATCGCGGTGGTGATGGGCAGCTGCACCGCCGGCGGCGCCTACGTGCCGGCGATGTGCGACGAGAGCATCATCGTCCGCGGCCGGGGCACGATCTTCCTCGGCGGCCCGCCGCTGGTGAAGGCCGCCACCGGCGAGGTGGTCGATGCCGAGGCGCTGGGCGGCGCCGACGTGCACACTTCGGTCTCCGGCGTGGCCGACCACTACGCCGAGGACGACCGCCATGCGCTGGAGATCGCGCGCGGCATCGTCGGCCACCTCAACCGCCGCAAGCAGCCCGCCGTGGCGCTGCGCGAACCGCGCGAGCCGCTGTACCCGGCCGAGGAGCTGTACGGCCTGGTGCCGAAGGACACGCGCCGCCCGTTCGACATCCGCGAGGTGATCGCGCGCATCGTCGACGGCAGCGAGCTGGACGAGTTCAAGGCCCGCTACGGCAAGACCCTGGTCACCGGCTTCGCCCACGTGCACGGTTGCCCGGTGGGCATCGTCGCCAACAACGGCATCCTGTTCGGCGAGAGCGCGCTCAAGGGCGCGCACTTCATCCAGCTGTGCAACCAGCGCGGCATCCCGCTGGTGTTCCTGCAGAACATCACCGGCTTCATGGTCGGCCGCAAGTACGAGAACGCCGGCATCGCCAAGGACGGGGCGAAGATGGTCACCGCCGTGGCCTGTTCGTCCGTGCCCAAGTTCACCGTGGTCATCGGCGGCAGTTTCGGCGCGGGCAACTACGCCATGTGCGGCCGCGCCTACGGCGCGCGCTTCCTGTGGATGTGGCCGAACGCGCGCATCAGCGTGATGGGCGGCGAACAGGCCGCCAGCGTGCTCGCCACCGTGCGCCGCGACGCGATCGAGGCTGGCGGTGGCCAGTGGAGCGCGGAGGAAGAGGAGGCGTTCAAGGCGCCGGTGCGCGAGCAGTACGAGCGCCAGGGCAGCCCCTGGTACGCCACCGCGCGGCTGTGGGACGACGGCATCATCGACCCGGCCGACACCCGCCGGGTGCTGGGCCTGGGCCTGTCGGCCTCGCTCAACGCGCCGATCGAGCCGGCCCGCTTCGGCGTGTTCCGGATGTAGCCGCGCGCAGCCGGCCGCCGCCCGTCGGCCGCCGCTGCCGTTCCGGCTGGAAGCCGCGCGCGGTTCTGCTATGGTCGGCGGCGCTTTCCTGGAGGGGATCCGCTGCATGCACCGACGTCTTCCGATCCGGCGCCTGGTCGCCGCCCTGCCCCTGCTCCTGGGCCTTGCCCTGTGTGCCTGCGGCGCGTCGGGCGAGGCCACGGCACAGGCCACGCCCACGCCGCCGCCCGCGGCCGCCGGCCCGGGCGCGGTCGCATCCGGGCAGTATCCTGACCTGTTCGCCGAGGCCGGCTACGACGCCGCCGCGGTGGAGGCGAAGATCCAGGGCGCGTTCCGGCAGCTGTTCCACGGCGACCCGCGCAACCAGGCCGTGTACTACCCGTCCGGCGCCAACGAGCACGGGCCGATGGCCTACATCCACGACGTCAACAGCAACGACGTGCGCTCGGAAGGCATGTCCTACGGGATGATGATCGCGGTGCAGCTGGACCGTAAGGCCGAGTTCGACGCGATCTGGAACTGGGCCGTGACCCACATGTACCACGCCGCCCCGAAGCATCCGGCGCACGGCTACTTCGCCTGGTCGGTGCGCACCGACGGGGTGGCCAACGACGAGATGCCGGCGCCCGACGGCGAGGAGTACTTCATCACCGCCCTGTACTTCGCCTCGGCGCGCTGGGGCGATGGCGAAGGCATCTACGCCTACCGCAGCTGGGCTGACCGCATCCTCACCGACATCCTGCACCGCGGCGCCATCACCGGCGCCACTTCGACCTCGAAGCGGGCCACCGCGGTGAACCTGTTCGACAAGGACGCGAAGATGGTCCGCTTCACCCCGGACCTGCCCAACGCCGCGCATACCGACGCCTCCTACCACCTGCCCGCCTTCTACGAGGTCTGGGCGCGGGTCGGGCCGGAAGCCGACCGCGCGTTCTGGCGCGAGGCGGCGCAGGTCAGTCGCGACTACTTCGTGCGCGCGACCCACCCGGAGACGGGCCTGACGCCCGACTACGGCAACTTCGACGGCACGCCGTGGGCGGCGCCGTGGCGCCGCGAGTCGGCGGACTTCCGCTACGACGCCTGGCGCACCGCGATGAACTGGTCGATGGACTGGTCCTGGTGGCGGGCCGACCCGCGCCAGGTGGAGCTGAGCAACCGCCTGCAGGCGTTCTTCCAACGCCAGGGCCTGGACCGCTACGCCAGCCTGTACACGCTGGCCGGCAAGCCGCTGGGCGGCGGCCAGACCACCGGACTGGTGGCGATGAACGCCACCGCCAGCCTCGCCGCCGACCACCCGCGGCGGCTGGACTTCGTGCGCGCGCTGTGGGAACGCCCGGTGCCGGAAGGCCACCACCGCTACTACGACGGCATGCTCTACATGATGGCCCTGCTCCACTGCAGCGGCCGCTACAAGGCCTGGATGCCGCAGGACGCGGACGGCTGAGCGGCCACACCACCGGAAACGGAAAACGGGCGCCGCGGCGCCCGTTTTCTCTTGCCTGATCCCGGCCCCCGGCTCAGCGTGGCGGCCCCTTCCGCGGCTCCGGGCCACAGGCATCGCAGCCACCGCAGGCACCGGCGCCGCCGCCGGCAGCCGGGGCGATCAGCCGTGCCAGGCGCCGCATCCATGCCGGCCGGCCATCGCGCACCAGCGGCGCCGCCAGGGCCAGGCGCAGCCGGCGCACGGTGCCGGGGAACTGGCGGCGCAGGAACATCCACAGCGCCAGCAGCACCACCAGTGCGACGATCACGTACTGCAGCCACAGCGGCATCGTGCGTCCTCCTCAGCCCGCGCCCAGGCGGATGGCGACCTGGTAGGTCAGCATCGAGGCCAGGTAGGCCAGGGCGAACAGGTAGCCGGCCGCCATGGCCATGGTCTTCCACGAGCCGGTCTCGCGCTTGATCGCCGCCCAGGTGGCGATGCACTGCGGGGCATAGATGAACCACACCAGCAGGGCCAGGCCGGTGGCCAGCGACCAGCCATCGGCGATCAGCGGGGTCAGCGCCTGCGCCGCGGCCTCGTCATCGGCCGCCGACAGTGCGTACACCGTGGCCAGCGAGGACACCGCCACCTCGCGCGCGGCCAGGCCCGGGATCAGGGCGATGCAGATCTGCCAGTTGAAGCCCAGCGGCGCGAACACCACCGCCAGCGCATGGCCGATGCGGCCGGCCAGGCTGTAGTCGATCGCCGGCAGGGTCGCGTCGGCCGGGGCCGCGGGGAAGTTCAGCAGCACCCACAGCAGCACGGTCAGGGCGAAGATGATGCCGCCCACGCGCTTGAGGAAGATCAGCGCACGCTCCCACAGGCCGATGGCCAGGTCGCGCGGGTTGGGCAGGCGGTAGGACGGAAGCTCCAGCAGCAGCGGGTGCTCGCCGCGGTCGCGGCGCCACTTCTTCATCACGAACGACACCGCCAGCGCGCTGAGGATGCCGGCCATGTACAGGCCGAACAGCACCAGGCCCTGCAGGTTGAACCCGCCCCAGACCTCGCGCGAGGGGATGAAGGCGCCGATCAGCAGCGCGTACACCGGCAGCCGCGCCGAGCAGGTCATCAGCGGCGCCACCAGGATGGTGGCCAGGCGGTCGCGTGGGTCCTGGATGCTGCGCGTGGCCATGATCCCGGGGATGGCGCAGGCGAAGGACGACAGCAGCGGGATGAAGGAACGCCCGGACAGGCCGGCGCCGGCCATCATCCGGTCCAGCAGGAACGCCGCGCGCGGCAGGTAGCCGGATTCCTCCAGCGCCAGGATGAAGGCGAACAGCACGAGGATCTGCGGCAGGAACACCACCACCCCGCCGAGGCCGGCGATGATGCCATCGGCCAGCAGGCTGGCCAGCGGCCCTTCCGGCAGGGTCGCCGAGACCCACTCGCCCAGCGCGCCGGTGCCGGCGTCGATCAGGTCCATCACCGGCGTGGCCCAGGCGTACACCGCCTGGAAGATCAGGAACATCACCACGGCCAGGGTCAGCAGGCCGAAGAACGGATGCAGCAGCCAGCGGTCCAGGGCGTCGTCGACCTGCGCGGTGCGCGCCGGCATGGACACGGTCGCCGCCAGCAGGCGGCGGGTCTCGGCGTGCAGGTCGGCGTCCGCGGGCAGCTGCACCGCCGGCGGCTGCGGGGCGGCGGCGAAGCGGTCGATCAGCTCGACCAGTTCGCGCGCACCGTTGCGGCGCACGGCCACGGTTTCCACCACCGGCACGCCCAGTTCGCGCTCCAGCGCGGCGCGGTCGATGGCGATGCCGCGGCGGCGCGCGGCGTCGCTCATGTTCAGCGCGACCACCATCGGCCGCCCCATCTGCCGCACCTCCAGCACGAAGCGCAGATGCAGGCGCAGGTTGGTGGCGTCGACCACGCACACCAGCATGTCCGGCGCCGGCTCGCCCGGGTAGAAGCCGCGGCACAGGTCGCGGGTGATGGCCTCGTCCAGGCTGGCCGGGTTGAGGCTGTAGGCGCCGGGCAGGTCCAGCACGGCGTAGCTGCGGCCGGACGGGGTGACCAGCCGGCCTTCCTTGCGCTCGACGGTGACGCCGGCGTAGTTGGCCACCTTCTGCCGGCTGCCGGTCAGCTGGTTGAACAGCGCGGTCTTGCCACAGTTGGGGTTGCCCAGCAGCGCCAGGCGCAGGCTCGCTTCCTGGGCGCTCATGCCGCCTCCGTGCCCGCGGGCTGCACCCGCACCCGGGCCGCTTCGGCGCGGCGCAGGGCGAAGCGGGTGTAGCCGACCTGCACCAGCAGCGGCTCCCCGCCGAACGGCCCCTTCGCCACCACCTGCACCGGCTCGCCGGCCACGAAGCCCAGCTCGCGCAGGCGGCGGGCGACGACGTCGTTGGGGTGGCGATCCTCGACGGAGGTGACCGCGACGGGCGTGCGCGGCGGCAGGTCTGACAGCAGCACGATGGCTCCGGACAATCAAGAATTGTTCTCAATTCTAGCATCGCGGCCAGGTGAAGGTTTCCGCTGGACCGGTCCTCGCCGCGCTGCGTCATGGCCGCCAACCGGGGCACCGTTATCATCCGAAACGGTTTTCCCCCGGAGCCGACATGGCCGAACCGCTGCTGATCCAACCGGCCGGCCCCGTGCTGCGCCTGCGCCTGAACCGGCCGCACCTGCACAATGCCTTCGACCCGGCCCTGATCGCCGCCCTGACCGCCGCGCTGGAACAGGCCGGCGCCGACCCGGCGGTGCGCGCGGTGCTGCTGGAAGGCGAAGGGCCCTCGTTCTCCGCCGGCGCCGACCTCAACTGGATGCGCGGCATGGCCGCCGCCAGCGAGCGGGAGAACCGCGAGGATGCCCTCGCCCTGGCCCGGCTGATGCGCACCCTGGACGAGCTGCCGCGCCCCACCCTGGCGCGGGTGCACGGCCCGGCCTTCGGCGGCGGCGTGGGCCTGGTGGCGTGCTGCGACATCGCCATCGGCACGCCGAAGGCCCGCTTTGGCCTGACCGAAGCCCGGCTGGGCCTGCTGCCGGCGGTGGTCTCGCCCTATGTCGTGGCCGCCATCGGACCGCGCCAGGCGCGGCGCTGGTTCACCACCGCTGGGCATTTCGACGCCGAGGCGGCGCAGCGCATGGGCCTGCTGCATGCCGTGGTGGCCGAGGACGCGCTGGATGCCGCCGTCCAGGCCGAACTGGACCTGCTGCTGCAGGCCGGCCCGGTCGCCGCGGCCTCGGCCAAGGCGCTGGTGCGGCGGGTCGTGGCCGGCGGCCCGGCCGAGGCGCTGGATGCGGACAACGCCGCGCTGATCGCCGCGCTGCGGGTCTCGCCCGAGGGCCAGGAAGGCCTGGCCGCGTTCCTCGGCAAGCGCCCGCCTGCCTGGATCGGAAGCAAGGAATGAGCACCGCGCGCCGGCCCGGCCGTCACCGGGGCCGGCACCGCGGACTGATCGTGTTCCAACCGCGTGCCCTGCGCCGCGGTTCCCACCTGGACCCGCCATGCCTGCAAGCCCGTTGTTCAAGCGCCTCCTGATCGCCAACCGCGGCGAGATCGCCTGCCGCGTCATCCGCACCTGCCGGCGCCTGGGGATCGAGACCGTGGCGGTGTACTCGGAGGCCGACGCCGGCGCCCTGCACGTGCGCATGGCCGACCATGCCGTGTGCATCGGCGGCGCGGCGCCGGCCGAGAGCTACCTGCGCGGCGAGGCGGTGATCGACGCCGCGCTGCGCAGCGGCGCCGAGGCCATCCATCCCGGCTACGGCTTCCTGTCCGAGAACGCCGGCTTCGCCGAGGCGGTGGCCGCGGCGGGCCTGGTGTTCGTCGGTCCGCCGGCATCGGCCATGCAGCGCATGGGCAGCAAGGCCGGCGCCAAGCAGCTGATGGCCGCCGCCGGCGTCCCGGTCGTCCCCGGCTACAACGGCGAGGACCAGTCCGCGGAAACACTGGCGGCCGAGGCGCAACGCACCGGCTTCCCGCTGATGGTCAAGGCGGCGCACGGCGGCGGTGGCAAGGGCATGCGCGTGGTGCACGCGCCGGAGGACTTCGCCGCCGCGCTGGAAAGCTGCCAGCGCGAGGCACGCAACGCCTTCGGCCGCGACCGCGTGTTGCTGGAGCGCTACGTGCGCTCGCCGCGGCATATCGAGATCCAGGTGTTCGCCGACAGCCACGGCCAGGTGATCCACCTCAACGAGCGCGAATGCTCGGCCCAGCGCCGCTACCAGAAGGTGCTGGAGGAGTCGCCCTCGCCGTTCCTGACCCCGCGGCTGCGCGCGGCCATGGGCGAGGCGGCGGTCGCCGCGGCGCGCGCGATCGGCTACGTCAACGCCGGCACGGTCGAGTTCATCGTCGACCCGGAAGGCAACTTCTACTTCATGGAGATCAATACCCGGCTGCAGGTCGAGCATCCGGTGACCGAGATGGTCACCGGCCTGGACCTGGTGGAATGGCAGCTGCGCGTGGCCGCCGGCGAGCCGCTGCCGCTGCGCCAGGACCAGGTGCCGCAACGCGGCCACGCGATCGAGGTGCGGCTGTACGCGGAGGATCCGGATTCGGGCTTCCTGCCGGCCTCGGGCACGCTGCGCACGCTGGCCCTGCCCTCGCCCTCCGCACACGTGCGCGTGGATGCGGGCGTCGAACAGGGTGATGCGGTGAGCGTGTTCTACGATCCGATGATCGCCAAGCTGATCGTGCACGACGTGGACCGCCCTGCGGCGCTGGCCGGCCTGCGCGCGGCGCTGGCGCAATGCCATGTCGCCGGGCTGAAGACCAACATCGGTTTCCTCGAGGCGCTGGCGCGGCATCCGGCGGTGGTCGAGGGCCGGATCGACACCGGCTACCTGGACCGCCATCTGGACGAGTTCCTGCACGGCGGCGATGCGGCAGGCAGCGCCGAACTGGCGATCGCGGCGGTGGCGTTCCTGCTGCGTGCACAGCAGGCCGAGGCCGCACGGGCCGCGGCCGGCGCGGAGCCGCATTCGCCCTGGGCGCTGGCCGATGGCTGGCGCCTGCATGGGCGCGCCGCGCGCCACCTGCGCCTGCGCTGCGGTGAAGCCACGCACGAGGTGCTGGCGCGCGGCCATGGCGGCCAGTGGCAGCTGTCGGTGGACGGCCGGGAACACGCCGTCGACGGCGCGCGCACGCATGATGGCTGGGTGGAACTGCTGCTGGACGGTGTCGGCCGCCGCGCGCGCATGCGCTTCGACGGCGAGGTGCTGGAACTGCATGACGGCCGGCGCCGCCTGCAGGTCGCGCGCCTGTCCGGCGAACGCGCCGGCGGCGAGGAAGGCGGCGGCGACGGCCAGGTGCGTGCGCCCATGCCCGGCCGCGTGGTGGTCGTGCGGGTCGGGCCCGGGCAGCAGGTCGAGGCCGGTGCCGAGCT
Source organism: Pseudoxanthomonas sp. SGT-18 (assembly GCF_003931645.1). Classification (NCBI taxonomy): domain Bacteria; kingdom Pseudomonadati; phylum Pseudomonadota; class Gammaproteobacteria; order Lysobacterales; family Lysobacteraceae; genus Pseudoxanthomonas; species Pseudoxanthomonas sp. SGT-18. The sequence continues at coordinate 504,022 of NZ_RRYJ01000002.1, read as the reverse complement.
GCTGGTGATGGAGGCGATGAAGATGGAGCTGTCGGTCAAGGCGCCGCGCGCCGGCATCGTTTCCGCGCTGCGCGCTGCGGCCGGCGACTTCGTCGAGGCCGAGGCGGTGCTGGCCGTGGTCGGCGACGCGGAGGCGGCATGAGCGAGTTCGTGCGCATCGTCGAGGTGGCCCCGCGCGACGGCCTGCAGAACGAGGTCGCGATGGTTGCCACCGCGGACAAGATCGCGCTGGTGGACCGGCTCTCGGCCACCGGCCTGCGCAGCATCGAGGCCACCAGCTTCGTCAGCCCGAAATGGGTGCCGCAGCTGGCCGACGCGGCCGAGGTGATGGCCGGGATCCGGCGTCGGCCGGGGGTCGCCTATCCGGTACTGGTGCCCAACCTGCAGGGCTACGAGCGCGCGCGCGCCGCGGGCGCGGAGGAAGTGGCGGTGTTCACCGCCGCGTCGGAAGCCTTCAACCGGAAGAACACCAATGCCTCGATCGACGAGTCGATCGAGCGCTTCATGCCGGTGCTCGAGCGCGCCCGCGCCGACGGCGTGCGCGTGCGCGGCTATGTCTCCACCGTGCTGGGCTGCCCCTACCAGGGACAGGTGCCGCTGGCCGACGTGGTCCGGGTGGCGCGGCGGCTGCACGCGCTGGGCTGCTACGAGGTCTCGCTGGGCGACACCATCGGCGTGGGCACACCGCGCAAGGCGCGGGAAATGCTGCTGGCGGTCGCCGCCGAGGTGCCGATGCAGGCGCTGGCAGTGCATTTCCATGACACCTGGGGCCAGGCCCTGGCCAATGTCGCCGCCTGCGTGGAAGCCGGCGTGCGCGTGGCCGACGCCGCGGTCGCCGGCACCGGCGGCTGCCCCTACGCGCGCGGCGCCAGCGGCAACCTCGCGACCGAGGATCTGGTGTACATGCTGCACGGCATGGGCCTGGAGACCGGGGTCGACCTGGAGGCGCTGGCGGAGACGGGGCGTTGGCTGGCTGGTGTGCTGGGCCGCACGACCGGCAGCAAGGTTGGGCAGGCTCTGGCGCGGGAGTGAGCGAAGCCGGACGCGCTTCGTCTGGCCGGCCTCCCCCTTCGCGGCGGAACGTTGCAGGGCACGCGCGATGCTGCGATCGGCGCGGCGACTGGCACACCGGCCCTCACCCCGGATGCGCTTCGCTTATCCGGCCACGTGATGCGGCGGATGGATGGCTTCCCTGGCCCTGCCGGGAATCATCCTCTCTGGAGGCAGAGGGAACGCCGTCAACCCTGCGGGCCTTGCAGGCGCGAATCCCAGCTTTCGGTCTGGCCCTGTTCGAGGCGGCGCTCGAAGGTGCGCTGCCAGGAAGGCACCAGCGGTAGCCGCAGCGCCGCGCGCAGTTCGTCCTGGTCCAGGGTGCGCCGGTACAGCAGCGCGGCCAGGCGTGGCAGCGGCCATTCCGGATACGGGCGTTCCAGCAGGAGCAGGTCATCGCCGGCCTGAACCTGGCCGGGTTCGAGCACGCGGTAGTACCAGCCGCTGCGGCCGCTGTCCTGCACCCGGCGCGCCATGTCCGGCACGCCGAAGCGGTCGGACAGCTTCCAGCACGGTTGCCGCCCCTGCGCCACCTCGACCACGGCCGTGCCCAGGCGCAGGCGGTCGCCGAGGCAGATACCGGACTCGGTGACGCCGTTGGTGCTGATGTTCTCGCCGAACGCGCCGGCGGCCTGCAGCAGCGGATGCGCGCCGATTTCCGCGGCCCACGCCGCGTAGTGGTCGCGGGCGTAGTGGTGGATGGCCTTGTCGGGACCGCCATGCACGCGGCGGTCGCCCTGTTCGTCGCCCTGCAGGCCCTCGGGGCCGATCGCGACCGGCCCCTGGCGTGGTTGCTTGGCGATCGCGCTGCGGCTGCCGGGCCGGGTATACGGCACGGCCGTGCCGGTGAGCACGGACTCGACCCGGGCCAGGACGCGCGCGCTCACGCGCCCACCACCGCGCCGACAGGACGGCGATGGGCACGTGCCGCCGGCATCAGGCCGCCGCGGGCAGTGCCGCGATCTCGGCCTTCAGCAGCTCGCCCAGGACCTTGATGCCCTGGTCGATCTTCTCCGCCGGCACGGTCACGAAGGACAGGCGCAGGGTGTTGCGGCGCGGTTCGGCGGCGTAGAACGGCGCGCCCGGCACGAAGGCCACGTTGCGCTCGATTGCCTTGGCCAGCAGCGCGCCGGTATCGATGCCTTCCGGCAGCTCGACCCAGATGAACATGCCGCCTTCCGGGCGGTTCCAGCGCGCTTCCTTGGGGAACTCGCGCTCCAGCGCCGCCAGCATGTGCTGGCATTGGGCGCCGTACAGGCTGCGGATCGAGGGGATATGGCGGTCGATGAAGCCGTCCTGCACCGCCTCGTGGACGATGCGCTGCGAGAACGACGGGGTGTGCAGGTCGGCAGCCTGCTTGGCCTGGACCATCTTGCCGAGGATCTCCTCCGGCGCCACCACGTAGCCCAGGCGCAGGCCCGGGGCCAGCACCTTGGAGAACGAGCCCATGTAGATCACGCCGTCGGGGTTCATCGACAGCAGGCTGGGCAGCGCCTCGCCGCCGTAGGACAGCTCGCCGTACGGGTCGTCCTCGACCAGCGGCACGCCGGCCCTGGCGGCCAGCTCGACCAGGGCCTTGCGGCGCTCCAGCGGCATGCGCCGGCCGGTCGGGTTCTGGAAGTTCGGCAGGCAGTACAGGAAGCGCGCGCCTTCCAGGTCGGCCGGGGTGATCTGGTCGGTGACGATGCCCTGGGCATCGCTGGGCAGGGAGGCGAACTTCGGCGCGAACAGCGAGAACGCCTGTAGCGCGCCGAGGTAGCTCGGGGTTTCGACCAGGACCTTGCTGCCCTCGTCGATCAGCACCTTGCCAAGCAGGTCCAGGCCCTGCTGCGAGCCGGTGGTGATCAGCACGCGCGAGGCCGGGATCTTCGCGCCATTGCGGCCCAGGCGCTCGGCCACCCATTCGCGCAGCGGGGTGTAGCCTTCGGTCGGGCCGTACTGCAGGGCCGCGTGCGGGGCCTCGCGCAGCACCTTCTCGGTGGCCTCGCGCATGCGCTCGACCGGGAAGGTCGCCGGAGACGGCAGGCCGCCGGCGAAGGAAATGACTTCGGGACGCTCGGTGACCTTGAGGATCTCGCGGATCGCAGAGCTGGTGAGGGCCCGGGCGCGCCCGGACAGCGTGAATTGGGTGCTCATGGGCCTAGTCTAACGGTTATGCCCGCCGCGGGCCCATTGCTGCGGCGCAGCGCCCGGGGCACCCGCAGACCGGTTCTTCACGCCGGCCCGCCGCATCCTTGCAGGCCGACGGGCGCGGCGCCCGATGCACCCCAGGAGGCAGGCATGTCTTTCCGCCAGTTCCCCGCCACCGGCAACGACGGCAACGCCTACGTCATCATCGAGTTCCACGACGAGAACGGCCCCGACGGCCGCCCGTCCCTGCGCTACGAACTGCCCGACGGCCAGCGCCTGGTGCGCAAGGACAAGCAGTTCAGCAACGAGGACGGCAGCCTGGTGCTGACCGCCGACTGAGGGCTCAGGGCCGTTCCAGCACCCGACCCAGGCCGCTGCGGTCGATCGCCCCGGCCGCGGCGCGCAGGCGCTCGACGTCGGCGTCGGCGTCGAAGCCGATGCGGAAGTGCACCTCGCCGGCCGGGGTGCGCGAGGAGTGGATCGAGGTCAGGTTGATGCCGTGCTCCTCGAACACGTGCAGCAGCGCGCGCAGCGAGCCAGGGCGGTCCTCCGGCAGGTGCACGCTCAGGCGCCGGCTCTCAGTGAGGTCGGCCAGCAGGTAGCCCACCCGTTCGAAGGTGTAGCTGCCCTCTTCCAGCGCGGCCTCGCCCCAGGCGGCGCGATTGGCGGCCAGGTAGTGCTCGCGGAACTCGGCCCGCGCCTGGTCGTCGCCACGGGCCACCAGCACCTGCAGCCGCGCGATCTCCGCCGCCAGCCGCGACAGCACCTCCACGGTGTGCGGATTGCCGAACTGGATGTCCTCGTACACCTGCGGGTTGAGCGAAAGGATGCGCGCGGCCACGGCCGCGTCCATCTCGAAGCCGATCGAGCGGTACGGCATCAGCTCGGCCGGGCCGCCCAGTTCGCCGGCGAAGCTGCGCAGCACCCCGGCCTGGCCGAGGTGCACGGCATGCACCATCGCCTGCACCAGGGCCATGACCCGGTCGTGGTGCGCCGGGGTGGCGCGCACGTATTCGCCCTGCAGCGCGTGCAGCAGCTGGTCGACCCAGCCGCGCCACTGCTCGAGGCGTTCCTCGCACACCACAACCACCCGCCCGCGCAAGGTCGGGGTCTTCAGCGGCGCGGTCATCGGATGCAGGCCCACCACCTCGGCGCGCGAAGCCAGCATGGCCGCCACCGGCGCCTGCTTGATCGAGGTGATGTCCAGCCACAGGCGGCCGGCCTCGCGCCCGGCCGAGCGCTGCACGTAGTCGCCAATCAGCGTGGCGGCGTCGCGGATCGGCACGCTGAACACCAGTACGTCGGCCTCGGCCAGCAGGCGCTCGGACGGATCGCTGCCCGGGTCGGCCGGGTCGTGGCCCAGCACCCGCAGTCCCATGCGGTCCTCGAAGAAGCGGCGCAGCCAGCGGCCATAGGCCCCGGCACTGCCCACCACGCCCACCACCGGATGGGCCGGCACCCCCACGCTGCCGCTCAAAGCGCCACCGCCGGGAAGCGCGCCGGGCCGGAAGCCAGCGCCGCGGCCGCCGCCGCCTGCACGTCCAGCTCCTCCCAGCCGTTGGCCAGGGTCGACTCCAGGGTGGCGTGCACGCCGGCCAGGGCGCGCTCGGCGGCGCGTTGCGGCGCTTCGCCGCGCAGCAGGAAGGTCGCCACCAGCGCGGTGAGCACGTCGCCGGTGCCGGCCACGTCCACCGCCAGGCGTGGCGAGCGCAGGCGCCAGGCCTGTTCGCGCCCGACCAGCAGGGTCAGCAGCTGGTCGCCATCGTCCTCGCCCTCGCCCACCACGCTGTGCGCCAGCACCCACTGCGGGCCGCGCTGCAGCAGCTCGCGCGCGGCCTGCAGCGCGTCGGATTCGCGCAGCGCCGGCCGGCCGGCCAGGCGCTCCAGCTCGAAGGCGTTGGGGGTGACCATCCACGCCAGCGGCAACAGGCGCTGCACGAACACCTGCTCCAGCCCGGGTTCGACGTAGGCACCGGTATGGGTATCGCCAATCACCGGGTCCAGCAGGTAGCGCGGCGCCGTGCCGGCGGCATGGTTGCGCTCCAGCCAGGTGGCGAAGGCCTCGCCGTTGGCGACGCTGCCGAAGTAGCCGGAGGCCAGCAGCGGCGCGCGCGCGGTGACGCCGCGCTCGTCCAGGCCCAGCAGCAGCTCGGCCAGCCAGTCGGCCGGCAGCACCCTGCCGCGCAGGGTCGGGTAAAAGGGGGTGTTGCTGAACAGCGTGGTCGGCACCTCGGCCACGCGCACGCCCAGCATGCGCAACACCGGCGTGGCCGCGCTGTTGCCGGCGTAGCCGTAGGCCAGCTGCGACTGGACGGACACCAGGTCCACCGGCGAAGGCCCCTGCGGGCGGTTGCGGCGCTCGTGGACCAGGTGGCTTTCCAGTTGGCTCATGCGGAGGGCTTCGGAAGGAGGCAGCGCATGCTAGCGCGTGCTTCCGGGCGCCGCGCGCAGCGTTTCAGGAGCAACGGAAATATGCCGATTCCGGCAGGTTTCCCGCCGGACGCGACAGAAAGCGGGCCCGCAACGCGGGCCCGCCGGAAAGATCGATGCGCAAACCGCGACGCCTCGCCGCGGCATGCCTCAGGACGAGGTCATGCGCCCCCAGAACGCCTTGACGCCGTCGAGGAAGGTGGCCGAACGCGGCGAGTGCCGGCGGCCCTCCTCGCCAGTGAAGGTGGCCTCGAACTTCTCCAGCAGTTCGCGCTGCTCGGCGGTGAGGTTGACCGGGGTCTCCACCACCACGCGGCAGTAGAGGTCGCCCGGGGCGCGGCTGCGCACCGAACGCACGCCCTTGCCGCGCAGGCGGAAGGTCTTGCCGGTCTGGGTCTCGGCCGGGATCCGGATCTCGACCTCGCCGCCCAAGGTGGGCACCGAGACCACGTCGCCCAGCGCGGCCTGGGAGATGCGGATCGGCACCTCGCAGTGCAGGTCGTCGCCGTCGCGGGTGAAGATCGCATGCTCGCGCACGCGCACTTCGACGTAGAGGTCGCCCGGCGGGGTGCCGGGCGGGCCGGCCTCGCCCTCGCCGGTCAGGCGGATGCGGTCGCCGCTGTCCACGCCGGCGGGGATCTTGACCGAGAGGACCTTCTCGTCCTCCACGCGCCCGGCGCCATGGCACTTGCGGCACGGGTTGCGCACCACCTGGCCCCGCCCACCGCAATCGGGGCAGGTCTGCTGCATGGCGAAGATGCCGCGCTGGAAACGGACCTGGCCGTGGCCGTGGCAGGTGCCGCAGGTCTCGACCTTGCCGTCCTCCGAGCCGCTGCCCTTGCAGGCCTCGCACTCGGACAGGGTCGGGATCTCGATGCGCTTCTCGACGCCGGCGACCGCCTCCTCCAGGTCCAGCTCCATGACGTAGCCGATGTCCGCGCCGCGCCGTGCGCCGCGCCCACCACCGCCGCCGAAGATGGTCCCGAAGATGTCGCCGAAGATGTCGTTCATGTCCGGCGCGGGGCCACCCCCGCCACCCATGCCATGCTCGAACGCGGCATGGCCATGGGCGTCATAGGCACGGCGCTTGCCCGGGTCGGACAGGACCTCGTAGGCCTCCTTGCATTCCTTGAACGCGGCTTCCGCGGCGGCGTCCCCCGGGTTGCGGTCCGGGTGGTACTTCATCGCGCAGCGGCGATAGGCCTTCTTCAGCTCCTCGTCGCTGGCGGTGCGGGACACGCCGAGGACTTCGTAGTAGTCGCGCTTCATCGGGAGGCAGTGATTCGTGATTCGTTATTGGTGATTCGAGGGTACACGTCCACGGCGATCCGCCGGGAAAGAGCGGGGCCGGGGCCCCGCTCTTTCCAGCCACGAATCACCAGTCACCAATCACGGCTTCTTGTCGTCCTTGACCTCGGTGAACTCGGCGTCGACCACGTCGTCCTGGGCCGTGCCACCCGGGGCCGCACCGCCGGCCGCGCCGGCATCGCCCTGGCCGGCGGCCGCGGCCGCCGCGTACAGCGACTGCCCGGCCTCCTCCAGCGCCTTGGCCTTGGCCTCGATCTGGGCCTTGTCGTCGCCCTTGAGCGCGGTCTCCAGGTCGGCGATCGCCGACTCGACGCGGCCGATCACGTCGCCCGGCACCTTGCTGCCGTGTTCGGTGATGGCGCTGCGGGTGGCGTGGATCAGGCCATCGGCCTGGTTCCGGGCCTGGACCAGCTCCTGGAACTTCTTGTCTTCCTCGCGGTGCGCCTCGGCGTCGGCGACCATCCGCTGGATCTCCTCCTCGGACAGGCCCGAGCCGGCCTTGATCTCGACCTTCTGCTCCTTGCCGGTCTTCTTGTCCTTGGCCGACACGTGCAGGATGCCGTTGGCGTCGATGTCGAAGGACACCTCGATCTGCGGCATGCCGCGCGGAGCGGGCTCGATGCCGGTCAGGTCGAACTTGGCCAGCGACTTGTTGTAGCGGGCCTGCTCGCGTTCGCCCTGCAGCACGTGCACGGTCACGGCCGACTGGTTGTCCTCGGCGGTGGAGAACACCTGCGAGGCCTTGGTCGGGATCGTGGTGTTCTTCTCGATGATCTTGGTCATCACCCCGCCCAGGGTCTCGATGCCCAGGCTCAGCGGGGTCACGTCCAGCAGCAGCACGTCCTTGACGTCGCCGGCCAGCACGCCACCCTGGATCGCGGCGCCCAGCGCCACGGCCTCGTCCGGGTTGACGTCCTTGCGCGGCTCCTTGCCGAAGAACTCGGCCACGGCCTGCTGCACCTTGGGCATGCGGGTCTGGCCACCGACCAGGATCACCTCGCCGATGTCGGAGGCGCGCAGGCCGGCGTCCTTGAGCGCCACCCGGCACGGCTCGATCGAGCGCTTGATCAGGTCGTCGACCAGCGCCTCGAGCTTGGCCCGGGTCAGCTTGATCGCCAGGTGCTTCGGGCCGGTCGCGTCGGCGGTGATGTACGGCAGGTTGACCTCGGTCTGCTGCGCGCTGGACAGCTCGATCTTGGCGCGCTCGGCCGCGTCCTTCAGGCGCTGCAGGGCCAGCGGGTCCTTGCGCAGGTCGATGCCCTGGTCCTTCTGGAACTCCTCGACCAGGTAGTCGATGACGCGCGAGTCGAAGTCCTCGCCGCCGAGGAAGGTGTCGCCGTTGGTGGCCAGCACCTCGAACTGCTTCTCGCCGTCGATCTCGGCGATCTCGATGATCGACACGTCGAAGGTGCCGCCGCCCAGGTCGTAGACCACGATCTTGCGGTCGCCGCCGGCCTTGTCCAGGCCGTAGGCCAGGGCCGCCGCGGTCGGCTCGTTGATGATGCGCTTGACGTCCAGGCCGGCGATGCGGCCGGCGTCCTTGGTCGCCTGGCGCTGGCTGTCGTTGAAGTATGCCGGGACGGTGATCACCGCCTCGGTGACCGTCTCGCCCAGGAAGGCCTCGGCGGTCTTCTTCATCTTCTCCAGCACCTTGGCCGAGATCTCCTGCGGGGCCATCTTGCGGCCCTCGCTGGTCTCGACCCAGGCGTCGCCGTTGTCGTGCTGGCGGATCGCGTACGGGACCAGGCCCAGGTCCTTCTGGACTTCGGCGTCGGTGAACTTGCGGCCGATCAGGCGCTTGACGGCGTAGAAGGTGTTCTTCGGGTTGGTGACGGCCTGGCGCTTGGCCGGCGCGCCGACCAGCACCTCGCCGTCCTTGGTGTAGGCGACGACCGACGGGGTGGTGCGATCACCCTCGGCGTTCTCGATCACGCGGGCCTTGCCGCCCTCCATGATCGCGACGCACGAGTTGGTCGTGCCCAGGTCGATGCCGATGATCTTGCTCATTGATTGGGTGCTCCCTGGAATGTGTTGGGCCGGTGCTGCCTTGGCCTTTGATCGCTAGATAAGGGTGGGCCGGCGCCGTTCAAGTAGGCGCATTCAGCCGGATGTTCAGTCGTGGCGGGCCACCACCACCAGCGCCGGCCGCAGCAGGCGCTCGTTGAGCAGGTAGCCCTTCTGGAAGACCTGCAGCACGGTGCCCGGGGCGGCGTCGCCCGGATCGGCCTGGCTGATGGCCTGGTGGTGTTCGGGGTTGAACGGCTGGCCGGCAGGATCGACCACGACCAGGCCGTTGTCGGCGGCGACCTTCAGCAGCTGGCGCTTGGTCAGCTCCAGGCCCTCGCGCAGCGGGCTTTCCTGCTCGCCGGCGGCGGCCAGGCCGGCATCCAGGCTGTCCAGCACCGGCAGCAGCTCGCCCAGCAGCTTCTCGTTGGCGAAGCGGCGGGCCTGCTCGATGTCGCGCGCCACGCGCTTGCGCTGGTTCTCCAGGTCGGCTCGCTCGCGCAGGGAATCCATGCGCAGCTGCTCGATCTCGCCCCGCAGGGCCTCGATCTCCTCGCGCAGCTGGGCCTCGATGCTGGCCTCGGCTTCCTGCGGCTGGGGGGACTGGATGTCGTTTTCGGTCATTGCAAATCGGCTCCGTGGCGGCGCTCCCGGCCGCCCATCCCCGCCCCAATGGGGGCCGGAACGGAGCGATTCAAGGCTGGGACGGTCCGGCCGAGCCCTCCAGGGCCGCCCCGAGCACGTCGGCGGCCGCCTGGACCACCGGGATCACCCGGTCGTAGGCCATCCGCGTCGGGCCGATCACCCCCAGCACGCCCAGCACCTGCCCGCCGCTGCTGTAGGGGGCGGTGACCAGGGACACCCCGTCCAGCGGGGCCAGGCCGGTCTCCTCGCCTATGAATATGCGTACCCCGGGGGCACGCTGGGTGCGCTCCAGCAGCTGCAGGATCTCGCGCTTGCGGGCGAAGGCCTCGAACAGCTCGCGCAGGCGCTCCAGGTCCGACAGGTCCTGCAGGCCCAGCAACCGCGTCTGGCCGGCCACGACCATGTCGTCCCCCGGCGGCTCCAGGGCCTGTTCGGCCAGCTCCACCGACTGCGCCAGCAGCTGCTCCAGCTCGTCCCGGGCCTGGCGCAGCTCATGCACCAGGGTGGCGCGGATGTGCGCCAGCGGACGCCCGGCGAAATGGGTGTTGAGGTAGTTGGCGACCCGCTCCAGCTCGTCCTGGCCGAAGGCCCGCTGCGGCTCGACCACCCGGTTCTGCACCTCGCCGTCGGCGAACACCACGATGGCCAGGATCCGGCGCCCGCCCAGCGGCACGAAGTCGATCTGGCGGAAGGCGAACTGGCTGCGGCGCGGCGCGCTGACCACCCCGACAAAGTGGGTCATGGCCGACAGCAACTCCGAGGCGTTGCCGAGCAGGGCCTGGGTCCCAGCCGCGGCGGTCAGCTCCGCGCGCAGCCGGGCCAGCTCGTGCTCGCCCAGCGAGCGCACCTGCAGCAGGCTGTCCACGAACACCCGGTAGCCCTGGGCGGTCGGCACCCGCCCGGCCGAGGTGTGCGGCGAGCTGAGCAGGCCGATCTCCTCCAGCTCGGCCAGGATGTTGCGGATCGTCGCCGGGCTGACGTCCAGGCCCGAGTGCTTGGCCAGGGTCTGCGAGCCGACCGGCTCGCCATCGCGGATGTAGCGGCCGATCAGGGTGCGCAGCAGCTGGCGGGCACGCGGATCGAGCTGGACCTGGGCGGACGACGGGGTTGCCATGGGCAATAGATAGCGCCAGCCACCAGGGGGGGCAAGGCCGGCCGGGCCCTGCGTCTCAGCCGGCGCGACGGCCTGCGGCGAGCATCGCGCCGGTATCGGCCACCCCTACAATGTGACCATGCTGACCCATCTCGCCCTGAAGGATTTCGCCGTCGTCCGCGCCACGGAACTGGAGTTCGGACCCGGCATGACCGTGATCTCCGGCGAAACCGGCGCCGGCAAGTCGCTGCTGGTGGACGCCCTGGGGTTCCTGTCCGGACTGCGCGCCGACAGCGGCGTGGTCCGCCACGGCAGCGAGCGCGCCGAGCTGGCGGCCGGCTTCGACCTGTCCGGCAACCCCGCCGCGCGGCAGTGGCTGCGCGAACAGGAGCTGGACGAGGACGACGAGCAGTGCCAGCTGCGCCGGGTGATCCGCGCCGACGGCGGCTCGCGGGCCTGGATCAACGGCCGCCCGGTGACCCTGGCACAGCTGGCCGAACTGGCCGGGCTGCTGGTGGAGATCCACGGCCAGCACGAGCACCAGTCCCTGCTCTCGCGCGCCAGCCAGCTGGCACTGCTGGACGCCCATGCCCGCAACGAGGCCGAGCGCGCCGCCGTGCGCGCGGCGGCCGTGGCCTGGCAGGCGCTGCTGGACGAGCGCGCGGACCTGCAGTCGCGCGGCGACGTCGGCGACCGCATCGGCTGGCTGGAGCACCAGCTGGCCGAGCTGGAACGCGAGGACCTGGACCCGGCCGCGCTCGAGGCGCTGGACCAGGCCCACCGCCGCCAGGCCAATGCCGCCGGGCTGATCGCCGCCTGCGAAGAGGCGCTGGCCCGGATCGACGGCGACGAAGGCCCCTCGCTCACCGGCCTGCTGCAGCAGGCGCGCAGCGGCCTGGCCCGCGCCGCTGGCGACGAGCCCCGCCTGGGCGAGGTCGACAGCCTGCTGGAAGGCGCGGCGGTGCAGCTGGAAGAAGCGCTGGCCCTGCTCGGCCGGATCCGCGACGACCTGGACCTTGACCCGGACCGCTTCGAGGAACTGGAACGCCGCCTCACCCGGGTCCACGACCTGGCGCGCAAGCACCGCCTGCCAGTGGCCGAGCTGGCCGCGCACCGCGACGCGATCGCGGCCGAGCTGGAACTGCTGCGCGGCGCCGGCGACCGCCTGCTGCAGCTGGATGCGGAGATCGCCAAGGCCAGCGCCCGCTGGCAGGAAGCCGCGGCGGCGCTGGGCGCCACCCGTCGTGCCGCCGGCGAGGCCCTGGCCGCGGCCACCACGGCGCTGATCGACGAGCTGGGCATGGGCGGCGGCCGTTTCCTGGTCGAACTGGAACCGGTGGCCGACGCCGGTTCGCGCCCGGACCCGAACGGCGCCGAGCGGGTCGAGTTCCTGGTCGCGGCCAATGCCGGGCAGCCGCCGCGTCCGCTGCGCAAGGTCGCCTCCGGTGGCGAGCTGTCGCGCATCTCGCTGGCGATCGAGGTCGCCGCGCTGGGTTCGGACGCGGTCCCGACCATGGTGTTCGACGAAGTCGACTCGGGCATCGGCGGCGCGGTGGCCGAGATCGTCGGCCGCAAGCTGCGCGCCCTGGGCCGCTCACGCCAGGTACTGTGCGTGACCCACCAGCCGCAGGTCGCGGCCCAGGGCCATGCCCACTACCGGGTCAGCAAGGCGCCGGTGGAAGGCATCACCCGCAGCTCGGTCGAGCGCCTGGACGGCGAAGGCCGGCTGGCCGAGGTGGCGCGCATGCTGGGCGGCGTCGAGGTCGGCCCGGAAGCGTATGCCGCGGCGCGGCGCCTGCTGGAGGAGGCGGTGGCCGCGGACGCCACTGCAACCGCGCCGAAGCGGACGCGCCAGCGCGCCACCGCCGCCGGCTGAGGCCATGCATGGAAACGGCGCCGCAAGGCGCCGTTTCCGCATCGGGCACCGGGAGGATCAGCGGCGCGGCTTGCGCACGTACAGGACCAGCGAGTGGTCCTCCAGCTCGTAGCCGTGCCTGGCCGCGATCTGGCGCTGCAGCTCCTCGATCTCCGCGCTCTCGAACTCGATGATCTTGCCGGTATCCAGGTCGACCATGTGGTCGTGGTGGCCGCCGCGGTCCAGTTCGTAGATCGCCTGCCCGCCCTCGAAGTTGTGCTTGATCACCAGGCCGGCGGCCTCGAACTGGGTCAGCACCCGGTACACGGTGGCCAGTCCGATCTCGTCGCCCTGCTCCAGCAGGCGGCGGTAGATGTCCTCGGCGGTCAGGTGGTGCTGGGGCTGCTTTTCCTCCAACAGCTCGAGGATGCGCATCCGCGGATGGGTCACCTTGAGGCCCACGCGGCGAAGGTCGTTGGATTCCATTGGCCCTAGCTCCATTCACTACCGGTTTACCGCCGGCGGGCCGGCGACGGGCCGTTCGGCGCGCCGGGAGTGTATCATCGGCCCATTCTCCACCCCCGCGTAGACGCAATGCCAAGCCTGTCCCGCCTGCTGCTGATCGCTCCCGCCTGCCTGGCCCTCGCCGGTTGCGGCATCCTGTACAAGCAGCCGATCTACCAGGGCAACCTGATGGAAAAGGAGGCGGTGGACCAGCTGCGCCCGGGCCTGAGCAAGCAGCAGGTCGCCGGCCTGCTCGGCACCCCCTCGCTGGCCGATCCCTTCCACCACCAGCGCTGGGACTACGCCGCCAGCGAGCGCACCGACCGCCAGGGCAACGTGGAGATCAAGACCCTGACGCTGCACTTCGAGAACGACACCCTGGTGCGCTGGGAAGGCGAGTACTTCCCCGAGCAGGACCTGGAGCTGGCGCGCAAGTCGCTGCGCCAGTTCGGCCCGAACATCCCCAAGGACAAGGACAAGCGCCGCCGCTGAGGCTAGCGTCCGCCGCGCTGCGCGCCCGCCCGGCGCCGGCGCGCTTCCTTCGGGTCCAGCAGCAACGGCCTGAGCAGTTCCACCCGGTCGCCGTCGCGCAGCGGCGTCTCCGGCCGCGCCGCCGCCCCGAACACCGCGTAGCCGGCCACCTCGCCTTCGTGGCCCAGCGCCGCCGCGCGCACCGCGTCGGCCACGCTCGCGCCCTCCCGCAGTTCCAGCTCGCGCTGCTCGAAGCGGTGCGGCCAGGCGATGACGACCTGCACCCGCATCCTCAGGCCTCGCGGTCGGCCACGCGCACGAAGTCGTCGACCATGCGGTCGGCCAGGCCCTGGAAGCCCAGCGCGAACACCGGCCCCAGCAGGCGCGAGGCCGGCTCGAACTCCAGGGTCAGGCTGACCTTGCAAGCCGCTTCGTCCAGAGCCTGGAAGGTCCACACGCCGTGGAGCTTGCGGAACGGGCCGTCGCGCAGCTGCATGTCGATCCGGTGCGGCCGCTCCAGCCGGTTCTCGGTGGTGAACCAGGTGCGCAGCGAGCCCAGGCCCAGGTCCAGGCGGGCGACCATGCGGTCCTCGCCCTGCTCCAGGACCTGCGCCTGCTCGCACCACGCGAAGCGCCGCGGATAGGCGGCCACGTCGTTGACCAGGTCGAACATGCGGGCCGCCGTATGGCCGACCAGGGCACTGCGGGTGATGCTTGGCATTTGGACCGGGGCGTCTGCGGCCGCCCGATTTGGGCGACAATGGATGGATGAGCAAGAAAGCGCCCAATGATAAGGCAAAGGCCAAGTCCAAGGCCGAGCCGGCCAACCGCACCATCGCCCTTAACAAGCGCGCCCGCTTCGAATACCACCTGGTGGAACGGTTCGAGGCCGGCCTGGCGCTGCAGGGCTGGGAGGTCAAGGCGATCCGCGCCGGCCGCGCCAACCTCACCGACGGCTACGCCTACGTGCAGGACGGCGAGATCTACCTGATCGGCGCGCAGATCACGCCGCTGATCCAGGCCTCCACCCACGTGGTGGCCAACGACCGCCGCACGCGCAAGCTGCTGCTGCACCGGCACGAGATCGACAAGCTGATCGGGCGGGTCGAGCGCGACGGCTACACCATCGTGCCCACCGCCATGTACTGGAGCGGCAACAAGGTCAAGCTCGAGATCGCCCTGGCCAAGGGCAAGAAGGAGCACGACAAGCGCGATACCGCGCGCGACCGCGACTGGCAGCGCGAGAAGCAGCGCGCCCTGCGCCGCCACAACAAGGACGCCTGAGCCGCCGCGCGGGCCGGCCGCCGGCGGCGCCGGCCCGGCTCAGGTGCCGGCCTGCAGCTTCTCGGCGATGAAGTCGAGGAACAGCCGCATCCGCTGCGGCAGGTGGGCGCGCGAGGCGTAGACCGCGTACAGGTTGATCTGGTCGCATTCGAAGGCCTGCAGCGGGCGCACCAGGCGCCCCGCGCGGAGGTCGCTTTCCACGTCCCACAGGGCCTTGTATGCAACGGCGCGTCCCGCCAGCGCCCACTGGTGGACGACCTCGGCGTTGTTCGAAAGCAACGTTCCACCGACGCGGATTTCCCGCAGCTGGCCTCCCTCCCGGTACAGCCAGCGGTCGAACACCCGGCGGCCGCGCACCAGGCGCGCGCAGTCGTGTTGCAGCAGGTCCTCGGGCCTGCGGATCGGCGCGTGCCGCTCCAGGTATTGCGGCGAGACCACCGTCACCCGCTGGCTGCGCAGCAGCGTGCGCGTGACCAGGTTGCCGTCGTTGGGCAGGTCCAGCAGCAGGCCGATGTCGATCTCTTCCTCGACGATGTCGACGTGGGCGTCGTTGAGGAAAAGCTCGATGCTGATCCGGGGATAGCGCGCGGTGAACTCCGCCACCAGCGGCGCGACGCGGTTCCTGCCGATTTCCAGCGGCGCACAGATGCGCATGTGCCCGCGCGGGTCCCTGGCGCGCTCGGTGAGCTGGGCCTCGGCGGCGTCGAGCTCGCGCAGGATCGCCTCGGCGCGCTCGAGCAGGAAACTGCCTTCCTCGGTCAGGGTGAAGCGGCGCGGACCGCGCTCGATCAGGCGCACGCCCAGCCGCTGTTCCAGCGCCGCCAGGCGGCGGCTTACGACCGGCAGCGAGCTCTGCAGGCGCCGCGCGGCCTCCGAAAGGCTGCCCGCCGCGGCGATGCGCACGAACAGCCTGAGGTCGCCAAAAGCATCGGTCGCGCGCCAGCCTTCCATTTTCCGCAAGGCTATCTTCCTTTTTTTTCCCCTACAAGGCGCCAGGGGCGGCCACCACAATTGCGCCGGATCCAACGGAATACCGAGCGTTTCAACCATGGCCGACCAGACTTCACGCCCCGAGCCGACCCCCGAGCAACGCTTCCGCCGGAGCGTCTACATCGCCACGGCGATTGGGGTCCTGCTGCTGCTTTACGTGGTCGTCGCCGACCAGTTCATGCCCCTGACCCCGGAGTCGCGGGTGCTCTACGACACCACCCGGATCGCGCCGGAAGTGCCCGGCACGGTGGTCCGGGTGAACGTCGCCAACGGCCAGGCGGTGAAGGCCGGGCAGGTGCTGTTCGAGATCGATTCCACCCGCTACGAGCTGGCGGTGCGGTCCGCCAAGCTGGCCCTGGAGGAAACCGAGCGGACCATCCGCCAGCGCGACGCCGACATCGCCGCGGCGCGCGCGGCCGTGGCCAGCGCCAGGGCGGTGGCGGACGACGCGGTGCGCCAGGCCAGGCGGCAGGTCGCCCTGGCCCAGCAGCGCGTGGTGCCGGCCAGCGCCGCCGAGGCGGCCGTCGCCAGGCGCGACGAAAGCCTGGCCGCGCTGCGGGCGGCCGAGGCGCGGCTGCAGGCGGTGCTGGTACAGCGCGGCGAGCAGGGCCCGGACAACCTGTACCTGCGGGAAGCGAAGAACAACCTGGCCATCGCCCAGCGCGACCTCGAGCACACCCGCATCGTGGCGCTGGAGGACGGCATCGTCACCAACATGCGGTTGCGCCCCGGCAACTACGTGCCGGCCGGCACGCCGGTGCTGGCGCTGGTGGGGCTCAAGCCCACCATCACCGCCGATTTCCGCGAGAAGGCGCTGAACCGGGTCAACCCGGGCGACCCGGCCATCGTCAGCCTCGATGCGCTGCCCGGGCGCGTGTTTGTCGGCCGGGTGGTCTCGGTGGACGCGGGCATCGCCCAGGGACAGCTCAACCCGGATGGCTCGCTGGTGGAGACCGTGGAGACCGACCGCTGGATCCGGCGCGCGCAGCGCGTGCGGGTGAACGTGCAGCTGGAGGATCCACCGCAGCTGGTCAGCGGCTCGCGCGCCACGGTGCAGCTGGTGCCGCACAGCTCGACCATCGCCCGCGTCTTCGCGGAAGCCCAGATCCGCCTGCTGGCCGCGCTGCGCTATGTCTACTAACCCTGCCCAGGTGCTGACCGCCAACGACTGGCGCCAGGCCTGCCGCATGGCCTTCGGTGGCTTCGTCGGCTGGGCGCTGGCGACCCTGCTGTCCCTGCCCTACGCGGCCTATTACGCGGTCTACCCGCTGGTACTGCTCGGCCTGTCCCCGGTCTACGACCGGCACGTGGCGCTGCAGTTCATCGCCAGCGCACCGACCGGGATGATCGCCGCCAGCCTCATGATCGGCGTGTTCTCCACCCACCCGGTGGTGATGACCGCGATCTACCTGGGCTACGCCCTGTTCTGCTTCGCGGTCATGACCAGCCCGCGCAAGCTGTTCATGTACGGCGCCATGTGCCTGGCGGTGTGCAGCGGCCTGGTCCACTACGGCAGCTACCCGGAGATGGCGTGGCAGCAGCTGTTCTGGGCCATCGCCGGTTCGCTGGCCTGCAGCGTGGTCCTGTACGTGCTCTCGTTCGCCCTGTTCCCGGACGTGGAGCCGCGCGCCCCGCGCATCCCGCCGAAGCGCACCCCGACCCAGCGCCGCCACCTCGTCCTGCTGTGCGCGCTGGGCGCGACCGGCTCGTTCGCGTTCTTCCAGCTGGTCGAGATGAGCGATTCGCTGAGCGCGCAGATGGCCACGGTGCTGATCCTGCTGGGCCTGACCCACGAGGGCATCTGGAGCTTCGGGCGCACCCGCATCGTGGGCTCGGTCATAGGCTCGATCCACGCCTCGGTGACGCAGCTGCTGATCACCCACTACTCCAGCTTCTGGCCCCTCACCGCGAGCGCCCTGCTGGCCGGGCTGCTGTGGTTCAGCGCCAGCCACACCCGCGACAAGTCCGGTTCGATGACGGGTTTCTCGGCGGTCACGGCGCTGGCGATCCTGTTCGGCCTGCTCAGCCCCACCGACGACCTGATCGGCAACTCCCTCTATCGCGGCGTCTCGGTGGTGATCTCGGTCTCGGCGATGCTGGTGTTCATCTCGCTGCTGCACTACGCGCTCAACCGCTTCCCCTCGACCCGCTGGGAAACCCCGGCCTGATCGCGCCGGCCACCGCGCGGGCAAGAAAAAACCCCAGCCCGCGGGGGCTGGGGTTTCGTCATTGGTGGAGGTGGGCGGAGTTGAACCGCCGTCCGAAGGCACTCCATCTCCGGCACTACATGCTTAGCCCGCCGTTGGGTCTCGTCCCGTTGCAGCACGGCGTGCGAAGCGCGCCCCGGGACCAGCCTGTTTTGTTTTGACCATCAGCTGACAGGCAGCCGCCGATGGCGATCCCGTGATGATGACCCTACATCCACGAGCACGGGCACAAGTGGGTTCGGGGCTAGGCCTTAGGCGGCCAGAGCGTAGTTGTCGTCGTTGGCAACTATGAGTTTTGCCGCTGGATTAACGAGGAAAGCTGCCCCCTCGGCATGCGCCAGTCGACTTCGCAACCCCCGTCGAAACCAGGACACCCCCGGGAACTTCGGGCGAGCTTCATCGCCAGACGGTAGCCAGTGTAGGGACGCCGGCGGCGCCAGACAAGGCGTGCGTGGCCGCAGGCGCGGCCGCGGTTCATGCGCCGGCGTTCACCCGGCGCGCGCGATGCCTGCCCTAGCCTGCGGCCATGCCGCGACCAGACGATCCCGTGCGCGGCGCGCCGCGGCTGGCGCGCCCGGTGGACGACGTACCGGAAGGCAGCCTGTCCGCGCTGCGCCGTCAGGCCGCCGGATGCCGGCGCTGCCCGCTGTGGCGTCCGGCCAACAGGACCGTGTTTGGCGCCGGGCCGGCGGGCGCACGCACCCTGCTGGTGGGCAAGCAGCCCGGCGACCGCGAGGACCTGGAGGGCAAACCCTTCGTCGGCCCGGCGGGGCAGCTGCTGCGCCGGGCGCTGGCCGAGGCCGGGCTCGAGCCAGCGTCCCTGTACCTGACCAACACGGTCAAGCACTTCAAGTTCCAGCCGCGCGGCAAGCGCCGGCTGCACCAGCGCGCCAATGCCGCCGAACAGGCCGCCTGCCGGCCATGGCTGGCTGCCGAGCTGGAGCGGGTGGATCCGGACGTGGTCGCCGCGCTGGGCGCGATGGCCGCAAACGCCGTGTTCGGGACGGCGTTCCGGCTCACCCGCCAGCGCGGGCAGTGGCAACGCATCGGCCCGCACACCCACGCGCTGGCGACCTGGCATCCCTCCGCCATCCTGCGCATGCGCGGCCCGGAGCGCGAGCGCGCGTACGCGCAGCTGCTGGAGGACCTCCGCCGCCTGCGGCAGCCGCCCGCGGGCTGATGGGATCGCCTGGATTGCAGCGCTTTCCGCAGCCCTCGCCCCGCGTTCACGGCGCCGGCGCTGCAATGCCCGCTTCCAACCTGCGGAGGTGCCCCATGGCCCGGTGCGACGTATGCGGCAACGACTACGACAAGGCTTTCCGGATCACCCTGGCCGACGGCAGCAGCGGTACCTACGATTCCTTCGAGTGCGCCATCCACGCGGTCGCGCCGACCTGCGAGCACTGCGGATGCCGGATCATCGGCCACGGCGCCGAGAGCGGCGGGCGCTTCTTCTGCTGCGCGCACTGCGCCTCGCACGCCGGGGTCGAAGGCATCGAGGACCGCGCCTGAGCGGCGCCTATTCCTCCGGCCCGTCCTCCGGCGGCAGCAGCCGGCGCCGCTCGAACCAGCGCAACACGGTCAGCACCGCCAGCGTCAGCAAGGCGATCGCCAGGCCAAGGGCCAGGTAGCCGAAGCCGACGGTGATGCCGATCGCCGCCACCGTCAGCAGCGAGGCGGCGGTGGTGATGCCCTGCACGCCGTCGCCCTTGCGGCTGGCGAAGATGGTGCCGGCGCCGATGAAGGAGACGCCGGCCACGACTGCCTCGACCAGCCGCAGCGGATCGATGCGCAGCCCCGTGCCGGCATAGTGGTCGTCCTCGAGCACCATCCGGCTCAGGCCGAGCAGCAGGGCCGAGGTTCCGGCCACCAGCATGTGGGTACGGAACCCGGCCGGTCGATCCTTCAGCTCGCGCTCGTAACCGATGGCTCCGCCCAGCGCCATCGCGTAGACGACGGCCGGCAGCACCCGCAGCTGTTCGATCCATTCCATGCCGCGCACGATTGCCAGACCGCCGGCTACGCGCCGTGAAGGTCAGTTCCCCAGGGGTGGCGCCCATGTGGCGGCGGCGATTCCCTGCCCCTCCGACTGGTCGCCATTGCCAGCATGGGCGTTGGCGCCTCCCAGCGCCTTGTAGACCGCCACCGCCGCGATGTTCACCGAGGCCTCCGCATCGGCCAGGGCATCGTCGGCGGCCAGTTGGGTACGTTGCGCATCCAGCAGCGTGAGGAAGTCGGTCGCGCCCTCGCGATAGCCAACGCGGGCCAGCCGCTCGGCTTCCCGGGCAGCCTCGGCCTGCTCGACCACGATGCGCAGGCGCTCCTGCCGGCGCGCATAGTCCTGCAAGGCATTCTCGGCGTCTTCCAGCGCCGCCAGCACGGCCATCTCGTACTGCACGGCGGCGGCGTCGGCTCCCGCCTCGGCAGCGCGCAACCGCGCACGCACGCTGCCCATGTCAAACGCAGCCCAGCTGATGGTCGGGCTCACCGACCAGGCTTCGTTGCGCCCGGCGACCAGCGAGGAGAACTCGCCGGACAGGAAACCGGCGAAGCCGCGGATGCTGATCCGCGGGAACAGGTCGGCCGTGGCTACGCCGACGCGCGCGGTGGCCGAAGCCAGGCGCCGTTCGGCCGCACGCACGTCCGGCCGGCTGCGCAGCAGCTCCCGGGTATCCCCCAGCGGCAGCCCCCGCGCGAATGCGGGCACCGGCTTCGGCGCCAGCAGCTCGTCCAGCGCCCCCGGCTGCAGTCCCTGCAGCACCGCGAGCCTGTGCCGCGCGGTGGCCTCGATCGAACGCAGCAGCGGGATGTCGGCCTCGATCGCCTTAAGGCGCGCGCGGCTGCTGTGCACGTCCAGGGCGCTGCCCGCGCCAAGGTCGCGACGGGTTTCGGTCAGGCGCTGGGTCTGGTCGAGGTTGCGCAGGGTCTGCTCGGCTACCTCGATCCGCTTCTGGGTGCCGCGCAGGAGGAAATAGTTGCGCGCCACCTCAGCGGCGAGGCTCACCTGCACGTCCTCCAGCCCTGCCTGCTCGGCCTGCAGGTCGGCACGGGCCGCCTCCGCGCCGCGGCGCAACCGGCCGAACAGGTCCAGCTCCCAGGCTGCGTCGAAGCCCAGGGTATAGACCTCGTCGATGCCGCCGCCTGCGGCATCCGGCTGGCGCGTCCGCTCGCCGGTCGCCGCGGCACCGACGTGCGGCCATGGGTCCAGGCGACGTTCGCTGAACACCGCGCGCGCGGCACGCACACGGGTCGTGGCAAGGCGCAGGTCCGGACTGGCCAGCAGCGAATCGTTGACCAGCTTTTCCAGCACCGGGTCATCGAACTGCGCCCACCACTGGACGACGGCGACGCCGGGGGCGAAAGCGTTGCCGGCGGCGTTGCCCAGGTTCACGTCCGGCGGGACCGGCGCGCGGTAATCGGGGCCGACGGCGCATGCCGACAGGGCGACGGCGGTGGCCACGGCCAGTGCGATCGTGCGGATCACCATGGCAGCGTTTCTCCCAGGTGGGTGAACGTTCCGGTCGGTCCGTCGGCTCCGAGCAGCGCCATCTCGACACTGCTCCTCGCGCCGACGCCGACATCGAGTTCTGCATTGGGGTTCATGTCGGTCTTGATGTTGCCTGGGTGGATGGCATTGACCTTGATCCCGGTGTCGCGAAGCTCGTAGGCAAGCTGGATGGTCCAGGCGTTCACCGCGCTCTTGGAAACGTTGTAGGCCGGCAGCTTGATCGCGTAATAGTCCGAAGCCGGGTCCGCCTGCAGGGCGCTCGAGCCCAGCACGCTGGACACGTTCACGATGCGCCCGGAGCTGGAGGCCCGAAGCAGCGGAAGAAACGCATGGGTGACCTCGACCAGGCCAAACACGTTGGTTTCGAAAGTCTGGCGCCAGGTTTCCAGCGGCTGCTCGGAGGGGGCCTTGTTCCAGTCATCGAGGGCGATGCCGGCGTTGTTCACCAGGATGTCCAGCCGGCCGTGGCGGCGTTCCACCTCGCGGACGGCTTCGCGGATGCTGTGGCCGCTGGTGACGTCGAGCGCGATCGCCTCGACCGGCAGGCCCTCCGCCTGCAACTTCAGGGAGGCCTCGACCGCGCGTGAGCGGTCGCGCCCGGCCAGGAGCGTATGCACCCCGGCCTGCGCGAGCTGGCGCACGGTCTCCAGGCCGATGCCGCGGGTGGCACCGGTGACCAGGGCAATGCGGGAAGACGTGTTCATGGATGGGGATTCCTTGTCGTTCGGGATGGGAGCGGCGCGGTCGCCGCTTCCGGGCCAGGTTGGTGCCCGGGACCCGGCGGTTCACGCCGGATCCGGACCAGGCTTTCTTCGCCTCATGCGTGCACCTCCGCGGCATGCGCCCCGTCCTCGGCATGCGGCGCGTGGGACACCAGCGGGCGGTTGGCCAGCTTGCGCAGGGCCACGTAGAACACTGGGGTCAGGAACAGGCCGAACAGGGTCACGCCGAGCATGCCGGCGAACACGGTCACGCCGGTGACCGAGCGCACCTCCGCGCCCGCCCCGCTGGACAGCACCAGCGGCACGGTGCCGGCGATGAACGCCACCGAGGTCATCACGATCGGACGCAGGCGCAGGCGGCAGGCCTCCAGCGCGGCCTCCAGGATGCCCTTGCCCTGCAGCTCCAGTTCGCGGGCGAACTCGACGATCAGGATCGCGTTCTTGCACGCCAGGCCCATCAGCACCACCAGGCCCACCTGCACGAACACGTTGTTGTCGCCGCCGGTCAGCCACACCCCGGCCAGGGCCGAAAGCATGGTCATCGGCACGATCAGGATCACCGCCAGCGGCAGGGTCCAGCTCTCGTACAGCGCGGCCAGCACCAGGAACACCAGCAGCACGGCCAGCGGGAACACCACCAGCGAGGCCTTGCCCTGGGTGGCCTGCTGGTAGCTCAGGTCGCTCCAGTCGATCGCCATGCCCGGCGGCAGGACTTCCCGCGCCAGCCCGGCCACCGTGGCCATGGCCTCGCCCGAGGACAGCACCCGCGGGTCGGCGTCGCCCATCAGGTCGGCGGCCGGGTAGCCGTTGAAGCGGATCACCGGGTCCGGGCCGTAGGCCTGGCGGATGTCGACCATCGAGCCCACCGGCACCATCTCGCCGGCGGCGTTGCGGGTGCGCAGGTTGGCGATGTCGCTGACGTCGTCGCGGAACGGCGCGTCGGCCTGGGCGATCACCTGCCAGGTGCGGCCGAACATGTTGAAGTCGTTAACGTAGGCCGACCCCAGGTACACCTGCAGGGTCTCGAACAGCTCGGTCAGCGGCACGCCCTGCGCCTTGGCCTGGACGCGGTCGACCTCGGCCTCCAGCTGCGGCACGTTGGCCTGGTAGCTGGAGATCGGGAAGCCCATGCCGGGCACCTGCGAGACCGCGCCCTGGAAGGCCTGCACCGCGTTCTGCAGCTCGCCGTAGCCCAGGCGTGTGCGGTCCTCGACGAACAGCGACCAGCCCGAACCGTTGCCCAGGCCCTGGATGGCCGGGGGCATGAAGGCGAAGGTGAAGCCGTCCTGGATCGTGGAGAAGCGGCGGTTGAGCTCGGCGGTGATCTCCTCGGCGCTGGCCTTGCGCTCGCCGAACGGCTTGAGGGTGAAGAACACCACGCCATTGTTCGGGGTGTTGGTGAACTGCAGCGGGTTCAGGCCCGGGAACGCCACCTCGTTCTGCACGCCCTCGACCTCGGCCGCCATCGCCGCCATGCGCTTGAGCACCGCGTCGGTGCGCTCGATCGAGGCACCCTCCGGCATCTTCACGCCGGCGATGACGTACAGCTTGTCCTGCACCGGGATGAAGCCGGCCGGCACCGCGTTGAACACCACCCCCGCGCCGACCAGCAGCAACGCGTACACCGCGAACACCGCGCCGCGGCGGCCCAGGGCGCGCGATACCGCGCCCTGGTAGCGCTCGGAACTGGTGTTGAAGAAGCGGTTGAACGGGCGGAACACCCAGCCAAACAGGCGCTCGATGATGCGCGTGGGCCGGTCCTTCTCCGCGTCGTGCGGCCGCAGCAGCTTGGCCGCCAGCGCCGGCGACAGGGTCAGCGAGTTGATCGCCGAGATCACCGTGGAGATGGCGATGGTCACCGCGAACTGCTTGTAGAACTGGCCGGTGACGCCGGTGAGGAAGGCCATCGGCACGAACACCGCGCACAGCACCAGGGCGATGGCGACGATCGGCCCGGACACCTCGCGCATGGCCAGGTGCGCCGCCTCCAGCGGACTGGCGCCCTCCTCGATGTGGCGCTCGACGTTCTCCACCACCACGATCGCGTCGTCGACCACGATGCCGATCGCCAGCACCAGGCCGAACAAGGTCAGGGTGTTGATCGAGTAGCCCAGCACGTACAGCACCGCGAACGTGCCCACCACCGACACCGGCACCGCCAGCAGCGGGATGATCGAGGCGCGCCAGGTCTGCAGGAACAGGATCACCACCAGCACCACCAGGAACACCGCTTCCATCAGGGTGCTGATCACCGACTTGATCGAGTCGCGGACGAAGATCGTGGTGTCGTAGATCGACTGGATCTCCACGCCGGGCGGCAGCCGCGGCCGGATCTCGTCCATCTTGCGCACCACCGCGTCGCGGATCTCCAGGGCGTTTGCACCCGGCGCCTGGAAGATGCCGATGGCCGCCGCGTTCTTGCCGTCCAGGCGCGCGCGCAGGGTGTAGTCGCCGGCGGCCAGCTCGATGCGGGCCACGTCGGACAGGCGCACGACCTGGCCGTCTTCGCCGTTCTTGAGCACGATGCCGCCGAACTCCTCCACGCTCTCCAGGCGGCCCTTGGCGTTGATCGGCAGCAGGAAGTCGCTGCCGCCGGGCATCGGTTCGGCGCCGATCTGGCCGGCGGAGACCTGCACGTTCTGCTCGCGGATCGCGCGCAGCACGTCGCCGGCGGTCATCTGCCGCGCGGCCACCTTGTCCGGGTCCAGCCAGATGCGCATGGCGTAGTCGCCGCCGCCGAACAGCTGGGCCTCGCCCACGCCTGGGATGCGCGCCAGCTCGTCCTTGACGTGCAGGCGCATGTAGTTGCGCAGGTACAGCGAGTCGTAGCGGCCGTCGCTGGAAGTCAGGTGCACGACCATCAGGAACACCGGCGACTGCTTCTGGGTGGTCACGCCCTGGCGGCGCACGTCCTCGGGCAGGCGCGCCTGCGCCTGGGCGACGCGGTTCTGCACGCGCACCGCGGCCTCGTCCGGGTCGGTCCCGGGGCGGAAGGTCACGGTCAGCTGCAGCACGCCGTCGGAACCGGCCACCGACTTGAGGTACATCATGTCCTCGACGCCGTTGATCGCCTCTTCCAGGGGCGTGGCCACCGTCTCGGCGATGACCTTGGGGTTGGCGCCCGGGTAGACGGTGCGGACCACCACCGAGGGTGGCACCACGTCCGGGTATTCGCCGATCGGCAGCAGCGGGATCGAGATCAGGCCAGCGGCGAAGATCACGATCGACAGCACCGCCGCGAAGATCGGCCTGTCGATGAAGAAGCGCGAGAAGTCCATGGGGGTGGTTCCTGGATTCCGGGAAAGAAAGGGCCCGCCCTCCCCTGGGGGAGGGGGATTCGGGGAGGACGGGCGCCTTGGGGGAAGCCGCGCCTTGGGCGCAGGCCGGTCAGGTCATCGCGCCGCCAGGGAGGACGAAGCGGACGCCGGCTCGCCCATGGCAACGGCCTGGGCCTGCACCGGCATGCCGGGGAAGAACACCTTCTGCACGCCCTTGACGATCACCTTGTCGCCGGCCTGCAGGCCCTGTTCGACGATGCGCAGGCCCTCGACCAGGCGGCCGACGACGACGTCGCGCCGCTGCGCCTTGCCCTCCTCGTCGACCACGTACACGTACTTGCGGTCCTGGTCGGTGAGCACGGCCTTGTCGTCCACCAGCGCGGCCTCGAAGCGGCCGCTGCCCGGCAGGCGCACCCGCGCGTACAGGCCGGGGGTGAAGCGGCGGTCGGCGTTGTCGAGCACGGCGCGGGCGCGGATGGTGCCGGTGCTGCGGTCGACCTGGTTGTCGAGGAAGTCGATCGTGCCGCGGTGGGGGAAGCCGTCCTCGTTGGCCAGCGCGACCTGCACCGGCAGCGTGCCCTCGCGCTCGCTGGCGCGCTTGCCGCTGCGGGCCAGCTCGGCGTAGCGCAGGAAGCTGCGCTCGTCGGCGTCGAAGTGCACGTGCACCTTGTCCAGCGACACCACGGTGGTCAGCACGCTGGCGGCATCGCCGGCGCCGACCAGGTTGCCCGCGGTCACCAGCGCCCTGCCGGCGCGTCCGTCGATCGGCGCGCGCACCCGGGTCCATTCCAGGTTGAGCCGCGCCGCGTCCACCGCGGCCTGCGCCGCGGCGAGGTCGGCCTGGGCCTGCTGCGCGGCGGCGCGCCGCTGCTCCCAGGTTTCCACCGAAATGGCCTGTTCGTCGGCCAGGCGACGGGCGCGCTCGGCCTCGCTGCGCGCCACTCCGGCCTGCGCCCGCGCCCGCGCCAGCGCGGCCTCGGCACGCGCCAGCTCGGCGCGGTAGCTGCGGTCGTCGATGGTGAACAGCACGTCGCCCTTCTTCACTTCCTGGCCTTCGCGGAAGTTCACCGATTCGATGTAGCCGGAAACGCGCGGACGCAGCTCGACGCTCTCGACCGCCTCGATGCGGCCGCTGAATTCGTCCCACTGCTGCACCGGGCGCACCGGCACCTCGGCCACGGCCACTTCCGGCGGCGGCATCTGCTCGGCCGCGTGGCCGCCGTCGCAGCCGGCCAGCAGGGTCAGCGCGATCGCGCCGATGGCGCCGAGCGCCAGCAGGCGTCGGGTCCTGATACGGGGTCGGATCGTCCTGGTCATGGGGGTGTCCTTGTAATCCGTGGGGGAAAGGGGGAGGAACGGTTGGCTGGCGGGCGCGCTCATGCGGCACGTCCCGCGTCGGAGGCGCCTGGGGCGCCGGAAGCCGCGTCGAGCACGCTGGCGAACTCGCGGCCGAGCAGGCCCGGCGGCATGGCGCCGGCGTTGTCGGCGTAGGTGACGATGCAGCGTGCGTCCGGGCTGCTGCGCGCCAGCAGCGAGACCATCGCGCGGCCCACGCCCAGGGCGCTGTGCCAGCCGGGACAGGCCCTGGCGGTGTTCTCGGCGGTCCACACCGGCGCGTCGATCGACAGCATCTGCACGCGCACGCCCAGCGGCTGGGCTTCCTCGTGCAGCACCTGCACCAGCATGCGGGTGGCCGCGATCGCGACCGAGGCATGGCCATAGCCGGCCCAACCGCAGCGCGCATGCGGACCACCGGCCACCAGGTAGCGGTCGCCGCCCCGCTGCTGCAGCAGCGGCAGCAAGTGGCGGGCAGCGGCCAGGTGGGGCAACACTTCCTGTTCCAGGCTGGCCGAAAGCACCGGCACCGCCTGGTCCAGCAGGCGCGAGGCGCGGCGCACGCCGGCGGTGGCATCCACCACCGCGCGCAGGGGCCGCGGCCGCCGCGCGATGCGGCGGGCCAGGTCCTGGGCGGCGCCGTCGTCGGCTACCGAGGCCACCATCACCTCCAGCCCGGGCTCGTCGGCGTGCATCGCCGCCAGGCGCTGCAAGCGGGCCGCGTCGCGCGCCACCGCCAGCACCGGACTGCCCGCCTCCAGCAGCGCGGCGACCACGCCCGAACCGACCCGGCCGCTGGCGCCAAGCACCAGCACCTCGGGAGCGAGCATCCCGTTCATGGGATTTTTTCTCCCATCGCCGGGATAATCCCGCCGGAGCGACCATGCCGGTGCTTGTGCGTGGCCGGCAGCGACAGCCCGCCCTGCTGCAGCCGGCGGGACACGGTGAACTCGCGGAAATGCCCGCGGGGCCTGCTTTCCCCGAGTTTCGGCAGGTGCAAGTCCTTGTCGCCATTCGGGGCACTGGGCGGAGCAAACAGGATCTTGAGGCGCCGGATCAGCATGGCATCCCTCCTTCGGTGGGCACGGGATGCAAAGCTACGCTTCGAATCAGGACTTGATTAGTCCCGATTTGGGGGAATAATCGTCCCGCAGCAGGTCCAATCCTGCGCGCCCCCTCCCCCTCGGAATCCCCCATGGCGTACGACCTCAACGACACCCTCGTCTTCGTCAAGGTGGTCGAGCAAGGCAGCTTCATCGCCGCAGCCCGGGCCCTGGGCCTGCCCAAGACCACCGTCAGCCGCAAGGTGCAGGACCTGGAAGCGCGCCTGGGCGCGCAACTCCTGCACCGGACCACGCGCCGGCTCGGCCTCACCGAGGCCGGCAACGTGTACTTCGAGCATTGCCAGCGCATCGCCCAGGAACTGGAGGAAGCCGAAGGCGCGGTCGGCCAGCTGCAGGGCGGCCCGCGCGGCTGGCTGCGCTTCACCGTGCCCTACTCCATCGGCATCGCCTGGATCTCGCCGCTGCTGGGGCAGTTCCACGCGCAGTACCCGGAGATCCGGCTCGACATGCACATGAGCAACGACCCGGTGGACCTGATCGGCAGCGAGATCGACGTGGCCCTGCGCATCGGTCCGCTGCCCGACTCGACCCTGATCGCGCGGCGGCTGGCCGGCTTCCGCACCCAGGTGTTCGCCAGCCCGTCCTACATCGAGCGCCACGGCGAACCGCTGCATCCGGACGAGCTGCAGCACCATCGCATCCTGGCCGTGCGCAAGCACTACCACTCGCACCCGACGCGCATCACCTGGCCGCTGAGCGACGGCAACGGCGTGACCGACTACCCGATCAACCCGCTGATGGTCGCCAACGATCCCTCCGCGCTGATCGGCGCGGTGCTGTGCGGCGAGGGCCTGACCCTGGCCACCGACGTGGCCGCCAAGCCGTACGTGGAAAGCGGCGCGCTGCGCCGCGTGCTGGCGGGCTGGACCGGACCCGAGGTGGACTTCAGCGCGGTGTTCCCGCGCGGCCGGGTGATGTCGCCGAAGGTGCGCGCGTTCGTCGATTTCCTGGTCGAGCGCCTGAGCTCCAACGCCGACTACATGCTGGTCCATTGCCCCTCGCGCTGCGCCGCCGAGGCGGCCAGGGAGGACGGGAAGGAAGAAGCCAGCGTGCGCGAGGGCAAGCGCATCCTCGAGGAAGTGGTGGGCTGAGCCCGGCGCCCGGCGCGGACGCGGCGGTTCCCGGCAACCCCGGCACCGCCGCGCAAAAGGAAAGGGGCCGCTTGCGCGGCCCCTTCGGGTGCGGCATCCGGTCCCGGATCAGGAACGCACCGGCACCAGGGTGATCTCGACCCGGCGGTTGGCCGCGCGGCCGGCCTCGGTGTCGTTGCTGGCGATCGGATAGCGCTTGCCGGCGCCGATGGTGATGAAGCGCTGCGAGTTGATGCCCTGCGCGACCAGGAACTGGGTGACCGCGCTGGCGCGCTGCTCGGACAGGCGCTGGTTGACCTCGTCGCTGCCGATGCTGTCGGTGTGGCCGGCGACCTCGACCACGGTCTTGTCGTACTCCTTGAGCACGTCGGCCACGCTGCTCAGCACCGGGTAGAACTGCGGGTCGAGGTTGGAGCTGTTGAACGCGAAGGTCACGTTGCCCGGCATGTTCAGGGTGATGTTGTCGCCGTTGCGGGTGACGCTCACGCCGGTGCCCTGCAGCTTGGCGCGCAGCGCGGCCTGCTGGCGGTCCTGGTAGGCGCCGACCGCGCCGCCGGCCAGGCCGCCGACGCCGGCGCCGATCAGCGCATGCTGGCGGCGCTCGACCGCGCTGTTGCCGGTCAGCAGGCCGGCGGCGACGCCGATGCCCGCGCCGATCAGCGCGCCCTTGCTGGTGCGGTTCATCTGCTGCTCGCCGGTGTACGGGTTGGTGGTCTGGCAGCCGGCGGCCACGGCCGCGACCAGGGCGGCGGTGCCGAGCAGGGTCAGGGTCTGCTTGCGGATGTTCATGACGGTTCCTTGATGCGTATGGGGCGGCCAGGGCCGCTGCGTGCGGCATCGTATGCCGGGCCCCGTGAACGGACAATGTTCGCCGGGGCCGCTTCCGACGGACGGCTACTCGAACGAACCGACCGCGTCGTTGGCCAGGTTGTCGAAGCGGGTGTACTCGCCGAAGAACTTCAGCTTCACCGAGCCGGTCGGACCGCTTCGGTGCTTGCCGATGATGACCTCGGCCAGGCCCTTGTCCGGCGAGTTTTCCTTGTTGTAGTACTCGTCGCGGTAGATGAACAGGATGATGTCCGCGTCCTGCTCGATGGCGCCGGATTCGCGCAGGTCGGCCATCACCGGGCGCTTGTCGGTGCGCGTTTCCAGCGAGCGGTTGAGCTGCGACAGCGCGATCACCGGCACGTTCAGCTCCTTGGCCAGGGCCTTGAGCGAACGGCTGATCTCCGAGATCTCGGTGGCGCGGTTCTCGCTGTTGCCGGGCACCTGCATCAGCTGCAGGTAGTCGATCACCACCAGGCCCAGGCCGTGCTCGCGCTTGAGGCGGCGGCACTTGGAGCGCAGCACGTCCGGCGACAGCGCCGGCGTGTCGTCGATGAAGATCTTGGTCTCCTTGAGCATGCGGATGGCCGCGGTCACCCGGCTCCAGTCCTCGTCCTCCAGCTGGCCGGTGCGCAGGCGCTGGGCGTTGACCCGGCCGTTGGAGGAGATCAGGCGCAGCGCCAGCTGCGCCGCGGACATTTCCATCGAGAACACGGCCACCGCCTTCTTCGACTTGATCGCCGCGTACTCGGCGATGTTCAGCGCGAAGGTGGTCTTGCCCATGGCCGGGCGCGCGGCCAGGATGATCAGGTCGGTCGGCTGCAGGCCGGCGGTGATGTTGTCGAACTCGGTGTAGCCGGTCGGCAGGCCGGTGATGTTGCCGCCGCTCTCGAAGCGCTTCTGCAGCACCTCGAAGGCGTCGCGCAGCGCGGTGTTCAGTCCGGTGAAGTCGCTGCGCCCGCGCGCGCCGGCCTCGGCGATCGCGAACACCTCCTGCTCGGCCCTGGCCAACAGCTCGGCGCTGTCGCGGCCTTCCGGCTGGAAGGCGTCGTTGACGATCCCGGTGCCGACCTCGATCAGCTGCCGCAGCACCGCCTTGTCGCGCACGATCTCGGCGTAGGCGCGGATGTTGGCCGCCGACGGCGTGGTGGTGGCCAGCTCGACCAGGTAGGCGCCGCCGCCGATCTGCTCCGAATACCCCTGCGAATCGAACCACTCGCCCAGGGTCACCGCGTCGAACGGCTGGTTCTTCTCGGCCAGTTCGCGGATGGCGCGGTAGATCAGCTGGTGGTCGCGGCGGTAGAAGTCCTTCTCGACCAGCACGTCGCCGACGGTGTCGTAGGACTCCGGCGCCAGCATGAGGCCGCCGAGCACCGCCTGCTCGGCCTCCACCGAATGCGGCGGGACGCGCAGCTGCTCGATGCGGCCGTCGCCGCCATCGCGGTCGCGTTCGCGGTCTTTGCGGAAGCCGGGGCGTGCGGACATTCGGTCGGTTCCTCGGGTGGCCGGCGCGGGCGGCGCCCGGCCGGGTGGATCAGGTGAAACGGCTAGCCATCCTATGCGGGGGCCCGGGCCTCCGCCATGGATAACCCTGTGCATAACGCGTGGACATCTCGCCGGGCGAGACGGCCACAAAAGCGAAGGGCGCCTTGCGGCGCCCTCCGTGGGGTCCTGCGGCCGGGGCCGATCAGGCTTCCGGCTCGACCACGACCTTGACCGTGGTCTCGACGTCGGCGTGCAGGGCGACCTGCACCTCGAACTCGCCGACGTGGCGGATCGGGCCCTCGCCCATGATGACCTCGCTCTTCTCCAGCGGCAGGCCGGCGGCGGTGAAGGCCTCGGCGATGTCGCGCGGGCCGACCGAACCGTACAGCTTGCCCTCGGTCGAGGCGTTGGCCTTGACCGTGACGCTGGCGCCTTCCAGCTTGGCCAGGCGGGCCTGGGCCTCGTCCAGCAGCGCCTTGGCCTTGGCCTCGTACTCGGCGCGCTTGGCCTCGAACTCGGCCAGGTTGGCGGCGGTGGCCGGCACGGCCTTGCCCTGCGGGACCAGGTAGTTGCGGCCGTAGCCCGGCTTCACGGTGACCTTGTCACCCAGGTTGCCGAGGTTGACGACCTTCTGCAGAAGGATCAGTTCCATGGTGTTGCTCCTCTATCCGTTAGCCGCGGCATGGGGCGCGGCAACGCGTGCTGTCCGGATCGGACGGTATGGGGTGCAGCCAGGCAGCTGGCGCGGACGCGCCGGGAGCCGCACGCGGGTGCGGCTCCGGCGGGGCCACGCATCAGATGTCGTGGTTGTCGGTGTACGGGATCAGGGCCAGGAAACGGGCGCGCTTGATCGCGGTGGCCAGCTGGCGCTGGTAGCGCGACTTGGTGCCGGTCACGCGGCTCGGGACGATCTTGCCGTTCTCGGTCAGGTACTGGCGCAGGGTGTTGAGATCCTTGTAATCGATCTCCTTGACGCCCTCGGCGGTGAACTTGCAGAACTTGCGGCGGCGGAAGAACTTGGACATGGGATGTGCTCCTTAGGCGGCTTCGGCGTTGTCGCCGTCGGTTTCGGCGGAGGCGGCGTTGCCCTCGCCTTCCTCGTCACGGCGGCGGCGCTCGCCACGCTCGGGCTTGTCGCCCTTCTCGTCCTTGCTCTTCATGATCAGCGACTGCTCGGTCTCCGGGCCGTCGCGGCGGATGACCAGGTGGCGCAGGATCGCGTCGTTGAAGCGGAAGGTCTCGACCAGCTCGTCGATGGCGGCCTGGCCGACCTCGGCGTTGAACAGCACGTAGTGGGCCTTGACCAGGTTCTGGATCGGGTAGGCCAGCTGGCGGCGGCCCCAGTCCTCGAGGCGGTGGATGGTGCCACCGGCGTTCTCGATCAGGCCCTTGTAGCGCTCAATCATCGCCGGCACCTGCTCGCTCTGGTCCGGGTGGACCAGGAACACGACTTCGTAATGACGCATTGTGTTTTCCTTGTGGATGCTGCCCTTGCGGGCCTGGCAGCCCCCCGTCGACCTGGCGGAAGCGGTGGGGCAAGGGACCCCGGCGCCTGCGCACAGGCGCGGGGAAGCCGGAAATTATGCCGGCTCAGGGACTTGGACGCAATGGGCCGACCGCGGCGGCCGGCGGTCCGTGCTCAGGCGTGCTCGGTGGTGAAGCTTTCGCCGCAGCCGCACTCGGCCTTGGCGTTGGGGTTGCGGAACAGGAAGGCCTCGCCCAGGCCCTGGCGGGCGAAGTCGATCTCGGTGCCGTCCACCAGCGGCAGGCTGGTGGCGTCCACGAAGATGCGCACCCCGTCCTGCTCGAACACGGTATCGCCGTCGCGCTGGTCGCGGGCCAGGTCGGCCACGTGGCCCCAGCCGGAGCAGCCGGTGCGTTCCACGCCGAAGCGCAGCCCCAGCGCCTGCGGGTCGCGCTCCAGGAAGCGGCGGACGCGCTCCAGGGCGGCGGGAGTAAGGGTGACGGCCATGCGGAACCTCCGGAAAACTGCATGCCCATTATAGGCGCCTGCGGCCCGGGCCGCGGCCCGGGGACTGGAACGCAGCGGGCCGGACGGCACGGCGCCTCGCCTGCCACCGCTTGCAACCGCTACACTTCCGCCCTTCCAGTTGGGCTCCACGACACAAGGATTCAAGCCATGACGGTGGTCAGCGTCGAACATGCACTCGCGGGCAAGGTGGCCGCCGGCGGCGAGGTCACGGTACGCGGCTGGGTGCGTACCCGGCGCGATTCCAAGGCGGGACTGAGCTTCGTCAACGTCAGCGACGGCTCCTGCTTCGCCCCGATCCAGGTCGTGGCCCCGGCCACGCTGCCCAACTACGAATCCGAGGTGAAGCACCTGACCACCGGTTGCTCGGTGGTGGCCACCGGCACCCTGGTGCCGTCGCAGGGCCAGGGCCAGAGCTTCGAGATCCAGGCTTCCAGGATCGAGGTCGTCGGCTGGGTCGAGGACCCGCTGACCTACCCGATGCAGCCCAAGCAGCACTCGCTGGAATACCTGCGCGAGTACGCCCACCTGCGCCCGCGCACCAACCTGTTCGGGGCGGTCACCCGCATCCGCCACTGCCTGGCCCAGGCCGTGCACCGCTTCTTCCACGAGCGCGGCTTCTACTGGATCAGTACCCCGATCATCACCACCTCCGACGCCGAGGGCGCCGGCCAGATGTTCCGGGTCTCGACCCTGGACCTGGCCAACCTGCCGCGCACCAAGGACGGCGAGGTCGACTTCTCCCGCGATTTCTTCGGCAAGGAAACCTTCCTGACCGTGTCCGGCCAGCTCAACGTCGAGGCCTACGCCCTGGCGCTGAGCAAGGTCTACACCTTCGGCCCGACCTTCCGCGCCGAGAACTCCAACACCACCCGCCACCTGGCCGAGTTCTGGATGATCGAGCCGGAGGTGGCCTTCGCCGACCTCAACGACGACGCCGACCTGGCCGAGGACTTCCTCAAGTACCTGTTCCGCACCGTGCTGTCCGAACGCGCCGACGACATGGCCTTCATCGCCGAGCGGGTGCAGAAGGACGCGATCACCCGCCTGGAGTCGTTCGTCAACTCGCCGTTCGAGCGCATCGACTACAGCGAAGCGATCAAGCTGCTGCAGGCTTCCGGCAGGAAGTTCGACTTCCCGGTCGAATGGGGCCTGGACCTGCAGACCGAGCACGAGCGCTGGCTGACCGAGGAGCACGTCGGCCGCCCGGTGGTGGTGATGAACTACCCCGAGCACATCAAGGCCTTCTACATGCGCCTGAACGACGACGGCAAGACCGTCGCCGCGATGGACGTGCTGGCCCCGGGCATCGGCGAGATCATCGGCGGCTCCCAGCGCGAGGAGCGCCTGGACGTGCTGGACGCGCGCATGGCCCAGTTCGGCCTGGAGGCCGAGCACTACCAGTGGTACCGCGACCTGCGCCGCTACGGCGGCGTGCCGCACGCCGGCTTCGGCCTGGGCTTCGAGCGCCTGGTGGTCTACACCTGCGGCCTGTCCAACATCCGCGACGCCATCGCCTACCCCCGCGCGCCCGGCAACGCCGAGTTCTGATCCGCGTGGCCCGCGCGCTCCCCCGGGGCCAGCGGGCCGCCATCCACCAGTCACGAACCACCAATCACGCCCCATGCTCCTATTCCTTGCCCTCTGCTTCGTGGGCGTGGCCATCGCCGGGGCAACGGCCTTCGTGATCTTCTGGCCGCTGACCCTGGTCCACATCCGCGATCGCCACGCCGGCACCGCGGCCGACTTCGGCGCCGGCGCGTTCCTGGCGCCGGCGGCGCTGGCCTGGCTGCTCAGCGGGCGTTACCGCGCCGTCGGCGACCGTTCCCTCAGCGGCCTGGCCACCCCGGCCCGGGTCGCGCTCATCACCGTTTTCGCGGGGCTGGCCATGGCCGCCCTGCTCTGGCTGGTCTCGGAGGCAAGCCCATGACACACGACACCTGGTGGCTGGCCACCCTCGGCCGCACCCTGCACTGGGCCCGCCTGCGCGAGCGCGAGGCCGGCACCGCCGAGGTCCTGGACCACGCCGGCACCGTGCACGCCTACGACAGCGAGGACACCGCCCGCTCGATGCTGCTGGACGCCGGCTTCGTCGAGTTCGGCGGCCTGGACGAGGAGGACGCGCTGGAGCGCGGCTTCTCGCTGGACGAGGTCGCCCCGCCGCGGGCCGCGGACGACGCCGCCCTGATCCCCCTGATGACGCTGAGCCTGGGCAAGCGGGCCTGAGCCATGTACGCGCCGCGCGCCTTCGCCGAAACCGACCTGGCGGGGCTCGACGGCCTGCTGGCGCGCGATCCGTTCGTCACCC
Source organism: Pseudoxanthomonas sp. SGT-18 (assembly GCF_003931645.1). NCBI lineage: Bacteria > Pseudomonadati > Pseudomonadota > Gammaproteobacteria > Lysobacterales > Lysobacteraceae > Pseudoxanthomonas > Pseudoxanthomonas sp. SGT-18. The sequence goes on along the minus strand of NZ_RRYJ01000002.1, from coordinate 468,385 downwards.
TGGTCACCAGCGGCGGCGACGGGTTGCCGTTCGCCTCGCACCTGCCGGTGCTTTACCGCCGCCAAGGCGAGGCCGTGGAACTGGAGGGCCACTGGGCGGGCCCCAATCCCCAGGCGGGACATGGCGGCCAGGCGCTCGCCATCGTGCACGGCCCGCACCACTACATCCCCCCCGGCTGGTATCCGGACAAGGCGGAAGCGGCGCGGGTGCCGACCTGGAACTACGCCGCCGCGCACCTGTACGGCACGCTGGAGCCGTTCACCGACGAAGCCGCGCTCGCCGGCCTGGTCGCGCGGCTGGGCGAACGCTTCGAGCGCGAGGTTGGCGGCGACTGGGCCTACGACCACGCCGATCCGCGCCAGCGATCGCAGCTGCGCGGCATCGTCGGCTTCCGCTTCCGCGCGCAGCGGATCGAGCTGAAGTTCAAGCTCAACCAGAACCATCCGCCAGCGAATGTGCAGGGCGCGATCGACGGCCTGCGCGCCCTGCCCGGCGAGGATGCGGCACGGGTTGCCGCGCTGATGGCTGAACGCCTGGCGCGGCGCCGGGGGTGAACGTGTCGCGCGCGCCCGGCTCGTAGATAATGCGGCGATGAGCGAAGACCTCCACGACCTGATCCTCCGCAACCACGCCTGGTCCGAGCGCGTCCGCGCCGAGGACCCGGAGTTCTTCACCCGCCTGTCCAAGCAGCAGGCCCCCGAATACCTGTGGATCGGCTGCTCGGACTCGCGCGTGCCGGCCAACCAGATCATCGACATGGCCCCGGGCGAGGTCTTCGTCCACCGCAACGTCGCCAACGTGGTCGTGCACACCGACCTCAACTGCCTGTCGGTGATCCAGTTCTCGGTGGACGTGCTGAAGGTCAAGCACATCCTCGTCGTCGGCCACTACGGTTGCGGCGGCGTGTACGCCGCGCTGACCCGCCAGCGCCTGGGCCTGGTCGACAACTGGATCCGCCACGTGACCGACGTGGCCGAGCACCACGCCGACTGCCTGCACCAGGCCGGCGACACCGAGCTGCAGCACGCGCGCCTGTGCGAGCTCAACGTGCTCGAGCAGGTGGTCAACGTGTGCAAGACCCACGTGATCCGCGACGCCTGGGACCGTGGCCAGGAACTGACCGTGCACGGCTGGGTCTACAGCCTGCGCGACGGCCGCGTCCACCACCTGGGCATGGACGTGGACCGGATCGAGGACCTGGAGCCGAAGTACGAGGCCGCCCTGGCCCGGATCCGCCAGGACCACGAACTGCGCTGACCCCTTCCCCAGCAAGAGCCGCCATGTTCTCCGCCCCGATCAACCTGCAGGCCTGGATCGAGGAACACCGCCACCTGCTCAAGCCCCCCGTGGGCAACAAGTGCATCCACGACGGCGACTTCATCGTGATGGTGGTCGGCGGCCCGAACGCGCGCACCGACTTCCACTGGGACGAGGGCCCGGAGTGGTTCTTCCAGCTGGAAGGCGAGATGGTGCTGCGGGTGCAGGAAAACCGCGAGGGTGGCCCCGGCTCGCTGCGCGAGATCCCGATCCGCGCCGGCGAGGTGTTCATGCTGCCGCCGCGGGTGCCGCATTCGCCGCAGCGCATGGCCGGCGGTGTCGGCCTGGTGGTGGAGCGCAAGCGCCTGGCGCACGAGCGCGACGGCCTGCTGTGGTACTGCGAGCGCTGCAACCACAAGCTGTACGAGGAGTTCTTCCAGCTGCAGGACATCGAGCGCGACTTCCCCCCGGTGTTCGAGCGTTTCTACGGCTCGCTCGACAGGCGCACCTGCGGCCAGTGCGGCCACGTGCATCCGCCGCGCGCCGCCGCGCCGCGCCCGGCCGTGGAGGAGGCCCGATGAGCGACATCGCCGCGCAGGTGCGCGAACTGGACGCCGCCGACCCGCTGCGCGGCTTCCGCGACGAGTTCCTGATCCCGCCCCACGGCGGCGGCGAGCAGCACTACTTCGTCGGCAACTCGCTGGGCCTGCAGCCGCGCGCGGCGCGCGCGCACGTGCTGGAGGTGCTGGACAAGTGGGCCGCCGAGGCGGTGGAAGGCCACTTCAACGGCGACACCGCGTGGATGGACTACCACCGCCTGGTCCGCGATCCGCTGGCGCGCCTGGTCGGCGCGCTGCCGGAGGAAGTGGTGGCGATGAACACGCTGACGGTGAACCTGCACCTGATGCTGGCCAGTTTCTACTGCCCCGACGCCCGGCGCAGCGTCGTGCTGATGGAAGCCGGCGCCTTCCCCTCCGACCGCCACGCGGTGGAATCGCAGATCCGGCTGCACGGGCTGGACCCGGCGCAGTGCCTGGTCGAGGTCGAGGCCGACCAACCCGACGGCACGCTGTCGGACGAAGCCATCGCCCGGGCCATCGCCGCGCATGGCCCGCGCCTGGCCCTGGTGCTGTGGCCCGGCATCCAGTACCGCACCGGCCAGGCCTTCGACCTGGCGCGGATCGCGGCGCTGGCGCACGCCCAGGGCGCCCGGGCCGGCTTCGACCTGGCCCACGCCGTCGGCAACCTGCCGCTGGCGCTGCACGACGCCGGCGCCGACTTCGCGGTGTGGTGCCACTACAAGTACGTCAATGCCGGCCCCGGCGCGGTGGCTGGCTGCTTCGTCCACCAGCGCCACGGCAACGCCGGGCTGCCGCGCATGGCCGGCTGGTGGGGCCACGAGGCCTCCACCCGCTTCCGCATGGCGCCGGAGTTCGTGCCGGCCGCGGGCGCGGAGGGCTGGCAACTTTCCAACCCGCCGGTGCTGGCGATGGCGCCGCTGCGCGCCTCGCTGGAGCAGTTCGAGCGCGCCGGCGGCATGGCCGCGCTGCGCGCCAAGTCCGAGCGCCTCACCGGCCTGCTCGAGCGGCTGATCCACGAACGCCTGGCCGATACCCTGCAGGTGGTCACCCCCGCCGATCCGCAGCGCCGCGGCTGCCAGCTGTCGCTGCGCGTGACCGGCGGCCGCGAGCGCGGCCGGGCATTGTTCGAGCACCTGCGCGAGCGCGGCTTCCTCGGCGACTGGCGCGAGCCGGACGTGATCCGCATCGCCCCGGTACCGCTGTACAACCGCTACGCCGAAGTGCTGGCGCTGGTCGAGGAAGTGGAACGCTGGCGTTCCGCCTGACCGCGCGGCCCCGCCCCCCCCACCCCGCGCACCGCGTCGGCGCCGCCCACGCCGCGCGCGGATGCACAGGAATCCCCCCGCTTGGACAGCAACGATTCCCGCTCCCTGACCCTGATCGGCGCCGGCCTGGCCGGCTGCCTGCTGGCGATCCTGCTCTCGCAGCGCGGCTGGAAGGTCACCATCTACGAGCGCCGCGGCGACCCGCGGATCAAGGGCTACGAATCCGGCCGCTCGATCAACCTGGCCCTGGCCGAGCGCGGCCGCCACGCCCTGCGCGTGGCCGGGGTCGAGGAAGCGGTGATGCGCCAGGCGGTGATGATGCGCGGGCGCATGGTGCACGCGCTGGACGGCAGCACCATGCTGCAGCGCTACGGCCGCGACGACTCGGAGGTGATCTGGTCGGTGCACCGCGCCGACCTCAACATGACCCTGCTGCAGGCGGCCGAGCGCGCCGGGGCCAGCATCCACTTCCACCGCCGCCTGCACACGGTGGATTTCGACGCCGGCTACGCGCGCCTGATCGACGACCGCGACGACCAGCCGCACGACATCCGCTTCCAGGTACTGATTGGTGCCGACGGCGCTGGCTCGGCGCTGCGCGCGGAGATGGTCCGCCGCGCCGGGATCGGCGAGCGCACCGAGTTCCTGGACCACTCCTACAAGGAGCTGACCATCCCGCCGGCGCCGGATGGCGGCTTCATGATCGAGCCGCACGCCCTGCACATCTGGCCGCGCGGCCGCTACATGTGCATCGCCCTGCCCAACGACGAGCGCACCTTCACCGTCACCCTGTTCCTGCCCAACCACGCCGCGCCCGGCAGCGGCGACCCGTGCTTCGCCAGCGTGCGCAGCGGCGCCGAGGTACGCGCCCTCTTCCAGCGCGACTTCCCCGATGCCCTGCCGCTGATCCCGGACCTGGAGCGCGACTGGGAGAACCACCCGCCGGGCCTGCTCGGCACCCTGTACCTGGACACCTGGCACATGGGCGGGCGCGCGGTGGTGCTGGGCGACGCCGCGCACGCCATGGTGCCGTTCCACGGCCAGGGCATGAATTGCGCGTTCGAGGACTGCGTGGCCCTGGCCGAGGCGATGGACCGGCACGCCACCCTGGAGGACGCGTTCGCCGCGTTCGAGGCCGAGCGCAAGCCCAACGCCGCGGCGATCCAGGCCATGGCCCTGGAGAACTACGTCGAGATGCGCGACCGGGTGGACGACCCGGACTTCCTGCTGCAGCGCGAGCTGGAGCAGGCCCTGCAGGCGCGCCATCCCACCCGCTTCGTCCCGCACTACACCATGGTCACCTTCATGCGCGTCCCGTACGCGCTGGCGCACGCGCGCAGCCAGCTGCAGCGGCGCATCCTGGTGGAAGCCACCGCCGGGCGCAGCGACCTGTCCGGCATCGACTGGGACGCGCTGGCGCGGCGCATCCACGCCGAGCTGCCCGAGCTGGAAGGCGCGCGTTGAGCCGGCGCCGCACGCGCCGCGACGGCGTCGCGGGCTTGCGGCATGGCGCCGCGCCGCGTCCAATACCGGCACCATGACCGACAGCTTCCTGTTCTACGACCTGGAGACCTTCGGCGCCGACCCGCGCCGCAGCCGCATCGCCCAGTTCGCCGCCGTGCGCACCGACCGCGAGCTGCAGGTCGTGGAAGAGCCGATCAGCCTGTTCGTCAGGCCGGCCGACGACCTGCTGCCCTCGCCGACGGCCACCCTGATCACCGGCATCACCCCGCAACAGGCCGCGCGCGAAGGCATCAGCGAGGCCGAGGCGGCCGCGCGCATCGTCGAGGAGATGGCGCGCCCGGGCACCTGCACCCTGGGCTACAACTCGCTGCGCTTCGACGACGAGTTCGTGCGCCACACCCTGTTCCGCAACTTCTTCGACCCGTACGAGCGCGAGTGGCGCGGCGGCAATTCGCGCTGGGACCTGCTGGACGTGCTGCGCCTGGCCCACGCCCTGCGCCCGGACGGCATCGCCTGGCCGAAGCGCGAGGACGGCGCCACCTCGTTCCGGCTCGAACACCTGGCGGAGGCCAACGACGTGCGCGAGGGCGATGCCCACGAGGCGCTGTCGGACGTGTTCGCCACCATCGGCATGGCCCGGCTGCTGCGCCGCGCGCAGCCGCGCCTGTGGGACTACGCCCTGCGCCTGCGCGACAAGCGCCATGCCGCCAGCCTGCTGGATACCTTCGCCATGCAGCCGGTGCTGCACGTGTCCCAGCGCTACCCGGCCGCGCGCCTGTGCGCGGCGGTGGTGCTGCCGCTGGCCGTGCACCCGCACATCAACAACCGGGTGATCGTGTTCGACCTGGACGGCGACGTGGACGCGCTGCTGGAGCAAGGCCCGGAGGAGATCGCCGACCGCCTGTACACGCCGGTGGCCGACCTGCCGCCGGGCGTGGCGCGGGTGCCGCTGAAGGAAGTCCACCTCAACCGTTCGCCGATGCTGGTGCCGTGGGCGCACCTGCGCGCGCCGGACTTCCAGCGCCTGGGCATCGACCCTGACCAGGTATTGGCCCGCGCCGCGCGCCTGCGCGCGCACGGCCCGGAGCTAGCCGAGAAGGCCCGCCAGGTCTATGCCGGCACCCGCGAGGCCGGCCAGGAGGACGTGGACGGCTCGCTGTACTCGGGCTTCTGCGGCGACGGCGACCGCCGCCTGTGCACCCAGGTGCGCGCCACCGCCCCGGCCGAGCTGGGCCGCCGCGCCTTCGATTTCCGCGATCCGCGCCTGCCGGAGCTGCTGTTCCGCTACCGCGCCCGCAACTGGCCGGAAACCCTCGGCGCGGACGAGCGCAGCCGCTGGGACGATTACCGGCGCCTGCGCCTGCAGGCCGACAGCGGCCTGTCCGAGTACACCTTCGACACGTTCTACGCCGAGATCGCCACGCTGCGCGCGGCCCATGCCGGCGACGGCCAGCGCCTGGTGCTGCTGGACCAGCTGGAAGCCTGGGGCCGCGCACTGCAGGACGGATTATGAGCAGCTACTTCAGCGAGGCCAGCCTGCGCTTCCTGCGCGGCCTGGCGCGACACAACGAGAAAGCCTGGTTCCAGGCGCACCGCGCCGACTACGAGGAGCACGTGCGCCAGCCGTTCCTGCGCCTGGTCGCCGACCTGCAGCCGGCACTGGCCGCGATCAGCCCGCACTTCCGCGCCGACCCGCGCCCGGTGGGTGGCTCGCTGTTCCGCATCCACCGCGACGCGCGCTTTTCCAGCGACAAGTCGCCATACAAGACCTGGCAGGGCGCGCGCCTGTTCCACGAGCGCCGGCGCGAAGTGGCGGCGCCGTCGTTCTACATCCACCTGCAGCCCGGCGAGAGTTTCGTCGGCGCCGGCCTTTGGCACCCCGAGCCGGATACCCAGCGCAGGGTCCGCCAGTTCATCTTCGAAAACCCCGGCGCCTGGCGCCGCGCCGCGCACGATCCTGCCTTCCGCCGCCGCTTCGACCTCGACCACTCGGAGATGCTGGTGCGCACGCCGCGCGGCTTCCCCGCGGAGTTCGAGTTCATCGACGACCTGCGCCACCGCAACTGGGTGTTCTGGCGCCCGCTGGAGGACGCCACCATGACCGGCCCGCGCCTGCGCGCGACCCTGGAGAAGGACCTGGCCGCGCTGGGTCCGTTCATGGACTACCTCTGCGCGGCGCTGGACCTGGAGTTCTGACGCATGCCCGCCTCCAGCCACCGCCGGCGTCGCCGGGCCCTGCTGCCGGCAACGGCCGTGGCCGCCCTGCTCCTGCTGGCGGCGTGGATCGCCGCCGGGCCCTGGCTGGCCGTGCGCGCCATCGCCGATGCGCTGGAACGGCGCGACACCGTCGCCCTCGCCCGCCACGTCGACTTCCCGCAACTGCAGGCCAACCTGCGCGCCCAGGTCCAGGACCGGCTGGCGCGCGCGGCTGGCGCCGGGCTGGCTTCGCATCCGCTGGGCGCGCTGGCCGTGGCCGCCGCCGGCAGCCTGGCTGGTGCAGGCATCGAGCTGGCCGCCACGCCCGAAGGCGTGGCCGCGCTGCTGCAGGGCCATGTGTTGTGGCAGCGGCTGGGCGGCCGCGACCGCGGTCCCGGCGAAGCCTGGTCGGTGGAGCCGGCGCGGCCGCTGCACGACGCACGCCTGCGCTACGAGTCACTTTCGCGGGCAACGGTCACCGTGCGCCACGCGCCTGGCACCACCAGCGTCTGGGAGCTGCAGCGCCAGGGCCTGCGCTGGCGCCTGGTGGACATCCGCCTGCCGGGGGATCCGGCCACGCCGCCGGGCTGACGCGTCCCGCCCCTTCCGGTGCGGATCGGGCTCGCCGCCGCGGATCCGCGGGCCGGCTCGCGCGGACCCGCAAAAAGCGAACGCCCGGCACGGGGCCGGGCGTTCGCGGTTGCGGCTGCCGGATGGATCAGGCGGCCACGGTCTCGGCCGTCTTCCGGTACTCCTCGATCTGGTCGAAGTTCATGTAGCGGTAGATCTCGGCGCCCTTCTCGTTGATCACGCCGATGTCGGCCAGGTACTCCTCGCGGGTCGGGATGCGGCCCAGGCGCGAGCAGATCGCCGCCAGCTCCGCCGAGCCCAGGAACACGTTGGTGTTGCGGCCCAGGCGGTTGGGGAAGTTGCGGGTCGAGGTGGAGAACACCGTGGCGCCCTCGCGCACCTGCGCCTGGTTGCCCATGCACAGCGAGCAGCCCGGCATTTCCATGCGCGCGCCGGCCACGCCGAAGGTGCCGTAGTGGCCTTCCTTGGTCAGCTCGGAGGCGTCCATCTTGGTCGGCGGCGCGACCCACAGGCGGGTCGGGATGTCGCGCTTGCCTTCCAGCAGCGTGGCCGCGGCGCGGAAGTGGCCGATGTTGGTCATGCACGAGCCGATGAACACCTCGTCGATCTTGGTGCCGGCGACCTCGGACAGGGTCTTCACGTCGTCCGGGTCGTTCGGGCAGGCCACGATCGGCTCGACGATCTCGTTGAGGTCGATCTCGATCACCGCCGCGTACTCGGCGTCGGCATCCGGCTCCAGCAGCTGCGGGTTGGCCAGCCACTCCTCCATCTTGCGGATGCGGCGGGCCAGGGTGCGGGCGTCCTGGTAGCCCTCGGCGATCATGTTCTTCAGCAGCACGATGTTGCTGTTGAGGTATTCGATGATCGGCTCCTTGTCCAGGCGCACGGTGCAGGCGGCGGCCGAGCGCTCGGCCGAGGCGTCGGACAGCTCGAACGCCTGCTCCACCTTCAGCTGCGGCAGGCCTTCGATCTCGAGGATGCGGCCGGAGAAGATGTTCTTCTTGCCGGCCTTGGCCACGGTCAGCAGGCCCTGCTTGATCGCGTACAGCGGGATGGCGTTGACCAGGTCACGCAGGGTGACGCCCGGTTGCATCTGGCCCTTGAAGCGGACCAGCACCGACTCCGGCATGTCCAGCGGCATCACGCCGGTGGCCGCGGCGAAGGCGACCAGGCCCGAACCGGCCGGGAACGAGATGCCCACCGGGAAGCGGGTGTGGGAGTCGCCGCCGGTGCCGACGGTGTCCGGCAGCAGCATGCGGTTGAGCCAGCTGTGGATCACGCCGTCGCCCGGGCGCAGGGACACGCCGCCGCGGGTGGAGATGAACTCCGGCAGGGTGTGGTGGGTCTTGACGTCCACCGGCTTCGGGTAGGCCGCGGTGTGGCAGAACGACTGCATCACCAGGTCGGCCGAGAAGCCCAGGCAGGCCAGGTCCTTCAGCTCGTCGCGGGTCATCGGGCCGGTGGTGTCCTGGGAGCCGACCGAGGTCATCTTCGGCTCGCAGTAGGTGCCCGGGCGCACGCCCTTGCCTTCCGGCAGGCCACAGGCGCGGCCGACCATCTTCTGCGCCAGGGTGTAGCCCTTGCCACTGTCGGCCGGCTGCTGCGGCAGGCGGAACAGGGTCGACGGGGCCAGGCCCAGCGACTCGCGGGCCTTGGCGGTCAGGCCGCGGCCGATGATCAGCGGGATGCGGCCGCCGGCACGCACCTCGTCGAACAGCACCTCGCTCTTGACCTTGAACTCGGCGATCACCTCGCCGTTCTTCAGCGCCTTGCCCTCGTACGGGCGCAGCTCGACCACGTCGCCGTGGTCCATCTTCGACACGTCCAGCTCGATCGGCAGGGCGCCGGCGTCTTCCATGGTGTTGTAGAAGATCGGGGCGATCTTGCCGCCCAGGCACACGCCGCCGGCGCGCTTGTTCGGGATGTACGGGATGTCGTCGCCGGTCCACCACAGCACCGAGTTGGTGGCCGACTTGCGCGAGGAACCGGTGCCGACCACGTCGCCGACGTAGGCGACCAGGTGGCCCTTCTCCTTGAGCTTGAGGATCTCGCCGATCGGGCCGCGCTTGCCGTCCTCTTCCGGCTGGAACGGCGCGTCCGGACGCTTGTTCTTCAGCATCGCCAGGGCGTGCATCGGGATGTCCGGGCGGGTGGTGGCGTCCGGGGCCGGCGACAGGTCGTCGGTGTTGGTCTCGCCCGGCACCTTGAACACGGTGATGGTCAGGCTCTCCGGCACTTCCGGGCGGCTGGTGAACCACTCCGCGTCCGCCCAGCTCTGCAGCACGGCCTTGGCGTTGGCATTACCGGCCTTGGCCTTCTCCTCCACGTCGTGGAACTGGTCGAACACCAGCAGGGTCTTCTTCAGGCCCTCGGCGGCAATGGTGCCGACGACGGTGTCGTCCAGCAGCTCGATCAGCGGCGAGACGTTGTAGCCGCCGAGCATGGTGCCCAGCAGCTCGGTGGCGCGCTCGCGCGAGATCAGCGGGTTCTTCTCGCTGCCGAAGGCCAGCGCCGCCAGGTAGGAGGCCTTGACCTTGGCCGCGTCGTCGACGCCGGCCGGCACGCGGTGGGTGAGCAGGTCGACCAGGAACTGCTCCTCGCCCGCCGGCGGGTTCTTCAGCAGCTCGATGACCTCGGCCGTCTGCTGCGCGCTCAGCGGCAGCGGCGGGATGCCGAGGGCGGCGCGCTCGGCGACGTGGTGGCGATAGGCTTCCAACATGGACAACTCCGGAGTGGTAACGGAAAGCGGTGGTGAATCAGGCCTGCGGCACGATCAGCCGCAGCCCCTTGAAGTAATCGCGGTAGAAGGCGTCGTTCCAGGTGACCAGGCCGTCGCACTGCAGCAGCGCGTGGGCGCCGACCAGGAAGGCGCCGATGCCGCGGTGGCGGCCGCCGCGCTGGCGGTGGCGGCGGTGCATCTCGCCGGCGCGCAGCGCGGACTTGGCCTCCAGCGCGCTGAAGTGGATGCCCATCTCCTCCAGCGCCTCCTGGACCTCGGCGCCGCCCCGGAGGGCGGCGCACAGCTCGGCCAGGGTGGTGCCGCACACGACCACGCGGCCGCCCACCAGCGCCTGGCGCAGGCAGGCCTCGACCGCGTCGGCGCGGGGGCCGTCGCTGAGCAGCTCGATCAGGACCGGGGAGTCGACGGCGATCATGCCCCGCCTTCGTCGCGCAGGCGCTCCACCGCCTCGGTGGACGATTCGAAGCCGTCCAGCGCGAACTTGCCGCGGGCGCGGGAAATGGCGTCATCCACGCTCTTGCGCAGGATGATGCGGCTGCCGTCCAGCTCCACCTTCAGCAGCGTGCCCTTGGTCAGCCCGAGGGCGTCCCGGACGGGCTTGGGCAGCGTGATCTGGCCGCGTTCGGCCACGGTCGCTTCCATGGGTGGAATCTCCACCTGACGGTATGCGGGCATGATACATACCATTTCATGCATACTCAATCCGTCGTACCGGCATTGTCCGACAATGGCCCCGCGAAGACGGTCCTGTCATGCCAGCCGGCCAATAATGACCGGCTGAAACCTTCAGCCGCCTCCCCCGGCGGCACCAGCCAGAGGAGCCCGCAATGCGCGATTCCTTCGCCACCCGCAGCCGCCTGGACGTCGGCGGCAAGTCGTACACCTATGCCAGCCTGCCCCGGCTGGGCGAGCGCTTCGACCTGGCCCGCCTGCCCTACTCGATGAAGATCCTGCTGGAGAACCTGCTCCGCCACGAGGACGGGGTGACGGTGCTGCCGGAGCACATCGAGGCCGTGGCGACCTGGGATCCCAAGGCCGAGCCGGACACCGAGATCGCGTTCATGCCCGCGCGCGTGGTCCTGCAGGACTTCACCGGCGTGCCCTGCGTGGTCGACCTGGCCGCGATGCGCGACGCGGTGGTCAGGCTCGGCGGCGACGCCAGCCAGATCAACCCGCTGATCCCGTCTGAGCTGGTGATCGACCACTCGATCCAGGTCGACGTGTTCGGCAAGCCCGACGCGCTGGACATCAACGGCCGCATCGAGTTCGAGCGCAACCGCGAGCGCTACGCCTTCCTGCGCTGGGGCCAGAAGGCGTTCAAGGGCTTCCGCGTGGTGCCGCCGAACACCGGCATCGTCCACCAGGTGAACCTGGAGAACCTGGCCCGGGTGGTGATGACCGGCGAGAAGGACGGCGAGGCCTGGGCCTACCCGGACACCGTGTTCGGCACCGACTCGCACACCACCATGATCAACGGCATCGGCGTGCTGGGCTGGGGCGTGGGCGGCATCGAGGCCGAGGCGGCCATGCTCGGCCAGCCCTCCTCGATGCTGATCCCGCAGGTGGTCGGCTTCAAGCTCACCGGCAAGCTGCCCGAAGGCTCCACCGCCACCGACCTGGTGCTGACCGTCACCCAGATGCTGCGCAAGCACGGGGTGGTGGGCAAGTTCGTCGAGTTCTTCGGCGATGGCCTGCAGCACCTGCCGCTGGCCGACCGCGCCACCATCGGCAACATGGCCCCGGAGTACGGCGCCACCTGCGGCATCTTCCCGATCGACGCCGAGTCGCTGACCTACCTGCGCCTGTCCGGCCGCAGCGAGGAGCAGATCGCCCTGGTGGAGGCCTACGCCAAGGCCCAGGGCCTGTGGCACACCCCGGACAGCCCGCACGCCAGCTACAGCTCGGTGCTGGAGCTGGACATGGGCGAGGTGCGCCCCTCGCTGGCCGGCCCCAAGCGCCCGCAGGACCGCGTCCTGCTGGGCGACATGAAGCAGAACTACCGCGAGAACGTGGCCCTGCTGACTGCCAACCGCGACCGCCGCGCCCCGGAGGTGGCCGACTTCATCGCCGAGGGCGGCACCGCCGCGGTCGGCAACGAGGCCCTGCACAAGGGCGTGGCCCACATCGAGATCGACGGCCAGCAGGTCAAGCTCAAGGACGGCGCGGTGGTGATCGCCGCGATCACCTCCTGCACCAACACCTCCAACCCGGCGGTGATGGTCGCCGCCGGCCTGCTGGCGCGCAACGCCGCCGCGCGCGGACTCAAGCGCCAGCCCTGGGTCAAGACCTCGCTGGGTCCGGGCTCGCGCGTGGTCACCGATTACCTGCAGAAGGCCGGCCTGCTGGAGGAACTGGAGAAGGTCGGCTTCTACATCGTCGGCTACGGCTGCACCACCTGCATCGGCAACTCCGGCCCGCTGCCGCCGGAAGTCAGCGCCGGCATCGCCGCCGGCGACCTGGTCGTCACCTCGGTGCTGTCGGGCAACCGCAACTTCGAGGGCCGCGTCCACCCCGAGGTCAAGATGAACTACCTGGCCAGTCCGCCGCTGGTGGTGGCCTACGCCCTGGCCGGCACCACCGACATCGACCTGACCTCCGAGCCGATCGGCACCGGCAGCGACGGCCAGCCGGTGTACCTGCGCGACATCTGGCCCAGCAGCAAGGAGATCGGCGACGTCATCGCCTCGACCATCGGCCCGGAGATGTTCAAGCAGAACTACGCCGACGTGTTCAAGGGCGACAACCGCTGGAACACCATCGAATCGCCCGACGGCGAGCTGTACGCCTGGGACGAGTCCTCCACCTACATCAAGAACCCGCCGTACTTCGAGGGCATGACCATGGAGGTCGGCTCGATCGGCGACATCCACGGCGCGCGGGTGCTGGGCCTGTTCGGCGATTCGATCACCACCGACCACATCTCCCCGGCCGGCAACATCAAGAAGGACTCGCCGGCGGGCCGCTTCCTGCAGTCGCGCGGGGTGCAGCCGGCGGACTTCAACAGCTACGGCAGCCGCCGCGGCAACGACGACGTCATGGTCCGCGGCACCTTCGCCAACATCCGCATCAAGAACCTGTTCTTCGGCGGCGAGGAAGGCGGCAACACCCTCTACTTCGGCTCCAACCCGCCGGAGAAGATGTCGATCTACGACGCGGCCATGCGCTACAAGGCCGAGGGCACGCCGCTGCTGGTGATCGCCGGCAAGGAGTACGGCACCGGTTCCTCGCGCGACTGGGCGGCCAAGGGCACCAACCTGCTGGGGGTCAAGGCGGTGATCGCCGAGAGCTTCGAGCGCATCCACCGTTCGAACCTGGTGGGCATGGGCGTGCTGCCGCTGCAGTTCAAGGACGGCCAGAACGCGCAGTCGCTGGGCCTGGACGGCACCGAGGTGTTCGACGTCTCCGGCCTGCAGGATGGCGCCAGCAAGAGCGCGAAGGTCACCGCGCGCAAGGCCGACGGCCGCGTGGTGGAGTTCGAGGTCCACGTGCTGCTGCTGACCCCGAAGGAAGTGGAGTACTTCCGGCACGGCGGCCTGCTGCAGTACGTGCTGCGCCAGCTGGCCACCCGCAAGGCGGCCTGAGCCGCCGCCGCCACGGAAGAGCCCCGCGCATGCGGGGCTTTTTCCTTCCCGGGCGGCCCGCGGGGCTCAGCGCCGCTCCCAGCGGGCGTAGTGCAGGCGCCAGTCGCCGCCCTCCTCGCGCCAGCCGGTGGTGACGTCCCAGCTGCCGCCGCGCTCGGGCAGCCAGCGTCCGCCGCTTCCGGTCGCCAGCGCGGAAAACCGTACGGTTGCGCTGCCCTGGCGCATCTCCACCTCGGCCGGCCCGAGCACCAGGCCGATACGCTGGTTGGCCAGGACCTGCGCGCGCACGGCCTGCTGCAGTGCATCACGATCGACCCCGTCATTGCCGACGAAGTCCGCGGCCACGTACTCCATGAACCGCGCCGGGGCCCGTTCCTCGAGTGCCTGCTGCATCCGCACAAGCGTGTCCCGCAAGCGTTCTTCCGGTGGATCCCGGCTGCAGCCGGCGGCCGGAAACAGCAGCAAGAGCAGCGCCAGGGCCCGCCACGCGGGGCTTGCGGATCGATTGATAGGCACTATCTGCTTCGACTTTTCCATCCGTAACGGTATGCTCCGCAGCGGACGCCGGCATGACCCACGGCGTGGCAGAACTGATGCAGACGCAAGACTACTCCTCGGGAGGGAGCTCAATGAATCCGGATCGCCCCTGGCTGCAGAGCTATCCGCAAGGCGTGCCCGCTGAAATCGATCCGGACCAGTACCGGTCTGTAGCCGCGGTCTTCGACGCGACCGTCGCCCGCTACGCCGACCGCCCCGCCTACCGCAACTTCGGCAAGACCCTGACCTACGCCGAGGTCGACCGGCTGGCGACCCAGTTCGCGGCCTACCTGCTGGGCGAGCTGGGCCTGAAGAAAGGCGACCGCGTCGCCCTGATGATGCCCAACTGCCTGCAGTACCCGATCGCGACCTTCGGCATCCTGCGTGCCGGCCTGACCGTGGTGAACGTCAACCCGCTGTACACCGCGCGCGAGCTCAAGCACCAGCTGGTGGACGCCGGCGCCGCGGCGATCGTGGTGGTCGACAACTTCGGCCACACCGTGCAGGAAGTGCTGGCCGAGACCCCGCTGAAGCAGGTGATCACCACCGGCCTGGGCGACATGCTGGGCTTCCCCAAGGGCGCCATCGTCAACTTCGTGCTCAAGTACGTGAAGAAGATGGTGCCCGAGTACGACATCCCCGGCGCGGTGCGCTTCCGCGACGCGCTGGCCGCCGGCAAGCGCCACGCGCTGCCGCAGGTGGACATCGATCCGTCGGACATCGCCTTCCTGCAGTACACCGGCGGCACCACCGGCGTGGCCAAGGGCGCCATGCTCACCCACCGCAACCTGGTGGCGAACATGTGCCAAGCCTCGGCCTGGCTGCGGCCGAACGACCTGCGCCCCGGCGAGGAGGTGATCATCACCGCCCTGCCGCTGTACCACATCTTCGCGCTGACGGCGAACTGCCTGGTGTTCATGGAGCTCGGTGGCCTCAACCACCTGATCACCAACCCGCGCGACATGCCGAACTTCGTCAAGGAGCTGAAGACTTCCGGCTTCACCGCGATCACCGGCGTCAACACCCTGTTCAACGGCCTGCTCAACACGCCCGGCTTCGACGAGGTGGATTTCTCGAAGCTCAAGATCACCCTGGGCGGCGGCATGGCGGTGCAGCGCGCCGTGGCCGAGCGCTGGAAGAAGGTCACCGGCGTGACCCTGGTGGAGGCGTACGGCCTGACCGAGACCTCGCCGGCGGCCTGCATCAACCCGCTGGACCTGAAGGAGTTCAACGGCTCCATCGGCCTGCCCATCCCCTCGACCGACGTTTGCATCAAGGACGAGGACGGCAAGGAAGTGGCGCTGGGCGAGATCGGCGAGCTGTGCATCAAGGGCCCGCAGGTGATGAAGGGCTACTGGCAGCGCCCGGAGGAGACCGCCAAGGCCATCGACGCCGACGGCTGGCTGCGCACCGGTGACATGGCCCGGATCGACGAGAAGGGCTTCGTCTACATCGTCGACCGCAAGAAGGACATGATCCTGGTCTCCGGCTTCAACGTGTACCCGAACGAGATCGAGGACGTGGTCGCGGCCATGCCCGGCGTGCTCGAGGTGGCCGCCGTGGGCGTGCCGGACGAGCGTTCCGGCGAAGCGGTCAAGCTGTTCGTGGTCAAGAAGGACCCGGCGCTGACGGCCGAGGACATCAAGGCCTACTGCCGCCAGGCCCTGACCGGGTACAAGCAGCCGCGCCACATCGAGTTCCGCGACGAGCTGCCGAAGAGCAACGTCGGCAAGATCCTGCGCAAGGAACTGCGCGACCAGGCCCCGGCCGGCAAGCCGGAAGCCGCGGCCACGCACTGAGGCTGGCAAGCCCGGCGGGCCCCGCCCGTCCCGGACCGCACCAGGCGCGCCCCCGGGGGGCGCGCCTTTTCTTTTGCCCGGCCGCGGCCGCCGGGGCGGCGGTGCCGGTAGGATCGGCGCGTACGGGCGGCGTCGCCCGTCGTCCACCACCCCTACCCGGAGAACTGGCCATGACCACCATCGAGAAGCTGCGCGTCGCCGAATACCCCACCATTCGCGTCGAGGGCCCGGCGGACGGCAGTGCCCACTGGCTTTACATGCATGCCGACGCGCACACCGGCGTGCGTCCCTGCTGCCGCTTCGAGATGCTGGAGGACATGTGGCGCTACATGAGCGCCATGACCCTGCCGCCGGAGCAGCAGGTCCCGGGCCGCCTGCGCCATTTCGTGCTGGCCTCGGCCGCCTCCGCCTACAACCTCGGCGGCGACCTGGACCTGTTCATGCGCCTGATCCGCGCCGGCGACCGCGCGCAACTGCTGGCCTATGCCAAGCGCTGCGTGGAGGGCGTGCACCACGTGCACACCGGGTTCGGCGGCGACGTGCACACCGTGGCCCTGGTCCAGGGCGATGCCCTGGGCGGCGGCCTGGAGATGGCCCTGGCCTGCCACACCATCGTCGCCGAGGAAGGCGTGGGCATGGGCCTGCCCGAGGTGCTGTTCGGGCTGTTCCCGGGCATGGGCGCCTACTCCTTCCTGTGCAAGCGGGTCAGCCCGCGCCAGGCCGAGCGCATGATCCTCAGCGGCGAGGTCTACAGCAGCGAGGAGATGTACCGGCTGGGCGTGGTCGACGTGCTGGTGCCCAAGGGCGAAGGCGAGGCCGCGGTGCGCGACCTGATCCGCCAGCACCAGCGCGCGCCGCACGCGCACCTGGCGATGAACGCGGTGCGCGGCATCGGCCAGCCGGTCGGCTACGAGGAATTGCTGCGGATCACCGAGGTCTGGGTGGACACCGCGCTGCAGCTGGGCGACAAGTCGCTGCGGACCATGGAGCGGATCGTCCGCGCCCAGACCCGGCGGGCCGGCCTGGCCGGGGGCTGAGCCAGCCGGGTGGCGGCCGGCCCGGCAATGCCGGGCCACGCCAGCCGCCGCTGCCCTGCCCCTCAGCTGTCCCCGCGGTCGCGGGCGCCGCCATCGCGGGCCGCGACCCGGGCATCCAGCGCCTGCCGGCCCTGGGCCAGGGCCTCGACCAGTCGCGCCAGGTGCTCGCGCCATTCGTTGCGCATCTGCCATTCCGGCAGGCGCATCAACACCCCGCCCAGTTCCGCGACCCGCACCAGGCCCATGTTCGCGGCCACGCCCTTGATCGCGTGCGCGTGGTCGCGCAGCCGCGACCAGTCCGCGTCCTCGCCGGCCTGCTGCATCGAGGCCAGGCAGCCCTCGGCGTCGCTCAGGCAGTGGCGGATGAACTCCTGCTCGAAGGCCAGGCCCATGCCCATCGCCGCCAGTTCGTCCAGCACCGAGGGATCGAGCACGGCACCGGGGCCGCCGGCCGCCGCCGGCTGACGCTCCTCGCGCGCGCCGGTACCGCCCGCTCCGGCGCGGCGACCGCGCCGGAGCGCCACGTCTGCCAGCACGTCCAGCAGCCGCGCCGCGGCCACCGGCTTGGCCAGGAAGGCGTAGGCACCGGCTTTCTCGCAGCGCTGGATCGACTCGGGGGTGACGTCGGCGCTGAGCACCACCACCGGGGTCTGGGTGACCCCGCCGGCCTGCATCACCCGCAGCTGGCGCAGCAGGTCCAGGCCGCTGAGGCCGGGCATGTGCAGGTCGACGATGGCCACGTCGTAGTCGCGCTCGGCCATGGCCTCGAGCACTTCCTCGCCGCCGGCGACGCAGGTCACGCGGTGGCCGGCCTTCTGCAGCAGGCGCTGCAGCACCATGCGGTTGGCTTCGTAGTCGTCGGCCACCAGCACCTGCATGCTGCGCACCCGCGCGCGGTGGCGCAGGAACGGGTCGGCGAAGGCGATCACCTTGCCGTCGCCGGCAGCCACGTCCTGGCCGCCCTCCTCCAGCACCGCGGGGCGCAGCGGGGCGGCGGTGGCCGGCTGGAACGGCACCTCGAACCAGAAGCGGCTGCCGCGCGGCTCCAGGTTCTCGTAGCCGATCCTGCCCCCCATGGCCTCGACCAGGCCGCGGGCGATGGTCGTGCCCAGGCCGGTGCCGCCGTAGCGGCGCGCCAGGCTGGCGTCGGCCTGCTCGAAGGCCTCGAACACGCGGCCGCGCATGGATTCGGGGATGCCGATGCCGGTGTCGCTGACCACGAAGCGCAGGCGCACGCCGCCGCCCTCCTGCACCCCGGCCACGGTCACGTCCACCCGCACCCGCCCGGCATCGGTGAACTTGACCGCGTTGCCGACCAGGTTGAGCAGCACCTGGCGCAGGTGCACGGCGTCGCCGCGTACCTGCTGCGGCACCGCGTCGTCGACCACCACCAGGTACTCCAGCTGCTTCTGCCGCGCCTGCGGGCGCAGGATCAGGCCGACCGAATCCAGCGCCTCGCGCGGGGAGAAATTCTCCGGGTTGAGCTTGACCTTGCCCGCCTCGATCGCGGAGATGTCCAGCACGTCCTCCACCAGGCCCATCAGGCTGCGGGTGGAGGCCTGGATGGTGCGCACGCACTCGCGCTGCTCGCCGTCCAGCTGGGTGGTCGACAGCAGCTCGGTCATGCCCGCCAGCCCGTTGAGCGGGGTGCGGAACTCGTGGCTCATGTTGGCCAGGAACCGGCTCTTGGCCTCGCTGGCGCGCTGCGCCTCCTCGGTGGCGCGGGTCAGCTGGCGCAGCAGGCTGGACAGGTACATCGGCACGGCCACCAGGCCGGCCAGCAGGCCCAGGCCCAGCGCGCGCACCTGGTGCCAGAACTCGGTGAACCACAGCACCGAGCCGAAGCTGGCCACCGCCATGGCCACCGCCGCCAGCAGGTAGCGGTTGCCGTAGCGCAGGCCGTTGCCGACGGTCACCCACATCACCACGATGTAGACCCAGGCCAGCGGCTCGCCCATGCGGATCATGCCGGCGGCCATCAAGCCGTAGTCGGCGAGCATGCCCACCGCGCGGCGCAGGTCCGAGCGGCCGGGTCGCGCCAGCAGCGCGCCGAAGATCGCCAGGCTCAGGGCCAGGCCGCCAAGCACGATCGCCAGCACGTCGCGGTACTGCTCCGCATCCAGGCCGCTGCGCGAGGACGGCAGCAGCACGTAGCACAGGATCAGCAGGATCAGGGCGACGCGCACCAGGGCCTGGCCGTGCTCGCTGTCCGGGCGGCCCGACAGGCGCTGCCTGGTCCATTCCAGCGGGTTACGCACCGGAAACCTCCCCGAGCGGCCGCGCCGAGGCGGCGGAGTACTGCTCGCAGATGTCCAGCAGGCGCTCGCGCACGCGCAGCAGCGCGTCCACGCAGGCCGGGTCGAACAGGCGGCCGCGCTGGGCGTACAGGTAGGCCAGCGCGGCATCGATGCTCCAGGCCTCCTTGTACGGACGGCGCGAGATCAGCGCGTCGAACACGTCGGCCACCGCCACGATCCGCGCCTCCAGCGGGATCGCCTCGCCGGCCAGCCCGTCGGGGTAGCCGCTGCCGTCCCAGCGCTCGTGGTGGCGCAGCGCGATCAGCGCGCCGGCCTGGATGAAGCGGTTGGGGCTGTCGGCCAGCAGCTCGTAGCCGATCCGCGGATGCCGGCGCATGATCGCCATTTCCTCGGGGCTCAGCTGGCCGGCCTTCATCAGCACCGAATCCGGGATGGCGATCTTGCCCATGTCGTGCAGCGGCGCGGCCGCTTCGATCATCCTGACCTCTTCCTCGGGCAGGCCCATCGACTCGGCGATCAACGAGGCCACGCGCGACATGCGTTCCAGGTGCGCGCTGGTGCCGGCGTCGCGGAACTCGATCGCCCGCGCCAGCCGCGACAGGGTCTCGCGCTCGCGTTCCTCGACCTCGTGCATGCTCGCCAGCAGCCGCTGCTCCAGCGACAGCGCGCGCTGCTTGACGGTCTCGGCCTGCTGCCGCAGCTGCAGCAGGTTGTGGCAGCGCGCGCGCAGCTCGCGCGGGCGCACCGGCTTGACCAGGAAGTCGATCACCCCGGCCTCGAGCGCGGCCTGGCGGATCGGCTCGTCGCCGACCACGGTGATCAGGATGATGGGGATGTCGCGGTGCCGCGGCAGGCGCCGGAAGCGGCGCGCGAACTCCAGCCCGTCGATGCCCGGCATGCGGTAGTCCAGCAACAGCAGGTCGACCGGGTGGTCCTCGCACCAGGCCAGCGCCTGGCGCGCGTCGCCGAAGTCGTGGACCTTCAGCTCCGGGGCGATGTCCTCGATGATGTGACGCAGCATCGTGCGTGCCGATGCCTGGTCGTCGACGATGGCGATGTCCAAGGCCTGCGTCCCGCCCTTGATCCGGCTTGCAGCATAACGCGGCGCCGGCGGGTGCGACATCCACGCCGGCGCAAGCGGAATTGGCGCGCGCCCGGCGGCGCGCGGGGGCTCAGCCGGGCTGGCCCGGGCGCATGTACGGGAACAGCAGCACGTCGCGGATCGAGGTGCTGCCGGTCAGCAGCATCACCAGGCGGTCAATGCCGATGCCCAGGCCGCCGGTCGGGGCCATGCCGTATTCCAGGGCCCGGATGTAGTCGGCGTCGTAGTGCATGGCCTCGTCGTCGCCGCCCTCCTTGGCCGCGACCTGGGCCTGGAAGCGCCGCGCCTGGTCCTCGGGGTCGTTGAGCTCGGAGAAGCCGTTGGCCAGCTCCTTGCCGTTGATGAACAGCTCGAAGCGGTCGGTGTAGCCCGGCTCGGTGTCCGAGGCACGGGCCAGCGGGCTGACCTCCACCGGGTGGTCGGTGATGAAGGTCGGCTGGACGAGGTGGTGCTCGACCGTGGCCTCGAAGATCTCCAGCAGCAGCTTGCCCCAGCCCCAGGCCGGCTTGACCTTGATCCCCAGGCGCTCGCAGTGGCGCAGCAGGGCTTCGCGGTCGGTGCAGTCGGCGGCGCTGATCTCCGGGTTGTGGTGGCGCACGGCCTCGTCCATGCGCCAACGGCGGAAGCGCGGGCCCAGGTCGATCTTCTGCCCTTCCCACTCCACCTCGGTGGTGCCCAGCACCGCCTGTGCGGTGTCGCGGATGACGTTCTCGGTCAGGTCCATGATCTCGTGGTACGTGGCGTAGGCCTCGTACAGCTCGAGCATGGTGAACTCGGGGTTGTGCCGGGTCGACACACCCTCGTTGCGGAAGTTGCGGTTGATCTCGTACACCCGCTCCAGGCCGCCGACCACAAGTCGCTTGAGGTACAGCTCCGGCGCCACGCGCAGGTACAGCTGCAGGTCCAGGGCGTTGTGGTGGGTGATGAACGGCTTGGCGGTGGCACCGCCGGGGATGTAGTGCATCATCGGCGTCTCCACTTCCAGGAAGCGGCGCTCGTCCAGCCAGGAGCGGATCGCGCGGATGATCTTGCTGCGCTTGACGAACACGTCGCGCGCCTCGGGGGTCACGATCAGGTCGACGTAGCGCTGGCGGTAGCGCTGCTCCACGTCGGCCAGGCCGTGCCACTTGTCCGGCAGCGGGCGCAGCGACTTGACCAGCAGCCGCAGCGAGGTGGCCTTGACCGACAGTTCGCCGGTGCGGGTGCGGGTCAGCCCGCCCTCGACCGCGACGATGTCGCCCACGTCGAACGACTTGAACGCCTCGTAGGCCTCGCCCAGGGCGTTGGCCTGCAGGAACAGCTGGATGCGGCCGGACTCGTCCATGACCTGGGCGAAGCTGGCCTTGCCCATCACCCGCTTGGCCATCAGCCGGCCGGCCAGGGCCACCTTGCGCGGCAGCGCCTCCAGGGCCTCGGCGGCCCACTTCTCCGCGTCGGCAAATTCGGCCTGCAGGTCGCCGGCGTAGTCGGCGCGCTTGAAGTCGTTGGGATAGGCGATGCCGCGCTCGCGCAGGGCGGCGAGCTTGGCGCGGCGCTCGGCGATCAGGTGGTTCTCGTCGGCGGGGGCGACGGCGGTGGTTTCGTTGGACTGGCTCATGCTCTGGACCGGACGTGGCGCGGGGCGCGCCTGGGTTCTGGGCGGCCCGGCGCGCGTGGCGGCCGGGCCGGTCGTCGGGGGAGGATGCGGACGCGGATCGGCGCGCGGCGCGGCGGCCGCGGCCTCAGGCCGCGTCGGTCCGTTTGGCGCCGACCTGCAGGCCGGCCTTGAGGCTGGCCTCGACGAACTCGTCCAGGTCGCCGTCCAGCACCTTCTGGGTATCGCTGCGCTCGATGCCGGTGCGCAGGTCCTTGATCCGGCTCTGGTCGAGCACGTAGTTGCGGATCTGGCTGCCCCAGCCGATGTCGGACTTGGTGGCCTCCACCGCGTCCTTCTCGGCGTTGCGCTTCTGCAGCTCCAGCTCGTACAGCTTGGCCGCCAGCATCTTCATCGCGCGGTCGCGGTTGGCGTGCTGGCTGCGCTCGGTCTGGCAGGCCACCACGATGCCGCTGGGCACGTGGGTGATGCGCACCGCCGACTCGGTCTTGTTGACGTGCTGGCCGCCGGCGCCGGAGGAACGGTAGACGTCGGTCTTCAGGTCGGCCGGGTTGATCTCGATGTCGATCTTGTCGTCGACCTCGGGGCTGACGAACACCGAGGTGAAGCTGGTGTGGCGGCGGTTGTCCGAGTCGAACGGGCTCTTGCGCACCAGGCGGTGCACGCCGGTCTCGGTCTTCAGCCAGCCGTAGGCGAACTCGCCTTCCACGCGGAAGGTGGCGGACTTGATGCCGGCTACGTCGCCGCCGGAGACCTCCAGCAGCTCGGTCTTCCAGCCGCGCGACTCGCACCAGCGCAGGTACATGCGCAGCAGCATCTCGGCCCAGTCCTGGGCCTCGGTGCCGCCGGCGCCGGCCTGGATGTCGACGAAGGCGTTGGCGCCGTCCATCTGCCCGGAGAACATGCGCTGGAACTCCAGCTTCTCGATCTCCTTCTCATAGCGGTCGACGTCGGCCACCACCGCCAGGGCGGTCTCCTCGTCCTGCTCGCTCTCGGCCAGCTCGAGCAGTTCGGTGGAGCCCTCCAGGCCCTCCAGCACCGCGGCGATGCCGCCGACGGTCTTGTCCAGCATCGCGCGCTCGCGGCCCAGGGCCTGCGCACGCTCCGGGTCGTCCCAGACGTTGGGCAGCTCCAGTTCGCGGTTTACTTCTTCCAGACGCTCTTTCTTGGCGTCGTAGTCAAAGATACCCCCGTAGCGAGACCACGCGACCGGTAAGGTCGGCGATGCGCTGGCGGACGGGATTGAGCTCGATCATGGCGGCAACTGGCAGGTGAAAAGCGGTCGCCGATTCTAGCAGGATGCCGGGCGCGGCCCAGCAGGCGGCTCACGGGCGCACGCTGCCGTTGTCCTCCTGCAGCTCCGGCTTGAACGGAACGTCCGGCGGTGGCCGCGCCTCGGCCGCCTGCTCGTTGAGGTTGGGGTCGCTGATCCCGCAGCCGCCACCCAGCTGCAGCAGCGAGACCACGCAGGTGATCCGCTTGCCGTTGGTGCCCGGGATCGGGATCGCCACCGACTTGATGCCCTTGCGCACCCATTCGGCCAGCAGCGACGCGTTCGGCACCCAGTAGCGGTCGAAACTGGTCGGCTCGTAGTCGTACGGCGGGCGCTTGAGCCAGGTACCGGATTGCTCGATGCGCTCGCGGGTCCAGGCATCGCTGTCGCCCCCGGGAGCACCGCGCTCGGCCAGGCCCTCGCCCGCTCCGCCCCCTGGGCCCTGCCCCGGCGCCTCGCCCGCGCCAGGCAGGCGCGCGCGCCCCTGGGCGTCGAACAGGCCCGGGCCGGGCCCCGCGGATTGGGCCTGTCCGCCCCAGCGGTCATCCGCCAGCACATTGGCCCAGGGATCGCTGCCCGGCGCCGTGCCACGCTCCTGGCGCGGCGCGGACGACGCCGCGCCGGGTGCCGCCGGTTCCGCGGCCGCAGCCGGCGCAGGGGCTGCCGCCGTAGCCGGCGACGGCGCCGCGGCCGACTCCCCAGGCTGGGACGCAGGCGCGGCGGCTGCCGGGGCTGGCTGGGCCACGGCCGGCGCCGGTGCAGCGGCGCTCGGCGCGGCCGGCATCGGGACCTCGCGCGGGCGCAGCGCCGGGGCAGCCGACGGGCGCGGCTGCACCTGCGGCAGGCGCACCGGCGGAGTGGGCAGTGCGGTGGCGGCGACTGGCGCGGGCACCTCGCGCTGGCGCACCTCGGGCAGGCGCACCGGCGGCGCGGGCACCTCCAGCGGACGCACCGCCGGCGCCGGCAGCGCCGGCACATCGACCACGACGACCTCGCGCGGGCGCAGTTCCGGCTCGCGCGCCCGCGGCGCGGGCAGGTCCACCTCGCGCGGACGCGGCGCCTGGATGGCCGGAGCCGTGACCACCACCACCTCGCGCTCGCGCAGCTGCGGTTGCGGCTCGCGCACCGCGACCTCGCGGACCGGCAGCGGCACCTGTGGGACAGGCACGCTGGCCACCTCGACCGGTTCCGGGAGTTCCACCTCGCGCAGCGCCACCTCCGGCAACCGCGGGGCTGGCGCCCGGGGCTCGATCAGCGGAACCGGCGGGACCTCGAGCGCGGCTTCGGCCGGATCGGCCTGCGCGCTCGCGACGGGTTCGGTTGCTGCGGCGGACTGTCCCGCCGCGGCCGCCGCATCGGCCACCTGCGGCGCGGGCGTCGGCGGGGTCGGCCGCTGCCGTGCCTGGCCGGGCTGGCGCGCCGCGGCCGGCGTCACGGAGGCCTCGCCCTGCGCCGAATCGCCAGGCGTGCCCGCGGCACCCTCGCGGCCAACGAAGCCAATGCCCACGCGTTCCCCGCCGCCGCCGCCGGCCGCGCGCGGCGGGGGCGGCAGCAGCGACTGCAGGTAGGCGATCCAGGACAGCAGCAGCACGAATACCAGGTGCAACGCGGCGCTGCCGGCCCAGGACAGGGCGCGTAGCGGGCGTTCGTCGCGCGGCGCCGGCTGCCAGCCCTGGCGGAACAGCGCCAGCAGGGCCTGCCAGCGGGTCAGCTCCTCGCCGCGCGGCCAGGGCCCGGGCGGGCGCGCGGCCAGCAGTGCCACGAGTTCGTCCGCACGCAGCGCCGGAGCGGCGGCGGCCGGGGCGGCCTTCATCCACAGCGCCCAGCCGTAGGGCAGGCCGGTGCTGCGCTCCAAAGGCACGCGCACGCGCTCGCGCGCGTTGAGCAGCTGGATGATTTCGGCCCCCCGCGTCACCGCAAGGCCGCCGGGTCAGCCTGCGCGGCCGCGCGGCATGTACGGCGCCGAGCCGGAGTCGTGGTCGGTGGCGTCGCGCACCGCGGTCACCCCCGGCACCCGCGCCATCAGGGTCTTCTCGATGCCCTGCTTGAGGGTGACGTCGGCCATGCCGCAACCGTGGCAGCCGCCGCCGAAGCGCAGCCACACCACGCCGTCGGCGGAGACCTGCTCCACCGCGGCGCGGCCGCCGTGGGAGGCCAGCTGCGGGTTGATCTCGTTGTCCATCACCCAGCGCACGCGTTCGACCAGGGAGGCGGCCTCGCCGGGCGCCTCGCCCTTGATCTTGGGTGCGCGGATGGTCAGTTGCGCGCCGGTGCCCTGGTAGACGTAGTCGATCTCGGCGCCGTCCAGCCACGGCACGCTGTCGGCGGCCACGTACAGGGTGAAGCCCTCGCAGTCCACCGCCCACTCGTCGCCGGCCAGCTCGGACGGCTCGGCGAACTCCAGCCGCGCGTCGGCGCGCGGCGTGCCCGGGTCGACCGCGCTCAGGCGCACCCCCAGCCCGGGGATGCCCTCGCGTTCGACCAGCTTGCGGAAATGCGCCTGCGCGGTGTCTGAGATGTTGATCATGCGGGTATTCTAGCCGGGTCCCGGCCCCCTCCCGCAGCCGGTGTGCCACGCCAGGCTGCAACGCTGCGTGCACGCCGCCACGGGGATCATCGGCCGGCAGATGGAGACCCGGCATGCCAGACCTGATTCCGCTGTCGCGGGCGCACTGCATCCCCCGCAAGGGCATCGAGCACCGCCTTACCCAGGCGCGCCTGGCCGAGCTGCTGCCGGAGGTGCCCGGCTGGGAGCTGGCCGAGGAAGGCCGCGCCCTGGTGCGCACCTTCCGCTTCCGCGACTACCACCACACCATGGCCTTCGTGAACGCGCTGGCCTGGATCGCGCACCGGGAGGACCACCACCCGGACCTGGGCGTGCACTACGACCGCTGCGTGGTGCGCTTCTCGACCCACGACGTCGGCGGCCTGAGCGAGAACGACTTCATCTGCGCCGCCAAGGCTTCCGCCCTGCTCGAGGACTGAACATGACCCGCGCCCTGCCCGTTTCCGCCGCCCTGCTCGGCACGCTGCTGCTGGCCGCTTGCGGCCGCGACGACGCCACCCCGGCCGCGCCGGTGCCGCCGCCGACCGAGATCGCGGCGATCGACACCCCGCCGCCGCAGTACCCGGCCGAGCTGGGCTGCGCCGGGATCGGCGGGCAGAGCGTGCTGCAGGTGGAAGTGGGCACCGAGGGCACGCCTACCCGCATCACCCTGCTGCGCAGCAGCGGCAACGACGAGCTGGACCGCCTGGCACAGGAGGCCGTGCAGGGCTGGAAGTTCCGCCCGGCCACCCGCGGCGGCCAGCCGATCGCGCGGACCATCCAGGTGCCGGTGAACTTCACCCCGCCGCAGGTGCGCCCGGACGAGTGCTTCGCCCTGGACGCCGGCCGCCGCCCCTGAGTCCCCCGCCCCACCTCCCAAGGCCTGCCTGAATGCCCGAGATCGCCCTCTCCCAGGTGCTGGTCGCACTTGGCGTGACCCTGGCCGCCGGCCTGGCCACCGGCCTGGGCAGCCTGCTGGTGATCTTCGCCCGCAACCCGAATCCGCGCCTGCTGGCCTTCGGCCTGGCCTTCGCCGGCGGCGCGATGGTCTATGTCTCACTGTCGGAGATCCTCAACAAGTCGATCGCCTCCTTCAGCCTGGCCTATGGCGACAAGGCCGGCTTCGCCGGGGCGACCTGCGCCTTCCTGGCCGGGCTGGTGGCGATCATGCTGATCGACCGGCTGATCCCCAATCCGCACGACAGCCTCACCAGCGACGACCCGGCGCTGCGCGAGCACAACCGCGAGTACATCCGCCGGGTGGGCCTGATGACCGCGGTGGCGATCACCGCGCACAACTTCCCCGAAGGCCTGGCGACCTTCTTCGCGACCCTGGAGAGCCCGGCCCTGGGCCTGCCGCTGGCCTTCGCCATCGCCATCCACAACATCCCCGAGGGCATCGCCATCGCGGTGCCGGTGTACTACGCCACCGGCAACAAGCGTTACGCCTTCATCGCCAGCCTGCTGTCCGGCCTGGCCGAGCCGATCGGCGCCGGCGTGGGCTACGCCCTGCTGTCGCAGGTGATGACCGACGCGGTGTTCGGCGCGGTGTTCGGGATCATCGCCGGGGTCATGGTGTTCCTGGCGATCGACGAGCTGCTGCCGGCGGCCAAGCGCTACGGCAAGGGCCACGAGACCGTGTACGGCCTGGTCAGCGGCATGGCGGTGCTGGCCGTGAGCCTGGTCCTGTTCAAGCTGTGAACGCCGCGGCGGCGGCCTAGTCGAGCCGGTCCAGCACCTCGCGCAGCTCCGGCGGCAGCGGCGCATTGAGGGTGTACGGGGTGCGGCCGGCGTCCAGGGCGAACTCCAGCGAAGCCGCGTGCAGGAACAGCCGGCGCAACCCGGCCTTGTCGCGCAGGCGGCGGTTGACCTCCGGGTCCCCGTACTTGTCGTCGCCGGCCACCGGGTGGCCGAGGTGGCGGGCATGGACCCGGATCTGGTGGGTGCGGCCGGTCTCGATCCGCACCTCGCAGTAGGAATGCCCGCCGCGCCGCTCCAGCACCCGGAAGTGGCTCAGCGAGGGCTTGCCCGCCGGGGCCACCTGCACGTGGCGCTCGCCGCCCTGGCGCAGGCCCACATGCAGCGGGGCGTCCACGCTCATGGTGCCGTCGGGCATGCGCCCGGCCAGCAGGGCCAGGTAGCGCTTGCGGATGCCGCCGCCGGCGCCGCCCTCGCGCATCAGTGCCTGCAGCTCGGCCAGGGCCGAGCGCTTCTTGGCCACCACCAGGATGCCGGAGGTGTCCCGGTCCAGGCGGTGGGCCAGTTCCAGGGTCTGGCCCGGGCGCAGGGCGCGCAGGGTCTCGATGGCGCCGAAGCTGATCCCGCTGCCGCCGTGGCTGGCCACGCCGGAAGGCTTGTCCACCACGAGGATGCGCGCATCTTCGAAGACGATCGCCGCTTCCATGCGCTGCAGCAGGCCCGGCGCCGGGGTCCCGCGCTCGCCCTCCGGCTCGATCCGCACCGGCGGGATGCGCACCTCGTCGCCGCCGGCCAGCTTGCGCTCGGCCTTGGCGCGGCCGCCGTTCACCCGCACCTGGCCGCTGCGCACCAGCTTGTACACCAGGCTGCGCGGGGCGCCCTTGAGCTGGCCCAGCAGGAAGTTGTCCAGGCGCTGCCCGTCACGGTCTTCTGGCACCGTAACGGTGCGGGCTCCTGCCCGGGGGGATGGGTCGGTCATTGGCGGCTAATTCTGTTAGACTCGGGTGGCGATGTAAGGGTTTGATTCCGCTGGAAGAAGTCACGGGGCCGAAAGCCCGGACTTCCCGCGACCCCGGCACAGTACGCGACCACCGCCCCCGGGGCGGCCATGTTAGCGGCTTGCAGGCAGACCCGGCCATGGCCCGGTGGGTCAGAGCACCGGTAGCTGAACATGTCCCGCGTGGCGTCCGCGCCACCGGCCCGCTGTACCTAAAACCAGACAAGCAGAGCGCTCCCGCGGACCGCCGTGGTGTTGCAGCGCTGGAAACCAGGATCCGCCCGGACGCGCTGTTGCGCGAGGGCGGCGAAGCCCGCCCCGCCGGAACACGGCGGGGCGGGATTCCAGTACGGCGAACGCCCGGCGTTCCGCGCGTCAGAGCGCGATAAGGAACGCACCATGAAGCGAATGCTCATCAACGCCACGCAGGCAGAGGAACTGCGCGTGGCCATCGTGGACGGCCAGACCCTCTACGACATCGACATCGAACAGCCGTCCAAGGAACAGAAGAAGTCCAACATCTACAAGGGCCGCATCACCCGGCTGGAGCCCTCGCTGGAAGCGGCCTTCGTCGACTACGGCGCCGAGCGCCACGGCTTCCTGCCGCTGAAGGAAATCTCCCGCGACTACTTCCAGGCCGGCGTGGACCCGAACAAGGCCGGCATCCGCGAGCTGCTGCGCGAGGGCCAGGAAGTCGTCGTCCAAGTGGACAAGGACGAGCGCGGCAACAAGGGCGCCGCCCTGACCACGTTCATCTCGCTGGCCGGTCGCTACATGGTGCTGATGCCCAACTCCCCGACCGCCGGCGGCGTCTCGCGCCGGATCGAGGGCGAGGACCGGGCCGAGCTCAAGCGCGCCATGGACGCCCTGAACATCCCGGACGACATGGGCGTGATCATCCGCACCGCAGGCGTGGGCCGCGACGCGGAAGAACTGCAGTGGGACCTGGACTACCTGCTGGCGGTCTGGCGCGCGATCGCCGAGGCGGCCCTGAGCAAGCCGGCGCCGTTCCTGATCTACCAGGAGTCGCGGCTGATCATCCGTGCCCTGCGCGACTACCTGCGCAACGACATCGGCGAGATCCTGGTCGACACCGAGGAGATGTACAACGACGCGCGGCAGTTCATCGAGCAGGTGATGCCGCACAACCTGCGCAAGCTCAAGCACTACACCGACGACATCCCGCTGTTCAACCGCTTCCAGATCGAGTCGCAGATCGAGAACGCCTACGAGCGCACCGTGCGCCTGCCCTCCGGCGGCGCCCTGGTGATCGACCAGACCGAGGCGCTGACCGCGATCGACGTCAACTCGGCCCGCGCCACCAAGGGCGGCGACATCGAGGAGACCGCGTTCCAGACCAACCTGGAGGCCGCCGACGAGGTGGCCCGCCAGCTGCGCCTGCGCGACCTGGGCGGCCTGGTGGTGATCGACTTCATCGACATGTCCTCGTCCAAGCACCAGCGCGCGGTCGAGGAGCGGCTGCAGGCGGCGCTCAAGTACGACCGCGCCCGCGTCCAGATCGGCCGCATCAGCCGCTTCGGCCTGCTGGAGATGAGCCGCCAGCGCCTGCGCACCAGCCTGGGCGAGGCCAGCCAGATCGTCTGCCCGCGCTGCGAGGGCCACGGCCGCATGCGCAGCATCGAGTCGCTGTCGCTGTCCATCATCCGCGTCGCCGAGGAGCACGCGATGAAGGAGAACACCGGGCAGGTGCTGGTCCAGGCCCCGGTGGAGATCGCCAACTTCCTGCTCAACGAGAAGCGCAGCGCGCTGCGCGAGATCGAGACCCGCCACGACGCGCCGATCATCATCGTCGCCGACGAGCAGCTGCAGACCCCGCACTACGAGGTCACCCGCCTGCGCGAGAACGAGCTGGGC
This sequence comes from Pseudoxanthomonas sp. SGT-18, assembly GCF_003931645.1. NCBI lineage: Bacteria > Pseudomonadati > Pseudomonadota > Gammaproteobacteria > Lysobacterales > Lysobacteraceae > Pseudoxanthomonas > Pseudoxanthomonas sp. SGT-18. The sequence goes on along the minus strand of NZ_RRYJ01000002.1, from coordinate 437,995 downwards.
GAGGAAAGCAGCAAGCCTTCCTACCAGCGCGGCACCCCGCGCAAGCTGCCGGTGCACGCCCTGACCAAGGCCCAGCTGAACATCCCGCCGGCCCCGGCGGTGACCCGCGTGGCCCCGCCGCGCCCGGCACCGGTGCGCGAGGAGCGCGAGGAAGCGCCGGTGCAGCCGGCGGCGCCCGCACCTGCCCCGGCGCCTGCCCCGTCCACTGGCGGCGGCGTGGTCGGCTTCCTCAAGCGCCTGTTTGGCGCGGCGCTGGATCCGGCCCCGGCCCCGGCCCCGGCCAAGCCCGAGCGCACCGCGGCCGCCGGCCAGGGCGAAGGCCGCGGCAACCGCAACGAGCGCCCGCGCCGCGAACGCGGCGAGGCGGCCGGCAGCGGCCAGGCGCAGGGCCAGGGACGCAAGCGCGGCCAGGGCAAGGGCGGCAATGGCCAGGCCCAGCCGAAGCAGGAACGCCAGGACAAGCAGGACAAGCAGGACAAGGCGCAGCAGCAGGGCCGCAATGGCCAGCAGGCCGGCGGCAACAAGCAGCAGCCGCAGAAGCAGCGCCAGCCGAAGCCGGCCGAGGCCACCAGCGCCCCCGCCGCCGAAACCGCTGCCCGTCCGGCGCAGCCGCAGCGCCCGCGCACCGAAGAGCCGGCCCAGGCGGCAGCCGCCGAGCCCGTGCAGCCCGGCACCGCGGCCGTGGCTGCCGCGGCAGCTGCCGCGGTCGCCGCCCCGCTCGACGACACCAGCAATGTCCCCTCGCCCGCTCCGGCCGAGGCCACCGGCAAGGCGACCGCCGTCGCCGAGGCCGCGGCGCCTGGCGAGGAAGGCGCGACCGCGGAGGGCGGCAGCCGCCGTCGGCGCGGCCGTCGCGGTGGCCGTCGCCGCCGTCGCGGTGGTGCCGCGGCCGAGGGTGCCAGCGCCGAGGGCGCGCAGGAACTGGGCGAAGGCCTCGAGGGCGATGACGACGCCGAGGGCGAGGCCGCGGCACAGGTCGCCCCGGCCAGCCAGCCGGAGTTCGACTTCGACGACCTGCCGGCCCCGGTGAGCGCGGCCCCGGCCGCAGACGTGGAATCCCATGGCCCTGCGGCTCCGGTTGCCGCCCCGACGGCCGGGCCGGTCGCCGCTGAGCCGGGTGCCGCCGAAACCGCGGCTGCCCAGCAGGCCGTGCCCGCGACCGAGGCTGTCGCCGAGACCCCTGCCGAGCCCGCGCCGGTGGAGCAGGCGCCCACCGCCACGCCGGATCCGGTGCCGGCGGTCGAACCTGCCGCGCCGGTCGAAGCCGTGGCCGCGGAACAGGCCTCCGCGCCGGTGACGCCTGCCGAGGCCGCCGCCACGGCCGCCGCCACGGCCGCCGCGCCGGAAGCCGCGCCGCAGCCGGCCGAGGCGACCCCGGCCGATGCCGCTGCCGTCGCCCCGGTCAGCGTGGCCGAAGCGGCGCCGGACGCCCCGGCCTCCGAGGCCAAGGCGGAGACGCCGGCGGCCGGGGAAGTTCCGGCTCCGGCCGTGGCAGAAGCGCCGGCCGCGGAAGAGCCGGCAGCCGCCGAGGCGGAGCAGCCTGCCAACCCGGACCCGTTCACCACCGCCGGCCTGTTTGACCAGCTGCCGGAAAGCGGGCAGGTGCCTGCGCCGCAGGCCGATGCGAGCCAGGCTGATGCCGCCCAGGCCGAGCCTGGCGAGGCCGGTGGCGAGGAAGCCACCCGGGCCCCGGAAACCGGTGCGGCCGATGCCGCCGCCGGGGAAGAGGCGAGCGGCGAGGAACAGGCCGATACGCCGCGCCAGCAGGACTGAGTCCGCCGGCCGGCAGCGACGAAGGCCCGCCGTATGGCGGGCCTTCGTCGTTTCAGGGAAGTTTGTTGGCTCCCCGCCCGGGTTCGCGCCAGACATCGACTGTCTGCCTGCAGTGGCCCGCGGACGGCCGAGGTGCTCTGGCGCCAGGTTCACGGCGCGGCCCGAGCCCGCGTCGCACGGCCCGTCCCCTGCTCCTCCGCTGTCCACTGCAGCAACGAGACCCGTGCGCCGCACGGTGGCGGCGCAACGCCAGCCCCATCCGCGGTGCATGGCTGCGACCGGGCGGCGCGGCTTACAGCGAGCGGCCGGGATCCATCAGCCCGTAGCGGGCCGCCAGTCGTGCCAGCGCGATGCTGTCCTGCACGCCGACCTTCTCGAACAGGCGCGACTTGTGCGTGTTGACGGTCTTGGCGCTGAGCTTGAGCCGGCGCGCGATCATTTCCTGGCGCAGCCCCTGGACCAGCAGCATGGCCACTTCCAGTTCGCGCGGCGAGAGCGTGTCGAACGGCGACTCCACCCGTTCCACGCCAGCCAGCGCCATGTTCTGCGCCACGCTGCTGCCAAGGTAGCGCTTGCCTGCGGCGACGTCGCGCACCGCGCGCAGCAGTTCGCGCGCATCGTTGCCCTTGCCGATGTAGCCGTAGGCGCCCACGTCGAGCAGGCGCTTGGGCAGCGGCCCGTCCTCGAGCACGGACACGATCAGCACGTGCCCGTGCACGCCTTCGCGCACGATGCGCTCGGTCACTTCCAGCCCGCTGATGCCCGGCAGGTGCAGGTCGCACAGGACCACGTCCACCGGAGGCGAAAGTGCGCGTAGCTGGCGCAGCGCGTCCTCGCCGCTCTCCGCTTCGCCGGCGACCTGGATGTCCGCTTCGGCGCCCAGGATCATGCGCAGGCCGGTCCTGACCAGCGCATGGTCGTCGATCAGAAATACACGGATGGCCATGCCGTTCCCTCGGTATGCCCCGCGCCGCAGCCTATCGCTCCCTCCATGGCGCGACAAGCGGCGCAAGGAATGTTTGCATAACCCTCGGGTGCAACCAGGCCGTGCCCGGGAACCCCTGTCCTGAAGGTGGCGGAGAGAGTGGGATTCGAACCCACGGTAGTGTCGCCACTACGCCGGTTTTCAAGACCGGTGCCTTAAACCGCTCGGCCATCTCTCCGTTTTACGTTGCATCGCGCCGCTTGCGCGGCGTCGCCGGTTTTGCATCGACTGCGTCGATGCGCCCTCCGGCCTTCGGCCTGCGGGTCAAGACCGGTGCCTTAAACCGCTCGGCCATCTCTCCGTTTTACGTTGCATCGCGCCGCTTGCGCGGCGTCGCCGGTTTTGCATCGACTGCGTCGATGCGCCCCCCGGCCTTCGGCCTGCGGGTCAAGACCGGTGCCTTGAACCGCTCGGCCATCTCTCCGTTTTACGTTGCATCGCGCCGCTTTCGCGGCGCCGCCGTGCGGACCAGGACCACGCACCGCAGTGCCCGGTCCGCGCGCAAGCCAATGCACTGGCGCTGCTACGGACATGGCCGGGCGCGACATGCGTGCCGCCTCGCCCCACCGCACCCCACCGACGTCCATGCCGGGTCCGGCGGCAGCCATGCTGCCGCCGAAGCGCCAGGCAAGGTTGCACACCGTGCAGCGCGGACGGCAATGCGGCGGCAGGCCGCTGGCCGGCCGCCGATTGTCGCATGCCGGTGGGCGCCGAATCAGCCGGCCAGGGCGATTTCGCTGCCGGCCGCGGCCACCGCGCCGCCATCCTTGCGCCCGCAGTTGCCGCAGTCCAGGCGCGAGGCCTCGATCTGCTTCGGCAGGTGCTCGGCCAGGAAGTCGATGAACACCCGCACCGCCGGCAGCAGGCCGCGGCGCGAGGCGAACACCGCGTGGCAGATGCCCTGCGGCAGCGACCACTCGGGCAGCACCACCTCCAGCTCGCCGTTGCGCACGGCCTCGGCGCACACGGTCTCCGGCAGCATGGTGATGCCGAAACCGTCCTTGACCATCGCCAGCAGCAGCGGGAAGTCGAACCCGGCCACCCGCGGCTGCAGGTCGTCCACGCGGCGCACCTCGCCGTTGGGACCGTGCAGTTCCCAGCGCTGGTGCGCTTCATCCTCGTGCATGCTCAGGGTCAGGTGCGAAGCCAGCTCGGACGGATCCTTGGGCCGACCGGCCCGGTCCAGGTACTTGGGGCTGGCCACCATCAGTTCCTGGATCTGGCCGAAGCTGCGCATCACCAGGCTGCCGTCGTCGTCCAGCCGGGTGCGCACGCGCAGGGCCACGTCGAAGCCTTCGTTGATCAGGTCGACGCGGCGGTTGTTGACGTGCAGTTGCAGGCGCACCTTCGGGTACTGCTGCAGGAACTTCGGCAGCAGCTTCGGCAGCTGCTGCTGGGCGATAGCCACCGGCACGCTCACCCGTACCAGCCCGCGCGGCTCGGCGCTCAGGCGGTCCACCACCTCGCGCGCGGCCTGGGCCTCGGCAAGCATGGTCTGGGCGTGGCGGTACACGCTCATGCCCACGTCAGTGACCGCGAAGCGGCGGGTGGAACGTTGCAACAGGCGCACGCCGAGGTCGGTTTCCAGCTGGCTGATACGGCGACTCAGGCGCGACTTGGGAATTCCAAGGGCCCGCTCCGCCGCGGCAAAGCCGCCGTGCTCGACGACCATGGCGAAATAGTAGAGGTCGTTCAGGTCCTGCATGGCGCTGTCTCCACAGACGCAACAGACGGTGTTATCTAACCACCTTTATCCCATAGTTGCAACGATGGACCCTGTGCCCTGCCGGCGGCCCTACCGCCCTTACCACCCTAGAGCAGCGAGAGCACAGCCATGAAACTACTGCATATCGATTCCAGCGCCCTGGGCGCCAATTCCGTGAGCCGCGGACTGAGCGCCGCCATTGTCGCCGAGTGGAAGGCGCACCATCCCGGCCTGCAGGTCGAGTACCGCGACCTGGACGCCGAGCCCCTGCCCCACCTGACCGGCGCCGCGCTGGCCAAGAGCGATCCGGCGCAGGCGGCCGAGGCCGAGCGCGTGCTGGAGCAGTTCCTGTCGGCGGACGTCGTGGTGATCGGCGTGCCGATGTACAACCTGTCGATTCCCTCGACCCTGAAGGCCTGGATCGACCGCATCGTGGTCGCCGGGCGCACCTTCCGCTACACCGCCGAGGGCCCGCAGGGCCTGGCTGGCGGGCGCAAGGTGATCATCGCCAGCGCCCGCGGCGGCCTGCACGCCGGTGCGCCGACCGACTTCCAGGAGCCGTACCTGCGCCAGCTGTTCGCCTTCATCGGCATCCACGATGTGGAACTGGTCCGCGCCGAAGGCGTGGCGATCTCGCCCGAACACCGCGAGCAGGCCCTGGCCGGGGCCCGGGCGCGGATCGACGAACTGGTGCAGCCGCCGGCCGAGGCGGCCTGAGGCAGGAGGGCGGCCGGCGCTGCCGGCCGCCGGGAGGGATCAGGCGATGCGGGCCGCGCCGCCCATGTACGGCCGCAGCACCTCGGGCACGTCGATCGAGCCGTCGGCGTTCTGGTAGTTCTCCATCACCGCGATGAGTGCGCGGCCCACGGCCACGCCCGAGCCATTGAGCGTGTGCACCAGTTCCGGCTTGCCGGTGGCCGGGTTGCGCCAGCGCGCCTGCATGCGGCGCGCCTGGAAGTCGCCGCAGTTGGAGCAGGAGGAGATCTCGCGGTAGGTCTGCTGCGAGGGCAGCCAGACCTCCAGGTCGTAGGTCTTGCGCGCGGAGAAGCCCATGTCACCGGTGCACAGCAGCACGCGGCGGTACGGCAGGCCCAGCTTCTCCAGCACGGTCTCGGCGCAGCGGGTCATGCGCTCGTGCTCGGCGTCGCTGTCCTCCGGGCGGGTGATCGAGACCAGCTCCACCTTCTCGAACTGGTGCTGGCGGATCATGCCGCGCACGTCGCGGCCGCCGCTGCCGGCCTCGGAACGGAAGCACATCGAGTGCGCGGTCATGCGCAGCGGCAGCTGCTCCGGCGCCAGGATCTCGCCGCGGGCGATGTTGGTCAGCGGCACCTCGGAGGTCGGGATCAGGTAGCGCCGGTTCTCGCCCAGCTGGGTGGAGAACAGGTCCTCCTCGAACTTGGGCAGCTGGCCGGTGCCGTACAGCGCGTCGCCGTTGACGACCACCGGCACGTTGGTTTCCTCGTAGCCGTGCTCGCCGGTGTGCAGGTCCAACATGAACTGGGCCAGGGCGCGGTGCAGGCGCGCCAGCTGGCCGCGCAGCACGGTGAAGCGCGCGCCGCTCAGCTTGGCCGCGGTCTCCGCGTCCAGCCAGCCGTTGCGCGCGCCCAGGTCGACATGGTCCTTGGGCTCGAAGTCGAAGCTGCGCGGCGTGCCCCAGCGGTGCTGCTCGGCGTTGGCCGACTCGTCCGGACCCACCGGCACGTCCTCGGCCGGCAGGTTGGGGATGCCCTGGGTAAGCGCTTCGAGCTTGCCACGGATCTCCTCCAGGCGCGCCTCGGAAGCCTTCAGCTCGTCGCCGAAGCCGGCGACCTCGGCCAGCAGCGCGGACACGTCCTCGCCCCTGGCCTTGGCCTGGCCGATCGCCTTGGAGCGGGTGTTGCGCAGGTTCTGCAGCTCCTGGGTGCGCACCTGGATGGCCTTGCGCTCGGCCTCCAGCGATTCCAGCGCCTGGGTGTCGAGGGCGTAGCCGCGCGTGGCGAGGCGCTCGGCGATGGCGGCGGTCTGGGAACGGAGCAGCGAGGGGTCGAGCATTGCAGGGACCGAGAGGACGCGGAAGAGACGTGCATTATCCCCCAACCGGCGCCCCCCCGCGCCCGCGGGCCCGGCCGGGCTGTGCCAGAATCGGCCGCTCCGCCCCCGACACGCCGCATGAGCCGAACCGAAGAACACCCCGCGGACCTCCTGCGCCGCCTGGCCCGCAGCCGCTGGGCCGTGGTCGCCGGTGCCTTCGTGCTGGGCTGGGTGCTGTTCCTGCTGGTGGTGACCCGGCAGTCCGGCGAGCCCGCTCCGGGCGAGGCCGCCCCGGCGGCGGCGCTGGCCGCGCTGCCCAGCGAGCCGCTGCCCGCGCCCATGCCGGCTGGAACCAGCGCGCCGCTGCCGCGCACCGCCGACGGCGAGGAACCGCGCCTGGTGGAGGAAGCGCCCGCGCCGGAGCCGGTGCAGCCGGAGCCGGAAACCGTCGAGCCCGCGCCGGTGGAACCGGCGCCGGTCGCGCCGGTGGCGTCCAGCATCGCCCAGGCACCCGAACTGCTGCCGGGCCAGCCCGCGCCACGCTATCCCGCTTCCGCCCTGCGCCGCGGCGAGAGTGGCACCGTGGTGCTGCGGGTCCAGGTGGATGCCGAAGGCCGCGCCGGCGACGTGGAGATCGTCGAGCGCAGCGGTTCGCGCGAGCTGGACCGCGCCGCGGCCGAGGCGGCACTGCGTTGGCGCTTCCAGCCCGCACGCGACGGCGAAGGCCGGCCGCTCCCGGGCGAAGCCATCGTGCCGGTGGAGTTCCAGACCGAGTGAAGCGGCGCTCACGGCGCTGAACCGTGGCGCGCCGTTGGCACGGGCCTCATCGCCCGATCATCCGGCCGACACACCGGCGTGGCCAGACTCCCCGTGCACCTGCAACGAGGAACCGCCATGGCCACCTACTTCGACACCGGCCGCGCCGGGCTCCGGGCCGCACTGTCCAGGCACGCCCTGGCGCTGCGCGCGGCGATGCTGGGCCTGGCATTGCTCGCCGCGGCCCTGGCGTGGCTGGCCCTGCGCGAGGCAAACCCGGTGGCTGCCGGCGACCAGCCGCAGTATTACGACGGCCTGCCCGCCAGCCCTTCCACAGCGCTGGAAACGGACCGCCCGCCACGCCCGCTGGCCGGCAACCCGGTGCCCAGCTATCCGCGCAGCGCGCTGCGCAACGGCAGCGAGGGCGACGTGGTCGTTGCGATCATCGTCGGCAGCGACGGGCGTCCGGTGGACGTGCAGGTGGTCGCGCGCGGTGGCAGCGAGGACCCGGCATTCGACCGCGCCGCCATGGCGGCGGCGCGGCAGTGGCGCTTCGAGCCGGCCATGCGCGACGGCCAGGCCGTGCCTTCCACCGTGCACCTGCCGGTCGAGTTCCGCCGCGAGTGAGGGCGCGCGTCCTCAGCCGGCCGCCAGGCCGAAACCGCAGCCACGCGCCAGCAGGTCGAACCCCGGGAACGACGTCGCCACGGTGGCGGTGTCGTTGATCCGTACCTGCGCATCCGAGCGCTGCCCGGCGACGGCGAAGGACATGGCGATGCGGTGGTCGTGCTGGCTCTCGATCGTGCCGCCGTGCAGCTGCCCGGGATGGATGGTGGCGCCGTCCGGGGTCTCGTCGACCTGCAGGCCCAGCGTGCGCAGGCCGCTGGCCATCGCCGCCAGGCGGTCGGATTCCTTCACCCGCAGCTCGGCCGCGCCGCGGACCACGGTCGGGCCTTCGGCGCAGGCCGCGGCCACGAACAGCGCCGGGAATTCGTCGATCATGTCCGGCACCAGTGCCTCCGGCACCTCGATGCCGCGCAGCGGCGCATGCCGCACCACCAGGTCGGCCACCGGCTCGCCGCCATGGGTGGAGGGATTCTCCTCGGTGATGTCCGCGCCCATCAGGCGCAGCGCATGCAGCAGTCCGGTGCGGCGCGGATTGAGGCCGACCTGGCGCAGGCGCAGTTCCGAGCCGGGCACGATGCTGGCCGCGACCAGGAAGAACGCGGCAGAGGAGAAGTCCGCCGGCACCGCGATGTCGGTGGCGCGCAGGCGCTGGCCGCCGCGCAGGCGGGCGTAGCCCGGCGAGAACTCGATGTCCACGCCGAACGCGGCCAGCATGCGCTCGGTGTAGTCGCGGGTCGGGTGCGGCTCGGCCACCGAGGTCCCGCCCTCGGCGTACAGCCCGGCCAGCAGCAGCGCCGACTTCACCTGGGCACTGGCCACCGGCAGCGTGTAGTCGATGCCACGCAGCTTCTGCCCGCCGTGGATGCGCAGCGGCGGGGTACCGTCGGCCCCGGTGTCGATCCGGGCGCCCATCTGTGCCAGCGGCACCGTGACCCGGCGCATGGGCCGCTTCGACAGCGAGGCGTCGCCGACCAGCACGCTGTCGAACGCCTGCCCGGCCAGCAGCCCGGCCAGCAGGCGCATGCCGGTGCCGGCGTTGCCGCAGTCCAGCGGGCCGTCGGCGGGCCTGAGCCCGTCCACGCCCACGCCGTGGACGATGCGCCGCGACGCCGTCGGCGTCTCGATGCGCACGCCCAGCCGCTCGAAGATCGCCGCGGTGGCACGGGTGTCCTCGCCTTCGAGGAAGCCATCGATGGTGGAAACGCCATCGGCCAGCGCGGCGAACATCACCGCACGGTGCGAAACGGACTTGTCGCCGGGGATCTCCAGCGTCCCGCGCAGCGGCTGCCCCGCGCTTGCGATCCAGTGTTGCGAAGACTGCGACATCAGCTCTCCATCGTCTGCACGCCCGGCGCCTTCCAGCGCCGCGAACGAATCACCAATCACCAATCACCGCCCTCAAGGCACCGCCACCGGATACGACCCCAGCACCTTCACCTTGGCCACGTGCTTCTCCAGCTCGGCCAGCGCCTTCTTCATCGCCTCGTCCTCGACGTGGCCGGCCAGGTCGATGAAGAACGCGTACTCCCACTTGGCCTGGTGCGAGGGCCGCGACTCGATCCGGTTCATGCTGATGCCGTGGCGCGCGAACGGGCTGAGCACGTCGAACAGCGCGCCGGGCTTGTCGTGGATGAACACCAGGATCGAGGTGCGGTCGTGGCCGGACGGCGGGAACAGGCGCCGGCCGATCACCAGGAAGCGCGTGGTGTTGTCGCGGTCGTCCTGGATCGGCTGCATGATGACCTTCTTCAGGCCGTAGACGTGCGCCGCACTCTCGCCGGCGATGGCGGCCGCGTCGTCGGCGCCGCGCGCGCGGCGCGCGCCCTCGGCGTTGCTGGACACCGGCACTTTCTCCACCTTCGGCAGGTTGGCGCGCAGCCAGCCGGCGGTCTGGGCGAAGGCCTGCGGATGGGCGTAGATGCGCTCGATGTCCTCGATCCGGCCGGTGCGCGAGAGCAGGTACTGGTGCACCTTCAGCTCCACCTCGCCGCAGATCTTCAGTGGCGAGGTCAGGAACATGTCGAGGGTGACCTGGATCGTGCCCTGGCCGGAGTTCTCCACCGGCACCACGCCGAAGTCGGCGTTGCCGGCGTCGACCTCCTGGAACACCTCCTCGATGCTCGCCAGCGGCAGGCCGTGCGCCGAGCGGCCGAAGTGCTTGAGCACGGCCTGCTGGCTGAAGGTTCCTTCCGGCCCCAGGTAGCCGATCTTCAGCGGCTCCTGCTGCGCCAGGCAGGCGGACATGATCTCGCGGAACACGTGCACCAGGACCTCGTCCGGCAGCGGCCCCTGGTTGCGGTCCACCACCATGCGCAGCACCTGGGCCTCGCGCTCGGGGCGATAGTAGTCCACCGCCGCGGCGAGCTTGCCCTTGGCCTTGCCGACCTGCAGGGCGAAGCGCGCGCGCTGCGCGATCAGCTCCTGGATCTGCCGGTCGATGCTGTCGATCTGCGCGCGCACGTCCTCCAGCACCGGCGGCGCGGTCTTCGCTGCCGCGCGGCGCGCCGGGGTCTTGCGGGTCGCGGCCTTGCGGGCGGCGGGCACGGCCTTGCTTGCGCTGGTTTTCTTGCTCGATGCCATCGAAGGGTTCCGTCGTCACTGGCGGCGGCCGCGGCCGCCGCGCAACCGGTGGGTCAGCCGTGGCGGCGCTGGAAGTCGGCCATGAAGTCGACCAGGGCCTGCACCCCTTCCAGCGGCATGGCGTTGTACAGCGAGGCGCGCAGGCCGCCGACGGCCTTGTGGCCCTTCAGCGCCAGCAGGCCGGCCTCGCGCGATTCGGCCACGAAGCGCGCGGTCAGCGCCTCGTCGGGCAGGAAGAACGGGATGTTCATGCGCGAGCGCACCGCCGGCGCGACTTCGTTGCGGTAGAAGCCGCCGGAGGCGTCGATCGCCTGGTACACCAGCGCGGCCTTGGCCGCGTTGCGCCGCGCGAACTCCTCCACGCCGCCCTGTTCCAGCATCCAGCGCACGGTCAGGCCCAGCAGGTACCAGTTCCAGGTCGGCGGCGTGTTGAGCATCGAATCGCGCGCCGCGTGCGAGGCGTAGGTGAAGATGTCCGCGCGCGGCTGGCCGGCGCGCTCCAGCAGTTCGCGGCGCACGATCACCACCGAGATGCCGACCGGGCCCAGGTTCTTCTGCGCGCCGGCGTAGATCAGGCCGTACTTCGATACGTCGATCGGCTCGGAGGCGATCGAGGAACTGAAGTCGGCGAACAGCGGCGCCCCGCCCACGTCCGGCGCCCCGCGGTACTCCACGCCGTGGATGGTCTCGTTGGCGGTGATGTGCACGTAGGCCGCGCCGGGGCTGAGCGCCCACTGCGCGCGCGGCGGGATGTCGCGGAAGCCGCCGGCCTCGCCGTCGGCGACCACGTGCACGTCCACGTACGGCCGCGCCTGCTTGATCGCGGTCTTGCTCCAGTGGCCGGTGACCACGTAGTCGGCGCGCTGGCCCGGGGCGGCGAAGTTCAGCGCCAGCAGCGCCTGCTGGGTGGTGGCGCCACCCTGCATGAACAGCACGGCGTAGTCGTCCGGGATCGACATCAGGGCGCGTAGGTCGGCCTCGGCCTGCGCGGCCACGGCCATGAACTCGGCGCCACGGTGGCTCAGCTCGACGATCGACGCGCCCACCCCGTTCCAGTCCAGCATTTCCGCCTGCGCCTGGCGCAGGACCGCTTCCGGCAACGTCGCAGGGCCGGCACTGAAGTTGTACGCGCGCGTCATGAAGCACCCATAACGAAAGGGCTCGTAGTATGCCGCAGCGCACCAGTTGCGGGCGCAACCAAGACCGGCCCCGCGCCGCCGCGGGGAACCGCGCCGGCATGGACGCTGTCCCACTTCCGTCCGACCTCCGGAACCTGCCATGCGCCCGCCTTCCCTGCCCCGGATCCCCGCCAGCGAAATCACCGACGAGGCGGTCTACCGCGACCGCCGCCGACTGCTGGGCATGCTTGCCGCCAGCCCGGTGCTGGGCCTGGCCGGCTGCGCCGAAGCCGAGCCGCCGCCCCCGCCGCGCGCCCGGACCAGCACCGCCCAGGCGCGCGCCGGTTTCAGCACCGACGAGGAGCCGACCCGCTACGAGGACGCCACCACCTACAACAACTTCTACGAGTTCGGCACCAACAAGGACGATCCCTCGCGCGCGCCCCGCACCCTGCGCACCTCGCCCTGGTCGGTGTTGGTCGACGGCGAGTGCGCCAGGCCCGGCACCATCGGCCTGGAGGACCTGCTGCGCGGGATCGCGGTGGAGGAACGCATCTACCGCCTGCGCTGCGTGGAAGGCTGGTCGATGGTGATCCCGTGGAACGGCGTGCCGCTGGCGGACGTGCTGCGCCGCTTCGAGCCGACCTCGAAGGCCAAGTACGTGGCCTTCACCACCCTGGCCGACCCGCGGCAGATGCCCGGGATCCGCTACCGCTCGATCGACTGGCCGTACCGCGAGGGCCTGCGCATCGACGAGGCCATGCACCCGCTGGCCCTGCTGGCCACCGGCCTGTACGGCAAGCCGCTGCCGCAGCAGAACGGCGCGCCGCTGCGCCTGGTGGTGCCGTGGAAGTACGGCTTCAAGTCGATCAAGTCGATCGTGGCCATCCGCTTCACCGAGCGCATGCCGAAGACCGCCTGGAACGAACTGCAGCCGTCCGAGTACGGCTTCTTCGCCAACGTCAATCCGGCGGTGGACCATCCGCGCTGGAGCCAGAAGACCGAGCGCCGCATCGCCGGGACCAAGAGCAGGCTGTTCGCCGCCCGCATCCCGACGCAGCCGTTCAACGGCTACGCCGAACAGGTCGCCGCGCTGTACGCCGGCATGGACCTGCGCAAGTGGTACTGAGCGGCGCGCCTGCCGCTCCTGCCCGGCCGCGCCGGAGCAGCGGAGCGGGCCTGGTCGCGGCCAAGGCCGCGGCGCATGCGCTGGCCCTGGCGCCGGCCGCGTGGCTGGGCTGGCAAATGGCGCAGGTCTGGCGCACCGGTGGCGACATGCTGGGGGCAGACCCGGTGGCCGAGATCGAGCACCGCACCGGCCTGTGGGCGCTGCGCCTGCTGCTGCTGGCCCTGGCCATCACCCCGTTGCGCCGGCTCAGCGGCCAGCCGGTGCTGCTGCAGTTCCGGCGCATGCTGGGGCTTTACGCGTTCTTCTACGCCTGCCTGCACCTGTGCGCGCACCTGATGCTGGACCTGGGCGGCTACTGGACGCAACTGTTCGGGGAAATCGCCAAGCGCCCGTACATCACCGTGGGCTTCCTCGCCTGGCTGCTGCTGGTGCCGCTGGCGGTCACCTCCACCCGCGGCTGGATGCGCCGCCTGGGCCGGCGCTGGGGCCAGCTGCACCGCGCCGTCTACGCCATCGGCGTGCTGGCGGTGCTGCACTTCTGGTGGCTGGTGAAGTCCGACATCCGCGAGCCGGCGCTGTACGCCGGCATCCTCGCACTGCTGCTCGGCTGGCGCCTGGTGTTGCGGCTCAGGGCGAACCGAACCACAGCAGCGCACTGAGCGCTCCGGCCAGCAGGATCGCCGCCAGCAGCAGCCAGGGCACGCGCACGCCGCTGCGCGGCGGCGCTGCCGGCGCCGCCGCCGGCTCGGCCGTGTCGCCCGCGCCGCGGGGGGCCAGGTCGGGCAGCGCCGGGGCTTCGACCACGAAACGATGCTGGCCCTCGAACACGACCTGGTCCCCGGCCGCCAGCACCGCGTCGCGCACCGGCATGCCGTTGACCACGCTGCCCTCGGCCGAGCCCAGGTCGCGCAGCAGGACCTGCCCACCCTGGCGCTCGAGCATGGCGTGGCGCGGCGCGAATGCCGGGTCGTCGATGCGGATGTCGGCCTCGTGCACCGAACCCACCAGGCGCGGCTGGGCCAGGGTGAAGCAGCGCCCGTGGTGGGCGCCGCCAACCCCGCGCAACACCACGCAGGCCTCGTGCGCCGCCGCGTCCGCGGGCTCCTGCGCGGCCTCCGGCGCACGCGGCCCGGCCCGTACCAGCAGTTCGACGCCGTCGGCATAGACCGCGTCGCCGGCGCGCAGCAGGGCCATGCGCCGCACCGGGCGGCCGTTGACGTGGATGCCGCGCGCGCCGTTGGCCACCTGCAGCCACAGCCCGCGCCGGTCCAGGCAGAACTGCGCCAGCAGCGCGCCGGCCGCCTCGCCCAGGCCAAGGGTGCCGTTGGCCTGGCGGACCAGGCGCAACACCCCCGCGGCCAGCGGATGGTCGGGTTGCTGGCGGTTGCTGAAGTGCAGGTGCAGTGCGTGTTCTTGCATGCGTGGCAGACTATCAGCGCGCTTGCACCAGCCGCCAGTTCCGCGTGCGCACGCGCGCCCTTCCCGCAGCCAACGGAGTCCGACGCTTGTCCCGCATCGATATCGAACACGCCCATTCGCGCACGCCCGAGCAGGTCCGCCAGGCGGTGGAGGGCATCGCCGCCCGGCTGCAGGAGCGGCATGGCCTGAGCAGCCGCTGGGAAGGCGACAGCCTGGCCCTGGGCGGCCCCGGCATCGACGGGCGCATCGAGCTGCTGCCCGGCAAGGTGCGGGTGCAGGCCGAACTGGGCTTCGTGTTCTCGGCCCTGCAGGGGCTGGTGGAATCGGAGATCCGCCGGGTGCTGGCGGAAAAGCTCGGCTGAGGATCACGCCGCCTTTGCGGGCCGGCCGTGAAACGCGCGTGTGTTTCCCACGACGCGAGGACCCGGCCATGACCGTTGAAAACCGCTATCGCGAGACCCCCAGCGCCGCCGACATCCAGGCCCAGGCCGGGCGCTTCGCCCGCGAGCTGGGTGAATCGGCGCAGCAAGTGTGGCTGGCGGGCATCGGCGCGCTGGCGCGGGCCCAGGCCGAGGGCAGCCGTTTCTTCGAGCAGCTGGCCGAGGAAGGACGCGCGGTCGGCGAGGGCCAGGGCCCGGCCGGCGAGAACAGCGCCGCCGCGCGCCTGGAAGGGCTGCGCCAGGCCGTGGACGGCGCCCTGGGCCGGGCCACGGCCAAGGCCAACGAGGCCTGGGACAGCGTCGGCCGCGCCTTCGAGCACCGCGTCCAGCAGGCCCTGCGGCAGATGGACGTGCCCACCCGCGAAGACCTGGACGCGCTGGGAGCGAGGATCGACGCCCTGACCCGGGAACTGCAGCTGCGCACCACCGTGGCGCCGGAACCGTCCGTGCCGCCGACCCCGGGCCCGGCGCCGGCCGCCGGCGGCCCCGGTCCGCGCCCGGATGCCGGAATCAGCTAACGCAGCATTCCATCGGTGGTACCACTGCATTGTTGCAAAGCACAAATCGCTTCGGCAGAATCGAAACCGGCCCGCCAGTCCTCTCGCCGTTTGCTCCCCTCCCCTCTCGGCTTCTGGACTGGCGGGCCTTTTCGTGCCCGCGACCGGTGGCGTCCCGGGCCGTGTACCATCGGTCCGATGCTGTTTGGGGAGCCACGAGGAAGTTGATGTCTGCCTGGATCCTGGGGGGGAGCCTGGCCCTGCTCACGGCTGCCGTGGGCCTGCCTTATGTCTGGTTCGTACGTCGCGGCACGCACCGCGCGACCGCCGGCCTGCGCGCGATCGCGGCCCTGCGCTGGCGCGAGCTGTCGACCCTGGTCGGCCAGGCCATGCAGCAGCGCGGCCTGCGCCACGCCGGCCGCGGCCACGGCGAAGCCGCCCCTCCCGGCGACGGCAGCCGCCTGCTGATGACCGACGGCAGCCAGCGCTGGCTGCTGGCGTGCAAGCACGGCAGCGCCTACCGCCTCGGCTCCCACCACGTGACCGAGCTGGCCGCCGAGATGGAGCTGGCCGAGGCCCGCCACGGCATCCTGCTGACCGAGGGCCGCGCGCGCGCCGGCGCGCTGGCGGCGGCCGCACGCCACGACATCGAGGTGATCGACGGCCGCCGGCTGTGGACCCTGCTGCGCCCCTACGTGGGCCCGGAAACCCGCACCCAGGTGGAAGCGGCGGCCGAGGCCCGCTCGCGGACCGAGGCCTTCTGCGTGGCCGGCCTGGCACTGGCCCTGGGCGCGCTGGGGGTGGTGTCGGGGGATGCCCTCGTGGACGGCCTGGCCACGCTGCGCGCCCCGCGCGGCAACGTCGAGCCCCAGGCGCTGGCCGCCGCGGCCGCGCCGGCCGCCAGCCCCGCCGTCGCCCCGCGCGAGCCGGAACGGCTGCCGGAGGACGCGGGCATCGAGGACTTCCCCGACGAAGCCACCCTGCAGCATTACCGCAACGAGGTGGTGCGCGGGGTGTCGCTGCAGCCGGGCATCGGCCGCGTGTTCTGGCTGACCCACAACACCCTGGTGGTGGACCGCACCGGCACCATCGAGGCGATCTGGCCGCTGGTCTGCGCCGAGCTGGAGCGCTACCCGGCGCTGCGCACCGTGCGCGTGCAGCTCAATCCGCGGCCGGGCCGCGAGGAACAGGTGCGCTGGCGCCAGTGCCGCGTGCAGTAAGGCGCCACGCCGGCAGCGGATACGACGCGGGCGGCCACTGGCCGCCCTCGGCGCTTGTGCCTGGGGTGTTGCCCGCGGCCGGGCTCAGCCGGCCGGCGGGGCCTCGGCGCCGGCCGGCTCCGCCGCGGCGGGCTGCACGCCCTCCTCGGCATCGTCCAGCGAGGCGTCCACGCGCTCGACCGCCTGCAGCGACTCGCCCTCGGCCAGGCGGATCAGGGTCACGCCCTGGGTATTGCGGCCGACCTGGGAGATCTCCGCGGCGCGGGTACGCACCAGGGTGCCGGCGTCGGAGATCAGCAGCACCTCGTGCTGTTCGGACAGCTGGATCGCGCCGACCAGCCTGCCGTTGCGCTCGCTGGTCTGGATCGCGATCACGCCCTGGGTGCCGCGCCCCTTCTTCGGGTACTCCGACAGCGGGGTGCGCTTGCCGTAGCCGCGCTCGGACGCGGTGAGGATGTCGCCCTCGCCGTCCGGCACCACCAGGCTGACCACGTGCTCGCCCTCGGCCAGGCGGATGCCGCGCACGCCGGTGGCGGTGCGGCCCATGGCGCGCACCTCCGACTCGTCGAAGCGCACGGCCTTGCCGTTGGAGGCGAACAGCATGACGTCGCGGCCGCCGTCGGTGAGCGCGACGCCGACCAGGGCATCGTCCTGGTCCAGGTTGATCGCGATCTTGCCGCGCGCCAGGCGGAAGGCGAACTCGGTCAGCGGGGTCTTCTTCACCGTGCCGTTGCGGGTGGCGAAGAACACGTACTGGCCTTCGGCGTACTCGCGCACCGGCAGCACCGCCTGCACGCGCTCGCCTTCCTCCAGCGGGATCCAGTTGATGATCGGGCGGCCGCGGGCGTTGGAGCCTGCCTCCGGCAGCTGGTGCACCGGCAGCCAGAACACCTTGCCGCTGCTGGTGAAGGTCAGCAGGGTGTCGTGGGTGTTGACCAGCCACAGCCGGTCGATGAAATCCTCGTCCTTGGTCGCGGCGGCGGCGCGGCCGCGGCCGCCGCGCTTCTGCGCGCGGTAGGCCGACACCGGCTGGCGCTTGGCGTAGCCGGCGTGCGACAGGGTCACCACCACGTCCTCCGGCGCGATCAGGTCGAGGATGTCCAGGTCCTCCTCGCTGGCGCGGATCTCGCTGCGGCGGTCGTCGCCGTACTCGGCCTTCAGCTCGTTGAGCTCGGTGCGGATCACCTGGCGCAGCACTTCCGGATCCTCGAGGATCTCGATCAGGCCGCGGATGGTCTCCAGCAGCTGGCGGTATTCCTCGGTCAGCTTCTCCTGCTCCAGGCCGGTCAGGCGGTGCAGGCGCATCTCCAGGATCTGCTGGGCCTGGACCTCGGTCAGGCGGTACATGCCCTCGACCAGGCCCACGCCGGCCGGCAGGTCGTCCGGGCGCGAGGCCTCGGCGCCGGCGGCGGCCAGCAGCGCGCCGACCAGGCCCGGCTCCCAGGTGCGGCCGAGCATGCGCTCCTTGGCCACCTGCGGGTTCTCCGAGGTCTTGATCAGCTCGATCATCTCGTCGATGTTGGCCAGCGCGACGGTCAGGCCTTCCAGCACGTGGGCGCGGGCGCGCGCCTTGCGCAGCTCGAAGATGGTGCGGCGGGTCACCACCTCGCGGCGGTGGCGCAGGAAGGCCTCGAGGATCTGCTTGAGGTTGACCAGCTGCGGGCGGCCGTCGACCAGCGCCACCATGTTGATGCCGAACACCGATTCCAGCTGGGTCTGCTGGTAGAGGTTGTTGAGCACCACCTCGGCGGACTCGCCGCGCTTGACCTCGATGTAGATGCGCATGCCGTCCTTGTCGGACTCGTCGCGCAGCTCCGAGATGCCCTCGATCTTCTTTTCCTTGACCAGCTCGGCGATCTTCTCGATCAGCCGCGCCTTGTTCACCTGGTACGGGATCTCGGTGACGATGATCGACTCGCGGCCGTTGTCGGCCACCTCGATCTCGGCGCGGGCGCGGATGCGCACGCGGCCGCGGCCGGTGCGGTAGGCCAGCTGGATGCCGCCGACGCCGTTGATGATGCCGGCGGTGGGGAAGTCCGGGCCGGGGATGTGCTGCATCAGCGCGTCGACGTCCAGCTCCGGGTCGTCGATCAGCGCCAGCAGGCCGTTCACCACCTCGGTGAGGTTGTGCGGCGGGATGTTGGTGGCCATGCCCACGGCGATGCCGGCCGAACCGTTGACCAGCAGGTTCGGGAACCGGGTCGGCATGACCGACGGCTCCAGCTCCTTCTCGTCGTAGTTGGGCTGGAAGTCGACGGTTTCCTTGTCGATGTCGGCCAGCAGCTCGTGGGTGATGCGGGCCATGCGCGCCTCGGTGTAGCGCATGGCCGCGGCGGAGTCGCCGTCGACCGAACCGAAGTTGCCCTGGCCGTCCACCAGCAGGTAGCGCAGCGAGAACGGCTGGGCCATGCGCACCAGGGTGTCGTACACCGACTGGTCGCCGTGCGGGTGGTACTTACCGATGACGTCGCCGACGATGCGCGCGGACTTGTAGTACGGCTTGTTGCTGTGCGCGCCCAGTTCGTTCATCGCGTACAGCACGCGGCGATGCACCGGCTTCAGGCCATCGCGCACATCCGGCAGCGCGCGGCCGACGATCACGCTCATGGCGTAATCGAGGTAGCTGCGGCGCATTTCGTCTTCTAGGTTGACCGGAATGATTTCTTTGGCGAGATCGGTCATCGGGTGCTTTGCGTCCTGTGGTGCCGGGCTTCCCCGTGGCTGCGAGCAGCGGCCCGTAAACATGGCGGCGGAGCCAGTTGGCTCCGCCGGAATCAACCTGCGGATGGTATCACGGAAAGGCCTTGCCCGGCCAGCTTATCCAACGGAAAAACAAGGACTTGCACCATGCAGGCGGCGTTTTTCCCGCGCTTCGGGCCGGTCCGGACGCAAGCGGCCGGGTGATTGGCCGGCGTTGGGTGCGGCAGGTTGCTGCAGCGTGGCCCGTAGGGACGCGGCGGATGCGGGTGCGGTCGCCGCGGCAGGCCTGGCGGCGAGGGTCGACGCAATGGCGCCCTGCCCTTCTGCCTGCCCCGTGTCATTCCGCCGGCGCTGCGGCCCGCCCGCTTGCCGGGGATGGGCGCGCCTCGCCAGCGACGGGGACGCCCCACCCGCAAAAGGTCAGCCCGCGAACAGCGCGCGCATCCCCGCCTCGGCCGGGCGCTCGACCACGCCGCGCTCGGTCACGATGGCATCGATCAGTTCCGCCGGGGTCACGTCGAACACCGGGTTCCAGGCGGCGATCCCCTCGGCCACGGTGCGCACGCCGCCGACGCCGTGCAGTTCGCCCGGGTCGCGCTGCTCGATCTCGATCGCCTCGCCGCTGGCGGTGTCCAGGTCCACGGTCGAGGACGGCGCCACGACCATGAACTTCACCCCGTGGTGGCGGGCGGCGATGGCCAGCTGGTAGGTACCGATCTTGTTGGCGGTGTCGCCGTTGGCGCAGATGCGGTCGGCGCCGACGACCACCCACTGCACCGCGCCGGTCTTCATCAGGTGGGCGGCGGCCGAGTCGGCGATCAGGGTGGCGTCGATGCCGTCCTGCTGCAGTTCCCACACGGTCAGGCGCGCGCCCTGCAGCCACGGCCGGGTCTCGCCGGCGAACACCTTGGCGATGCGGCCTTCGGCCATGCCGGCGCGGATCACGCCCAGCGCGGTGCCGAACCCGGCGGTGGCCAGCGAGCCGGTGTTGCAATGGGTCAGCACGCCGCTGCCCGGCGCGATCATGGCCGCACCCAGCGCACCCATGCGGCGGTTGGCGGCCAGGTCCTCGTCGGCGATGGCCTGCGCTTCGCGCGCGGCCACCTGGCGCCAGTCCGCGCCGGCCGTGGCCAGCACGCGGCGCATGCGCGCCAGCGCCCAGGCCAGGTTGACCGCGGTCGGGCGCGCCGCGTTGAGCCGCTGCAGCGCGGGCTCGAGCTTCTGCAGCGCCTGCGCGCCGTCGCCGGCCTCGACCATGCGCGCCGCCAGCACCACGCCCCAGGCCGCGGCGATGCCGATCGCCGGCGCGCCGCGCACCGCCAGGTCGCGGATCGCCTGGGCGACCTCGTCGCTGTCGCGGCAGGTGACGTGTTCCACCGCGAACGGCAGCTTGCGCTGGTCCAGCAGCTCCAGCGCCTCGCCGGTCCACAGGATCGGGCGGATATGGTCGTAACGGTCGAAATCGAAGGCGGTATCCATCGCGCCATTCTACCGGCGCGCGCGGCTACTCCACCGCGAACTCGGCGCGGCAGCCCTCGTCCACCCAGACCCGGCCGGCGTCCCAGCCCCAGCTGACGCCCTCCACGCAGGCGGCGGAGGACAGCTGGCGCACCAGCTCGACCCCGCGCTCGACCGTGGTGCCGCAGCTGCGGCGGCGATGGTCGCGCGAGGCGCATTCCAGCAGCCGCGGCCCCGGCGGGAAGCCGGTTTCCGGGTCGCCGATCTCGAATTCGCCCTTGCAGCCGCGCGAAACCCGGATCTCGTTGCGGCCCAGCTCCCAGCTCTCGCCGTACCGGCACGGCGCCAGCGCCAGTTCGCGCAGCAGCCGCACCGGGGCACCGCGCAGGATCACCGGGCAGCTCTCGACCCGGCCGCGGCGCGATTCGCAGCGGACCACCCGGC
The DNA here is from genome assembly GCF_003931645.1 of Pseudoxanthomonas sp. SGT-18. Taxonomy (NCBI): domain Bacteria; kingdom Pseudomonadati; phylum Pseudomonadota; class Gammaproteobacteria; order Lysobacterales; family Lysobacteraceae; genus Pseudoxanthomonas; species Pseudoxanthomonas sp. SGT-18. The sequence continues at coordinate 417,131 of NZ_RRYJ01000002.1, read as the reverse complement.
GGGTGGCGACATCGGCCGCCGGAGGCGCGCGGAACTCGGCGCGGCAGCCGCGCGCCACCCACACGCCGTGCGCATCCACGCCCCAGTCCGACTCGCGGATGCAGGCGTTCTGCGACAACTGGCGCACCAGCACCACGCCGCGGGAGGTGTCCATCGGGCAATGCACGCGCCGCGCGTCGTGCGACGCGCAGCGCACCTGCTCCGGCAGCGTGGACGCCGGCGCGGGCAGCGGCGCCAGCCAGGCCGCGCCCGCGAGCAGGGCGAGGATCCAGGCGGCAACGGCACGGTTCCCCTCAACCATCGTGTTCCGATTCCCGTCCAGGCATTGCCCCGGGATTGTGGCCTTGCAGGCGAAATGCGCGGTGAACGGCATGCGCGGACGTTCAGGCTCGCGCGAAGTCGAAGGCGAGCACGTCGGCGATGCGGCCGGTGCCGGCCAATGCCATCAGCAAGCGCTCGATGCCCAGGGCCACGCCCGCGCAATCGGGCATGCCCGCCTGCAGCGCGGCCAGCAGGCGCTCGTCCAGCGGCGGCTGCGTGGCGCCGCGGCCGGCGCGCACCCGGCCGTCGCGCTGGAAACGGGCGCGTTGTTCGGCCGCGTCGGTCAACTCGTGGTAGCCGTTGGCCAGCTCCAGCGGGCCCAGGTACAGCTCGAAGCGCTCGGCCACCGGCGGGTCGCCGGGGCGGATCCTCGCCAGCGCGCACTGGCTGGCCGGCCAGTCGTGGACCACGGTGATGCGGTCGGCGGCGAACGACGGCTGGATGCGGTGGGTCATCACCAGGTCCAGCCAGTCGTCGCGGCCAAGCCCATCCGGATCGATGGCGATTCCATCCAGGCAGGCGCGCAGTTCGGCCTCGCTGGCCAGGAATGGGTCCACCCCGGCCAGGTCCAGGTACAGCTGGCGGTAGGTGGTGCTGCGCACTTGGGCATCGCGCCCGGCCAGGGCCAGGGCCGCGCGCACCAGCTCCACGGTCTCCTCGGCCAGGCGCAGGTGGTCCCAGCCCACCCGGTACCACTCCAGCATCGAGAACTCGGGATTGTGGCGGCCGCCGGCCTCGCCGTTGCGGAATACCCGGCCCAGCTCGTAGCAGTCGCCGATCCCGGCCGCGAGCAGGCGCTTGAGCGGGTACTCGGGCGAGGTACGCAGCCAGCGCAGGTCGGCACCGGCCGAACGGTGGCCGCTGAAGCGGGTGGTGAAGCTCTCGATGTTCGGTTCGGTGTTGCCGGCCTCGGACAGGATCGGGGTCTCCACCTCGAGCACGCCGCGCTCGGCGAAGAACGCGCGCACCAGCGCGTACAGCCGCGCGCGCAGGCGCAGCGCCTCGATCTGCGCGCTGGGGCGCCAGTCGTCCGCGCTCATGCGTGCTCCGCCAGGAAGGCCTGCAGGCGCGCCTCGTCCCATACCTCGATGCCCAGTTCCCCGGCCTTGGCCAGCTTGGAGCCGGCGGCCTCGCCGGCGACCACGAAGCTGGTCTTCCTCGACACGCTGCCGGCGACCTTGGCGCCCAGCGCCTCCAGCTTCTCCTTGGCCTCGTCGCGGCTCATCGCCGCCAGGGTCCCGGTCAGCACCACGGTCTTGCCCTCCAGCGGGCCCGCGCCCTGCCCGGCCTGGTGCGGCACCAGGGCCAGCAGTTCGGCCTGGGCCTGCGCGCTGCGCAGCAACAGTGCGGCATTGGCCTCCTGCTCCAGCCATGCCACCAGGGCGTTGGCGCTCTCCGCCGGCAGGCCGGCAGTGACCAGGGCGTGCACCGGGGCATCCAGCAGCGCCTGGGCGTCGGCGAAGGCGGCCGCCAGCTGCGCGGCACGCACCGCGGTGACCTTCGGGATCTCCAGGTCCACCAGCAGCGTGGCCAGGTCCAGGCCCTCGCGCAGCTTCGGCGAGGGCGGGTGCGCGTCGCCGATGCGCACGCCACGTTCCAGCAGGCGGTCGATCACCTCCTGGTTGGCCGGCTGGTCGAGGAAGTGGCCGATCGCGCGCGCCACCTCGCCGCCGATGTCCGGCACCCGCTTGAACAGGGGCCACGGCAGGCGGCGCACCAGCTGCAGGTCGCCGAACCACTGCGCCAGCGCCTTGGCCGTGCTCTCGCCCACGTGCTGGATGCCCAGCGCGTAGAGGAACCGCGCCAAAGTGGTGTCGCGGCTGTGTTCGATGGCCGCGACCAGGTTCTCGGCCCAGCGGGTGGCGATCTTCTTCCGGTTCCAGGCAAAGGCAATCGGCAGGCCCAGGGCGCGCATGCGCCAGCCCTCGTCGCCGCCGTCCAGGGCCAGCAGCGCCGCCAGCGCGGCGCCGCTGCCCTCGCCCGGCTGCAGGTGCGGCTGCACCGCGCCGGCCAGGGCCTCGGGCGACTCTGCGTCCAGCACCAGCTTCAGGTACAGCAGCTGGTCGCGGCCCAGGCCGTAGAGGTCGGCGATGCCGCGGATGATGCCGGCATCGACCAGGGTCTCGACGTACTTGTCGCCCAGGCCGTCGATGTCCATCGCCCGGCGCGAGGCGAAGTGGTTGATGGTTTCCTTCAGCTGCGCCGGGCAGGCGGCTTCGCCGCTGCAGCGCCATACGGCCGCGCCTTCCTCGCGCACCAGTTCCGAACCGCATACCGGGCAGTGGCTTGGCATGGTCCAGGGCTGCGTGCCGTCCGGGCGGTGCTCGGGCACCACCTGCACCACCTCGGGGATCACGTCGCCGGCGCGGCGCACGATCACGGTGTCGCCCACGCGCACGTCCAGCCGCGCCACGTGGTCGGCGTTGTGCAGGGTGGCATTGGTCACCACCACGCCGGCCACGTGCACCGGCTTCAGCCGCGCCACCGGGGTGGCGGCGCCGGTGCGGCCAATCTGGATCTCGATCGCCTCGACCGTGGTGGACTGTTCCTGCGCCGGGAACTTGTGGGCGATGGCCCAGCGCGGCGCGCGCGCGACGAAGCCCATCTCGCGCTGGCCGGCGTAGTCGTCCAGCTTGTAGACCACCCCGTCGATGTCGAACGGCAGGCCGTCGCGGGCCTCGCCAATCCCGCGGTAGTAGCCCAGCAGGCCGTCGGTGCCGCGCACCACCTGCACCAGGTCGCTGACCGGGAAGCCCCACTCGCGCAGCTTCGCCAGGGTGCCCGAATGCGTGTCCGGCAGGCTGCCACCCTCGACCTGGCCCACGCCATAGGCGTAGAAGCTCAGCGGGCGGCTGGCGGTGACCTGGGGATCGAGCTGGCGCAGCGAGCCGGCGGCGCCGTTGCGCGGGTTGGCCAGCACCTTGCCGCCGTGCAGGCGCGCCTGCTCGTTCCAGCGCTCGAACGCGGCGCGGGCCATGTACACCTCGCCGCGCACCTCGAGCACCTTCGGCCAGCCGCGGCCGGCCAGGCGCTGCGGGATGTCGGCGATGGTGCGCAGGTTGGCGGTCACGTCCTCGCCGGTGGCGCCGTCGCCGCGGGTGGCGCCGCGCACGAACGCGCCATCCTCGTAGCGCAGGCTGATCGCCAGGCCGTCCAGCTTGGGCTCGGCCGAGAACACCAGCTCGGGGCGGTCCAGCTGCTCGGCGATGCGGCGCACGAAATCCGCCACCTCCTCGTCGCTGAAGGCATTGCCCAGCGACAGCATCGGCACCGCGTGCACCACCGGGGCAAAGCGCGCCGAGGGCGCGGCACCGACCCGGCGGGTCGGCGAATCGGGCGCGGCCAGTTCCGGGTGCGCGGCCTCCAGCGCTTCCAGCTCGCGCACCAGGGCGTCGTATTCGGCGTCGGTGATGCTGGGCGCATCCAGCTCGTGGTAGCGGCGGTTGGCGTCTTCGATCCTGCGCCGCAGGTCGGCGGCACGTTCGGCGGGGGCCGGGCTGGAAGTCATCTGCACGCGACGTGGTTCGGGGGCACGATCTTACCCGCCGCGCGGTGAGCGCCGACAGACGCTTGCCGCCGCGCCGGCGGCGGCGCTAGCGTGCGGGGACCGCCACTGCATCTTCCGTCGATGAGCCCACTGTCCCGTCGATCCTTCCTCCGCGGCAGCAGCCTGGCCGCCGCGGGCCTGGCCGCCGGGGCGCTCCCGGCCGCGCTGCAGGCGGCCGCGCCGGCGGCGGCCACCGCCGGTGCCGGGCCGGTGCTGCTCAACTTCAACGAATGCCCGTTGGGTCCCTCGCCCGCCGCGCAGGAGGCGGTGCGCGCGATCCTGCCCGCCAGCGGCCGCTACCTGTTCGGCCTGCGCGGGGGGCTGGCCGCCGAGTTCGCGCACCAGCACGGGTTGCCGGTCGACCACGTGGCCGTCTACGCCGGCTCCAGCGACCCGCTGGACCGCGCCGCGCTGGCCTTCACCGGCCCGCAGCGGCCGCTGGTGCTGGCCGACCCGACCTTCGAGGCAGTGGCCGACACCGCCGCCGCGCAGGGCGCGGCCGTGCACCGGGTGCGGCTGCGCGCCGACGGCAGCCACGACGTGCGCGCCATGGCCGCGGCCGCGCCGCAGGCGGGCCTGGTCTACGTGTGCAACCCGAACAACCCGACCGGCTCGGTGACCGCGCGTGCCGAGCTGGACTGGCTGCTGGCGAACAAGCCCGCCGGCAGCGTGCTGCTGGTGGACGAGGCCTACATCGAGTACAGCCAGGAGCGCTCGATGCTGGACCACGTGCGCGCCGGCGCCGACGTGGTCGTGCTGCGTACCTTCTCCAAGATCTACGGCATGGCTGGCCTGCGCCTGGGCCTGGCCCTGGGCCGCCCCGACCTGCTGGCGAAGCTGGCGGCGTTCGGCAGCAATCCGCTGCCGGCCACCGCCCTGGCCGCCGGCCTGGCCAGCCTGCGCGATCCGGGCCTGGTGCCGGAACGGCGCCGGGCCAATGCACTGGTGCGCGACCAGACCATCGCCTGGCTGCAGGCGCGCGGCTATCCCTGCCTGCCCTCGCAGGCCAACTGCTTCATGGTCGATGTCGGCACCGACGGCAGGGAGTTCGCCGCGGCGATGGCCGGACACGGGGTGCTGATCGGCCGCAGCTGGCCGGTGTGGCCCAGCCGGGTCCGGGTCACGGTGGGTACCGGGGAGGAGATGGCGCGCTTCCGCGAGGTGTTCGCCCTGCTCGCGCCGGCGCGGGCGGCGGCGGCGTAGGCGCCGGGCAGGCTGCAGGCTGCCGGGGCGCGAGGCCCGTCGTTCCGGCAGGCGTCGGAATCCACGCGCATGCACGGTTGCGGACGCGGTGCGGGCATGCGCGGGTCCGCTTCACAGTCACGGCCACGCGACAGCCAGCGCTCCGGGGCGAAAGCATCGGGTGCGCGGGCTCCGGACGGGGCCCAGGCGCAACGACCCGGTCCACAAACCGCCCACGCCCTCGCGGGACAGGCGCCAGGTGTGCTCCAGGCAGGGGACGACGAAGGGTGGCGTGGCCCGGGCCGGGATGGCCATGGCGGCACGCCGGCGCCGCCTACCAGCGCGGCGCCTTGGTCAGCGGCGGCGCTTCGTGCTGGCGGTCGTAGGCGCGCAGCTCGTCGCGGATATGGGCGATGCGCTGGCGGCCCAGGGCGTTGCGGTTCTCGTCCAGGACCACGCCGTCCAGCAGTTCGGCCATGCGCTGCACGGTCGGCAGCATCTTCTCCCAGGCGTCTAGCGCCGGGACCGGCGCGGGCAGGGTCAGGAAGAACGCGATCGCCGGGGTCTCCAGCTCGCGGATGTTGGCCATGTCGAAGCTGCCGGGCTTGATGATGCTGGCCATGCTGAACACCGGACCGCGGTCCGGATGGCCCTCCAGCAGGCGGTGGAACACGTTCATGTGGCCGAAGACCATGCCGGTCTTCTCCGCGGCCACCACGATGTCCTCGCCACGCAGCACGCTGCCGGCACGGGCGGCCACGTACAGCGACACGATCTTGTCGAAGTCCTGGATCTCGCGCTTGCCCAGGGTGCTGGTCGACGCCGCCGCCGGCTCCTCCAGGCCCAGCTCGGGCTGGCTGACCTCGCCACCCGCGGCTTCGGCGCCCTCGCCTTCCCCATCGTCGTCCAGCTGCGGCTCGCGGCGCGCGGCGGCGGCCGGCGCGGGCGATTCGCGGCGCCGGCCCTGCTGCTCCTTGCGCGGGCGGGAGCCGAAGTACCAGATCGCCAGCATCAGCAACGCGCCGGCAACGAGGATGCCGATGCGCAGCAGGTCTCTGTCGTCCATGGATTCAGTTCTCCGCCGTATGCCAGTCAGGGTGCAAGCATGTCATGCCGCCAGCGCCGGAAAAACCCCGGCGCCAGGCCTGCTCAGGCGGCGCCGGCCAGGCGCGCGGCCTCCTCCAGGTCCACGCTCACCAGGCGCGACACGCCCGGCTCGCGCATGGTCACGCCGGACAGCTGGTGCGCGGCCTCCATCGTCGCCTTGTTGTGGGTGACGAACAGGAACTGCACCTTCTCGCTCATTTCCTTGACCATCGCCGCCAGGCGGCCGACGTTGGCCTCGTCCAGCGGCGCGTCCACCTCGTCCAGCAGGCAGAACGGCGCCGGGTTGAGCTGGAAGATGGCGAACACCAGGGCCACCGCGGTCATCGCCTTCTCGCCGCCGGACAGCAGCGAGATGTTGGACACGCGCTTGCCCGGCGGGCGCGCCATGATCGCCACGCCTGTATCCAGCAGGTCGTCGCCGGTCAGCTCCAGGTAGGCGTGGCCGCCGCCGAACAGGCGCGGGTACAGCGCCTGCACGCCGGCGTTGACCCGGTCGAAGGTGTCCTTGAAGCGGCCGCGGGTCTCGCGGTCGATCTTGCGGATCGCCTCCTCCAGGGTCTCCAGCGCCGCGGTCAGGTCGGCGTTTTGCGAATCCAGGTACTGCTTGCGCTGCTCGGCCTCGCCGCATTCCTGGATCGCGGCGAGGTTGACCGGCTCCAGGCGGCGCATGCGCGCGTCGATCTGCACCACCGCCTGCTCCCACTCGCGCGGGTCGGCGACCTCGGGCAGGGTGTTGAGCACGTCATCGACGGCCTGGCCGTCCTCGCCGATCGCCTGCACCAGCTGCTCGGCCTTCAGCTGCAGCGCCTGCTGCTCCAGGCGCAGCTGGGAAATGCGCTCGCGCTGGGCCAGCGACTGCTGGTCGCGCTCCTGGCGCGACTGCTCGTGGCTGCGCAGCTCGTGGTCGATCGCCTCCAGCACGGCGCGGGCCTCGCCCAGCGCGCGCTCGACCCGCACGCGTTCAGCCAGCGCCGCCTGGTGCTCGGCCTCCAGCGCCTGCACCGGCGAATCGCCGGTCTCCAGCTGGGAGCTGATCTCGCCCAGGCGCGACTCCAGCTGCGCGCGCTGCGCCGACATGCGCTGCAGCGACTGGGTCAGCGAGGCGATCTGGGTGCGCTGCGACTCCAGGCCCAGGGCCAGGGCGTGGGTGGCGTCGCGGCTGGCGCGCGCGGCCTCGCGCGCCAGGTCGCGGGCCTCGGTGCGCTGGCGGCGCTCGGCTTCCAGGGCCTGGCGCTCGGCTTCGAGGTCGCCCATGGCCACCACCGCTTCCTCCAGCCGCGCGCGCGCCTCGCGCGCCTGCTCGCGGCTGGCCTCCAGGGTCTGGGCCAGCTGCGCCAGCTCGGCCTCGATGCGTTCGATGCGCTGGCGCGCGCTGTCCATCCGGCCCTGCTGGCTCTGCAGCTGGCCGGCCAGCTCGGACACGGCGCGGTGCGCCAGGTACAGCTGGCGCTGGGCGTCCTCGCGCGCCTGCTCGGCGGCCAGCAGGCGCCCGCGCAGGTCGGCCAGGTGGGCCTCCAGATCGGCCTCGCGCGCCTGCAGTTCCTCGATGGTGGCGCGCAGGGCCTGGATCTCGCGCTCGCGCAGCAGCGCACCCTGCCGGGCGGCGCCCTGGCGCGAGACCCGCACCCAGCCCTCGCCCAGGCGCTCGCCGGCGCGGGTGATGACCGAGTCGCCTTCCGCCAGCTGCGGCAGCAGGGCGCGCGCGGCGGCCAGGTCCTCGGCTGCGTGCAGGCGCGCCAGCAGGCGCCGGATCGCCAGCGGGCCGCGTACCTTCGCCGCCAGCGAGGTCGGCGCGAAGCCGGCCTCGCCCTCGCCGTCGGCGACCAGGGCGATGCGGCCCTCGCCGAGATCGGCCAGGGCCTCGACCAGCTGCTCCGGGGCGTCGACCAGCACGCCTTCGATCAGCTGGCCCAGGGCGGTCTCGACCGCGTTCTCCCAGCCGTCCTCGACCACCAGGCGCTCGCCGACGCGGGCCGCCGAATCCAGGCCGCGGGCCTTGAGCCAGGCCACCGCGGCGCCCTGCTCCTGGCCCAGCGCGGCCTGCTGCAGGGTCTCCAGCGAGGACAGGCGGCCGCGCGCGGCCTGGGCCTGCTTGCGCACCTCGGCCAGCTCGGCCTGGGCGGCGCGCTGCTGGTCCTGCACCGTCGCCACGTCCTGCTTGCGCGCCTCCAGCAGCTCGTTGAGCCCGTCCAGCTCGGTCTTGCGGGTCTCGTGCTCGATCTGCGCCTGCTCGAAGGCTTCGGCCAGCGATTCGACGTCCAGCCCGGCGCGTTCGGCCTGCAGGGCCTCGCGGCGGCGCTCGGCTTCCAGTGCCTGGCGGTCCAGGTAGTCGACGCGGGTGCGCTCGACCTCGCCTGCGCGCGACGCCTCGGCGGCCTGGCGGCCATGCACTTCCCAGCGCTGCTGCCAGTCGGCCAGCGCCGCCTCGGCCTCGCGCAGGGCCTCCTGGCGGAACACGTCGTCCTCGCGCAGCTGCTCCAGGCGCGGCTCGGCCTCCTCGACCGAGGCCTGCAGCGCCTCCAGCTTCTCGCGGTCGCCGCCGATGTGGCGGTCCAGCTCCTCCAGCGCGGTGGCGGTCTCGTCGCGGGCCTGGTTCAGGCGGTTGGCCAGCTCGCGCTGGTGCTGGATCTGCTGCTCGATCCGGGCCAGCACGCCGCCGACCTTGTAGACCTCGGCCTGGGCGGCGTTGAGCGCCTCGGCAGCCTCCTCGCGACGCACGCGGCCGGTCTCGATCTCGCGCTCGGCCTCGCGCTGGCCGGCGATGATCCGCTCCAGCCTGGTCTCTTCCTGCGCCAGCTTCTCGCGCAGGGCCTGCAGCTGCTGGTCCAGCAGCCGGTACTGCAGCGCCTTCCACTGCGCGTCCTTGACCTTCCGCTCCGCGGCCAGGGCCTGGTACTGCTCGGCCTGGCGCGCCTGGCGGCGCAGGTGTTCGAGCTGCTTGTCGACCTCCTCGCGCAGGTCGTTGAGGCGGTCCAGGTTCTCGCGGGTGTGGCGGATGCGGGTCTCGGTCTCCTTGCGCCGTTCCTTGTACTTGGAGATGCCGGCGGCCTCCTCCAGGTAGACGCGCAGGTCCTCGGGCCGGGCCTCGATGATCTGGCTGATCATGCCCTGCTCGATGATCGAATAGCTGCGCGGGCCCAGGCCGGTGCCGAGGAACAGGTCGGTGATGTCGCGGCGGCGGCACTTGGTGCCGTTGAGGTAGTAGCTGCTCTGGCCGTCGCGGCTGACCGTGCGCTTGACCGAGATCTCGTTGTAGGCGGCGTACTCGCCGGAGATGGTGTGGTCGGAGTTGTCGAAGATCAGCTCGACCGTGGCCTGCGACACCGGCTTGCGCGCGGCCGAGCCGGAGAAGATCACGTCGGTCAGCGAGTCGCCGCGCAGGCGGCTGGCCGAGCTCTCGCCCATCACCCAGCGCACCGCGTCGATGATGTTGGACTTGCCGCACCCGTTGGGACCGACGATGCCGGTCATGTTGGTGGGCAGGTGCAGCGTGGTCGGATCGACGAACGACTTGAATCCGGACAGCTTGATGGTGGACAGGCGCATGCGGCAGTCGCTTCCCGTGGTGGAACCGGGCGCCGCCCTGGCCCCACCGATTGATGTGGTTTATCCGGAACTTCCCCCAAATGGCTGATCCACAATGGCGGAAACGCCGGGAAACCGGCGCCGGACGGGGCAGTATAGCCGCCGCGGCCGGGATCCCTGCAGGCCCTGCGCCCGGTTTGACCAGGATCAGGGCCGGGGCCGCCGGGCCCACCTAGACTCGCGCACGGTCCCTGGCAGGAGAAGCGCATGCAGTACGACGTGGTGATCGTGGGTGCCGGCCCGGTCGGGCTGAGCCTGGCGCGGGCGTTGGCACCGCTGGGCCTGGGCGTGGCCCTGGTCGAGCGCCAGCCGCGGGCGGCGCTGGCCGAGCCGGCCTTCGACGGCCGCGAGATCGCCCTGACCCACGCCTCCATGCGCCTGCTGGGCGAGCTCGGCATCTGGGAGCGGATCCCGGCCGGGCACGTCCACCCGCTGCGCCAGGCCCGGATCATGGACCGCGACCTGGCCGAAGCCATGGTGGTCGACCCCGATCCCGGCCACGACCGCCTCGGCAACCTGGTGGCCAACCACCTGATCCGGCGCGCGGCCTGGGACGCGGTCCAGGCCACGCCGGGCATCGAGCTGCACGACCAGGCCCGGATCGCCGCCCTGCACGCCGGCCCCGACGCGGCCTGGGTGCAGCTGCAGGACGGCCCGCGCCTGCATGCACGCCTGCTGGTGGCGGCCGACAGCCGCTTCTCCGAGACCCGTCGCGCGCTGGGCATCGACGCCGACCTGCACGACTTCGGCAAGAGCATGCTGGTGTGCCGGATGCGGCACGAGCACCCGCACCACCACGCTGCCTGGGAATGGTTCGGCACCGGCGCCACCCGCGCCCTGCTGCCGCTGGACGAGCACCTGGCCTCTGCCGTGCTGACCCTGCCCGGCGAGCAGGCCCGGGCCCTGGCGGCGATGGACGAGGCCGGCTTCAACGCTGCGGTGGAGCGGCTTTACGACGGCCGCCTGGGCAGGATGGAACTGGCCGGCAGCCGCCACGTCTATCCTCTGGTGGCGACCTGGGCACGGCGCTTCGTGGGCCCGCGCCTGGCCCTGGCCGGCGACGCCGCTGTGGGCATGCACCCGGTCACCGCGCACGGCTTCAACCTTGGCCTGGCCGGCGTTGAGCGCCTGGCCGCCGTGCTGCGCATCGCCGTACGGCAGGGCCGCGACCCGGGCGACCCGGCGCTGCTGGCCATGTACCAGCGCCGCCACCGCCAGGGCTGCTGGCCGCTGTTCCAGGCCACGCGTGCGGTAGTCGGGCTGTACACCAACGACCGCCCGGCCGCGCGCGTGCTGCGTGCCGCGACCCTGCGCGTAGGTGCGGCACTGGCACCCTTCCGGCGGCTGGTCGCGGCCTCGCTCACCGATGCCGGCCCGGTGGACGCCAGCCCGCTGCAACGCCTGCGCTCGGGCCTGGCGCAGTTGCTGCCGGGCTGAGCCTCAGCCCTCGCGCTGGCGGTCGATCCAGGCCACGAAGCGGTCGACGAAGTCCTCGAGGAACTCACGGGTATCCGCGCTGGACACCCGGCCGTCTTCCTCGACCAGGCCCTCCTGGAACTGGATGAAGGCCTCCGGCTGCGGCAGCACCGCCATGTCCAGGTAGGAAAGGATGTTGCGCAGGTGCTGCTGCGCCAGCGCGGTGCCGATCGCGCCCGGCGAGGCGCCTATCACCGCCGCCGGCAACCCGGCGAAGGCGCTGTCGCCATAGGGACGCGAGGCCAGGTCGATCGCATTCTTGAGCACCCCCGGCACCGAGCGGTTGTACTCGGGGGTGACGAACAGCACCGCGTCGGCGCCGCGGATCTGCTGCTTGAGCGCGTTGCCCTCGGCCGGGTAGTCGCCGTCGAAGTCCTGGTTGTACAGCGGCAGGTTGCCGATCTGCACATGGTCGAACTGCAGCCGGTCCCCGCCCAGCCGCTCCAGCGCCCGGGCCAGCTTGCGGTTGATCGAATCCTTGCGGAGGCTGCCGACGATGACCGCCACCTTGCGCCTGTTCATGGGCCTGCTCCTGGAAGGAAAGGTCCGATCCTAGGAAGCACCATGCGTGGCCGGGGTGAAGGCCCGGCGCGGCCTGCCTCAGCCGCCGCGGCTGGCCCGCCAGCAGGCGTGCCAGGCCTGGAACATCAGCACGTTCCACAGGTGCGTGTGCCACTTGCGCTGGCCGCGGCGGAAGCCGCGCCAGATCGCGTCCACCCGCGCCGCGTCGAACAGGCCTTCGCGGCGCATCGCCACCGGATCCAGCAGGTCGCCAGCCCATTGCGCCAGGTCCCCGCGCAGCCATTGCCCGACCGGCGCGCCGAAGCCGCGCTTGGGGCGGTCGACCATGGCATCCGGCAGGTAGCCGCGCAGCACCCGCTTGAGCAGGTACTTGCTGGTGTCCCCGCGCAGCTTCATGTGCTGCGGCAGCGACCAGGCCAGCTCCACCACCCGCCAGTCCAGCAGCGGCGCGCGCGCCTCCAGGCCCACCGCCATGCTCGTGCGGTCGACCTTGCACAGCAGGTCGTCAGGCAGGTAGGCCATGAAGTCGGCCAGCATCATCGCCTCGGCCTCGCGCCCGGGCAGGCCCAGCGGATCGGCCTCGTGGTAGATGGTCTGCGGCTCGCGCGCGCCGGTCACCACCGCGGCCGGGTTGCGCCAGCGCGAGACGCGGTTGCGGTAGACGTCGCCGATGCCCTGCACGCCGGACTCGGCCAGCAGGGTCGCCACGCCGCCGGTGCGCGCCGATTCCCCGCGCGCCCCGGGGAGGCGGGCCAGGCCGTGGCGCAGCAGGCGTGGCAGGGTCCGCGCCATGCGCCAGTTGCGCAGCGCGCGCTGGTAGCGGCCATAGCCGAAGAACAGCTCGTCGCCGCCGTCGCCGGAAAGCACCACCGTCACCTCCTGGCGCGCCAGGCGGCTGACCATCGCGGTGGGGATCTGCGAGGCATCGGCGAACGGCTCGTCGAACATCGCCGGCAGCCGCGGCACCACCGCCAGCGCGTCGGCGCCGTCGACCTCGAACTCGGTGTGCGCCGTGCCCAGGTAGTCGGCCACCTCGCGCGCCAGCGGCGCCTCGTCGTGGTCCGAGCCGCGGAAGCCGATGGTGAAGCTGCGCACCGGCTCCGCGCTCTGCGCCTGCATCAGCGCGGCCACGGTGGACGAATCGGTGCCGCCGGACAGGAACACGCCCACCGGCACGTCGGCGACCATGCGCAGGCCCACCGCGTCGCGCAGCACCGCATCCAGCGCCGCGGCGGCTTCGCCGTCGCCGCCGACGAACGGGGTGGCGATGGCCTTGCGCATGCGTTCGCGCGGGTCCCACCAGCGCTGCTGCGCGCGCTGCGGGTCGTGCGCGGCGGCGCCGGCGGCCGCCGCCGCCGCGTCCAGCCGCAGCAGGCTGCCGGGCATCAGCTTGAACGCGCGCTCGTGGATGCAGTACGGCGCCGGGATGTAGTTGAAGCGCAGCAGCAGGGCCAGCGCGTCGCGGTCCACGCCGTTGTCGAAATCCGGGTGCCGCCACAACGCCTTCAGCTCGGAGCCGAACACCAGGGCGTCGCCGGCCCAGCCGTAGTACAGCGGCTTCTTGCCGACCCGGTCGCGGGCCAGCCACAGGCAGCGTTCGCGGCGGTCCCACAGGGCGATGGCGAACATGCCGTTGCAGCGCTGCAGGGCGTCCTCGATGCCCCACTCGGCCACCGCCGCCAGCAGCACCTCGGTGTCCGAGTGACCGCGGAAGCGGTGCCCCACCGCCGCCAGCGCGGCGCGCAGCGGGGCGAAGTTGTAGACCTCGCCGTTGTAGGCCAGCACGTAGCGGCCGTCGGCCGATTCCATCGGCTGGTGGCCCAGCGGCGACAGGTCGAGGATGCTCAGGCGCTGGTGCGCCAGGGCGATGCCGGCCTGGGCATCGACCCAGGTACCGGCGTCGTCCGGTCCGCGGTGCACCAGCGCGCCGCCCATCTCCCGGGCGCGCGCCGCCAGCACGTCGCCGTGCAGCCGCGGCTGCGCCATCAGGAATCCTGCAAGTCCACACATCTCAGCTGTCCAGCTCCGCGGCCGCGGCGACGATGTCGTCCTCGCCCGGGATGACCAGGAACGCGGCGCCTGCCAGCGGAGTGTACGTGTCCGCGCCCACCACGCGGCGGAACGGGCGCGCGCCGAAGCCGCCCTCGATGATCGCGGTGACCACGCCTTCGCCCACGCCGGCGCTGCGCCGGCCCTCGTCCACGACCAGCAGGCGCCTGGCGCTGGCCGCCTGCTCGCGGATGAACTCCTCGTTCAGCGGCACCAGCCAGCGCAGGTCGACCACCCGCACCTTCCAGCCCTGGCGTTCCTCGATCCGGCGCGCGGCGCGCAGGCTCATGGGCACGCCGTTGCCGTAGGTGATGATCACCAGGTCGTCGTTGCCCTCGCCGTAGACCCTGCCCTCGCCCAGCGGCATGGCCCGGCCCTGCTCCGGGTACGGGAACAGCCACTGGCCGTCGCCGGCCTCGTGCAGGTCCTTGGCCATGTACAGCGCGATCGGCTCCAGGAACACGGCCACGCGGCCGTCGACCTTCGCCAGCGCGGCCAGGGTGCGCAGCATCTCCACCGCGTCGTCGCCGCGGCTGGGGCAGCCGACCACCAGGCCGGGGATGTCGCGCAGGGCGGTGATCGAGTTGTCGTTGTGGAAGTGGCCGCCGAAGCCGCGCTGGTAGCCCAGGCCGGCGATGCGCACCAGCATCGGGTTGGCGTACTGGCCGTTGCTGAAGAACTGCAGCGAGCAGGCCTCGCCGCGAACCTGGTCGCAGGCGTTGTGGAAATACGCCAGGTACTGGATCTCCGGGATCGGCAGCATGCCCATGTTGGCGTAGCCCTGGGCCAGGCCGAGGATCATGGTCTCGTCCAGCAGGGTGTTGAACACGCGGTTCCCGCGGAAGGCCTTGTACAGGCCCTTGGTCACCGTGTACACGCCGCCCTTCTGCGCCACGTCCTCGCCGAACAGCAGGCTTTCCGGGTACTTGGCCAGCAGCTCGTGCAGGGCCTGGTTGATCTGGACCGCCAGGTGGCGCGGCGCCTGCTTCTCCGGCAGCCTGTCGGCGCCGCCGTAGGCGGCGATGCGCGCATCTTCCGGCGCCGGGCGCGTGGCCTCGGCCGCCACCGCGTCGGGCGAGTATGGCGCCAGCGGCGCCATCACCTGCTCCAGGCTGGCGAGCTTGGGCCGGCGGTCGGCTTCCTCCGCGGCGGCGAAGCAGCGGCGGCGGATGGACTCGTACAGCTCCAGCAGTTCGTCCTTCGAGTAAAGCCCCGACTCCAGGGCGATGGCCGCGCTGCGCAGCAGCGGATCGCTGGCCTCCACCGCGCAAAGCTCTTCGATGCTGCGCCACTCGATCTCGAAGTCGGTGCCGGCGTGGCCCATGATCCGGGTGGTGCGCAGGTGCAGGAAAGTCGGCCGGCGGGTGCTGCGGCAGTGCTCCACCGCCGCCTGCACCTGGGCGTAGCCTGCGGCCAGGTCGAGGCCGTCGGCGTGGAAGTAGTCCAGGCCCGGCATGTTGCGGAAGCGGTTGCCGATCCAGCCGTCAGGGGTCTTCACCGAGATGCCGATGCCGTTGTCCTCGCACACGAACAGCACCGGCGCCGGCAGCTTCTGGTAGGCGGTCCAGGCCGCGGCGTTGAATGCGGTCTGCGCGGTGGCGTGGTTGGCCGATGCGTCGCCGAAGGAACAGATGGCGATGCTGTCGGCCGGCACCGGCAGGGCGTGGCCGATGCGCCGCGCCTGCTCGATGGCGATGGCCGTGCCCAGCGCCTTGGGCAGGTGCGAGGCGATGGTCGAGGTCTGCGGCAGCACCCACAGTGGCTTGCTGCCCCAGACCTTGTGGCGGCCGCCGGAGGCCGGGTCCTCGGCGCTGGCGGCGAAGCTCAGCGCCGAATCCATCACCGGGTCCATGCCCGGCAGCTTGCGGAAGCGCTCGGCCATGAAGCCGCCGCTGCGGTAGTGCAGGAACGCCGGATCGGTATGGCGGGCCAGCCGCGCGACCATGGCGTTGCCCTCGTGGCCGCTGGAGCCGATGGTGTAGAAGACCTTGTTCTGCACCCGCAGCACGCGCGCCATCAGGTCCAGGTGGCGGCTGACCAGCTGCGACTCGAACAGTTCGCGGAAGCCGCGCGCGTCCAGCGCGCTGCCCGGCAACACCGGTTCGTCGTCACGCGGGCGCGGCCGCGGGCTGCCCTCCCAGGCGCGCACGGCCTCGGTGAAGTTGCGGTCGCAGATCTCGGCGCGGTTGATGCCCTTCTTCCAGGCGGGAATGGCGGCTGCGTTCATGCGTCGGCGGGTCGGTGTCCTGTGCGGGGCGGCGTGCGCCCCGGTGTTGTCGGGATCCAGCGGCGGCCAGTCCGCGCCCGCGCATGCGCGCGCCGGTGCCGGATGGCCTGGGTAGTGTGGACCGTCTGGGCGCCGGGGGCGGCATCGCGGCGGCGTTCGGGCAAGGCGCGCAAGGGATTCACCCGCGCGCGGCGCGGAACGCGCGCCATTCGTCGCGGGTCTGGCCCCAGATCTCGGCGGTGGCATCCAGCGGCGGCGGCAGCTGCCCCATGCGCAGGTAGCGCGAGCCGAGCTTGGTGGCCACCACCTTCGACCTTTCGTTGGCCGGTTCGATGGTGTGGATCACCTCCTCCCAGCCCAGCACGTCGAATACCCAGTCCATGCACGCGGCCGCCGCTTCCGGCGCATAGCCACGGCCCCAGTGGCTGCGGACGATGCTCCAGCCCACCTCCGGGCCCGGCCAGCCCTCCGGCTGCCACGGGCCGACGCGGCCGATCCACTGCCCGCTGGCCTTCTCGATCACCGAGAACATGGCATGGCCCTGCAGGTGCCAGCAGCCGAGCATCGCCGCCAGCCCGCGCCAGGCCACCGGGCGCGGCTGCACGCCGCCGATATGGCGGGTGGCTTCCTCGTCGGCCACGAACGCCGCCCAGGCCTCGAAGTCTTCCCTGCGCGGCACCCGCAGCAGCAGGCGCGGGGTTTCCAGTTGCAGCCGTTCCAGGTCCATCAGCCAGGCTCCTGTGCGATCGTTCGGGTGGCGGTCCGCGGCGGCCGGGCTCAGGCGACGGCTGCGCGCCGCGCCAGCCATTGCGCGCGGGTCTGGCCCCAGATGTCGATCCGCGCTCCGGCGAAGGGCTCGGGCAACCGGCCGGGTCCCTGGTTGCGCGAACCCAGGCGCTGGGCCACCCGCTGCGAGGGGAGGTTCTCCGGGTCGATGCAATGGATGACATGGTCCCAGCCCAGTTCCGCGAACGCCCAGTCGATCGCCGCGGTGGCCGCCTCGGTGGCGTAGCCCCGGCCCCAGGCCTGGGGATGGAAGCTCCAGCCGACCTCGTTGCCCGGCCAGCCCTCCGGCCGCCACGGGCCGGACTGGCCCAGCCACAGGCCGGTGGCCCTGTCGATCACCGAGAACATGGCGAAACCCTGCACCATCCACGCGCCGGGCATCTGCAGGAACTTGCGCCAGGCCGCGGCGCGGCTGGCGCTGCCGCCGATGAAGCGGCAGGCATGTTCGTCGGTCAGCAGCTCGGCGTAGCGCTCGAAGTCGGCCGCCTGCGGCGGACGCAGGACCAGCCGCTCGGTCTCGATGACGGGGCCCTGCGGCATGCCGGTCAGAACGCGTTGATGCCGGTCAGCTCGCGCCCGATCACCAGCTGGTGCACGGTCTCGGTGCCCTCGTAGGTGATCACCGATTCCAGGTTCAGGGCGTGGCGGATCGCGGCGTGCTCGGTGGTGATGCCGGCGCCGCCCAGCAGGTCGCGGCACTCGCGGGCGATGTCGATGGCCATGCGGCAGTTGTTCCACTTGGCCAGCGAGACCTGCTGCGGCTGCATCCGGCCGGCGTCCTTCAGCCGCCCCAGCTGCAGCACCAGCAGCTGCGCCAGGGTGATGCGGCGGGCCATGTCGGCCAGCTTGATCTGCGCGCTCTGGGTCGCCGCGACCGGGCGGCCGAACAGGATGCGTTCCTTGCTGTAGTTCAGCGCCTCGTCCAGGCAGGCGATGGCGGCGCCGATCGGACCCCAGGTGATGCCGTAGCGGGCCTGGGTCAGGCAGCCCAGCGGGCCCTTGAGGCCCTTGACGTTGGGCAGGCGGTTGGCCTCCGGCACGCGCACGTTGTCGAAGAACAGCGACGAGGTCACCGAGGCGCGCAGCGACATCTTGTGCTTGATCTCCTGGGCGGTGAAGCCGGGCATGCCCTTCTCCACGATGAAGCCCTGGATGCCCTCCTCGGTCTGCGCCCAGACGATGGCGATGTCGGCCAGGTTGCCGTTGGTGATCCACATCTTCGAGCCGTTGAGCACCCAGTCGCCGCCATCCTTGCGGGCGTGGGTCTTCATGTTGGCCGGGTCGGAGCCGCCGTGCGGCTCGGTCAGGCCGAAGCAGCCGATCACCTCGCCGGCGGCCATGCGCGGCAGCCACTGCCGCCGCTGCTCCTCCGAGCCGTAGGCGTAGATCGGGTACATGCACAGCGAGGACTGCACGCTGACGAAGCTGCGCAGGCCGCTGTCGCCGCGCTCCAGCTCCTGGCAGATCAGGCCGTAGCTGACCGCGTTGAGGCCGGCGCAGCCGTATTCCTCCGGCAGCGAGGAACCGAGCAGGCCCAGCGACGCGATCTCCGGGACCAGCTCCTTCGGGAAGCGGCCCTGGTCGAAGCACTCGCCGATGATCGGCAGCACCCGCTCGTCGGTGAACCGGGCTACCGCCTCCTGCACGGCACGCTCCTCTTCGCTGAGCATGGAACGCACGTCGTACAGGTCGTAGGCGGAAAGGGCCATGGCGGATACCGGTTGGGGAAATGGTTGCGATTGTATCCACCGCCCCCGGTGCGCGGGCAATGCGCAGCGCGGCAAAAAAGAAGGCCGCCCCCGGGGGAGCGGCCTTCGGTGCTGGCAACGGGCCCGCGCTTACTGGCGGTTGGCGCCCTGCGCGCCGACGTCCACGCCGGCGGTGACGATCTTGCCGTCGACCACCGGCAGGCGGTCGGACTGCGGCTCCTGGTCCAGGCGCAGGGTGCCTTCCTGGCCCTGGTAGCGGTAGGTCACGTCGTAGCCGACCACCTTGTCCTCGGTGCCCAGGGCGATGCGCTCGCCGGGCTTCTTGTCCATGCGCTTGGTGCCGGTGGTGCCGTCCGGGTTGCGGAAGGTCACGGTGTAGCCGATCACCCGGCTGGACTCGGAGGTGGCGTACTCGGTGCGGCACTGGCGCTCGGTGCGGCTGACGACCTTGCCGCCGACGTGGCGCTTGTCGACCTGGTTGCCGATCACGCCGCCGGCCACGGCGCCGGCCGCGGTGGCGACCTTCTTGCCCTTGCCGCCGCCGACCTGGTTGCCGATCAGGCCACCGATGACCGCGCCGGCCACGGTGCCGCCGACGTTGCCGTCGCGCTCGGGCAGGCGCTCCTGCACCACCACGTCCTCGCACACTTCATGCGGGACCGACTGGGTGGTGGACTCGCGCACCGGCTCGGTGCCGATCACGGTGGCGTAGCGCTGTTCCTTCTCGGTCACCGGGGTGACGGAAAGGATCTCGGCAAACTCCAGCGCCGGGGTCTCCGGCAGCGCATCGCTGGCGGCGACATCGCCGTCCTGGGCCGGAGCGGTGATGGCAGCGACGTCGGAGCCGCCGTCACGGTTGTTCATGTAGGCGGCAGTGGCGATGCCGCCGACCAGCAGGGCACCTGCTGCGATGAGAACGGTGGTGGCTTGTTTCATGGCCGTTGGCTCCTGCGGGACCCATCCCGCTGTTTGACGGGCGCATTCCATCACGGCGAAGCTGAACAGGACCCCGAACAATTTTCCAACATCGCCACGAGCCGGCGCGGACGCGGCATGCTGGTATCCGGATCTTCCCCACGGAGCCGCCGCCATGGCCAACCCCCTGTTGCTGCCCCTGCTGGAATGGG
The DNA here is from genome assembly GCF_003931645.1 of Pseudoxanthomonas sp. SGT-18. NCBI lineage: Bacteria > Pseudomonadati > Pseudomonadota > Gammaproteobacteria > Lysobacterales > Lysobacteraceae > Pseudoxanthomonas > Pseudoxanthomonas sp. SGT-18. The sequence continues at coordinate 397,493 of NZ_RRYJ01000002.1, read as the reverse complement.
CGCGCCGGTTGCGCTTCCCGACCCTGTTCAAGCTGACCGCCGCGGTGTTCGTGCTCAGCGTGCTGCTGCCCGATCCGGTGCCGTTCATCGACGAGGTCGCGCTGGGCCTGGGCACCCTGCTGCTGGCCAACTGGAAGCGCCGCAAGGATCCGCTGCCGGCGCGATCGCAGGTGCTGCCACCCGGACGCTGATGGACCTGGTCGACAGCCACTGCCACCTGGACGTACCCGAGTTCGACCCCGACCGCGCGCAGGTGGTCGCGCGCGCGCGCGATGCCGGCGTACGCCGCCAGGTGGTGCCTGCGATCCATGCCGCCGGCTGGCCCGGCCTGCGCGACACCTGCCGCGCCGCGCCGGGACTGTTCCCGGCCTACGGCCTGCATCCGCTGTTCCTGGCCGAACACCAGCCCGCGCACCTGGAACGCCTGCGCGAATGGGTCGAGCGCGAGCAGCCGGTGGCGGTCGGCGAATGCGGGCTGGATTTCTTCGTCGAGGACCTGGACCGCCAGGCCCAGGCCGGCTACTTCGAGGCGCAGCTGCGCCTGGCGCGCGATGCCGGCCTGCCGGTGATCGTGCACGCGCGGCGCGCGGTGGACGCGGTGATCGCCGCGATCCGCCGCATCGGCGGCGCCAAGTCGGGCCAGCCTTCGCGCCTGCGCGGCGTGGTGCACAGCTTCGCCGGCAGCCCCGAGCAGGCGCGCCAGCTGTGGGACCTGGGCTTCCTGGTCGGCCTCGGCGGCCCGGTCACCTACGAGCGCGCGCAGCGCCTGCGCCGGCTGGTGGCGGAGATGCCGCTGGAATTCCTGCTGCTGGAAACCGATGCGCCGGACCAGCCCGATGCCGCGCACCGCGGCCAGCGCAACGAACCGGCGCGGCTGCGCACGGTGCTGGACACCATCGCCATGCTGCGCGACGAGGACCCGGCCGCGATCGCCGCGGCCACCACCGCCAACGCCGAACGCCTGTTCGGCCTGCCGCCAGCCTGACTAGCCGGCGACGGCGCAGGCGAAGCCCGCGCCTGCGGGCAGCGCCGGGCGGTTCCGGAGCAGCATCTCCAGCGCCTTGCCCGCCGCGGCGAAGGCGAAGGCCCCGGTGATGTGGGTGGCCGCGCCCAGGCCGCCGCCGCAGTCGAGCTTGAGTGCCGCCTGCGCGTCCAGCTTCGGGCGCACGCCGCTGACGCTGCCGTCGAACTGCGGGTACTTCACGTTCTCCAGCGAGTACACCGCCGGCACGCCGAAGAAGCGCTGCGGATTGCGCGGGAAACCGAACTCGGCGCGCAGCTTCTTGCGCACCAGGGCAAGCATGGCGTCGTGCTCGGTGCGCGACAGGTCGCGCACCCGCACCAGGGTCGGGTCGGTGCGGCCGCCGGCCGAACCGACCGTCAGCACCGGCTGCTTGCGCCGCCGGCACCAGGCGATCGCCTCGACCTTGGTGCGGAAGCTGTCACAGGCGTCGACCACCAGGTCGAAACCCTCGCCCAACAGGCTTTCCAGGTTGCCTGCGGTGAGGAACTGCGCCACCGGGCGCGCCTCCACCCGCGGATTGATCGCGCGGCAGCGCTCGGCCAGGACCTGGGCCTTGCCGCGGCCGTACTGGCCCTCCAGCGCCGGCAGCTGGCGGTTGGTGTTGGACACGCACAGGTCGTCGGCGTCGACCAGCACCAGGGTGCCCACCGCCGAGCGCGCCAGCGCTTCGACCAGCCACGAGCCCACCCCGCCGAGCCCGACCACCGCCACCCGGCGCCCGGCCAGCCATTGCGCCGCGCCCACGCCGTACAGCCGGTCGATGCCGGCAAACCGTTCCTGCAGGAATGCGTCCATGGGCGCGCATTCTACCGGTGCGGCTGCAAGCGTCGCCGCCGGCGCCTTATGATGTGCGCCCTTCCAACGGAGCCCGCCGCATGGCCAGCCAGCCGAACCGCCCCTCGCCCGCCGCCCGCTACCTCGTCGTGTTTGCCATCGGCCTGCTGGTGGGCGTGGTCGCCGCGGTGATGGCGCTGCGCGCGCTGAAGGAGCGGCAGGATCCGTTCCCGGACGCGCTGATGAACGTGATGGCGCGCCAGACCCAGGAACTGAAGGCCACCGCCGCGGCCAACCGCTGCGCCGTGCACGATGCATTGCCGCGCCTGCAGTCGCTGCGGGCGATGGCCAATGACCTGGAAACCGCCTTCCCGGGGCTGCGCGACGACCAGCGCTTCGCCGGTGCGGCCTCCAGCCTGCGCGCCAACCTCGACCAGGCGCTGGCCGCGCCGCCGTCGGACTGCGCGCAGATCACCGCCACGCTGGAGAAGATCGGCGGCGATTGCCGCGCCTGCCACCAGGATTTCCGCTGAACCGCGGCTGATGCCAGCCGCCGGCGTCATGCGCGGGCGGGCGCCGGGTTGCCGCGCCGTTCACGAGCATGGCGCAAGGATGCAGCCACGGAAGCGGCCCGGCCGCATCCGCCGGACCACACTTCAGGAGATGCACGATGAAGTCCCGCCTGCTCTGCGCCGCCGTCCTCGGCTCCCTGGCCCTGGCCGCCTGCAGCACCACCTCGCCCAACTACGGCTATGGCTCGTCCTATCCGTCCGGCGGCAGCTATCCGGCCCCGCAATCGTGCCTGGACTGCGGCATCGTCACCCGTATCGACGTGATCGGCTCCAACCGCAGCGCGCCCGCCGCGACCGGCGCGATCCTGGGCGGCATCGTCGGCGCGGTCGCCGGCCATGAGATCTCCGACAAGACCGGTGGCAGCAAGGGCAACCAGAACGTCTCCGCCGTGGCGGGCGCGGCCGCCGGCGCGATGGCCGGCAACGCCATCCAGGGCCGCGTCACCGGCGATACCTACAACATCCACGTGCGCATGGACGACGGCCGCACCGTGGTGATCAACCAGCGCGACCTCGGCGGCATCCGCGAGAACACCTACGTGCGCGTGGTCAACGGCAAGGTCGTGATCCGTTGATCGCCGCCACGACCGGCAAAAAGAAACGGCCCGCATCGCGGGCCGTTTCCGTTTGTAGCCGATGGCTCTGGATCAGGCGGTCTGCACCGCGTCGGCCTGCAGGCCCTTCTGGCCCTGGACGACGGTGAAGGTGACCTTCTGGCCTTCCTTCAGGCTCTTGAAGCCCTGCATCTGGATGGCGCGGAAGTGGACGAACACGTCCTCGCCATTCTCACGGCTGATGAAGCCAAAGCCCTTGGCATCGTTGAACCATTTGACGGTCCCGGTCTCGCGCTCTGCCATTACTGCTTACTCCTGGAACTTTGCTGGGTGGTGGTTACGCCGTGGCCAACGGCGGCTGGTTGCAAGGAGTACGCGAGGTGTAACGATGTAGCAGACCATCACCAAGGACCTACCGCATCAGGTCACGGTTCACGGTGACCTTGCCAAGCGCAGCGGCCCAAACTTACCGCCGGCCCATGGCGAATGCAATCATGCCCGGGCCGCCCCAGGAGCCCCCCCGCCCCCGATGGATACGACCACCCTGTGGTACCTGCTCGCCGGCCTGCTGATGCTGGTCGGCCTGGCCGGCGTGGTGCTCCCGGCCCTGCCTGGCCTGCCCCTGGTGTTCGCCGGCATGGCGCTGGCCGCCTGGGCGGATGGTTTCATCCGGATCAGTGGCTGGACCCTGGCCGCCCTCGGCCTGCTCACGCTGCTTTCCATCGCGATCGACATCATGGCCGGCGCCTTCGGTGCGCGCCGCTTCGGCGCCGGGCGGATGGCCGTGGCCGGTGCCACCCTGGGCACCGTCATCGGCCTGTTCTTCGGCCTGCCCGGACTGTTGCTGGGCCCGTTCATCGGCGCGGTGCTGGGCGAGCTGTGGCATACCCGGCACCTGCCACAAGCCGCGCGGGTCGGCGCGGCCACCTGGGTAGGCCTGCTGCTGGGCGCCGCCTTGAAGCTGGCCCTGGCCTTCGCCATGCTCGGCCTGTTCGTGCTGGCGTGGTTTTTCTGAATACGCACCGCCTCCCTGGAGCTCGACTTGAACCGGATGTCCCCCCTGCCCCTGGCGCTGTGCGCCGCGCTCGCCGCCACCGCCCCGGCGCTGGCGGCGCAGGAAATCACCGCGCGCCCGGCCAGCGCCGACGCCTGCCTGGCCATCGCCTCCAACGCCCAGCGCCTGGCCTGCTACGACGCAGCCCTGGGCTATGTCGCGCCCTCGCCGCAGGAAGCGGACCTGGCCGCCGACGTCGCCGAGCGCGCCGCGGAGGAGGCCGCGGGCGAACAGCCCGCCACCGAGCTGTTCCAGCGCGACCTGCAACCGGCCGCGCGCGCGGCGATCGCCAACGCCGGCCGCGGCTCGCTGCTGGACAACCGCTGGGAACTGGCCAAGGACTCCAAGCTGGGCATCTTCCAGCTGCGCGCCTACAAGCCGGTGTACGTGCTGCCTGGCTTCTGGACCAGCCGGACCAACACCACCCCCAGCTCGCCCAACCCCAACAACACCGTCACCACGCCCGAGCAGCTGGACAGCATCGAGGCCAAGTTCCAGCTGAGCTTCAAGACCAAGGTCGCCGAGGACCTGTTCGGCGACAACGGCGACGTCTGGGTCGGCTACACCCAGAGCTCGCGCTGGCAGGCCTACGCCTCGGAGACCTCGCGCCCGTTCCGCGAGACCAACTACGAGCCGGAGGTGATGCTGGTGTTCCGCAACAACTACAGCCTGTTCGGCTGGAAGGGGCGGATGACCGGGATCAGCCTCAACCACCAGTCCAACGGCCGCAGCGATCCGTTCTCGCGCAGCTGGAACCGGGTGATCCTCAACCTCGGCCTGGACCGCGACAACTGGGCCTTCGTGCTGCGCCCCTGGTACCAGGTCGGCGAAAGCGCGCGCGACGACAACAACCCGGACATCGAGGACTACATCGGCCGCGGCGACGCCCTGCTGGTATACAACCGCAACGGCCACGAGCTGAGCCTGACCGCGCGCCACTCGCTGCGCGGCGGCGACCGCGCGCACGGCTCGCTGCAGCTGGACTGGGGCTTCCCGATCAACAACCTGCTGCGCGGCCACGTGCAGGTGTTCGACGGCTACGGCGAGAGCATGATCGACTACAACCACAAGGCCACCTACATCGGCGTCGGCTTTGCCCTGCTGGAGTGGTTCTGATGCAGCGCGCGACGATCTGGCACAACCCGCGCTGCTCGAAGTCCCGCGCGGTGCTGGAGATCCTGCGCGAACGCGGGATCGAGCCGGTGATGTTCAACTACCTGGCCCATCCACCCGATCGCCAGAGCCTGCGCCGCGTCGCCGAGTCCTGCGGCGGCGTGCGCGTCCTGGTCCGCAGCAGCGAACCGCTCTACGCCGAACTGGGCCTGGATTCGGCCGACGACGAGGCCCTGCTGGACGCGATGCTGGCGCACCCGCAGCTGATCAACCGCCCGGTGGTGATCACCCGCCGCGGCGCGCGCCTGTGCCGGCCGCCCGAGGAAGTGGTCGCCCTGCTCGACTGAGCGGCGCCTCAGGTCCAGTCGGTGATGCCCTCGCGGCGGTAGACCTCGGCGAAGCTGGGCAGCGACTTCATCCGCCTGGCGTAGTCCTGCAGCACCGGCCAGCTGTCGGTGGGCCTGGGCATGTTGCGCGACCAGCGCATCAGCATGGTCAGGACGAAATCCACCGCCGTGCGCTGCCCGCCGAGCATGTACGGGCCGCCGTTGCGCTGCAAGTGGTCGGCCACCTGCTGCCACGCCGCCTCCAGCGCGGCGCGGGCGCGTTCCTTCACCGCCTCCACGTGCTCCGGCCCGGCCGGTTCGTCCGGGTAGAACCAGGCGCGGTACTGCGGCATCAGCGTGTACACGCAGAAGCAGATCCAGCGGTAGTAGTCGCCGCGCGCCGGGGTGCCCGGCGCCGGCGCCAGCCCGGCCTGCGGATGCAGGTCGGCCAGGTGCATGGCGATGGCGGCCGACTCGGTCAGCACCTGCCCGTCGATCACCAGGGTGGGCACGCGGCCGGCGGGATTGAGCGCCAGGTACTCCGGCGACTTCTGCTCGCGCCGGTCGAAGTCCAGCTGGCGCAGCTCGTGCCCGATGCCCAGCTCGATCAGCAGCCAGTGCACCACCAGCGACGCGGTGCTTTGCGAACCATAGAGGACGACAGGCATCGCGCGGCTCCCTGGAATGGACGTGGCGATTATCGCCCTGGCGCGGGGGCAAAAAGAACGGGCCGGCATCGCTGCCGGCCCGCCCGTGTGCGGCGATGGCGCCTGGCTCAGGCCACGACCACCGGGATCTTGCCGATCCGGGCCTGCCACTGCTTCGGGCCGGTCCTGTGCACCGACTCGCCGGTGGAGTCCACGGCGACGGTCACCGGCATGTCCTTGACCTCGAACTCGTAGATCGCCTCCATGCCCAGGTCCTCGAAGGCGACCACGCGGCTGGCCTTGATCGCCTTGGACACCAGGTAGGCCGAACCGCCGACCGCCATCAGGTACACGGCCTTGTTGTCGCGGATGGCCTCGATCGCCGCGTCGCCGCGCTCGGCCTTGCCGACCATGCCCAGCAGGCCGGTCTGCTCCAGCATCTGCCGGGTGAACTTGTCCATGCGGGTGGCGGTGGTCGGACCGGCCGGGCCGACCACCTCGTCGCGCACCGGATCGACCGGACCGACGTAGTAGATGAAGCGGTTGGTGAAGTCCACCGGCAGCTTCTCGCCGCGGCCCAGCATGTCGACCATGCGCTTGTGCGCGGCGTCGCGGCCGGTCAGCAGCTTGCCGTTGAGCAGCAGCACCTCGCCCGGCTTCCAGCTGGCCACTTCCTCGCGGGTGACCGTGTCCAGGTCCACGCGGCGGGCGTTGTGCGGGCTGTAGGTCAGCTTCGGCCAGTCCTCCAGCGAGGGCGGGTCGAGGGCGACCGGGCCGCTGCCGTCCAGGGTGAAGTGCGCGTGGCGGGTGGCGGCGCAGTTGGGGATCATCGCCACCGGCAGGTTGGCGGCGTGGGTCGGATAGTCCTTGATCTTGATGTCCAGTACCGTGGTCAGGCCGCCCAGGCCCTGGGCGCCGATGCCCAGCGCGTTGACCTTCTCGTAGATCTCCAGGCGCAGTTCCTCGATCCGGTTGGACGGGCCGCGGGCGACCAGGTCCTGGATGTCGATCGGCTCCATCAGCGCTTCCTTGGCCAGCAGCATCGCCTTCTCGGCGGTGCCGCCGATGCCGATGCCGAGCATGCCCGGCGGGCACCAGCCGGCGCCCATGGTCGGCACGGTCTTGAGCACCCAGTCGACGATGGAGTCGGAGGGATTGAGCATCACGAACTTGCTCTTGGCCTCCGAGCCGCCGCCCTTGGCCGCGACGATCACGTCCACCTTGTTGCCCGGCACGACCTTGACGTTGACCACGGCCGGGGTGTTGTCGCGGGTGTTCAGGCGCTTGCCGGCCGGGTCGGCCAGGACCGAGGCGCGCAGCTTGTTGTCCGGGTGGTTGTAGGCGCGGCGCACGCCCTCGTTGACCATGTCCTCCACGCCCATGGTCGCGTCGTCCCAGCGCACGTTCATGCCGATCTGCAGGAACACGGTGACGATGCCGGTGTCCTGGCAGATCGGGCGGTGGCCTTCGGCGCACATGCGCGAGTTGATCAGGATCTGCGCCATCGCGTCCTTGGCCGCGGGCGATTCCTCGCGCTCCCAGGCGGCGGCGAGGTTGCGGATGTAGTCGACCGGGTGGTAGTAGCTGATGTACTGCAGCGCGTCGGCGACGGACTGGATCAGGTCCTCCTGGCGGATGGACACCGGGATGTTCGACGGGCTGGACGAAGCGGAAGCGGTCACGGCTGGCTCATGGCAGGCGGAAAACCCGCCCATTTTAGGCCAAAGTGGCGGCGCGGCCGGGGCCCCTGTCACACCGGCAAGCGCTGTTCCGTCCTGGAATCCATGGAACCTGTTGATCATTTCCATCGACACCAGCCGCGCCTGCTGGCCCTGGCCTACCGGCTGCTGGGCAGCCGCGCCGACGCCGAGGACGTGGTCCAGGACACCTGGCTGCGCTGGCACCGGGCGGACCGGGCCGCCATCGCCGACCCGGAGGCCTGGCTGGTGACCACCGCCACCCGGCTGGGCATCGACCGCCTGCGCGCCGCCCGGCGCCGGCGCGAAACCTATCCGGGGCCCTGGCTGCCGGAACCGGCCCGGGTCGATCCCGACGCCCCCACCGCGGCCGCGTCCGAGCCGGCCGACGAGGCGCCCGGACCGGCGCGGGCGCTGGAACGGGCCGAGGAAGTCTCGCTCGCGTTCCTGGCGGTGCTGGAACGGCTCGGGCCCGAGGAGCGCGCGGCGTTCCTGCTGCGGGAAGTGTTCGACCACGACTACGCCGCGATCGCCCGGCTGCTGGAACGCAGCGAGGCGGCCTGCCGGCAGATGGTGCACCGCGCCCGCACGCGCATCGCCGGGGCACGGCCGCGCTTCGGGGTCGATCCGCGCCACCACCGGATCCTGCTGGAGAAGTTCATGCACGCCGCGCGCGAGGGCGACCGCGAGGCGGTGCAAGCCCTGCTGCACGCCGATGCACAGCTGGTTTCCGACGGCGGTGGCAAGGCACTGGCGGCGATCCGTCCGTTGCACGGGGCCGAGCGCATCGCCCGCCTGTTCTGGGCGGTGGCGCGGCGGCGCGATCCGGCGGTGCGCTGGCAGCTTGGCCTGGTCAACGGCGAGCCGGCGATCCTGCGCTACCGCGACGGGCGGCTGGTGGGGGTCACCGTGGCCGCCAGCGCGGACGGCCGCATCACCGCGCTGTACACCGTCGCCAATCCGGACAAGCTGGCTGTCACGGATGCGTCGCCCGGGACGTCCTGGTGGTGAAGGCGGCCATGGTGGCCCGCCGGAGCAGACCCGCATGGACTACCGTCGCGTCGAATATCCCAGGCACGTCCCGGATGCCTTCAAGGCGCTCTACACCGCCAGCAACGCCGTGCACGACGGCGTGCTGGAGCCCCCCCTGGTCGAGCTGGTGTTCCTGCGGGTGTCGCAGATCAACGGTTGCGCGTTCTGCATGGACATGCACGCCACCGCCCTGCGCCGGGCCGGGGTCGACCCGCGCAAGCTCGACACCCTGCCCGGCTGGCGCGACAGCCGCTTCTTCGATGCCCGCGAGCGCGCCGCCCTGGACTGGGCCGAGGCCCTGGCCAGGCTGCCCTCCGGCGCCCCGGCCGACGCCACCTACGAGGCGCTGAAGGCGCACTTCGACGATGCCGGCATCGCCACCCTGACCATGGCCGTGGCCCTGATCAGCGCCTGGAACCGGCTGGGCGTGGGCCTGCAGCCGGAACTGCCCTGAGCGCCGCTCAGGCCCCGGCGTCGAAGCGCTCGCGCAGGGCCTGGCGGTAGCGCCGGCTGCACGGCAGCACGCTGCCGTCCTTCAGGTGCACGCGGGCATCGCCGCTGTCCAGCGGCTCGATCGAGGCGACCTGGGCCAGGGCGACCATGTAGCTGCGGTGGATCCGCGCGAAGGCGCGCGGGTCCAGCTGCTCCTCCACCCGCGCCAGGGTGCTGCGCAGCGGATAGTCGCGGCCGCCCACGCGCAGGTTCACGTAGTTGCCGGAGGCCTGCAGCCACTCGATCTCGCCGGTCGGGACCAGGAACTCGCGCCCCAGTTTGCGCACCAGGAAGCGCTCCGGGCGCGCGGGCTCGGCGTCCGCCGGCCCGGCGTCCGGCGCCGGCGGCGCCGCTTCCGGCAGGCTGGCCTCGCCCTGCCAGCGGCGCAGCAGGGCGCGGTAGCCCTCCATCACCACCACGATCAGGAAGAAGGCACGGACGTCCTTCAGGTACTCGTACACCAGCCCGCGCAGCCAAGGGCCGAACTGGTAGTCGCTGCCCAGGGCGCGGTAGACCAGTTCGCGCGGGGCCACCATGGCCAGCACGTGGACCACGCACAGCACCACGCTGGCAGCCGCGTACAGGGCCAGGCGCCGGCGCCACAGGTGCCAGTACAGCGGGAAGCGGCCCGTGAACCAGGCCAGCACCGGCACCAGCAGCAGCAGGACCAGCGCGCTGCTGCCTTCCCACACCAGCGGTTCCCAGGTCGGGATCCCGGCCCCCCGCCGCCACAGCTCCATCAGCTCGGTCAGGCTGTTGCCTGCGAAGTTGCCCAGGATCAGGAGGGTCCACAGGCCAGCTTCGACCCAGGTCTTCCAGGGGGCGTAGCGCTGGTAGGGAAACGGTTCCGGCGGAGTCATCGACGCATTCTAGCCAACGCCACCGTCGCACCGCCCCATCCGTCCCCGCGTGCCCGCGGTTCGTCCCCGCCGGCGTGCCGGTCGTCATCCGGAGCCCCACCGGCGCGGCGTGCCGTGCCAGTTTCCCGGGCCACCGACACGTCCGGAATACGCCATGCCGCGCGACGCCAGCCTACCGCCCGCCTCCACCGCCACCCGCCGCCACGACCTGGACTGGGTCCGGGTCTGCGCCTTCGGCCTGCTGGTCCTGTACCACGTGGGCATGTATTACGTGAGCTGGGACTGGCACGTGAAAAGCCCGCACGCCGGCCCCCTGCTGGAGCCGGCGATGCTGCTCACCGGTCCCTGGCGGCTGTCGCTGCTGTTCCTGGTATCCGGTGTGGCCACCGCGTTCCTGCTGGCGCAGGCCCAGCGCCAGGCCGCGGCCGGGGACGGCCGGGTACGCTTCCTCGGCAACCGCTCCTGGCGGCTGCTGCTGCCGCTGCTGTTCGGCATGGCGGTGGTGGTGCCGCCGCAGTCCTACTATGAGGTGGTCGAGCAGCTGCCCGGCGGCTACCACGACGGCTTCCTGGCTTTCTGGGCGCGCTACCTGCGCGCGGACGGTTCGTTCTGCGATGCCGGTGGCTGCCTGATCCTGCCGACCTGGAACCACCTGTGGTTCGTGGCCTACCTGTGGGTCTACACGGTGGCGCTGTGGCTGCTGTGGCGGCTGGCGCGGCCGCTCCTGGACCGCGCCGGCGGCGCGCTGGAACGCGCCCTGTGCGGCTGGGGGCTGCTGCTGTGGCCGGCGCTGGCCCTGGCCCTGGCGCGGCTGCTGCTGATCGGCCGCTACGGTTCGACCCACGCCCTGGTCGGCGACTGGTACAACCACGTCCAGTACTTCGGGGTGTTCCTGCTCGGCTTCCTGGCCGCGCGCCGCGACGGGTTCTGGGACGCGGCCGTGCGCCTGCGCTGGCCGGCCCTGCTGCTGTGGCTGGGCAGCTGGGCCGTGCTGGCCGGCTACACCGTTTCCTACGCCGGCAGCGAGCCGCCCCAGGCCCTGCGCCTGGCCATGCGCGCGGTGTGGGGCGTGGACCAGTGGTGCGCGATCATCGCCGTGCTCGGCTTTGCCCGGCGGCTGTCGCCGGGCGACGGCCCGCTGCTGCGCTACCTGGTGCCGGCGGTTTTCCCGGTCTACATCCTGCACCAGACCGTCACCGTGGTCGCCGCGCACAACCTGCAACCGCTGGACCTGCATCCGGCGCTGGAGGGGCCGCTGCTGGTGCTGCTGACCTTCGCCACCTGCTTCGCCGCCTATGAGGTGGTCCGGCGGGTGCCACTGCTGCGGCCGCTGTTCGGACTGCAGTACCGCGAGCGGTCCGCGCCGGCCGCCGCTCAGGCCGGGACGGCGTGCTCGACCACCAGCTGCACCGCCGAGCCGCCACGGTAATCGTCCGGCTGCAGGCGGTAGGCCAGGTGCAGGTGCGGGGCCGGCGCACTGCCCTGCCAGCCGCCGAAGTGGATTGCCGCCAGCGGCTCACGCCGGTCCGGGTGGCGCAGCCGCAGGCGCAGGTGGCGCTCGCCGACCGGGCGGTAGTCCAGGACCTCGAAGCAACCGTCGAACAGCGGCTCCGGGAAGCCCTGCCCCCACGGCCCGCCGTCGCGCAGCGCCTCGGCGTGGAAGCGGTCGAACTCCTGCGGCAGCAGCTCGCCGTCGCTGAGCAGTTCGGCCTGCAGCAGTGCATCGTCCAGGGTGGCGCGGGCGTGTTCCTGCCAGGCCTGCTCGAACGCCGGCAGCTTGGCCAGTTCCAGGGTCAGGCCGGCGGCCATGGCATGGCCGCCGAAGCGCTGCACCAGTCCCGGATGGCGCGCGTCCACCGCGGCCAGGGCGTCGCGGATGTGGAAGCCGGCGATCGAGCGCGCCGAGCCGCGCAACACCTGCGCGCCGGGCTCGGCCGGAGCGAAGGCCAGCACCGGCCGGTACAGGCGCTCCTTCATCTTCGAGGCCACCAGCCCGACCACGCCCGGATGCCACTCCGGGTCGAACAGGCACGGCGCCAGCGGCGGCGTGCCGTGGTCGACCTGCGCGCGCGCCAGGGCCGCCTCGGCGTCGTCGGTCATCGCCTGCTGCACGGCGCGGCGCTCGGCGTTGATCTCGTTGAGGATGCCGGCCAGTTCGCGCGCGCGCTGCGGGTCGTCGGTGAGCAGGCATTCGATGCCCAGGGCCATGTCCTCCAGGCGCCCGGCGGCGTTGAGCCGCGGGCCCACGGCAAAGCCGATGTCGGCCGCGGTCAGGCAGGCCAGGTCGCGGCCGCAGACCTCGACCAGGGCGCGCAGCCCGGCGCAGGCCTGGCCGGCGCGCAGGCGGCGCAGGCCGGCCGCGGCCAGGGCGCGGTTGTTGGCGTCCAGCGGCACCAGGTCGGCGATGGTGCCGACCGCGACCAGGTCCAGCAGGCTGGACAGGTCTGGTTCGCCGGCCGGGAACGCGCCGGACTGGCGCAGGTGCCGGCGCAGCGCGAGCAGGACGTAGAAGATCACGCCCACGCCGGCCAGGCACTTGCTCGGGAAGGCGTCGCCGGCGCAGTTCGGGTTGACGATGGCGTCGGCCGGCGGCAGCTGCTGGCCCGGCAGGTGGTGGTCGGTGACCAGTACCTGCCAGCCGCGCGCGCGCGCGGCGGCGACGCCGGCATGGCAGGCGATGCCGTGGTCCACGGTGACCAGCAGTTCCGGCTGCAGCGCCGCCAGTTCCTCCACCAGCGCAGGCGACAGGCCGTAGCCGTGGACCATGCGGTTGGGCACCGCGTGCGAGACCCTGCGCGCGCCGAGCATGCGCAGGCCGCGCACGCCCACCGCGCAGGCGGTCGCGCCGTCGCAGTCGAAGTCGCCGACCACCACGATGTGGCGGTCGTCGCGGATGGCCGAGGCCAGCAGTGCGACCGCCGCCGGCAGGCCGCCCAGCGCGTCCGGCGGCAGCAGGTCGGACAGGCGCGGCCGCGCCAGTTCGAAGCGGTCGGCGCCGCGCGCGGCGTACACCCGGCGCAGCAGCGGCGGCACGTGGCCGGGCCAGGCGCCGCCCACTACCACGGGCTCGCGGCGGCGGATCCGGGGAGCGGCGGGACTCATGCGCGCGGCGCGGGAGAGTTCATGCGTCCAGCGAACGCAGCGGGCTGCGCCAGAAGCGCCAGCGCTGGCCGCGGCGCAGGTGCAGGCGGGTGCCGTCCTCGAAGTCCAGCAGCAAGGTGTCGAACTCGTCGCGTGCCATCGAAGCCAGCAGCGGCGGCAGCACCTGGTTGCCCAGCACCTCCAGCGAACGCAGGTGGCGCAGGTCGACCAGGCTGTCGCCCACCGCGCCCGGCGGCGTGTCGGCGGCGGTGGCCGGGGTCGCGGTGGCGGCGCCGGCCTCGCCGGCCAGGGCCTGCACCAGCGGATCGGGGCTGCGCACGTTCATGTAGCTCGACTGCACGCTGTCCGGGGCCACGCCGGCGCCCCAGAACCACAGCGAGTTGACCGCGGGCCGGCCATGGTCGGTGCGCGCGCGGTTCCAGGGGTGGTGGTGCAGCGCGACCTGGACCTCGGTGATCAGCGCGCGCCAGCGCCGCGACACCGGGTCCTCGCCCAGCGGCAGCGCGTTGAACAGGTCGTCGCCGAGCGCGTCCTCGGGCGCGATGAACTCCGGCAGCGGGGTGCCGGCAGGCAGGCGCAGGTACCAGCGTGCCGGATGCGGCGCATCCAGCTGGTAGCCGGCGTCGCCGAACAGCGGTTTGAGCACCGGCAGCAGCGCCTGCGCGTCCAGGGTGTCCAGGCCCAGGCCTTCGCCCCAGCCGAGCAGGCGCGCGCCGTTGAGGTCCGGCGCCACGTGCGCCGGATCGGCGCGCAGCCACAGTGCGTCGCCGGCATCGCTGCCGGCATCGGCGCGGCGGGTGAGCGCGGCCACCGGCCAGTGGTCCGGGGTCAGGCGGAAGTGGCGGCGCAGCTGGGCGCGGCCGCCGGGCTCGAGCTGCTCGCGGTCGGCGCGCCCGAAGGCGCGCGCGGCCGCCTGCGGCAGGGGCCCGGGCAACCTGTCCCGGGCCGGCAGCAGCAGCGCGATGGCGGTCATCGCCGGCCTCTCAGCCCACGTACTCGACGCTGACGATCTCGTATTCGCGCTTGCCGGCGGGGGCCTCGATCACGATGGTGTCACCCTCCTCCTTGCCGATCAGCGCGCGGGCCACGGGCGAGGAGATCGCGATCAGGCCCTGCTTGATGTCCGCCTCCAGGTCGCCAACGATCTGGTAGCGGACCTCCTCGTCGGTCTCCACGTCGGCCAGGGTCACGGTGGCGCCGAACACCACCTTGCTGCCGGCATTGAGCTTGGTCACGTCGATCAGGTCGGCGTGCGACAGCTCGCTCTCCAGCTGCTTGATCCGGCCTTCGATGAAGCCCTGCTGCTCGCGCGCGGCGTGGTACTCGGCGTTCTCCTTCAGGTCGCCGTGGCCGCGCGCTTCGGCGATGGCGGCGATCACTTCCGGACGCTTCACCGTCTTGAGGTGCTCCAGCTCCTCGCGCAGGCGCTGGGCGCCTTTAAGGGTCAGGGGGGCTCTCACGATTGCAGCTCCTTGTGCAGCTCCTGCAGGGACCAGACCGGGCCGGTCCCGCGGTATTCAAGCGAATGCACCAGCGCCTTGGCGCCGGCGACGGTGGTCGAGTAGGTCACGCGCTGCTGCAGCGCCTCGCGCCGGATGGAGAACGAGTCGGCGATGGCGGCGCGGCCCTCGGTGGTGTTGACGATGTAGGCGATCTCGCCGTTCTTGATCGCGTCGACGATGTGCGGGCGGCCCTCGGCGACCTTGTTGACCACGGTGCACTCCACGCCGTGGTCCTGCAACCACTGCGCGGTGCCGCGGGTGGCGACGATGCTGAAGCCGCGCTCGACCAGGGCCTTGGCCACCGGCACCACGCGCTTCTTGTCCGGGTCGCGCACCGACACGAACGCCTTGCCCGGCTGCGGCGCGCGGATGCCGCCGGCCTCCTGGGCGCGCGCCATGGCCGCGCCGAAGCTGCGGCCCACGCCCATCACCTCGCCGGTGGAGCGCATCTCCGGGCCGAGGATCGGGTCCACGCCCTGGAACTTGGCGAACGGGAAGATCGCTTCCTTGACCGAGTAGTAGCTGGGCACGACCTCGCGGGTCGCGCCCTGCTCGGCCAGGGTGCGGCCGGTCATGCAGCGGGCGGCGATCTTGGCCAGCTGCACGCCGGTGGCCTTGGACACGAACGGCACCGTGCGCGAGGCGCGCGGGTTCACCTCCAGCAGGTAGACGGTGTCGGTGCCGTCCTCGTTGGACTGGATGGCGAACTGGGTGTTCATCAGGCCGACCACCTTCAGCGCCTTCGCCAGCTCGCGCACCTGCCGGCGCAGCTCGTCCTGGGTGGCCTGCGACAGCGAGTACGGCGGCAGCGAGCAGGACGAGTCGCCGGAATGCACGCCGGCCTCCTCGATGTGCTCCATCACGCCGCCGATCAGGGTGGCGCCGGTGGCGTCGGCGATCAGGTCGACGTCGACTTCCACGGCGTTGTCCAGGAAGCGGTCCAGCAGCACCGGCGAGTCGTTGGAGACCTTCACCGCGTCGCGCACGTAGCGGGCCAGGTCGGCCTCGCCGTACACGATCTCCATGGCGCGGCCGCCCAGCACGTAGCTGGGGCGCACGACCAGCGGATAGCCGATCTCGCGGGCCAGGGCCAGCGCCTCGTCGGCGGTGCGCGCGGTGCGGTTCGGCGGCTGCTTCAGGCCCAGCTTCTCGACCAGCTGCTGGAAGCGCTCGCGGTCCTCGGCCAGGTCGATGGAGTCCGGGCTGGTGCCGACCACCGGCACGCCGTTGGCTTCCAGCGCGCGCGCCAGCTTCAGCGGGGTCTGGCCGCCGTACTGCACGATCACGCCCTTGGGCTGCTCCAGCTCGACGATCTCCAGCACGTCCTCGAGGGTGAGCGGCTCGAAGTACAGGCGGTCGGAGGTGTCGTAGTCGGTGGAGACCGTCTCCGGGTTGCAGTTGACCATGATGGTCTCGTAGCCGTCCTCGCGCAGGGCAAGGGCGGCGTGGACGCAGCAGTAGTCGAACTCGATGCCCTGGCCGATGCGGTTGGGGCCGCCGCCCAGGATCATGATCTTGTCGCGGTTGCTCGGATTGGCCTCGCACTCGTCCTCGTAGGTCGAGTACAGGTAGGCGGTGCTGGTGGCGAACTCGGCGGCGCAGGAGTCCACGCGCTTGTAAACCGGGCGCACCTTGTGCGCGCGGCGCAGGGCGCGGACCGCGGCCTCGTTGGTGCCGGTCAGCTGCGCCAGGCGCGCGTCGGAGAAGCCGTCGCGCTTGAGCTTGCGCAGGCGCTTGCCGTCCAGCGAATCCAGCCCCTCGGCGGCCACCCGCTTCTCCTCGGCGATGATCTCCTCGATCTGGTCCAGGAACCACGGGTCGATGAACGACAGGGCGTGGATCTCCTCCACGCTCATGCCGGCGCGGAAGGCGTCGGCCACGTAGAACAGGCGCTCCGGGCCGGGAGCCTTGAGCTCGCGGCGCAGGGTCGCCAGGTCCTCCTCGTCCGCCAGGTCCAGGCCGGTCGGGTCGAAGCCGACCTTGCCGGTCTCCAGGCCGCGCAGGGCCTTCTGCACCGACTCGCGGAAGGTGCGGCCCATGGCCATCACCTCGCCCACCGACTTCATCTGGGTGGTCAGGCGCGAATCGGCCTGCGGGAACTTCTCGAAGGCGAAGCGCGGGATCTTGGTGACCACGTAGTCGATCGCCGGCTCGAACGAGGCCGGGGTCTTGCCGCCGGTGATCTCGTTCTTCAGCTCGTCCAGGGTGTAGCCCACCGCCAGCTTGGCCGCGACCTTGGCGATCGGGAAGCCGGTGGCCTTGGAGGCCAGCGCCGAGGAACGCGACACGCGCGGATTCATCTCGATCACCACGACGCGGCCGGTCTGGGCGTTGACGCCGAACTGCACGTTGGAGCCGCCGGTGTCCACGCCGATCTTGCGCAGCACCGCGATGGAGGCGTCGCGCAGGCGCTGGTATTCCTTGTCGGTCAGGGTCTGCGCCGGGGCCACGGTGATCGAGTCGCCGGTGTGCACGCCCATCGGGTCGAGGTTCTCGATCGAGCAGACGATGATGCAGTTGTCCGCCTTGTCGCGGACCACCTCCATCTCGAACTCCTTCCAGCCCAGCACCGACTCCTCGATCAGGACCTCGTGCACCGGCGACAGCTCCAGGCCGCGCTTGACGATCTCCTCGAACTCCTCGCGGTTGTAGGCGATGCCGCCGCCGCTGCCGCCCAGGGTGAAGGACGGGCGGATGATGGTCGGGTAGCCCACCTTGGCCTGGATCTCCACCGCCTGCTCGAAGCTCTTCGCCACCTCGGCCTTCGGGCACTCCAGGCCGATCTCCTGCATGGCCACGCGGAACAGCTCGCGGTCCTCGGCCATGCGGATGGCCTCGCGCGAGGCGCCGATCAGCTCGACGCCGTACTTCTCCAGCACGCCGTGGTCGGCCAGGTCCAGGGCGCAGTTGAGCGCGGTCTGGCCGCCCATGGTCGGCAGCAGCGCGTCCGGGCGCTCCTTGGCGATGATCTTCTCGACCGTCTGCCAGTTGATCGGCTCGATGTACACCGCGTCGGCGGTGTCCGGGTCGGTCATGATCGTGGCCGGGTTGCTGTTGACCAGCACCACCCGGTAGCCCTCCTCGCGCAGCGCCTTGCACGCCTGCGCGCCCGAGTAGTCGAACTCGCAGGCCTGGCCGATGACGATCGGGCCGGCGCCGATGATGAGGATGGTCTTGATGTCGCTGCGCTTGGGCATTTCGTTCTCTGGATTGCGGGGAGCGCGCCTTGGGCTGCGGCTCCCGGGCCGGTGGGCGTGCCGCGGCGGCCGGTCAGGCCGCCATCGAGGCCACGAAACGGTCGAACAGGGGCGCCACGTCGTGCGGGCCCGGCGAGGCTTCCGGATGGCCCTGGAACGAGAACGCCGGGGCGTCGGTCAGCTCGATGCCCTGGTTGGTGCCGTCGAACAGCGAGCGGTGTGTGACGCGCACGTTCGCCGGCAGGCTGGCCTCGTCGACCGCGAAGCCGTGGTTCTGCGAGGTGATCAGCACGCGGCCGCTGCCCAGCTCCTGCACCGGGTGGTTGGCGCCGTGGTGGCCGTTGGCCATCTTGATGGTACGCGCGCCGGCAGCCAGGGCCAGCAGCTGGTGGCCCAGGCAGATGCCGAACAGCGGCACCTTCTTGGCCAGGAACTCGCGGATCGCGGCGATGGCGTAGCCGCACGGCTCCGGGTCGCCCGGGCCATTGGACAGGAACACGCCGTCGGGATTCAGCGCCAGCACCTCGGTGGCCGGGGTCTTCGCCGGCACCACGGTGACCTCGCAGCCGCGCTCGGCGAGCATGCGCAGGATGTTGGTCTTCACGCCGAAGTCATAGGCGACGACGCGGTACTTCTTCTCCGCGCCGACGAAGGCGTTGCGGTCCAGGTCCAGCTGGCCCTCGGTCCAGGCGTAGCGCTCGGTGGTGCTGACCACCTGGGCCAGGTCCATGCCCTTCAGGCCCGGGAACTTGCGCGCCGCTTCCAGCGCGGTGTCCACGTCGATGCCCTCGCCCGCCATCAGCGCGCCGTTCTGGGCGCCGCGCTCGCGCAGCAGGCGGGTCAGCTTGCGGGTGTCGATGCCGGCGATGGCGACCACGCCGCGCACGGCCAGCCAGTCCTGCAGCGGGGCTTCGCTGCGCCAGTTGCTGGGGCGTCGCGGCACGTCGCGCACGATCAGGCCGGCCGACCAGACCTTGCCGGCCTCGTCGTCCTGGCCGGTGCAGCCGGTGTTGCCGATGTGGGGATAGGTCAGGGTGACCAGCTGCCGCGCATAGGACGGGTCGGTCACGATCTCCTGGTAGCCGGTCATGGCGGTGTTGAACACCACTTCGCCGACGGCGAGGCCACTTGCGCCTACGGATTCGCCCTCGAACACGGTGCCGTCTTCGAGGACGAGGATTGCGGGATGGGTCACGTCGTTCGCCTTCAGGTGGAGGAGCCCTGTCGCCGGCCCAGCCAGAGGCGGGCTGCAAAAAACCGCGGACTGGCATCTCTCCGGTCCGGGCATGGGGGTAACAGGCGAGCGGGAATTGTACCGGCGACGCCCCCAAAAGGGAACGCCGCCGTTCACGCGGCGAATGGTTTCGCGCGTCGTTCAGCCCTGGCCGAAAAGCAGGTCGCGCAAGGTGTACAGGCCCGGTGGGCGGCCCGCCAGCGCGGTGGCCGCCTGCAGCGCGCCGCGGGCGAAGATGTCGCGGCTGGTGGCGCGGTGCACGAGTTCGACGCGCTCGCCCTGCCCGGCGAACTGCACCGTGTGCTCGCCGACGATGTCGCCGGCGCGCAGGCTGGCATACCGCGGCTCGGCGCCGCCGCGGACGGCCGCCTCGCCCAGGGTCAGGGCGGTGCCCGAGGGGGCATCCTTCTTGTGCACGTGGTGCTGTTCGACGATGTCGCAGTCCCAGCCGGCCAGCGCGCGCGCGGCCTGCTCGACCAGTTCGTTCAGCACCGCCACGCCCACACTGAAGTTGGAGGCCCAAAGCACGGGGATCGTGGCGGCGGCCTGCTCCAGCGCCTGGCGCTGCCCGGCGGAGATGCCGGTGGTGCCCGAGACCAGCGGCCGGCGCCGCTTCACGCACTGCGCCAGCACCGGCTCGAAGCCTTCCGGCAGGCTGAAGTCGATGGCCACGTCGAAATCCGGGACCCCGGACAGTTCGGCCGCGGCGAACTGCGGGATGCCGTCGACCACCCGCTGCAGCGGCGCGCGGCCGGCCACCGCGGCGACCACCTGCCAGCGTTCGGGGGCGTCGGCGGCAAGCCGCAGCAGGGCCCGGCCCATGCGCCCGGAAGCGCCGTGAATGAGGATCCGCAGGGGCTTGTCCATAGGCCTCGCAGGCTAGCCGGGCGGCGGGTCCGCCGGCAAGCGCGGAAGCGGAATGCAGGGTGCGGCGCGGCGGGTGCCGCGCGGCTCACCAGACCAGGTCGTCGGGGACCTGGTAACGCGGGTCGGCGTAGGGATCCTCCTCCGCCGTGGCGTCGGGGTCGACCTTCAGCGCGACCGCCTGCGGGAAGATCTGCTCGGCCTGGGCCAGCACCTGG
Source organism: Pseudoxanthomonas sp. SGT-18 (assembly GCF_003931645.1). Lineage (NCBI taxonomy): Bacteria > Pseudomonadati > Pseudomonadota > Gammaproteobacteria > Lysobacterales > Lysobacteraceae > Pseudoxanthomonas > Pseudoxanthomonas sp. SGT-18. Next base: position 377,231 of record NZ_RRYJ01000002.1, on the reverse strand, counting down.
GCATCCACCAGCAGGTAGCGGCCATTGAGCTGGACCACGCCCAGCTGCCCGGCGTTGAGTTCGCGCAGCTGCGCGGCGGTGACGTAGATGCGCTTGATCTTGCCGCCGTACTCGAAGTGCCGGGCGATGTCGGCCGCCTCGTCGTTGAGGACCTTGTCCTTGAGCAGCTCCTCAAGCTTCGCGCGCGCCTCGCGGCGCTGGCGCGCCTCTTCCTGGCGGCGCTGCTCGGCTTCGATCCGCTCCTGCTTTTCCTGCTGCGCGCGCAGCGCCCAGGCCTTGCCCAGGTCGATCTCGCCCTCGTGGCGGCGCTTCGGCGCGGCCTCGCCCTTGCGCTGCGGGGCACCCTTGCGCGGCGCCCCGCCCTGCGGCGGACGCGGCTTGCCGCCCCCGTCCTTGCGCGGTGGCTGGCGGCGTTCGGGCGCGGGCGCCTTGAACCCTAGGTTGAGGAGCTGGTCGCGGAGGCTGTCGGTCATGGCATCAACGGGCCGCAGGCCCATGGGATCGGTGGCGGCGCGGGAGCGCCGGCGGTCAGTAGTGCGGCGGCGGCGGTTCGCTGCCCGGATCGGCGTAGAGCGCCCCGCGCAGCCCGCGCAGGTCGGCCAGCACCGCCTGCAGGATGGCGTCGGTGCGGGCGCGCTCCAGGCGCGCCTCGGCCAGCGCCTCGCTCAGCTCCGACAGCGCCTGCTCCTGGAACGCCAGGCGCGTTTCCAGCTCGACCAGCCGCTGTTCCAGATCGTCCTGACCGTACTGCATGGTGTTTCGTTCCTTGCCGCAGGGGCGGCACGCGGCGTGGCGGGCCGCCCGCTTCCCGGACGGCGCCGCCGTGCCCTGCCCGCCTCAGCGGGCGATGTCGAGCAGCTCGACGTCGAAGGTCAGGGTCGCATCCGGACCGATCACGCCACCCGGCGCGCCGTTGGCACCGTAGGCCAGGTCGGACGGGATCCAGAAGCGGTACTTGGCGCCCACCGGCATCAGCGACACGCCCTCGGTCCAGCCGGCGATCACGCTGCCCAGCGGGAACTCGGCCGGCTGGCCGCGCTGGTAGGAGCTGTCGAACACGGTGCCGTCCAGCAGCTTGCCCTCGTAGTTGACGCGCACGGTGTCGCTGGGGGTCGGACGCGCGCCGCTGCCCTGGCGCAGGACCATGTACTGCAGGCCCGACGGGGTGGTGATCACGCCCTTCTGCTTCTTGTTCTCGGCCAGGAAGGCGGCACCCTCTGCGCGGTTCTTCTCGGCCACGGCCTGCTGCTTGCGGGCCATGTAGGACTGCAGCGCGGCGCCGGCCTCCTGCTGGTTCAGCAGCGGTGTGCCCTTGGCGAACGCGGTGCGCACGGCCTGCATCAGCACGGCCAGGTCGATGTCGTCCTTGAGCGGGGCCAGCGACGGGCCGATCATGCGGTCGCCGATCAGCAGGCCGACCTGCTCGGCCGGCGGGGCCGGCGGCTCGGCGCCGGGCGCCATGCCCGGGACGCGCTGGCCCTGGCGGGCCGCCAGCGCGGCGCGCAGGGCGGCGTCGGTGGCGCGCGCCTGCTCCTCGGACTGCAGCGGCTGGCCGCCGGCGAAGGCGTTGGCGACGGCACGCTGCATCGCGTCCAGGTCCACGTGCGGGGCCAGCGGCTCGAACGAGCTGGCCACGTCCAGGCCGATCGCGTAGCTGACCTTGTCCTTCTCCGTGGCCAGCGAGGCCTTGTCCTGGGCCATCGCCGCGCCGGTCATCACGCTCGCTCCCATCACCAGCGACGCCAGGGCGCCGCGCATGCGGTTGTTCATTCGTTACGGTTCCAATGAGGTGGATCGATCGCCGGCCCGGGGCCGGTCCGCGCGCATTGTCGCATGCGCCGCGGCGGCGGTCAGCGCGTGCCGGCGGCGCGCCAGCTCGCGCTCGATCGCCGCCACCAGGGCCGGGTCCAGCGGCTCGACCTTGCTTGGCCAGTTGCCGACCACCCGCCCGTCCCGGGAGACCAGGTACTTGTGGAAGTTCCAGCCCGGCTGCACCCCGGTGGCGGCGGCCAGGCGCCGGTACAGCGGCGTGGCTTCCTCGCCGATCACCTGGACCTTCTCGTACATGGGGAACTTCACTCCGTAGGTCAGGGTGCAGAACTCCTGGATCTGGGCCTCGTCGCCCGGCTCCTGGCCGCGGAAATCGTTCGAGGGGAAACCGATCACCGCGAAGCCGCGCCCGGCGTAACGCTGGTGCAGCGCCTCCAGGCCCTCGTATTGCGGGGTGAAGCCGCACTTGCTGGCGGTGTTGACCACCAGCAGGACCTGGCCGGCATGGCGTTCGGCCAGGTTCACCGGGGTGCGCGAGGCCAGCGGGCGGTACTCCAGATCCAGCAGGTCGCTGCCGGCAGCCGCGGCCGGCGCCGCGAGTCCCAGGGAAATACCGATTGCCATCAACCACTTGGATGCTTTCATCATGTTCTCCGGGATTCCGGCCGGGATAGGCCATCAGTTGGGTTGGCGGGGATTTGACATGCCGTGTGTAGGTGTTATAGTTGAATACAACACCAGTCACCCAAAGCAGGACGCCCCATGAACCGGATTACCTACGCAGGCCGCCGCTTCTGGCTGATCGCGTCGGGCCTTGGCATGGCCCTGTGCTTCGTGGCCTGGTTGCCCGCCCAGGAAGGACGCGCGGGGGATTATGGCGCCGCCGAGGCCGCGATGGAGCGGGCCGAGGCGGGCCTGGAGGCGGCGACCGAACGCCCGGCCCACCGGCTGCGGGCCTCGCTGTCCATGCCCTATTTCTCCTTTGCGCACGCGCTGCGCACCCGGAGCTGACCGAATGAGCGACATCCAGTGGAGCGACGGCGCTCCGATCTACCGTCAATTGAAGGAGCGCGTGATCGCCATGATGCTCGACGGAATCCTCAAGCCGGGCGAAGCCCTCCCCTCGGTGCGCCAGGTGGCGGCCGAGTACCAGCTGAACCCGATCACCGTCTCCCGCGCCTACCAGGAGCTGGCGGATGAAGGCCTGGTCGAGAAACGCCGCGGCCTGGGCATGTTCGTGACCGAGGAGGCCTCGCGGAAGCTGCGCAGCAGCGAGCGCGACCGCTTCCTCAACGAGGAATGGCCCGCCGTGGTCGAGCGCATCCGGCGCCTCGGCCTGTCGCTGGAGGAACTGCTGCATGCCCTTGGGAACAACTGACATGACCGCCCTCGCCCCCGAAACCGCCGCCACCCCGGTCGTCACCGCCCGCGGCCTGCGCAAGGCCTACAAGCACAAGCTCGCGGTGGCCGGCGCCGACTTCGACATCGGCCCCGGACGCATCGTCGGCCTGATCGGCCCCAACGGCGCCGGCAAGACCACCGCGCTGAAAGCCATCCTCGGCCTGACCCCGTTCGACGGCCAGCTACGGGTGCTGGGCCTGGACCCGCGCACCCAGCGCGACGAACTGATGAACCAGGTGTGCTTCATCGCCGACGTGGCGGTGCTGCCGCGCTGGATGCGGGTGCGCGAGGCGGTCGACTTCGTGGCCGGGGTGCACCCGCGCTTCGACCGCGCCAAGTGCGAGCGCTTCCTGGCCAACACCCAGCTCAACCCGAAGCTGCGGGTGCGCGAGATGTCCAAGGGCATGATCGTGCAGCTGCACCTGGCCCTGGTGATGGCGATCGATGCGCGCCTGCTGGTGCTGGACGAGCCGACCCTGGGCCTGGACATCCTCTACCGCAAGCAGTTCTACCAGCGCCTGCTGGAGGACTACTTCGACGAGGACAAGACCATCCTGGTCACCACCCACCAGGTCGAGGAGATCGAGCACATCCTCACCGACGTGCTGTTCATCCGCGACGGCCGGATCGTGCTGTCGGCGGAGATGGAGCACCTGGCCGAACGCTACTGCGAGGTGCTGGTCGGCGCCGACCGCGTCGCCGAGGCGCGCGCCCTGGCCCCGGTCGACGAACGCGCCCTGCCCTTCGGCAAGAGCGTCTTCCTGTACGACGGCCTGGCGCCGGAGCGCGCCGCCGCCCTCGGCGAGGTCCGTACCCCCGGCCTGGCCGACCTGTTCGTGGCCCTGATGAAAGGAACCTACGCATGAATGCCCTTGCCGCCAACACCGCCGGCAACCGCTGGACCCGGACCTTCGCCTGGCTGCTGCGCCGCGAGTTCTGGGAAAACCGCGGCGGCTTCCTCTGGGCCCCGGTGATCACCGGCGGCATCGCCGTGGCCATGGCCACGCTGCTGGCCCTGGCCGGCGCCGTGCAGGCCCGCCGCCAGCTCGGCGGCGGCGAAGCCGAATCCATCGACGACCTGGGCGCCTACCTGAGGATCGTCGGCGCCGCCGGCGACGGCCTGCTGATGGCCGGCTGCAGCATGCTCAGCGCGGTGCTCGCCTTCGTGGTGTTCTTCTACGCCCTGGGCAGCCTGTACGACGACCGCCGCGACCGCAGCGTGCTGTTCTGGAAGTCGCTGCCGGTGTCCGATGCGCAGACCGTGCTGTCCAAGGCCGCCTGGGCCCTGCTGCTGGCGCCGCTGCTGTCGGTGCTGGTGGGCCTGGCCGTCGGCATCGCCCTGTGGCTGGTCGCGGCCGTGGCCATGCTGGTCGGCGGCCTGCCGCATCCGGGCGCGCTGTTCACCCACAGCCATCCCTTCAGCGTCGCCGGGCGCCTGCTGGCCACCGTCCCGCTGGGCCTGCTGTGGTCGCTGCCGACCGTCGGCTGGCTGATGTTCTGCTCGGCCCTGGTGCGCAGCAAGCCGTTCCTGTGGGCCGCGCTGGTGCCGGTGCTGGGCTGCGTGATGCTCAGCGTGTTCGGCGCGGTGCCCGGCCTGGACCTGCCCTACGGCAAGATCTGGTACGTGGCGGTCTACCGCGGCCTGATGAGCGTGATGCCCGGCTCCTGGAGCGTGCACGGCATGGGCAGCCGGCTGCAGTCCGGCGAGATCCACGATCCGTCGCAGCTGGTCGCCGCGATCCTTGACCAGACCAGCAACTGGCAGCTGTACGCGAGCTGGGACCTGTGGATCGGCGCGGCCGTGGGCGCCGCCCTGGTCGCCGCCGCCATCCCCCTGCGCCGCTGGCGCGACGAAGCCTCGGCCTGAGCCGGGAGGAGCGACATGCGCAACCTGTTCCCGATCCTGCTGGTCCTGGCCGCGCTGCCGGCCGCCGCCGGCGCCGACGAGCGCCGCTGTGCGCACGAAGCCCAGCGCGCGGTGCAACTGGACCTGGACGGCGTCCGCACCGTGCGCCTGGTGACCGGCCAGCACACGGTGCGGGCCAAGGCCGCCGCGGGCGCCAGCCATCGCATCGCCGGGCGCGCCTGCGCATCCAGCGCCGCCCTGCTGCAGCAGCTGGAGCTGGTGCAGGAGAAGCAGGGCGACACCCTGGTGGTGGCCACCCGCGGTCCGGCCCAGCGCGGCGGCCTGGGCATGGGCGCCTACGCCCGGCTGGACGTGGCCGGCACCGTGCCCGATGACGTCCTGGTGCAGCTGGTGGTCGGCTCCGGCGACGGCTTCGTCGAGGGCGTGGCCAGCGCCGGAGCCGACGTCGGCTCCGGCGATGCCAGCCTGCGCGGCGTGCGCGGCGCGGTCACCGCCAAGGTCGGCTCGGGCGACCTGGAGGTCGCCGGCAGCGGCCCGCTGAAGCTGCTGTCGCTCGGCTCGGGCGACGTGGTGGCGCGCGACGTGCGCGGCGAGGTCGAGGTCGGGGACATCGGTTCCGGCGATCTGGTCCTGGCCGACGTGCGCGGCGGCGTGCGCATCGACGGCATCGGTTCCGGCAACGCCCGCCTGCAGCGCGTCGGCGGCCCGGTGCGGGTCGGTTCGATCGGCTCCGGCGACCTGGACGTGCGCGGCGCCCCCGCCCTGGAGGTGCGCCACGTCGGCAGCGGCGACATCAGCCACCGCGACGTGGGGCGCGTCGAACTGCCCCGCCGCGATTGACGAAGGAGGACACCATGAACGCACCTGCTTCCCTTGCCCGCCGCACCCGTCCGCTGCTGCTGGCCGCGCTGCTGGCCGCGCTGCTGCCGCTGGCCGCGGTGGCCGCCCCCGCCGGCGGCGGGCCCGACGCCGACCTGGCCTCCGAACTGGCCGGCGCGCGCGCGGAGGTCGAGCGCGAGCTGGCCGCGGCCCGCGCCGAGCTGCAGTCCGGCAACCTCGAGCTGGGCGTCGGTGCGTACGTCGGCCCCAACAAGCACAAGGACGCGCGCAACGACCTGCCGCGCGGCGAAATCACCCCGGCCGGCGACCTGCTGGTCGACGGCAAGGCGGTGGCGATCGACGACGCCCAGCGCGCGCTGCTGCTGGCCTACCGCAGGCAGGCGATCGACGTGGCCGTGGCCGGGATCGAGGTCGGTGAGAAGGCGGCCAACGCCGCGCTGGATGTCGTCGACCGAGGCCTGCTGGGGCTGATGGCCAGTGCCATGACCGGCCGCCTGGAGCGCCAGCTGGAGTCCAGCCTGCGCTCCACCCTGGAACCGGGCATCCTGCAGCTGTGCCGCAACCTGCCCGGGCTGTACGCCTCGCAGCAGGCGCTGGCCGCGGCGGTGCCGGAGTTCCGGCCCTACGCCAGCATGACGCCGGAAGACGTCCACAACTGCGAAGCGGAAGTGCGGCGCGAATTCGCCCGACTCTGAGGAGCCCCAGCATGCGCATCCACGCCCCCATCCTCGCCCTCGCCCTGGCCGCGCTGCTGCCGCTGGCCGGTTGCAACAAGGAAGCACCCGCGCCGGCAGACGACGATCCGGCCAGCGCCGCGCCGGGCGAGTCGTTCGTCACCCGCAGCGTGCGCGCGGCGATGGACCGCGCCGCGCGCCGGCTGGAGGAGGAGAACATCAGCATCGGCGGCCGCCACCGCAACTGGGTGCAGTACGGCAAGGACACCAGCGACCTGCCGCGCGCCGAGATTACCCCGGCCGGCGACCTGCTGATCGAAGGCAAGGCGGTGGCCATCGACGAGACCCAGCGCCAGCTGCTGCTGGCGCACCGCCGGCAGCTGGTCTCCGTCGCCCAGGCCGGCCTGGCCCTGGGCTCGCGCGGCGCCGAACTGGGCGTGCGCGCCGCGACCGGCGCGGTCAAGGCCGCCCTCACCGGCAAAACCGGGGAACTGGAGAAGCGCATGGAGGCCGAGGGCAAGCGCATCGAGGCCGAAGCCAGCGCACTGGTGTGCGGGCGCCTGCCGGGCCTGCTCGCCACCCAGCAGGCGCTGGCCGCGGCGCTGCCCGAGTTCCGGCCCTATGCGCGGCTGGAGCCGGAGGACGTGGAGTCCTGCGGCCAGGACGGCCAGCGCAAGCGCAAGCTGCAGGTGCAGGCCGGGCTGGTCGGCGTCGGCGCCGAGATGAGCGCCGGCGGCGACGATCCGGCAGGCTTCGAGCTGGATGCCGCCGCCGAGGCGGACGCCGCCGCACGCGACGCCTCCTTGCGGATGTAATCCCCACGTCGCGGCCGGCGCCACGGCGATTCCAGGGCCGCCCGCGCGGCCCTCTTTTTTTAGCCGCCGCCCCCGCCGGGTTTGCCGTGGATGCCGCCGCGCGCCAGCAGCGCCGGATCCAGCAGCGGGGCCAGGGTCTTCTCCGGCAGCCCGGTGACCTCCATCGCCACCTCCAGCACCGGACGACCTTCCTTGTAGGCCTGCTTGGCGATGGCCGCGCCCTTCTCGTAACCGATCACCGGGTTGAGCGCGGTGACCAGGATCGGGTTGCGGTCCAGCGCCTGCCTCACCACGTCGGCGCGCACCCTGAGTCCGGCGATGCAGCGGTCGGCCAGCAGCCGCGACACGTTCGACAGCAGCTGCACGGATTCGAGCAGGTTGGCCGCGACCAGTGGCAGGGTCACGTTGAGCTGGAAGTTGCCGGTCTGGCCGGCCACGGTGATCGCGGTATGGTGGCCGATCACCTGTGCGGCGGCCATCACCGTGGCCTCCGGGATCACCGGGTTGACCTTACCCGGCATGATCGAGCTGCCCGGCTGCAGCGCCGGCAGCTCCACCTCGCCCAGGCCGGCCAGCGGCCCGGAGTTCATCCAGCGCAGGTCGTTGGCGATCTTGATCAGGGCCACCGCCAGCGCGTTGAGCTGGCCGGACAGTTCCACCGCGTCGTCCTGGGAGGCCAGGCCCTCGAACTTGTCGGCCGCGCTCTCGAAGCGGGTGCCGGCCAGGCGCGACAGCGCGCGCGCGGCACGTTCGCCGAAGCGCGGGTCGGCGTTGATGCCGCTGCCGATCGCGGTGCCGCCCAGCGGCAGCCGGCGCAAGCGCTTGAGCGCGTCCTCCAGGCGGCCTTCGGCGGAGGCCAGCTGCGAGGCCCAGGCCCCGAATTCCTGGCCGAAGGTGAGCGGCATCGCATCCATCAGGTGGGTGCGGCCGGTCTTGACCACCTTGCGCAGTTCGCGGGCGCGTTTCTCGATGGTGCGGCGCAGGTGGCGGATCGCCGGCAGCAGGTCCTCGACCACCGCCAGCTGGGCGGACACGCGGATCGCGGTGGGCACCACGTCGTTGGAACTCTGACCCAGGTTGACGTGGTCGTTGGGATGCACGGCGCGCTTGCCGGCCTTGCCCGAGGCATTGGCCAGGCTGGCGATCACCTCGTTGGCATTCATGTTGGACGAGGTGCCCGAGCCGGTCTGGTAGATGTCCACCGGGAAGTGGGCGTCGTGCAGGCCTTCGGCCACCTCCAGCGCCGCTGCGCGGATCGCGCCGGCCACGTTCTTGGGCAGCAGGCCCAGGCCGGCGTTGACCTCGGCCGCGGCGGCCTTGACCAGGCCGAGGGCGCGGATGAAGCCGCGTGGCATCGGCCGCCCGGACACCGGGAAGTTCTGCACCGCGCGCTGGGTCTGCGCGCCCCACAGGGCGTCGGCGGGAACCTGCAGCTCGCCCATGCTGTCGTGCTCGACCCGGGTGCGCCGGGCCGGCGCGGTGGTACCGGGCCGCGCCGGGGACTTCCTGGCGCGGGGGGAACGTGCGGGGGATGGACTCATGGCCGTCTCCGGCGTTTGGGGATCGCGGCGAGCATACCCCCGCCGGTGTCCATGGCTGTCGCCACTCCGCGGCCCCGGTCTGTTCCGGTCATGCAACTGTGCTGCGTACTCCCCGCGGCACGGACAAGCGAAGCGCCCAAAGCGGGCGCGATCGCCTGGGTGGTGGCGTGCATGCCCCCAGGACTCCGGCCGCTTGCCGTGGCGGGCTCCGGTCGGAGCCGCGGCAGTGCGGGGGGATGGGGCATCGCGCGACTCCGCGTCCTGCTCCAACGCGCGACCGCGGCACATCAATGTGCCGCTTGCCCCATCCCCCCGCACTGCCACGTCTTCGGGAGCTTCCGGCTCGCGGCTTCGCTCTTGTTCTTCCCCTTTCCCTCCGGGAAAGGAGCCGGGGTGATGGTCCGGTGCCTGGCCACGCCGGAAATGCCGCCCCCATCCTCCTTCCGTGTCATCAAGGGGGGCGGAGCGGAGCCGCGACCCGGACGTGCCCGAAGACGCGGTGGTGCGTGGGTGCGGCGCAAGCAGGCCATGGATGGCCTGCGGTCGCGCGTTGGAGCCAGGATGGCGGAGTCGCGCGATGCGCCGCACCCACGGAGCGCCGCGGCTCCGCCCGAAGCCGGCCAGCTGGCCGAGGGGCCCCAACCAGGCCAGGTTCTCGCCCCAATGCGCTGTGCTGCGCCAGAATCGCCGGCGCGTGGCGACGCGCCAGGCGCCCCGCCCGGCACGTCCCGCGTGCACGCCTTAAACTATGCGGCCCTGTTTCCCAGCCAGCCGCCTTCCAATGACGGATTCCGCCCTGCTCGCCCTGTCCCCGCTCGACGGCCGCTACGCCGGCAAGGTCGACGCCCTGCGCCCGATCTTTTCCGAGTACGGCCTGATCCGCGCCCGCGTGCGGGTGGAGATCGAGTGGCTGCTGGCCCTGGCCGCCGAGCCGGGCATCGCCGAGCTGCCGGCGTTCTCCGAAGACGCGCGCCAGCGCCTGCGCGCACTGGCCGACGGCTTCTCGGTGGCCCATGCCGCGCGGGTCAAGGAAATCGAGCGCACCACCAACCACGACGTCAAGGCGGTGGAGTACTTCATCAAGGAGCAGCTGCGCGACGACGCCGAGCTGGGCCCGGCACTGGAGTTCGTGCACTTCGCCTGCACCAGCGAGGACATCAACAACCTGTCCTACGCCCTGATGCTGCGCCAGGCGCGCGACGAGGTGCTGCTGCCGGCGCTGGACGGCGTCACCGCCACCCTGCGCAAGCTGGCCCACGAGCAGGCCGGCCAGCCGATGCTGTCGCGCACCCACGGCCAGACCGCCTCGCCCACCACCCTGGGCAAGGAGATCGCCAACGTGGTCGCGCGCCTGGAGCGCCAGCGCAGGCAGATCGCCGCGGTCGAGCTGAGCGGCAAGATCAACGGCGCGGTCGGCAACTACAACGCCCACGCCATCAGCTACCCGGACGTGGACTGGCCAGCCTTCGCCCGCCGCTTCGTCGAGTCGCTGGGCCTGCCGTTCAACCCCTACACCACCCAGATCGAGCCGCACGACAACGTCGCCGAGCTGGGCGACGCGGTGCGCCGCGCCAACACCGTGCTGGTCGACCTGGCCCGCGACATCTGGGGCTACATCTCGCTGGGCTACTTCAAGCAGAAGCTCAAGGAAGGCGAGATCGGCTCCTCGACCATGCCGCACAAGGTCAACCCGATCGACTTCGAGAACGCCGAGGGCAACTTCGGCATCGCCAACGCCCTGTTCGAGCACTTCTCGGCCAAGCTGCCGATCAGCCGCTGGCAGCGCGACCTCACCGACTCCACCGTCCTGCGCGCCCTGGGCACCGCCTTCGGCCACACCCAGGTGGCCCTGGACTCGCTGGCCAAGGGCCTGGGCAAGCTGGAAGTGAACCCGCAGCGCCTGCAGGCCGACCTGGACGCGGCCTGGGAAGTGCTGGCCGAGGCCGTGCAGACGGTGATGCGCCGCCACGGCCTGCCCAACCCGTACGAGCAGCTCAAGGCCCTGACCCGCGGCCATGGCATCGACGCCGAAGCCATGCGTGCCTTCATCGCCTCGCTGGACCTGCCGGAGGAGGCCCGCGCCCGCCTGGCCGCGCTGACCCCGGCCGGCTACACCGGCCTGGCCGAACGCCTGGCGCGCGAGATCTGATCCACCCTCCCGGCCCGCAACAGCGGGCCGGGCCTTTTCCGGGGGCGCCCCACATCCGCTTGAGCCTGCTCAAGGCCGGCTCCGCCCCCTGCGCTATCCTGCCGGCCGAGGCCACCGCCCGCCCGTGCCGCGGCCCCGGGCTGCGCGCCAAGCCGATTCCATGCCCACCCACATCGACGTCGCCGCACCGCACCGCGCAAGCGCCTACGCGCGCCGCGGCCCCCGCGTGCCCGACCGGAACACCCCATGACCTCCAAGCACCCCGCGAAATCCCCCAAGACCACCAAGGCCAGCAAGACCACGAAAGCCGCCAAGGCTGCCCGGACCATCAAGCCCGCCAGGAGTGCCCGGGCGGCCAGGGCCGCCACTCCGGCCCGCCCCGCACGCAAGCCGGCCGCCAAGGCCGCCCCGCGCGCCCGCGCCCTGCCGTTCGAGGTCGATGCCACCGCCAACCAGCCACTGGGCATGTCGCCGCAGGCCTTCCTGCGCGACTACTGGCACAAGCGTCCGCTGCTGGTCCGCAACGCCTTCCCCGGCTTCCAGACCCCGGTGATGCCCGAGGACCTGGCCGGACTGGCCTGCGAGGAAGGCGTGCTGGCGCGGCTGATCAGCCACGACCGCGGCAACGACGCCTGGGACGTGCGCCACGGCCCCTTCCAGGAGGAGGACTTCCCGGGCATGCCCGACCACGACTGGACCCTGCTGGTCCAGGACGTGGACAAGTGGGACCCGGACGTGGCCGCCCTGCTGGAGCACTTCCGCTTCCTGCCGCGCTGGCGCATCGACGACATCATGATCAGCTTCGCCGCCACCGGCGGCTCGGTCGGCGCCCACGTCGACCACTACGACGTGTTCCTGCTGCAGGCCCACGGCCACCGCCGCTGGATGATCGACGCTTCGGTGGCGATGGGCCGCCCGGCGCCGGACCTGTCCTTCCGCGAGGACGTGGCGATCAAGCTGCTGCGCCAGTTCAACCCGACCCACGACTGGGTGCTGGCCCCGGGCGACATGCTCTACCTGCCGCCGCTGGTGCCGCACCACGGCGTGGCCGAGGATCCCTGCCTGACCTTCTCGGTGGGCATGCGCGCCCCCTCGGCCGCCGAGCTGATGGGCGACTGGCTGGACGAGGTGCTGCTGGACGCCGACGAGGCGATCCGCTACCACGACGAGGACCTGGCCCTGCCGGCCGACCCCAACGAGATCGACGTGGCGGCGATGAACCGCGTGGTCGAGGCGCTCAACGCCATCCGCATGAACGACCCGGACCGGCTCGGCGACTGGTTCGGCCGCTTCATCACCACCTACCGTGCCGCCGGCGAGGTCATGCCCTCCGGCCGCGAACTGCCACGCGAAGGCGTGGAGGAAGTGCTGGCCCAGGGCGGCGCCCTGCACCGCCACCCGGCTTCGCGCCTGGCCTGGCGCCGCCGCCACGACGGCGGCAACGCCAGCCTGTACTGCAGCGGCCAGACCCTGGAGCTGCCGCTGGCCGACGCCCGCTACCTGGCCGACGCCAGCATGCTGGACCTGGGCGCCTGGCAGCGCCTGTCGGCCGCCGGCCGCGATGCCGCCTTCGCCCTGTACCAGGCCGGCCATTACGGCCTGGACACCGGTGCCGGCGGGGACGACGCCGGGGAAGAGGCCGAAGGCGAATGAGCCCGGCCGCCGTCGCCCTGGCCGACTACGCCCGCGAGCACGCCGCCGTGCACGCGGTGCGCACCACGGTGTTCGTGGAAGGCCAGGGCGTGCCGGCGGAACTGGAGCGCGACGCGCTGGACCCGGTCAGCATCCACGTCCTGGCCCGGGACGCCGACGGCACCCCGGTCGGCACCGCGCGCCTGACCCCGGACCGCCGCATCGGCCGCATGGCGGTGCTGCCCGGCCACCGCGGCCGCGGCATCGGCGAGGCCATGCTGGCAGCCCTGGTCGCCCATGCCCGTGCCCAGGGCTGGGCCGAGGTGGGCCTGCACGCGCAGCTGCACGCCCTGGCGTTCTACGCCCGCGCCGGCTTCGTGCCCTGCGGGCCGGTATTCACCGAAGCCGGGATCGAGCACCGGCGCATGGCCCGGCGCCTGCCCGGGGCCAGTCCGGTGGAAGACGCCGAGGCCGCCGCCGCGGTCCTGCTCGGCCTGGCCGCCCATGCCCGCCGCGGGCTGGGCATCTACAGCCGCGCCCTCGACCCCGGCCTGCTGGACCGGCGCGAGGTGGTCGACGCCCTGCGCCGCTTCGCCACCCGCCCCGGTCGCCGCCAGGTGCGGATCCTGCTGCAGGATGCCGCCGCCCCGCAGCGCGAGGACGCGCCGCTGCTGGCCCTGGCCCAGCGCCTGCCCAGCGTGTTCGAGCTGCGCGAGGTCGCCGACCCGGTGGACGCGCGCTATCCCTCGGCCTATGCCTTCAACGACGCCGGCGGCGCGCTGTTCCGGCCGCTGGGGCAGCGCTTCGAGGGCGAAGGCGGGATCGAGGACGGCCCGGCCGCACGCCGCCTGGCCCATGCCTTCGAACCGGTGTGGGAGCGCTCGCGACCGTGCACTGAACTGCGCGCGCTGGGCTGACCGGCACGTAACCGGTTCCAGCGCGGCGCCCGTGCGCGGCGTCACGTTGCGGTGCAGGCCGCCGGCCGGCGTCGCATCCGGCGAGTGTGAACAGGACCAGACGATACACAGCTGGAACAGGCCATCCACCCTTTGGATAAGGCCCCCCGCGAATGAATGGGGGTTATACTTTTGCGGCTTTCCGGGCCGGCCAAGGGGCCAGGTTCCGGGGTCAGCGGCGCGCCCGCCCATCCTCCAGACGCGACATATCGTGGACAACCTACTCAAGCAGTTTGCGCAGTCTTCGCAGCTCGGCAGCAATGCCGCCTTCATCGAGGACCTGTACGAGCAGTACCTGGTCTCCCCCGACAGCGTGGACCCGAAGTGGAAGGCCTACTTCGACGGGTTCAAGGGACGCGAAGCCGGAGACGTGCCGCACTCGGCGGTCATCGCCCACGTGGCCGAGGCCGCCCGCAACGCCGCCAATGCCGCGCCGGTGGCGCAGGGTGCCGGCGACGAGCGCGAGCGCAACGTCGGCCGCCTGATCACCGCCTACCGCTCGCGCGGCCACCTCGGCGCGAAGCTCGATCCGCTGGGCCTGACCCCGCCGATGAACCCGCCGGACCTGGGCCTTGAGTTCCACAACCTGTCCGAGCGCGACCTGGACGCCGAGTTCAGCACCGGCGGCCTGGCCGGCCAGCCGCGGATGAAGCTGCGCGACCTGCTGGCGCGCCTGAAGGCGACCTACACCGGCTCGATCGGCGCCGAGTTCATGCACATGGCCGAGGTCGAGCAGCGCCAGTGGCTGTACCAGCGCCTGGAGCTGGCCGGCGGCGACTACAACCTCAGCGCCGAGACCCGCAAGCGCGTGCTGGAGCGGCTGACCGCCGCCGAGGGCCTGGAGCGCTACCTGCACACCAAGTACGTCGGCCAGAAGCGCTTCTCGCTGGAAGGCGGCGAATCGCTGATCCCGCTGCTGGACACCGTGGTCCGCCAGGCCGGCGTCGACAAGGTCAAGGACATCGTCATCGGCATGGCCCACCGCGGCCGCCTGAACGTCCTGGTCAACACCCTCGGCAAGAACCCGCGCAAGCTGTTCGACGAGTTCGAGGGCAAGTTCGAGCACGACGCCGTGGCCCACGCCGGCGACGTGAAGTACCACATGGGCTTCTCGGCCGACATCGCCACCCCGGGCGACCCGGTCCACCTGGCCCTGGCCTTCAACCCCTCGCACCTGGAGATCGTCGACCCGGTGGTCGCCGGCTCCGCCCGCTCGCGCCAGGAGCGCCGCGGCGACACCGAGCGCAGCAAGGTCCTGCCGGTCCTGATCCACGGCGACGCCGCGTTCGCCGGCCAGGGCGTGGTGATGGAGCTGTTCCAGATGTCGCAGGCGCGCGGCTTCGCCGTCGGCGGCACCGTGCACATCGTGGTCAACAACCAGGTCGGCTTCACCACCAGCAACAAGGAAGACGCCCGCTCCACGCTGTACTGCACCGACGTGGCCAAGATGGTCGGCGCCCCGGTGTTCCACGTGAACGGCGACGACCCGGAGGCGGTGGTGTTCGTGGCCAAGCTGGCCTACGAGTTCCGCCAGAAGTTCAAGAAGGACGTGGTCATCGACCTGGTCTGCTACCGCCGCCACGGCCACAACGAGGCCGACGAGCCGGCGGCGACCCAGCCGGTGATGTACCAGACCATCCGCAAGCACCCGACCACCCGCGAGCTGTACGCCAGCAAGCTGGAGAAGGAAGGCGTGATCGCCCCCGACGAGGGCAAGGTGCTGGTCGACGGCTACCGCAACAAGCTCGACGCCGGCGAGGTCACCACCGAGCTGGCGCCCTCCAAGCCCGAGGACTACGAGCTGACCATCGACTGGTCCAAGTACCTGTCGGGCAAGGTTTCCGATCCGGTCGATACCCGGGTCAAGAAGGGCACGCTGCAGCAGCTGGCCAAGCTGATCAACACCATCCCGCAGGGCGTGGTGCTGCACCCGCGCGTGGCCAAGATCTACGACGACCGCCTCAAGATGAGCGCCGGCGAGCTGCCGGGCGACTGGGGCTTCGCCGAGAACCTGGCTTACGCCACCCTGCTGGCCGAGGGCCATGGCCTGCGCCTGGTCGGCCAGGACGCCGGCCGCGGCACCTTCTTCCACCGCCACGCGATCCTGCACGACCAGAAGACCGACGCGTACTACATGCCGCTGCGGCAGCTGGTCGAAAGCCCCGAGCGCTGCACCGTGATCGACTCGCTGCTGAGCGAGGAGGCGGTGATGGCGTTCGAGTACGGTTTCTCCACCACCGACCCGAACACCCTGGACATCTGGGAAGCCCAGTTCGGCGACTTCGCCAACGGCGCCCAGGTGGTGATCGACCAGTTCATCGCCGCCGGCGAGGCCAAGTGGGGCCGCATCTCCGGCCTGACCCTGCTGCTGCCGCACGGCTACGAAGGCCAGGGCCCGGAGCACAGCTCCGCGCGCCTGGAGCGCTTCCTGCAGCTGTGCGCGCTGGAGAACATGCTGGTCTGCGTGCCCACCACCCCGGCCCAGTGCTTCCACATGCTGCGCCGGCAGATGAAGATGAGCACCCGCAAGCCGCTGGTGGTCATGTCGCCGAAGTCGCTGCTGCGCCACAAGCTGGCCGTGTCCACCCTGGACGAGCTGGCCAACGGCGAGTTCCAGCACCTGATCCCGGACGCCTCCGCCGACCCCAAGAAGGTCAAGCGCGTGGTGCTGTGCTCGGGCAAGGTCTACTACGACCTGCTGGAGGACGCGCAGAAGCGCGGCCAGGACGACGTGGCCATCATCCGCGTCGAGCAGCTGTACCCGTTCCCGCGCGCCCTGCTGTCGGCCGAACTGCAGAAGTACGGCAAGGCCGCCGATGTCATCTGGTGCCAGGAAGAACCGCAGAACCAGGGCGCCTGGTACCAGATCAAGCACCACCTGCAGGCCTGCCTGGCCAAGGGCCAGGCGCTCAGCTACGCCGGCCGCAGCCGCTCGCCCTCGCCCGCCGTCGGCCATTTCGCCGACCACGTGGCCGAGCAGCAGCAGCTGGTCGCCGACGCGCTGGTCAACCCGCCCGGCAGCCAGATCGTCGCCGAATAATCGGCGGCACCACAAAACACCGCCTTTCCGCCCTACCGACATACGCCCCAAGGACGCCCCATGGCCACCGAAGTCAAAGTTCCGGTCCTCCCCGAATCCGTCTCCGACGCCACCATCGCCAGCTGGCACAAGAAGGCCGGTGACTCGGTCAAGCGCGACGAGAACCTCGTGGACCTGGAGACCGACAAGGTCGTGCTCGAGGTCCCCTCGCCGGTCGACGGCGTGCTGAAGGAGATCAAGTTCTCCGAGGGCGACACGGTGACCAGCCAGCAGGTGCTGGCGATCATCGAGGAAGGCGCGGTGGCCGCCGCGGCCCCGGCGGAAGAGAAGAAGGCGGAAGAGCCCAAGGCCGAGGCCCCGAAGGCCGAAGCCCCGGCCAAGGCGGCGGCCCCGGCCCCGGCCGCCAAGGCCGCCGGCGGCGAACTGCCCCCGGGCGCCCGCGCCACCGCCATCCGCGAGGGCGTGGACCCGTCGCAGGTCGAGGGCACCGGTCGCCGCGGCGCGGTGACCAAGGAGGACATCCTCAACTACGCCCGCACCGGCGGCGCCGGCAAGGCCGGCGGCGCGCGCCCCGAGGAGCGCGTGCCGATGACCCGCATCCGCAAGCGCATCGCCGAGCGCCTGATGCAGTCCAAGGACTCCATCGCCATGCTGACCTCGTTCAACGAGGTCAACCTGGCCAAGGTCTCGGCCGCGCGCAAGGAACTGCAGGAGGACTTCCAGAAGACCCACGGCATCAAGCTGGGCTTCATGAGCTTCTTCGTGAAGGCCGCCGCCAACGCCCTGCAGCGCTTCCCGATCATCAACGCCTCGGTCGACGGCGACGACATCATCTACCACGGCTACTCGGACATCTCGATCGCCGTGTCCACCGACAAGGGCCTGGTCACCCCGGTGCTGCGCAACGTCGAGCGCATGTCCTTCGCCGACATCGAGAAGGGCATCGCCGAGTACGCCAAGAAGGCGCGCGACGGCAAGCTGGGCCTGGAGGACCTCCAGGGCGGCACCTTCACCATCACCAACGGCGGCACCTTCGGCTCGCTGATGTCGACCCCGATCGTCAACCCGCCGCAGAGCGCCATCCTGGGCATGCACGCCATCAAGGAGCGCCCGATCGCCGAGAACGGCCAGGTCGTGATCGCGCCGATGATGTACATCGCCCTGTCCTACGACCACCGCATCATCGACGGCAAGGACGCGGTGCAGTTCCTGGTGGACATCAAGAACCAGCTCGAGAATCCGAACCGCATCCTGTTCGGTCTGTAAGAGCCGAGAGTCGGGATTCGGGATTCGGGACCGGCGGCGCCGCTGCGCGCCGCTTCCCGCTTTTCGAATCACTAATCACCAATCCCGAATCACAGAGCGAATCAAATGAGCGAACAGTTCGACGTCGTCGTCATCGGTGCCGGCCCCGCCGGCTACCACGCCGCGATCCGCGCCGCGCAGCTGGGCCTGAAGACCGCCTGCATCGACGCCGCGCTGGGCAAGGACGGCAAGCCGGCCCTGGGCGGCACCTGCCTGCGCGTGGGTTGCGTCCCGTCCAAGGCGCTGCTGGACTCGACCCACCAGTACGAGAACATGCTGCACAAGTTCGACCAGCACGGCATCAGCTTCAAGGACGCCGCGATCGACGTGCCGAAGATGATCGCCCGCAAGGACGGCATCGTTAAGCAGTTCACCGGCGGCATCGCCATGCTGTTCAAGGCCAACAAGGTCGCCCCGTACTACGGCTTCGCCCAGCTGCAGCCGGGCAACGTGGTCAAGGTCAAGCAGCACGACGGTTCCGAGGTCGAACTCAAGGGCAGCAACGTGATCCTGGCCGCCGGCTCGGATTCGATCGAGCTGCCGTTCGCGAAGTTCGACGGCGAGAACATCGTCGACAACGTCGGCGCGCTGGACTTCACCGAGGTCCCGAAGCGGCTGGCCGTGATCGGCGCCGGCGTCATCGGCCTGGAACTGGGCAGCGTGTGGAAGCGCCTGGGCGCCGAGGTCACCATCCTCGAGGCGATGCCGGAGTTCCTGCCGGCCGCCGACGCCGAGGTCTCCAAGCTGGCCGCGCGCGAGTTCAAGAAGCAGGGCCTGGACATCAAGCTGGGCGCCAAGGTCTCCAAGGCCGAGGTCACCGGCAAGGGCAAGAAGAAGGAAGTCGCCATCACCTTCGCCGACGACAAGGGCGAGCAGACCCTGGTGGTCGACAAGCTGCTGGTGGCCGTGGGCCGCCGTGCCGCCACCCGCGGCCTGCTGGCCGAGGGCACCGGCGTGCAGGTCAACGAGCGCGGCCAGATCGTGGTGGACGAGCACTGCCACACCGGCGTGGACGGCGTCTGGGCGGTCGGTGACTGCGTGCGCGGCCCGATGCTGGCGCACAAGGGCTTCGAGGAAGGCATCGCCGTGGCCGAGCTGATCGCCGGCCTGCCGGGCCACGTCAACTTCGACACCATCCCCTACGTGATCTACACCTCGCCGGAGATCGCCTGGGTCGGCAAGACCGAGCAGCAGCTCAAGGCCGAGGGCGTGCCCTACAAGGCCGGCAGCTTCCCGTTCGCCGCCGTCGGCCGCGCCGTGGCCATGGCCGAGGCCACGGGCTTCGTGAAGGTACTGGCCCACGCCGAGACCGACCGCGTGCTGGGCCTGCACATCATCGGCCCGAACGCCTCCGAGCTGGTGCACGAGGGCGTGCTGACCATGGAGTTCAGCGGCTCGGCCGAGGACCTGGCGCGCATCTGCCACGCCCACCCGACCCTGTCGGAGGCGATCCACGATGCCGCCATGGCGGTGGACAAGCGCGCCATCCACAAGGCGAACTGAGCTCGCCCTCGTGGAGGCAGGCATCCGCGCGGCGGATGCCTGCATGCGTACTGCCATCCCGCCGTTCCGCGCCGTTGGCGCGGGCCGCCCCCAACCTGGGGTTACGGCACGACGCCGGGCTGCCTCGGGCAGCCACGGCGCCAGCCAGGCTCTCCCGAGCCATGGCACGAAGCCGGGCCAATGCCCGGCTTCGCGTTTTTCCGGTTCCGGCCAAACCAGGAGCTGAGCGATGGAAAACAAGGGACTTCCACCCCGCGCCACCGCCGCCCTGTACGGCGCCGCCGGCGTGCTCTTCATCCTCGGCGCCGTCCATGGGGGACGCCCCGGCTTCAGCGCCGTCGGCGTGGCCTTCCTCGCCCTGGCCGTCCTGGTCTGGCTGCGCCGCGACCGCGGCAACGGCTGAACAGCGCCCCATGCGCCCCGGCATTCCCCCATCCCTCCCCCAACGGAACTGATCCATGCGTTCTATCTGCGTCTATTGCGGCTCCAATGCCGGTTCCAAGCCCGCCTACGCCGAGCGCGCCATCGCCCTGGGCGAGCGCATCGCCCGCGACGGCCTGCGCCTGGTCTACGGCGGCGGCAACGTCGGCCTGATGGGCACCGTCGCCAACGCGGTGCTGGCCGCCGGCGGCGAGGTCACCGGCGTGATCCCCCGGCAGCTGGCCGACTGGGAAGTGGCCCACCGCGGCCTGACCGAGCTGGAGATCGTCGGCTCCATGCACGAGCGCAAGATGCGCATGTTCGAGCTCTCCGACGCCTTCGTCGCCCTGCCCGGCGGCTTCGGCACCATGGAGGAGATCTTCGAGATGCTGACCTGGCGCCAGCTGGGCATCGGCAACAAGCCCTGCGCCTTCCTCGACATCGAGGGCTTCTACGCCCCGCTGATCGGCATGATCGACCGCATGGTCCAGGAGCGCTTCCTGCACCCGGACCAGCGCGCCGACCTGTGGTACGGCAGCGACATCAACCAGATGCTGGCGTGGATGCGGGATTACCAGCCGGCGCAGGCGAGCAAGTGGATCGACGAGAAGCGCCGCAGCGTCATGAAGTAAACCGCCGTGATGGCGGCCAGGCCGCTGGCGCGTGGCGACGCGCCACACGTCGCCAGCGCCTTGGCGCTTTCCCGGCGCGGATCGACGAGAAGCGCCGCAGCGTGATGAAGTAAACCGCCGTGATGGCGGCCAGGCCGCTGGCGCGTGGCGACGCGCCACACGTCGCCAGCGCCTTGGCGCTTTCCCGGCGCGGATCGACGGGAAGCGCCGCAGCGTCATGAAGTAAACCGTCGCGCCTCGCCGCGCACGCTGCCTGCAGTGCATGGATGGGCCTGTGCTCCCATGCCACGCCCCGGCCACGGCGCCGCTTTGCTTTCACGCGTCCGCTCGCGAAAATCCGGGGACTGGTCCCGGCGGCACCGGGACGACGGAGGACCAACCATGTCGCTTGCCGCTCCCTTCCCCGCGTTCCGCATCCACAACGACGAGGCCGGCTACCGCAGCGGCATCGAGCAGGTCACGCTCGACGACCTGTCCCCGGGCGAGGTCGTGGTCAAGGCCGCCTGGTCCTCGGTCAACTACAAGGACGCGCTGGCCGGCACCGGCAAGGGCAAGATCCTGCGCCGCTTCCCGCTGGTGGGCGGGATCGACGTGGCCGGCCACGTGGTTGCCTCCACCGATCCGAAGTTCCGCGAGGGCGACGAGGTGCTGGTCACCGGCTGCGGCCTCAGTGAGACCCGCGATGGCGGCTACTCGGCCTACGTGCGGCTGCCGGCCGAATGGGTGGTCGCCCTGCCCCGCGGCCTGGACCTGCGCCAGAGCATGGTCCTGGGCACGGCCGGCTTCACCGCGGCCCTGGCCTTGTACCGCATGCGCGAGAACCGCCAGCGCCCGGAGCTGGGCCCGCTGGCGGTGACCGGCGCCACCGGCGGCGTCGGTTCGATGGCGGTGGCGATCTTCAGCAAGGCCGGCTACGAGGTGCACGCGGTCAGCGGCAAGGCCGACCAGGCCGGATACCTGAGGTCGCTGGGCGCCAGCCAGGTGCTGGGCCGCGAGGCGCTGGAGGCCAGCCGTCCGCTGGAGTCGGTGCGCTTCGGCGGCGGCCTGGACAACGTCGGCGGGCCGATGCTGGTCAGCCTGCTGGCGCAGACCGCGCCCTACGGCAACGTTGCCGCCGCCGGCCTGGCCGCCAGCCCGGGGCTGGACGCGCTGACGGTGATGCCCTTCATCCTGCGCGGGGTGTCGCTGCTGGGCATCGGTTCGGCAGGCACGGCGCGCGACATCCGCGACGACATCTGGGCGCTGCTGGCGGACGAGTGGAAGCCGGCACGGCTGGACGCCATCGCCACCGCCGAGGTCACCCTGGAGGAGCTGCCGCAGGTGTTCGGACGCATGCTGGCCGGGCAGTCGCTGGGCCGCACGGTGGTGCGGATCGGGTAAGGGCGCGGCGCGGGCGCCCGGTGCGCTACCCGCCGCGCCGGCCGGCCTCCGGCGGCCGGCGCCGGGACCCGCCAGGCCCCGGCGCCGCGCCGCGGGCCTACTGCGGCGCATCCTCCAGCGGGTAGACCCGCACGTAGTCCACCTCCAGCCAGATCGGGAAGGCGGCATCGTCCACGCCCTGCACGCCGCCCCAGTTGCCGCCCACGGCCAGGTTCATCACCAGGTGGAAGCGCTGGTCGAACGGCCAGGCGTCCGGGCCGGTGCCCTCGTTGGCGAACTCGAACACCTTCTCGTCGTCGATGTAGCCGTGGATGTAGTCCGGGGTCCAGTCGACCCGGTAACGGTGGAACCTGGTGTCCACCTCTTCCACCCGCTTCTGCGCCGCCCGCTGCGTGCCCTTGGTGTGGTTGTAGGCCTGGGTGTGCACGGTCTGGTGGACCACGCCGCGGTCGAAGCCGACGTGCTCCATGACGTCGATCTCGCCCGAGCGCGGCCAGTTGCCGTACTTGTTGTCGGTCGGCAGCATCCACAGCGCCGGCCAGCTGCCGCGCGCCACCGGCAACCGCGCGCGGAACTCGATCCGGCCATAGCGGAAATCGCCCTTGCCGCGCGAGACCAGGCGCGCGGAGGTGTAGCGCAGCTTCCCGGCGCGCTGCTTGCGGGCCACGATCGTGAGCAGGCCGTCGGCGACGAAGGCGTTGGCCAGCTGGTCGGTGTAGTACTGCAGTTCGTTGTTGCCCCAGCCGTGGCCGCCGATGTCGAAGCTCCAGCGCGCCGGGTCCGGCGGGCCTTCCCCTTCGAACTCGTCCTGCCACACCGGCGTGCTGCCGAAACGCCACTGCCGGGCGCCGGCGGCGTCCGGTTCCTGCGCGGCCGCCGCGGCGGCTGCAAGCGGGAAAACCAACAGCATGGCGCAGGCGGCCCGCGCCAGGGTCATGCGGATCGTTGCCATTCCTTCCCTCCCCGAAAGGTCCGGCCGCCGGCTGCGGCCGGTCGCCGATTCTAGGCCCGGCCCAGCCCGCACGCGCTACCGCCCGTCCGGCGGCGGCTTCCGACAGGGGCCACCACCGACTACACTCGCCGGCAAAGGGGAAAACAACGGGGATTCCGCATGGCCCGCATCCTGATCGTGGACGATTCGCCCTCCCAGCTCCTGGGCATCCAGCGGATCGTCGAGAAGCTAGGCCACCAGACGCTCACCGCCGAGGACGGCGCTGCCGGGGTGGAAGTGGCCAAGGCCGAGCTGCCGGACCTGATCCTGATGGACGTGGTCATGCCCAACCTCAACGGCTTCCAGGCCACCCGCACCCTGTCGCGCGAGGCTTCGACCCGCGACATCCCGGTGGTGCTGGTCACCACCAAGGACCAGGACACCGACCGCATGTGGGGCATGCGCCAGGGCGCGCGCGCCTACCTGACCAAGCCGTTCTCCGAGGCCGAGCTGGCCGAGGTCATCAACCGGCTGCTGGGCCAGGGTGCCGCCGCGCCGGCACAGCCTTCCGACGGCTCGGCCTGACCCGCCTGGTCGCCGGCGTTGCGCGCGCCGGCCTGTCGCCGTCGTGCCGCGCAAGCGGAGCAGTGACGTTCACACCCGCGACGACACGGAGCTCCCGGGGCGGGACGAGCCGCCGGGAGCCTGCGGCCTCGGCACCGGCGGCGGTGGAAAGCTGGAGGCGCCCCCTTCCGCGGACGGCGGGCATGGATGCGCGGCGCGCCGGGGCCGCGCCCGTTACTCCCCGAACGCGCGGCCCAGGTCGCGGTAGGCCTTGCGCTGGGCCTCGGTGGTCGGCGCCGGCGCCTGCACTTCCAGCTCCACGATCTGGTCGCCCGGCGGGGTGCCCGGCAGGCCGCGGCCGCGCAGGCGCAGCTTGCGCCCGCTGTCCGAATCCGGCGGCACGCGCAGTTCCACCGGGCCGCCCAGGGTCGGCACCGTGACCGTGGTGCCCAGCGCCGCCTGCCACGGCGGCAGCGGCAGGGTGTAGAGGATGTTGCGCCCGTCCACCTCGAACTGCGGGTGGGCCTGGTACTCGATCTCCAGCAGCAGGTTGCCGCCGCCGTTGCCCTGGCCGGCCAGCCGGATCGACTGCCCGGCGCGGATGCCCCTGGGCACCTTCACGTCCAGCTGGCGGCCGTTGAGGGTGATGCGCACGCTGTCGCCGCGGTAGACCGCTTCCAGCGGCACCGCCAGCTTGGCGCGGGTATCGCCGCGCGGCTGCGCGCCACCGGCCGCGCCAGGGCCGCGCGCACCGGCACGCTGGCGCGCGAACAGGCTCTCGAAGAAATCGCTGAAGCCGCCGCCGGGGCGGCCGCCGATGTCGCCGAAGATCTCGTCGAAGTCGAAGCCGGCGCCGTCGGAGCCGCCCGGCGGCGGATGGAACTCCTGGCCGGGGCGGTAGCCGCGCGCGCGCAGCTGGTCGTAGGCCGCGCGCTTCTGCGGGTCGCGCAGCGCCTCGTAGGCCTCGCCCACGGCCTTGAACTTCTCCTCCGCGTCCGGCTCCTTGCTCACGTCCGGGTGGTACTTGCGGGCCAGCCGGCGGTAGGCCGAGCGGATCTCGGCCTCGCCCGCGCCGGGCTCGACCCCGAGGATCGCGTAGTAATCCTTGAACTCCATGCAACTACCCTGCTGGCGCCCCGGCGTCGCCCGGGGCTGGAAACACGACGGCCCGCGGCGCGGACGCCACGGGCCGGAATTCTAAGGCCTGCCGTCGCCGCGCCGCGGCGCGGCGACCGGACGCCGCTCCCGGTTCCGTCCGCCCGCGCGGGCGGACGGCCGGGGCGCGGCCTCAGTTCACCTCGATGCGGCGCGGCGTGGTCTCCGGGCGCTTGGGGATGTCGATGCGCAGCACGCCGTTGCGGCCGGTGGCGGTGATGCCGTCCGGGTCGGCGCTGTCCGGCAGCGCGAAGCGGCGGTAGAAGCTGCCCCACGCGCGCTCGCGGCGGGTGTAGCGCTCGTTCCCGTCCTCCTGCTCGCTGGCGCGCTCGCCCTTGAGGGTGAGCATGCCGCGGTCCATCTGCACCTCGATGTCCTTCGGGTCCACGCCGGGGATGTCGGCGAAGATCACGAAGCGGTCGTGTTCTTCCTTGATGTCCACGCGCGGCGCCCACTGGCTGGTCACCACGTCGGACTGGTCGCCGGCCACGTCGCCGAAGAAGCGCTCGAAGACCTGCTTGAACTCCTCCTGCAGGTTGCGCGCCGGCAGGGCGTTGAGGGTGTTGTAGCGAACGATGGTCATGTCGTCACTCTCCTGTCTGCGGGGCCGCCTGGCGGCCATGCCCGCAAGATGGGAGCCGCGGCCGCGGTTTCAACACCCGTGCACGGACGCCCCACCCGCGTGCGGCTAGACTGCGTTCAGCCACCGCATCCGCCCCGCGCGAGGAACCACGATGACCATCCAGATCGGCGACCCCATCCCCGAAGTCGTGCTCAAGCGCATCCGCGAAGGCGTGGAGAACATCGACACGCCCTCCCTGTTCGAGGGCCGCAAGGTGGTGCTGTTCGCGGTGCCGGGGGCGTTCACCCCGACCTGCTCGGAAAAGCACCTGCCCGGCTTCATCAAGCGCTTCGACGACTTCCGCAGCCGCGGCATCGAGGTGGTGTGCATGGCGGTCAACGACCCGTTCGTGATGCAGGCCTGGGGCCGCACCCTGGACGCGCCGGAAGGGCTGCAGCTGGTGTCCGACGGCAACGCCGACCTGACCCGCGCCCTGGGGCTGGAGATGGACGCCAGCGGCTACGGCATGGGCCTGCGCGCACGCCGCTTCGCGCTGTACGCGGAGGACGGCGTGGTCCGGGCGCTGTTCGTGGAGGCGCCGGGCGAATTCAAGGTGTCCTCGGCCGACTACGTGCTCGAGCACCTGCCCGGCTGAGCGCGGCCGCTACTGCGCCGCGGCGGGCGCGCGCCCGTCCTCCAGCCCCGCGATGCGGAACCGCACCTGCGCCCAGGCGCCGTTGTCGGCCAGGGCCGAAAGCACGTGCGTGCCCGCGCCGGCGCGGGCGAAGTCGTAGGCGAACGGGCGCCCGCCCCCGCTGCGCCCGATCCAGCGTCCGTCCAGCAGCCACTGCACCGGCGCCTCGGTGCCGAGCGCGCGCAGCTGCAGTTCCAGGCGGCCGCCGCCGCCCGGCGCGGGGGCCAGGGTGGCGCGGTCGGCGATGCCTTCCACGTGCAGGCCCGCGACCGCCTCGCGGCCGTCGTCGGCGCAGTCCGGCGCCAGCGGCGGCAGCGCCGAGGCCCGGCGCTGGGCCGCGCTGAGCCAGGGCGAGAGCAGCGCCGGCCAGCGTGCGATCTCGGCCTCGCGGGCCACGTGCGGCCGCCGGCAACTGGCCGACAGGCGCTGGCCGCTGCGTGCGTCGACCAGGAAGCGCTCGCGGCCCGGGCTCCACAGCCGTGCCCCGCGCTCGGGGAAGGTCGGCGGCACCGCTCCGTCCAGGGTCCAGGCGCGCAGCCGGCGCTGGCACAGCGGCCCGGGGGTCTCGGCCGCGGCCAGGCCCAGCGGCCAGCACACCTCCACCGCGGCCACCGTGTCCGGGCGTGGCAGCGGGTCGGCGTCGCCGGGCTGGTGCGGCAAGCCGTCGAGGGTGTCCAGCAGCAACGGCAGCGCGGTCACCGCCCCGTACTGGCCCGGCAGCGGCGTTCCGTCCGGCCGCCCCACCCACACCCCCACGGTATAGCGGCGGGTGCCACCGATCGCCCAGGCGTCGCGGAAGCCGTAGCTGGTGCCGGTCTTCCACGCCACCGGCGGGGTGCGCGAGCCGAACGCGCCGCTGGCATGGCCCGGGCGCGGCGCCGCCTGCAGCACCTCGCGCACGATCCAGGCCGCGCCGGGCGAGAGCAGGCGGCGCTGCAGCAATGGATCCTCCTCGCGGTAGCGCACCTGCCCGGCCACGCCGCCGCGCTGCAGGGCGGCGTAGGCGCCGACCAGGTCCTCCAGCCGCGCCGAGGTGCCGCCGAGGATCAGCGGCAACCCGGGCCGGCTGCCGCGCGGGAAGCGCAGCGGCAGCCCGGCGTGCTCCAGGCGCGCGGCAAAGCGCGCCGGACCGACCCGGTCCAGCAGGTCCACCGCCGGCACGTTGAGCGACAGGCGCAGCGCCGCGGCCGCGCCGACCGGGCCATTGAAGGCCTCGCCGAAGTTGCCCGGGCGGTAGCCGGCGAAGTCCTGCGGCGCGTCCACCAGCAGGCTCTCCGAATGGATCAGGCCATCGTCCAGGGCCATGCCGTACAGGAACGGCTTGAGCGTGGAACCGGGCGAGCGCCAGGCGCGGACCATGTCGACGTGGCCCAGGCGCTCGGCATCGCCCAGCCCGGCCGAGCCGACGTAGGCCAGGGCCCTGAGGCTGGCGTTGTCCACCACCAGCACGGCGGCGGAGGTGCGCGGCGGCAGCGCCGCCAGCCAGGCGACGACGCGCTCCTCCAGGGCACGCTGCAGGTTGGCGTCCACCGTGGTGGCCAGGCGGTGCGCACGCGGATGCTGCTGGCGCAGGCGCTGCGCCAGCAGGGCCGCGTGCTGCGGCACCCGCAGCGAGCGCGCCACCACCGGCTCGATCCTGGCGTCCTCCACCTGCTGCGGGGTCCAGCGCCCCAGCGCCTGCATCCGCTCCAGGACCTTGTCGCGCGCCGCGCGCGCGGCTTCCGGGTGGCGGTCCGGGCGCAGCCGGCTGGGTGCCTGCGGCAACACCGCCAGCAGCGCCGCCTCGGCCGGCGACAGCGCCGCGGCCGGCTTGCCCAGGTAGGCCCAGCTGGCCGCCTCCACGCCCTCGATGGTGCCGCCGAACGGCGCCCGCTCCAGGTAGATCCGCAGGATCTGGTCCTTGGACAGGCGCGCCTCCAGCTGCAGCGCGCGCGCCATCTGCCGCAGCTTGCCCAGGCCGCTACGGGTGTCGTGGCCGTCGAGGATGCGCGCCACCTGCATGCTCAGGGTCGAGCCGCCGGAGACGATGCGGCCGCTGCGCAGCCACTGCCAGGCGGCGCGCGCCAGCGCCACCGGATTGATCCCGGGGTGGTAGCGGAACCAGCGGTCCTCGTAGGTCAGCAGCGCCTCCAGGTACAGCGGCGAGACCGACTCCGGCGTGGCCGGATGGCGCCAGATGCCGTCGCGGTCGGCGAAGGCGCGCAGCGGCGTGCCGTCGGCGGCGGTGACCACGGTGGCGACGCCGGCCGCGCCGGGCAGCGGCGGCGGGAAGAGCAGGTCCAGCAGCAGCAGGGCGACGAGCACGGCGGCCAGGCCCCAGCGCAGGCACGCCAGTACGCGCCCGGTACGGCGCGGTGCTGCTGCGTTTGCGTCGGGCTGCCCCATCGTCCTTCCTGCCCCTCGGCCTGCCATTTGAAGCGATCCGGACGCCGCGCGGAAGCACGCCGGCCATCCATGCAAAGCAAAGGGGCCGGTTGCCCGCCCCCCCTGGGGTGTCGCCTCGCTGGCCGTGGATCAGCGCAGGCCGGTCTCGCTGCGCGCGATGACCAGGCGCTGGATCTCCGAGGTGCCCTCGTAGATCTCGGTGATCTTGGCGTCGCGGAAGTACCGCTCCAGCGGCATCTCCTTGGAGTAGCCCATGCCACCGTGGATCTGCACCGCCTGGTGGGTGATCCACATCGCCGCCTCGGAGGCGACCAGCTTGGCCATCGAGGCCTCGGCCGAGAACGGCTTGCCCTGGCTCTTCAGCCACGCCGCGCGCAGTGTCAGCAGCAACGCCGAGTCCAGCTTGCACTTCATGTCGGCGATCTTGGCCTGGGTCATCTGGAAGGCGCCGATCGGCGAGCCGAAGGCCTTGCGCTCCTTCACGTACTCGATGGTCTTCTCGTACGCGGCGCGGGCGATGCCGATGGCCTGCGAGGCGATGCCGATGCGGCCGGCATCCAGCACGCTCATGGCGATCTTGAAGCCCTGGCCTTCCTCGCCCACCACTTCCTCCGGGCGCGCCACGTAGTCGGCGAACTCGATCTCGCAGGTGGCCGAGGCGCGGATGCCCAGCTTCGGCTCGGTCTTGCCGCGGTGGAAGCCCTCGCGGCTGGTGTCGACCATGAACGCGGTGATGCCGCGCGCGCCCTTTTCCGGGTCGGTGACCGCGAACAGGATGATGTAGCGGGCGACCGGGCCGGAAGTGATCCAGCTCTTCTTGCCGTTGATCACGTAGGTGCCGTCGGCCTGGCGCACGGCGCGGCAGCGCATGTTCGAGGCGTCGGAGCCGGACTGTGGCTCGGTCAGGGCGAAGGCGCCGATCTCGCGGCCCTCGGCGATGGCGCGCACGTACTTCTGCTTCTGCTCCTCGTTGCCGTTCTTGAGGATGCCGGTGCAGAACAGCGAGTTGTTGACCGACATGATGGTCGAGTGCGCGGCGTCGCCGGCGGCAATCTCGATCATGGCCAGGGCGTAGGCGATGGGGTCCATGCCGGCGCCGCCGTATTCGGCCGGCACCTCGATGCCCATGAGGCCGTTCTCGCCGAGCAGGCGGATGTTCTCCAGCGGGAACTCGCCGGTGCGATCGAAATGCTCGGCGCTGGGCGCAATCACTTCCTGGGCGATGCGGCGCGCCACGTCCTGCAGCATCAGTTGTTCTTCGGTGAAGCTGAAATCCACGGGGGACCCCTCCGGTCGGTACTTGTCGCGATTGTAACCACTACGCCATTCGCTGGCGTATGCCGGACGCCCTGCTGACCCGGGTCCGTGGCCGCGGTTGACCGCGGCACCCCGTCGCGCGGACAATTATCGCTATATCGCGATAGGAAGATATTTATGGATCTGGAGGACTGGTCGGCCCGGCTGAAGGTGTTCGCGGACGCCACCCGGGTACGCCTGCTGGCCCTGCTGGAACTGGAAGAACTGACCGTGGCCGAGCTTTCGGCCATCACCCGCCTGGCGCAGCCGCGCGTGTCCACCCACCTGGCACGGCTCAAGGAGGCCGGCCTGGTGCGCGACCGCCGCGCCGGCGTGTCCGCCTACTACCGCTTCGACGAGGCCAGCCTGGACCCGGCGCAGCGCGCATTGTGGCAGGCCTTGAGCACCGGAAGCGACGACCCGCTGCTGCGCCAGGACGCCGAGCGCCTGCCGGCGGTGCTGGCCGCGCGCGCGGCCGACCAGAACTGGGCCGACTCGGTGGCCGGCGACATGGAGCGCCACTACTCCCCCGGCCGCACCTGGGAAGCACTGGCGCGCAGCGCGCTGCCGCTGCTGCACACCGGCGACGTGCTGGACATCGCCTCCGGCGACGGCGTGCTGGCGGAGCTGCTGGCGCCGCACTCGCGCCGCTACGTGTGCGTGGACACCAGCGCGCGGGTGGTGGCCGCCGCCAGCGAACGCCTGCGCCGGCTGGAGAACGTCGAGGTGCGCGAGGGCGACATGCACGCCCTGCCCTTCGGCGCCGGCAGCTTCGACCTGGTGGTGCTGATGCACGCCCTGACCTACGCCAACCGCCCGGCGGTGGCGGTGGCCGAGGCCGCGCGCGTGCTGCGCCCCGGCGGCCGCCTGCTGCTGACCAGCCTGGCCCGCCACGAACACAAGGCCGTGGTCGAGACCTACGGCCACGTGAACCTCGGGTTCACCGCCCGCGAGCTGCGCAAGTTCGCCGAGAAGTCCGGGCTGGTGGTCACCAGCCTGGAGACGGTGACCCGCGAACGCCGCCCCCCGCATTTCGAAGTGATCTCGCTGATCGCGCACAAGCCCTGAGGCCGACCATGTCCCGCTCCCTCCCCTGGCTCCATCCCGAACGCGTCGCCCTGCTCGAACAGGCCCTGCGCGAACGCATCCTGGTGATCGACGGCGCCATGGGCACCATGATCCAGCGCCACGGCCTGGACGAGGCCGACTACCGCGGCGAGCGCTTCGCCGAGGGCTACGACCGCCAGCACCACCCCCAGCACGAGGGCCACGGCCCGCATTGCGGCCACGACCTGAAGGGCAACAACGACCTGCTGCTGCTGACCCGGCCGGAGGTGATCGAGGGCATCCACCGCGCCTACCTGGAGGCAGGCGCCGACCTGGTGGAGACCAACACCTTCAACGCCACCGCGATCAGCCAGGCCGACTACCACCTCGAGCACCTGGTGTACGAGCTCAACCGCGCCGGCGCCGCGCTGGCGCGCAAGGCCTGCGACGCGGTGGAGGCCGCCACCCCGGGCAAGCCGCGCTTGGTGATCGGCGTGCTCGGCCCGACCAGCCGCACCGCCTCGATCAGCCCGGACGTCAACGACCCCGGCTTCCGCAACACCAGCTTCGACGAGCTGCGCGCGACCTACCGCGAGGCGGTCGAGGGCCTGGTCGACGGCGGCGCCGACACGCTGATGATCGAGACCATCTTCGACACGCTCAACGCCAAGGCCGCGCTGTTCGCGATCGAGGAGGTGTTCGAGGCGCGCGGGGCGCGCCTGCCGGTGATGATCTCCGGCACCATCACCGACGCTTCCGGCCGCACCCTGTCCGGGCAGACCGCCGAGGCCTTCCACACCTCGCTGGCGCATGCCAGGCCGCTGTCGATCGGGCTGAACTGCGCGCTGGGCGCGCGCGACCTGCGCCCGCACATCGAGGCCCTGGCGCGGGTGTCGCCGTACTACGTCAGCGCCCATCCCAACGCCGGCCTGCCCAATGCCTTCGGCGGCTACGACGAGACCCCGGAGGAGATGGCCGAGGTGCTGCGCGGCTTCGCCCGCGACGGCCTGCTCAACCTGGTCGGCGGTTGCTGCGGCACCAGCCCGGACCATATCCGCGCCATCGCCGAGGCGGTGCGCGGGCTGCCGCCGCGCGTGCCCGCCGGCGCGCTGGAGCAGGCCGCGTGAGCGCCGCCGCCGATCGTTCCGCCGTCCAGGCCGGACGCGTTCCCCATGCCCACTGACCACGCCGCCATGTCCGCACCGCTTCCCCGCTACACCCGACTGTCGGGCCTGGAACCGCTGGTCATCACCCCCGAGCTGCTGTTCGTCAACATCGGCGAGCGCACCAACGTCACCGGCAGCGCCCAGTTCCGCAAGCTGATCAAGGAAGAGCGCTACGCCGAAGCGGTCGAGGTTGCGCGCCAGCAGGTGGAGAACGGCGCGCAGATCCTCGACGTGAACATGGACGAGGGCCTGATCGACTCGGAAAAGGCGATGACCCGGTTCCTCAACCTGATCGCCGCCGAGCCGGACATCGCCCGCATCCCGATCATGGTCGACTCCTCGAAGTGGAGCGTGATCGAAGCCGGCCTGAAGTGCCTGCAGGGCAAGGGCGTGGTCAACTCGATCTCGCTCAAGGAAGGCGAGGAGGTGTTCGTCGAGCACGCGCGCAAGGTGCTGCGCTACGGCGCGGCGGTGGTGGTGATGGCCTTCGACGAGCAGGGCCAGGCCGATACCTGCGCGCGCAAGGTCGAGATCTGCACCCGCGCCTACCGCATCCTGGTGGACGAGGTCGGGTTCCCGCCCGAGGACATCATCTTCGACCCCAACATCTTCGCCATCGCCACCGGCATCGAGGAGCACGACAACTACGCGGTGGACTTCATCGAGGCCACCCGCATCATCCGCCAGACCCTGCCGCACTGCCACGTGTCCGGCGGTGTGTCCAACGTGTCGTTCTCCTTCCGCGGCAACGAGACCGTGCGCGGGGCGATCCACTCGGTGTTCCTGTACCACGCGATCAGGGCCGGCATGGACATGGGCATCGTCAACGCCGGCGCGCTGCCGGTGTACGACGAGCTGGACCCGGAGCTGCGCGAGCGGGTCGAGGACGTGGTCCTCAACCGCCGCCGCGACGCCACCGAGCGCCTGCTGGAGATCGCCGAGCGCTACAAGGGCAGGAAGGGCGAGAAGAAGGCCGAGGACCTGGCCTGGCGGCAGAAGCCGGTGCGCGAGCGCCTGGCCCATGCCCTGGTCCATGGCATCGATGCCTACGTCGAGCAGGACACCGAGGAGGCGCGCCAGCAGGCCGGCCGCCCGCTGGACGTGATCGAAGGCCCGCTGATGGACGGCATGAACGTGGTCGGCGACCTGTTCGGCGCCGGCAAGATGTTCCTGCCGCAGGTGGTCAAGTCCGCGCGGGTCATGAAGAAGGCGGTGGCCTACCTGCTGCCCTTCATCGAGGCGGAGAAGGCGCGCACCGGCGACGCCGGCAAGCCCAACGGCCGGATCGTCATGGCCACGGTCAAGGGCGACGTGCACGACATCGGCAAGAACATCGTCGGCGTGGTCCTGGCCTGCAACAACTTCGAGGTGATCGACCTGGGGGTGATGGTGCCGGCGCAGAAGATCCTCGACGCTGCGCGCGAGGCCAACGCCGACCTGATCGGCCTGTCCGGCCTGATCACGCCCTCGCTGGAGGAGATGGGCCACGTGGCGCGCGAGCTGCAGCGCCAGGGCTTCGCCACCCCGCTGATGATCGGCGGCGCCACCACCTCGCGCGCGCACACCGCGCTGAAGATCGACCCGCACTACCAGGCCCCGGTGGTCTGGGTGAAGGATGCATCGCGCGCGGTGGGCGTGGCCCAGTCGCTGATCTCGCCGGAACTGCGCGGCCCGTTCGTGGCCGCCAACGAGGCCGACTACGCCGAGATCCGCGCCCGCCATGCCAACCGCGGCGACGCCAAGCGCCTGGTATCCCTGGAGAAGGCGCGCGGCCAGCGTTTCGACGGCGGCTGGGGCAGCTACGCGCCGCCGGCGCCGAACCGCCCTGGCGTGCACGCCTTCGACTGGCCGCTGGAAGACCTGCTGCCCTGCATCGACTGGACCCCGTTCTTCCAGGCCTGGGAGCTTGCCGGCAAGTACCCGGCAATCCTGCAGGACCCGGTGGTCGGCCCCCAGGCCAGCGAGTTGTTCCGCGACGCCCAGGCGATGCTTGCGCGCATCGTGGCGGAGAAGTGGCTGGCCGCGCGCGCGGTCTACGGGCTGTGGCCGGCCGCCAGCCATGGCGACGACGTGGTGCTGCAGCACGCCGATGGCCCGGCCACCCTGCATTTCCTGCGGCAGCAGGTGGACAAGCCGGCCGACCGCCCGGACTTCTGCCTGGCCGACTTCATCGCCCCGGCCGGCAGCGGCGTGCAGGACTGGATCGGCGCCTTCGCGGTGACCGCCGGCATCGGCATCGACGCGCACGTGGCCCGCTTCGAGGCCACGCACGACGACTACAACGCAATCCTGCTCAAGTCGCTGGCCGACCGCCTGGCCGAGGCCCTGGCCGAGCGCCTGCACCAGCGCGTGCGCACCGAATTCTGGGGCTACGCGGCGGACGAGGCGCTGGACAACGAAGCGCTGATCGCCGAACGCTACCGCGGCATCCGCCCGGCCCCGGGCTATCCGGCCTGCCCGGACCACAGCGAGAAGGCCACCCTGTTCCGCCTGCTGGACGCGCCGGGCAATGCCGGCATGGCGCTGACCGAGAGCTTCGCCATGCTGCCCACCGCGGCGGTGTCCGGTTACTACTTCAGCCACCCGGGCAGCCAGTACTTCGTGGTCGGCCGGGTCGGCAAGGACCAGGTGGCCGACTACGCCCGGCGCAAGGGCGTGGACAAGGCCCAGGTGGAGCGCTGGCTGGCCTCCAACCTGGACTACGACCCGGAGTAACCGCAGCGGGCCGCGGCTGCGCCCGGCCCACGCAGGCGCGCAAGCGGCGCCGTGCCCGTGCCCGGACGCGCCGCGTCGCGGTGCGGCACGTGCGCCCCCGGCTGCACCGGGGGCCAGCCAGCCCCTACAATGCCGCCCCTGCCCTGCTTCGGAGTCCCGCATGCAAGCCGATCACGTCCGCGCCGTCGTCACCGGCGGCGTCTCCGGCCTCGGCCTGGCCGTGGCCCAGCGCATCGTCGCCGATGGTGGCAAGGTCGCCCTGCTCGACGTCAACGACGACAAGGGCGCGGCCGCGGTCGCGGCGCTGGGTGCCGGCAACGCGCGCTACTTCCGCGCCGACGTCAGCGACGAGGCCGGCGTGGCCGCCACCCTGGAAGCCGCGCGCGAGTTCCTCGGCGGGCTCAACGTGGCGGTCAACTGCGCCGGCATCCTCGGCGCCGGCCGCGTGCTGGGCAAGGAAGGCCCGATGCCGCTGGACGGCTTCACCCGCACGGTGATGGTCAACCTGGTCGGCAGCTTCAACGTGGCCAAGGCCGCGGCGGCGCTGATGCAGCACAACGAACCGGGCGA
This sequence comes from Pseudoxanthomonas sp. SGT-18, assembly GCF_003931645.1. NCBI lineage: Bacteria > Pseudomonadati > Pseudomonadota > Gammaproteobacteria > Lysobacterales > Lysobacteraceae > Pseudoxanthomonas > Pseudoxanthomonas sp. SGT-18. Next base: position 342,221 of record NZ_RRYJ01000002.1, on the reverse strand, counting down.
GGACGGCGAGCGCGGCGTGATCGTCAACACCGCCTCGGTCGCCGCCTACGAGGGCCAGATCGGCCAGGCCGCGTACTCGGCCTCCAAGGGCGGCGTGGTCGGCATGACCCTGCCGATGGCGCGCGAACTGGCGCGCTTCGGCATCCGGGTCATGACCATCGCCCCGGGCGTGTTCTGGACCCCGATGGTCGACGGCATGCCGGAAAGCGTGCAGCAGTCCCTGGCCGCGACCATCCCGTTCCCGGCGCGCCTGGGCCAGCCGGCCGAATTCGCCGACACCGTGGCCTTCATCCTGCGCACCCGCTACCTCAACGGCGAGACCATCCGCCTCGACGGCGCGACACGGTTGGCGCCGAAGTGAGGCCGTGATTGCTGATTGGTGATTCGTAATTGGCAAAAGCCACGGCCGCGACCACCTCATGCCGAAGCGCCAACCATCGAATCACGAATGACAAATCACGCCCCCTTACGAATCACCAATCACGAATCACGGATTCACCCATGAAAGCCAGCGAAATCAAGAAGGGCAACGTCGTCGAGTACAACAACGGGGTCTACCAGGTCCGCGACATCGAGCGCAGCTCGCCGCAGGGCCGCGGCGGCAACGTGCGCTACCGCTTCATCATGTACTCGGTGCCCGGCGGCACCAAGCTGGACGCCAGCTTCGACGCCGAGGACAACCTGGTCGAGGTCGAGCTGCTGCGCCGCCAGGCCAGCTTCTCGTACAAGGACGGCGACGCCTTCGTGTTCCTCGACGACGAGGACTACACCCCCTACACCCTCGACCCGGACGCGCTGGGCGACGCGGTCGGCTACATCACCGAGGGCCTGACCGGCTGCTACGTGCAGGTGATCGACGAGCAGCCGGTGGCCGTGCAGCTGCCGCAGCACGTGGTCCTGGAAGTGGTGGAGACCCCGCCGGAACTGAAGGGCGGCACCGCGACCAAGCGCCCGAAGCCGGCCAAGCTCAGCACCGGGATCGAGATCATGGTCCCGGAGTACATCGCCAACGGCGAGAAGATCCTGGTCAACACCACCACCGGCGAGTTCGGCGGGCGGGCCGATTGAGGGGCCCTTCCCGGCCGCGCGCAGGCGCGGCCGGGAAGGCGGGATTCGGGATTCGGGATTGGTGATTCGCAAGAGCGGACACGGGTCCCGTGTTCACCGGGCGGCCTTCGCGTAGCCCGCAGCCGAGCGCTTTCGGGATGCCGCACCCCACGGATCCGGGTTGCCCCGGGACGCAGCCAACCCCGGATGCGGCCTCATGCGGGCTACGAGCCTGCGCCCGCCAGCTCCCGCAGCCGCTCACCTAGCCGCGCGACATTCGCCTCGGCCCCGTCCAGAGCCTCGCGCCGCGCGGCGGGCAGCAGCGCCCTGATCTTCGCTTCCAGTGCCCGTGCGTCGGCCCTGCGGCCTTCGGCCGACGTGACCGCGGTGGCCTCCAGCCTCCCGCGCTCTTCCCGCTGCGGCAGGCCATAGCCGTCCACGCCCTGCAGCCATGCCGCCGGGCGGCTGAAGGCGTCGCCCACTTCCAGGAACAGGCGCACATCGCCGGCGACGCCGGCATCGGCAGCAGCGATGCGGCCCAGCCAGCGGCGCTTGAGCTGGTCACGGGCCAGCGCCTCCTCGCGCCGCAGCGCGGCCGATTCCAGCACCAGCAACGCCGCCGCGCCCTTCAGCCCGGCCTGTTCCAGCGCCGGCCGGCGCCGCGCCGGCGGCAGCGCGATCCATTCGCGGGCATCGCGCGCCTGCAGGCCCAGTTCGTCGCGGGCGACCGCGTACATGGCCTGGTAATGGGTGCTGGCGGCCTCGAAGCGGAAGCCCAGGCGCACCTGCTCCACCGGATCGGCCGGCACCGCCGGCACGTCGACCACGCCGTGCCGGCGCAGGCGCCGCGCCAGCCCGTTCGGGAACACGGTGCGCAGCGGCAGTGCCGCCAGCCGTGGCACCGCGTCGTGCAGCAGCTTCCAGGTCTCCACCGCGCAGTTGTTGCCGAGGAACAGGTAGCGGCCGTCGTAACTCCAGTGCAGCTGCGCCGCGCGCGTGGCCACCGCCTGCACCTCCTGCGGCGACAGCGCCAGCGGGATCGCATGCAGGTCGCGCAGCTCCACCCGGGTGTATTCGTCCACCACCTGCTCCAGCGGCAGGGCGAACAGGCGCGAGGGATAGCCACCCGTGAGGCCGCGCCAGCTGGAGATCTGCAGGTCGTCGACGAAGGCGCGGAAGGACAGCACCAGGTGGTGCTGCAGGTCCAGGCGGCAATCCGGCCCGGGTTCGCGCCCGGGCGCGCAGACCACCAGGCGCAGCATGGCGTGGCCCCAGCGGCTGGCGAGGCCATCGCCGTCCCCGGCCAGCAGGTAGTCCACCGCGTACACGCGTTCCGGCGCGAGCAGGCGCAGCGGCTCGGCGCCGGCGGCCGGGTCCTGGACGAAGGCCAGGCCATGGGCGCAGTCGCTCCCGCCGCCGCGTTCCTCGCCGAACCGGTGGTCGAAATACTCCGCCAGCGCCGGGCGCCGGCAGGCGTAGTCCGGGTCCAGCAGGTAATGCTCGAGGTTGACCGCCACGTACTCGCGCGGGGAGGCCAGTTCGTAGGGGTCGGGGCTGCGGTCGCGGAAATCGTTGCGGCCGCGCCGGCCCGGGTGCAACGCCGAGCGCTGCCAGCCGGCGAGGTCGAGCAGGCGCGGATCGCGCGACAGGCCGCCGGCGGCGGTGCGGTCGTACAGGTGCGCCAGTTCGTGCAGCAGCGCGGCCAGCGCCGCCCTGGCGGCGGCGGGTTCCTGTGCGCGCCGCTTCCAGTCCTCCAGCAGGCGCCGCTGCAGCAGGATGCGCCAGTGGCGGGCACGGCCGTGCACCTGCTGCGGCAGGTCGTCGCGCCATTCCAGCGTGATCGGCCGTTCCAGCGCGGACGCCCAGGGCCGTGGCAGCCGCGCCGTGGCCGCGTCAAGCAGTTCGCGCGTGGCCGCTGCGTCGGCGTGGTCCAGGCCCGGGGGAAGTTCGAAGCGCGGAGCCGCGGAGGCCGCGGCGCTGGCCAGCAGCAGGGCCGCCAGCGCCAGCGGGCGGATCATCCGGCGGCGAGGATCTTCCGCGCCAGCTCCAGGTCGCTGGCCTGGCGCGCGGCGGCGTCGCGCTCGCGCAGCACGCGCAGGGCCGCCTCCAGGCGGGCGCTGCGCACCCGGCCCTCGCTGGCGACGAAGCCAGCGGCATCCTCGCGCGCGGCCTGGACCAGCTTGTCGTCGCCGGAGGTGCTGCCGGAGGACGCCGAGCTACCGGCCGAGGAGGCGCCGGCCGAGGTGCCGGCGAAGCTCGAGGCCTGGGCCGGCAGGGCGCAGGCGAACAGCAGGGCGGCGAGGGTCAGGGAGGAATGCTTCATGGGCAGGTGGCGGGCGTGGTCAGGAATACGTGAAGCCTACCCTGCCGCCCGCCCCGCCTGCACCTGCCGCCGGCAACCGGTCAGGCGTCGAACAGCTTGCCCGGGTTGAGGATGCCGTTGGGGTCGAACGCCTGCTTGATCCCGCGCATCAGCGCGATCTCGGCCTCGCTGCGGGTGCTGGACAGGTAGGGCTTCTTGACCAGGCCGATGCCGTGCTCGGCGGAGATGCTGCCGCCGCATTCCTGCAGCGCCTGGGCCAGCAGCTTGGTCACGTGCTCGCACTGGCCGACGAAGTCGGCGTCGGAGGTATCGTCCGGCTTGAGCACGTTGATGTGCAGGTTGCCGTCGCCGATATGGCCGAACCAGACCACGTCGAAGTGCGGATAGGCCTGCCCCAGCAGCGCCTGGGTCTTCGCCAGGAACGCCGGCATGGCGGAGATGCGCACCGAAACGTCGTTCTTGTACGGCTTGTACCTGGCCACCGATTCGGTGATGCCCTCGCGCAGGCGCCAGATCTGCTGGGCCTGGGCCTCGGACTGGCTGATCACGCCGTCGGCCACCCAGCCCTGCTCCATGCAGTGCTCGAACGCGGCCATGGCCGCGGCCTCGGTGGCCTCGTCGTCGCTGGCGAACTCGGTGACCACGTAGAACGGGTACTCGTCCTCCAGCGGCTTCTGCGCGCCGTGGGCCACCACGTGGCGCAGGGCGCGGTCGGTGAAGAACTCGAACGCCTCCAGGCGCAGGCGGCCGCGGAACTCGGCGAACACGTCCATCAGCACCTCGAACGAGGGCAGCGCCAGCAGCATCACGTTGGTCGGCGGCGGCGGGTCGGTCAGGCGCAGGATGGCCTCCACCACGATGCCCAGGGTGCCCTCCGAGCCGATCATCAGCTGGCGCAGGTCGTAGCCGCTGGAGTTCTTCACCAGGCCGCGGTTGAGGTGCAGCACATCGCCCGCACCGGTGACCACGGTCAGGCCGGCGATCCATTCGCGGGTATTGCCGTAGCGGATCACGCGGATGCCGCCGGCGTTGGTGGCGATGTTGCCGCCGATCGAGCACGAGCCGCGCGCGGCGAAGTCCACCGGATAGATGAGGCCGTGCTCGGCCGCCGCGTTGTGCACCGCCTCCAGCGGCATGCCGGCCTGCACGGCCAGGGTGCGGTCGACGCGGTTGAACTCCAGCACCTTGTTCATCCGCTCCAGGCTCAGCACCAGCTCGCCGTTGGCGGCCACCGCGCCGCCGGACAGGCCGGTGCGGCCGCCGGAGGGCACGATCGCCACCCTGTGGCGGTTGGCCCAGCGCACGATGGCCTGGACTTCCTCCACCGTGCCCGGCAGGGCAATGGCCAGCGGCGCCGGGGTCCAGCGGCGGGTCCAGTCGCGGCCGTAGTGCTCCAGGTCGGCGGCGTCGGTCTTCAGGCGCAGGTCGGGCACCGACGCGAGCAGGTCGGCAAGGCGGGGATCGGTCATGGGAACGGTGCGGGCAAGGCGGAGCGGGAGCCGGCAAGCGTGCCAGCCCCGGGGCGGTCGCGTCCAGCGCGGGACGCGCCCTGCCCCGGCGGCCCGCCGCCGCGGACAAGCCCTTGTTTCATCGGCAACTTTGCACGCGTGCAACTGCCACCACCACGGGCACGCGGTGTTGCGCGCAAACCGGGCAAATGCCAATGACGCGGTGCGGAAAACAGGGGGCGCTTCTGGCATAGTTGGCGGCTCCCGCCACACCCGAACCGGAAGCCGCGCGCATGTCGCCCAAGAAGACCTCCTTCCCGAAATCGGACATCCGCGTGCTGCTGCTGGAGGGCGTCAGCCAGACCGCGGTGGAGACCTTCCGCGCCGCCGGCTACACCCAGATCGAGTTCCACGACAAATCGCTGCCGGAGGACGAGCTGAAGGCGCGCATCGCCGAGGCCCACATCATCGGCATCCGCTCGCGCACCCAGCTCACTGCCGACGTGCTGGCCCATGCCAAGCGCCTGATCGCGGTGGGCTGTTTCTGCATCGGCACCAACCAGGTCGACCTGGACACCGCCGAGCTGGCCGGCATCCCGGTGTTCAACGCGCCCTACTCCAACACCCGCTCGGTGGCCGAACTGGTGGTGGCCGAGGCGGTGATGCTGATGCGCGGCATCCCGCAGAAGAATGCGCAGTGCCACCGCGGCGGCTGGTCCAAGTCCGCCGCCGGCAGCCGCGAGGTGCGCGGCAAGACCCTGGGCATCGTCGGCTACGGCCACATCGGCACCCAGGTCGGCGTGCTCGCCGAGGCGCTGGGCATGAACGTGGTCTTCCACGACATCGAGACCAAGCTGTCGCTGGGCAATGCGCGCGCCGCGCAAAGCCTGGAGGACCTGCTGGCGCACGCGGACGTGGTCACCCTGCACGTGCCGGAGACCCCGGCGACGAAGAACATGATCGGCGCTGCCCAGATCGCGGCGATGAAGCGCGGCGCGCACCTGATCAACGCCTCGCGCGGCACCGTGGTCGACATCGACGCGCTGGCCGCGGCGCTGGAATCGGGCCATGTCGGCGGCGCGGCGGTGGACGTGTTCCCGGTCGAGCCCAAGGGCAACAGCGAACCATTCGTCTCGCCGCTGACCCGCTTCGACAACGTGATCCTGACCCCGCACATCGGCGGCAGCACGCTAGAGGCGCAGGAGAACATCGGCGTGGAGGTGGCGGCCAAGCTGGTGCGCTACAGCGACAACGGCAGCACCCTGTCCGCGGTCAACTTCCCCGAGGTCACCCTGCCCGAGCACGAGGGCAGCCTGCGGTTGCTGCACATCCACCGCAACGTGCCGGGCGTGCTGTCGAAGGTCAACGAGATCTTCAGCCGCCACGCGGTCAACATCGACGGCCAGTTCCTGCGCACCGACCCCAAGGTCGGCTACGTGGTGATCGACGTGGCCGCCGACGAGGCCAAGGTCAGCCAGCTGCGCGAGGAACTGGCCGCGATCCCGGGCACCCTGCGCACCCGCGTCCTGTACTGAGCCGGCGCAGGCCTGCGCCTGGCCATGCGACGGGCCGGCATCGCCGGCCCGTCGCGTTTCCGGCGCTCAACCCCGCGCGGCCAGCCAGCGCGCGGCCATGCGCCGCATCGAGGGGTCGCAGCGCGGGTCGTCCACCAGTTCGTCGATCCGGCGCCAGGCCAGGGCGTGGGATTCGGCGCTGACCACGAAACGCTCGTCCGCGCCGGCGCGCACCACGTAACGCACGTCGTAATGCCAGTGTCCCGGGACCTCGCCGCGCTCCGGGATCCAGTGCCGGTCCAGGTCGAAGATGCGGCCGTCCTCCAGGCGCAGGCCCGGCACCCCGGTTTCCTCCTCCGCTTCCTTCAAGGCCACCTGCGCCAGGTCGCGCTCGCCGTCGGCATGGCCGCCCGGCTGCAGCCAGCGGTCGAGCTTGCGGTGGTGGGTCAGCAGGGTGCGCTGGCCATCGGCGCTGACCACCCAGGCCGAGCCGGTGAAATGCCCCTCCAGGCGCTGGCGGATGAACGGGTCAGCCGCATCCTCCAGCAGGGCCAGGAAGGCATCGGCCAGTCCCGCCTGCATCGGCTCGCGCGTGCGGTATTCGGCCAGCTGGGCGGCCAATGCCTGCACTTGCACCATGGTGGTTCCCGTCGTCATGGATTGGCACCCGGATTATGCACGGGCCTTGCTGCAGTGCGGCACCGCATTGCCAAGCGACCCGGGCATTTGGCAAGGTACGGCGCTCATGTGGCCTCCGGTGGCCGCTCTTCATACCCGGCGCTCGAAGCCACCAGGGGGAACGTCATATGTCCAGCCGTCTATTCAGCACCAAGCCCATGGAACCGGCACCGCACGTGGATGCCGGCGAGCCGGTGGAAGGCTCACTCCAGGGCGAGGCAACCCTGCGCCGCACCCTCACCGCCCGCCAGCTGATCCTGCTGGGCGTGGGCGCGGTGATCGGCGCCGGCATCTTCGTGCTGACCGGCCAGGCCGCGGCCAACCACGCCGGCCCGGCGATCATGCTCAGCTTCGTCCTGGCCGGCTTCGCCTGCGCCATGGCCGGCCTGTGCTACGCCGAATTCGCCTCGATGATGCCGGTCTCCGGCAGCGCCTATTCCTATGCCTACGCCACCCTCGGCGAGGGCGTGGCCTGGTTCATCGGCTGGTGCCTGGTGCTGGAGTACCTGTTCGCCTCGGCCACCGTGGCCGTGGGCTGGTCCGGCTACCTCACCAGCTTCCTGACCACCACCCTGCACCTGCCCTTCCCCGCCGAGCTGGCCGCCGCGCCACTGGCCTGGAACGGCACCGAGTTCGTGGCCACCTCCGGCATCGTCAACCTGCCGGCGATCCTGATCGTGGCCGCGGTCAGCGCCCTTTGCTACGTCGGCATCACCCAGTCGGCCTTCGCCAACGCGATCGTGGTGGCGATCAAGATCGCGGTGATCGCGGCCTTCCTCGGCTTCGGCATCCAGTACATCGATCCGGGCAACTGGACCCCGTTCGTCCCCGAGAACGCCGGGCCGGGCAAGTTCGGCATGGAAGGCGTGTTTCGCGCCGCGACCATCGTGTTCTTCGCCTACATCGGCTTCGACGCGGTCTCCACCGCCGCCGGCGAGGCGAAGAACCCGCAGCGCGACATGCCGATCGGCATCCTCGGCTCGCTGGCGATCTGTACCCTGGTCTACATCGCCGTGTGCGCGGTGCTGACCGGCATGACCCACTACTCGCTGCTCAACACCGCCAAGCCGGTGGCCACCGCGCTGGAGGAAGTGCTCAAGGCCGACCCCACCGCCAACGTAACCTGGCTCAAGACCGCGGTGGAGATCGGCGCCATCGCCGGCCTGTCCTCGGTGATCCTGGTGATGCTGATGGCGCAGCCGCGCATCTTCTATTCGATGTCGCGCGACGGGCTGATGCCGCGCCTGTTCGGCAAGGTCCACCCGCGCTACCAGACCCCGCACGTGGGCACGGTCATCGTCGGCGTGATCGCCTGCCTGCTGGCCGGCTTCATGCCGCTGAGCGTGCTCGGCGAGCTGGTTTCGATGGGCACCCTGCTGGCCTTCGCCACCGTGTGCCTGGGCGTGTTCGTGCTGCGCTTCAGGCGCCCGGACCTGCCGCGCCCGTTCCGGGTGCCGTTCTTCTGGCTGATCTGCCCGCTGGGCTTCATCGCCTGCCTGGGCCTGTTCTGGCAGTCGTTCGCCGAGCACTGGAAGGTATTCGTGGGCTGGACGGTGCTGGGGCAGCTGATCTACTTCGGCTACGGCTACCGCCACAGCAAGCTGCGCCAGCGCGGCTGATCCCCCTCCCGATCGCGGCCGGCCATGTGCCGGCCGCTCCAGTTTCCTTTTCCAGGATCGGCGCATGAGCGCAAGCGTTCCCCGCAAGATCGGGCCGGTGCTGGCGACCTTCGTGGTTGCCAACAACATGATCGGCTCGGGTTTCTTCCTGTTGCCCGCCACCCTGGCCAAGTCCGGCGGCGTGACCGCGTTGAGCTGGCTGCTGGGCACGGTGCTGGCGATGATGCTCGGCGGCGCCTTCGCCCGGCTGGCGCGCCACCATCCGGACCTGGAGTCGCAGGACGACTACGTGCGCCCCTCGCTGGGCCGCGACGCCTCGTTCCTCGCGACCACCATGTACTGGGTGTCCTCCTGGATCGGCAACAACGCCATCGCCGTGGCCGCGTTCGGCTACCTGGTGATCCTGTTGCCGATCGAGGACAGCACCGGGGTGCGCCTGGCCGGGCAGGTCGCGCTGATCTGGCTGATGTTCGCCCTGAACCTGATGGGCCCGCGGCCGATCGCGCGCTTCCAGTCGATGTGCGTGGTGCTGGGCCTGCTGCCGGTGGCGGCGATCCTCACCGCCGGCTGGGCGTACTTCGACCCGGAGGTGTACCGCACCGCCTGGAACGTGTCGGGCACCTCGGACACCGCGGTGGTGCTGCAGTCGCTGGCCCCGATCTTCTGGGCTTTCGTCGGCCTGGAGACCGGCGCGATGGTCGCCGGCGTGGTCGACGACCCGGACCGCAACGTGCCGCGCGCGACGCTCGGCGGCATCGCCATCGCCGGCGTGGTGTACCTGACCTCCTCGGTGCTGATGATGGGCATCGTGCCGGCCTCGCAGCTGGCCCAGTCCAGCGCCCCGTTCGCTATGGTCGCCGGCGAGATGTTCGGCCCGTGGGCGGTGCCGGTGATCGCCGCGGCGGCCGCGCTGAAGGCCACCGGCACCCTCGGCGGCTGGATGCTGGTGAGCGGCGAGTCCGGTGCGCGCGCGGCCCAGCGCGGCTTCCTGCCGGCCGTGTTCGGTCGCCTGCAGCCCAATGGCTCGGCCCGCACCGGCCTGTTCATCATCGCCCTGTCGATGACCCTGCTGGCCGTGCTGACCCTGTCGCCGACCGTGTCCGGGCAGTTCGAGGTCCTGATCGAGATGGTCGTGGTGCTGGTGGTGATGGCCTACGCCGCCGCCGGCCTGAGCCTGCTGCTGGGCACGCCGGAACGCGCGCCGACCCCGCGCGAGCGGCTGCTGGGCATGGGTGCGCTGGTCGCCTGCGGCCTGCTGGTGTACTCCACGCCGGTCCGGACCCTGGTCGGCGGGCTGGTGATCGCCGGCCTGGCCTGGGCCGCCTACCGCGGCTTCGGGCACCGGAGCCAGGTGCCTGCACGGTAGACTTCGCGCATGGATAACACCGAGCTCCCCTACGACCCGGCGCTGCTGCGCGAACGGGCCCAGTCCCTGATCTCCAACGTGCGCGAGCTGGCCCAGCTGGGCTGGACCCCGGCCACCAGCAGCAACTTCTCCGAGCGCCTGGACGCCGGGCACGCCGCGATCACCGTCTCCGGGCGCGACAAGGGCCGCCTGGTCGAGGACGACATCATGGTCGTGGACCTGGAAGGCCGCGCCGTCGGCCGCCAGCTGCGGCCCTCGGCCGAGACCCTGCTGCACACCCGGCTGTACCGGCGCTTCCCGAAAGTCGGCTGCGTGCTGCACACCCACTCCCTGACCCAGACCGTGGCCTCGCGCCTTTACGCGCGCCAGGGGCGGATCCGCCTGGAGGGCTACGAGCTGCTCAAGGCGTTCGAGGGCAACAGCACCCACGAGACCGCGATCGAGGTCCCGGTGTTCGCCAATACCCAGGACATGACCGTCCTGGCGGCGCAGGTGGACGAGGTCCTGGACCGGCAGCCGCTGTGGGGCTACCTGATCGACGGCCATGGCCTGTACGCCTGGGGCCGGACCATGGCCGACGCCCGCCGCCACCTGGAAGCGTTCGAGTTCCTGCTCGGCTGCGAACTGGAGCTGCGCCGGCTCGGCGCCTGAGCCTCATTCCGTCCCCGTCGCGCCTGGAAACCGGGTGTCATGAGCGCCGCGGCGCACAGCTGGTAATCTTTCCGGTCCACGCGGTTTCCCGCGGCTTGAGCAAAAGGTGACCCCCATGAGCCGACTGCGCATCTTCGAAGAGAACCGCCCCGAACAGCCGCTGTTCGAGAGCACCGACGGCAATGCCATCGCCGCCGAGCTGGCGCGCATCGGCGTGACCTTCGAGCGCTGGCACGCGACCAAGCCGATCGAACCCGGCGCCAGCCCCGAGGAGGTGATGGAGGCCTACCGCGCCGACATCGACCGCCTGGTGGCCGAGCGCGGCTTCAGGACCGTGGACGTGGTCAGCATCGCCCCGGACAACCCCAACCGCGAGGAGATGCGCAGGAAGTTCCTCGACGAGCACTTCCACAAGGAGGACGAGGTGCGCTTCTTCGTCGCCGGCTCGGGCCTGTTCACCCTGCACGTGGACGACAAGGTCTACGAGGTGGAGTGCGTGAAGGACGACCTGATCGCCGTGCCGGACGGCACCCGCCACTGGTTCGACATGGGCCCGCAGCCGAACTTCGTCGCCATCCGCTTCTTCACCGAGCCGGACGGCTGGGTCGGCCACTTCACCGGCACCGACATCGCCCAGCGGTTCCCGCGCTACGAACCGCAGGTGCACTGAAAGCCCGCCGGCACGTCCCGCCGCCCCTCGCCCGCGCGAGGGGCGCTCCGTTTCAAGGATCCCGAATGACCCGCGCCATCGTCACCGACATCGAAGGCACCACCAGCAGCATCTCGTTCGTGCGCGACGTGCTGTTCCCGTACGCCCGCCGCGCCCTGCCCGGCTTCGTCGCCACGCATGGCCACGAGCCGGAGGTGCGGCGCTGGCTGGACGCGGTGGCGGTTGAAGCCGGAGGCCTGTGCCAGGACGCGATGATCGTGGAAACGCTGCAGGGCTGGATCGACCAGGACCGCAAGCACACCGCGCTCAAGGCGCTGCAGGGCATGGTCTGGGAGGCCGGCTACCGCAACGCCGACTTCACCGCGCCGATCTATCCCGACGCGGCCCAGGCGCTGCAGCGCTGGCACGACCTGGAGCTGCCGCTGTACGTGTACTCGTCCGGCTCGGTGCCGGCGCAGAAGCTGTTCTTCGGCCACAGCGACGCCGGCGACCTCACCGGCCTGTTCTCCGGCTGGTTCGACACCGAGATCGGCGGCAAGCGCGAAGCCACCAGCTACGCCAGGATCGCCGAGGCGATCGGCCTGGCGCCGCGCGAGATCCTGTTCCTGTCCGACGTGGTCGAGGAGCTGGACGCGGCCCGTGCCGCCGGCCTGCACACGGTGCTGGTGGATCGCCCGGAGGATTACCCGGAGCCGCGGCTGGAGGATGCCGCGCACGGGCACACCCGGGTCACCGGCTTCCAGGAAATCGCGCTACCGCGCTGAAGCCGGGCAGGCCCGGGCCAAGGCGGTTTTGCCGTTGCTTTCCCCTGCCGTTGGCGCGAATCGGGCACCGCGGGGCCAGTCTTCCCTTGCACGAAGCAGGCAAGGGGCAAAGGCAGCAGCGCCGTAGTCCCGGCTCAGGGCCGTGCTTCCTCCAGCCGGTAGCGCGTGGAAGCCAGCACCTCGCCCTGCCAGCGGTCGAACGCCCGCACCTCCACGGTGTGCTCGCCCGGCGCCAGGCCCGTGTCCAGCGCGCCGCGCCACAGGTGGGTGGACGCGGTCGCCTCGGGCGAGCGGTCGTAGCCGCGCAGCGACCCGGCCAGGTCGTCGGCCGCGTTCTCCACCAGCAGCCGCGGATCGGCGCGCTCGACGCGCCGCATCGGCTTCCACGGACCGCCGTCGATGCGGTATTCCACCCGGGTTTCCGCGTCGCCCATGAACACGTTGGCGAACACGCCCCAGGCCGGGTAGGCGCCCCGGCGCAGCACCTTCGGCGCGTGCAGCGCCATGGCCCGCGTGAATGCCGGATCGGCGCCATTGGCGCGCGCCGGGCGGTAGTCCAGCGCGTAGTTGCCATCGGGCTCCACGGTCAGCAGCGCGTGGCCGATCGGGGTGCCGTCGCTCATGGTCGCATCCGGGATGCCGCGCGCATCCGGCACCCCTGACCAGAAGGCGCCGCAGACCGCGCCGACGTTGTACTCGTGCAGCGGCGCCGGACCATGCCAGCCATCGGCCGGGCCATGCCAGTAGTGCTGCTGGTTATGGCTGTGCCCGCTCAGCACCAGCACCCGCGGGTGCCGGCGCAGCAGCGCGAACAGGCGCTCGCGGTCGGCGGCGCGGAAGGCGCCGCGGCCGCGGTCGAACAGCGGGATGTGCATGCCCAGCACCAGCAGGCGCTCGCGCGGCAGCTGCGCCAGGTAGGCCTCGATGAAGCGGAACTGGTCCTCGCGCAGGCCGCCGGCGTAGCCGGCGCCCTGGCCGGGCGTGGCCACCACGTCGTCCAGCAGCACGAACGCGGCCGCGCCCTCCTCCACCGCATAGGTGTCCGGTCCGTAGATGCGTTCCCAGGCACCGAGCGAGGCCTCGTCCGAGGCCGGGGCGTGGTCGAGGTCGTGGTTGCCGGGGACATGGAACCACGGCACGCCGAGCTGCGTGGTCACCGCGTTGAGCGCCGGGTAGAGGTCGGTGCGGTCGTCGACCAGGTCACCCAGGGTCACACCCAGCGCCGCGTCCGGCCGGCCCAGCGGTTGGACCACGGCACGCCGGTAGTAGTCGATGTCGCGCTCGTTCTTGACCTGGGTGTCGGTGAACACCAGGGCCTGGAACGCCCCCTCGCGCGGTGCCGCCGGCGCCAGCGCGAAGTCGGCGCGGAAGCGCGCGCCCCGGGCCGGCACCCGCGCCCAGAACGCCGGCAGGCCGTCGTCGCCGGCCAGGAAGCGGTGCCCGGCAGGCTTGACCACGAACACCGCCCTGCCCGGCCGCGCCTGCAGGCGGTAGCGGCCCTGCGCGTCGGTGCGCACGAGCTGCTCGCCGTCGGATACCAGCACGCCTGCCAGGCCGGGCTCGCCGCCGCCGCGGCCGGGACGCCCGTCCTGCTCCTGGTAGACCACGCCGGTTACCTCGACCGCGGCCCGCGCCTGGACCGCCGTGCAGCCCAGCGCGGATACGCAGGCCAGCAGCCATGCGGCGCAATGCTTGGACATCGCCCTGCCTCTTCCGGGGAAAACCGGGGATTCTAGGGCAAGGCCCGGCTCAGCCGCCGGCGCGCTGGGCGTGGCGCTCCTCCAGCACCGCCACCGCGTCGGCCAGCGAGAGGCGCCGGGCATGCAGCAGCACGGTGGTGTGGTAGACCAGGTCGGCCACCTCGCCGAGCAGCTGCTCGTCGTTCTGGGCGACACCCGCCAGTGCCGTCTCCACGCCTTCCTCGCCCACCTTCTGCGCGATCCGGCGCACGCCGGCCTCGAACAGCTTCGTGGTGTAGCTGCCTTGCGGCCGCTCGCGTTCGCGCCGGGCCACCAGCTCGTCGAGCTGGGCCAGGAAGCCGATGTCCGGTTCCAGCGTGCGCGGCGGCGGCACCGCGGCGGCATGCGGGGCCGCCTCGAAGCAGCTGGGACGCTGCAGGTGGCAGGTCGGCCCGTGCGGCCGCGCCAGCACCAGCAGCGCGTCGGCGTCGCAATCGGCCTGGATGTCGACCAGCTCCAGCACGTGGCCGGAGGTCTCGCCCTTGGTCCACAGGCGCTGCTTGCTGCGGCTGTAGAACGTGACCAGGCGGCGCGACAGGGTGGCCTGCAGCGCGTCGCGGTCCATGTAGCCGAGCATCAGCACACGCAGGTTGTCGGCGTCCTGGACGACGACCGGCAGCAGGCCGCCGGACTTGTCCCAGTCCAGGGCCTCGGGGAACACGCCGATGCGGCCTACCGCCGCGGCGCCGGGATCTTCAGACATCACGCACCTCGACCTGCCTTTGCCGCAGGTATTTCTTCAGTTCGGGAATGGCGATCGCGCCGCTGTGGAACACGCTGGCCGCCAGCGCGCCGTCCACGTCGGCACGCTCGAAGGCCTCGGCGAAGTGCTCCGGCGCACCGGCGCCGCCGGAGGCCACCAGCGGCACCCGGCACAGCGCGCGCGCCTGGCGCAGCTGGACGATGTCGTAGCCGCGGCGCACGCCGTCGCTGTCCATGCAGTTGAGCACGATCTCGCCGGCACCCAGGCGCTGGGCCTCGACGATCCAGTCCAGCGTGCGCACGCCCAGCGCCCGGGTCTTGCCGGGGTCGCCGGTGTTGGTGCGCACCCGCCACTGGCCGTCGGCCTCGCGGATGGAGTCGATGCCGACCACCACGCACTGCACGCCGAAGGCGCCGGCCAGCTCGGAGACCAGCTGCGGGCGCTCCAGCGCCGGCGAATTGACCGAGATCTTGTCGGCGCCGGCATGCAGCACCCGGCGCGCGGTCTCCACGTCGCGGATGCCGCCGGCCACGCAGAACGGGATGTCGATCAGCCGCGCCACCCGCTCGACCCAGGCGTAGTCGACCGAACGCCCTTCGGGGCTGGCGCTGATGTCGTAGAACACCAGTTCGTCGGCGCCCTGGTCGCGGTAGCGCAGGGCCAGCTCGACGATGTCGCCCATGTCGACGTGGTCGCGGAAGCGCACGCCCTTGACCACGCGGCCCTCGCGCACGTCCAGGCAGGGAATGATGCGGCGGCTCAGCATGGCACGGCCTCCTCCACCGCCAGCGCATCGGCCAGCTGCAGGCGGCCTTCCAGCAGCGCCCGGCCCAGCACCGCGCCGGCGCAACCTGCCTGGCGCGCGCCGGCCACGTCGGCCGCGTCGCGCACGCCGCCGGAAGCCTGCACCGCCACGCCCGGGGCCAGCCGTGCCAGGTGCGCGTACAGCTCCAGGTTCGGGCCGGACAGCATGCCGTCGCGGGCGATGTCGGTGCACAGCAGGTGGCGCAGCCCGGCCTCGACGAAGCGCGGCAGCAGCTGGTCCAGGGTGACGCCGGCGTCCTCGGTCCAGCCGTGCACCGGCAGCTGCCAGGTGCCGGCTTCGTCCTGGCGGGTGTCCAGGGCCACGGTGATGCGCTCGCCGCCAAACTCGGCAAGCCAGCCGATCACCGTCTCCGGCTGGCGCACCGAAAGCGAGCCGACCACTACCCGCGCGGCGCCGGCATCGAGGATCCGGGCCACGTCGTCGCGGCCGCGCACGCCGCCGCCGGTCTGCACCTGCAGGCCGGTCTCGCGCGCGATCCGCCCCAGCAGCGGCGCCAGGGTGTAACCGCCGGCCTTGGCCGCGTCCAGGTCGACCAGGTGCATCCAGCGCGCACCGGCCTGGGCGAAGGCCGCCGCGCGCGGCAGCGGATCGTCGCCGTACCGGGTCTCGCGCGCGTAGTCGCCCTGGGCCAGGCGCACGACGCGCCCGCCGCGGATGTCCAGCGCCGGATAGACGGTGAAGCCCATCAGAAGTCCATCTCCAGGAAATTGCGGAGGATGCGCGCGCCGGTGCCGGCCGAGCGCTCAGGGTGGAACTGGGCGCCGCAGCGCAGGCCGTCGTGCACGACCGCGGTGAACAGGCTGCCGTGGTCGGTGGCGGCCACCGTGGCGGCGGTGATCGGCGCGGCGTAGCTGTGCACGAAGTAGGCCTTCGCCCCCTCCGCCACCCCGTCCAGCAGCGGCGATTCGCGCAGCTTGCGCAGCCCGTTCCAGCCCATGTGCGGCACCCGGATGCAGGAGACCTGCGGCAGGTGGTGGACCACGCCAGGCAGCAGGCCCAGGCATTCCACGTCGCCCTCGTCCGAGCGTTCGTACAGCAGCTGCATGCCCAGGCAGATGCCCATCAGCGGTACCTGCAGCCGCCGCAGCGGCTCGACCAGGCCCTGCGCATGCAGGCGGCGCATGCCTTCAGGGGCGGCGCCGACGCCCGGCAGGATCACCCGGTCGGCGCGTTCCAGGCCGGCGGCGCCGTCGACCACCTGCGGTTGCATGCCCAGGCGTTCCAGCGCGTAGCAGACCGAGCCGAGGTTGGCGCCGCCGGCATCGATGACGACGACGCGTTTGCCGGCCGCGCTCACAGCACCCCCTTGGTCGACGGCAGGGCGTCGCCCTCGCGGCGGATGGCCTGGCGCAGCGCGCGCGCCAGCGCCTTGAAGCTCGCCTCGATCTTGTGGTGGTCGTTGTCGCCGCTCACGCTGATGTGCAGGTTCAGGCCCGCCGCGTCGCACAGCGAGCGGAAGAAGTGCGGCACCAGCTCGGTCGGCATGTCGCCCACCCGCTCGCGGGCGAAGCTGCCCTGGTAGACCAGGTACGGGCGCCCGCTGAAGTCCAGCGCCGCGCTGGCGTGGGTTTCGTCCATCGGCAGGGTGAAGCCATAGCGGCCGATGCCGCGCTTGTCGCCCAGCGCCTCGCGCAGCGCCTGGCCCAGGGCCAGCGCGGTGTCCTCGATGGTGTGGTGCTCGTCGATGTGCAGGTCGCCCTCGGCCTCGATCTCCAGGGCGAAGCCGCCGTGCTTGCCGATCTGCTCCAGCATGTGGTCGTAGAACGGCAGGCCGGTGTGGATCTTCGGATCGGCCGCGCGGTCCAGGTCGACCGCGACGCGGATCTTCGTTTCCCTGGTGTCGCGCTGGACCACGGCGCGCCGCGGCGCGTCGGCCAGCTCGTGGGCGATGCCGGCCCAGTCCCACTCGCCGCCGAACTGCGGGGTCTTCAACTGGAACGCACGGATGCCGAGGTTGGCGGCGAACTCGTTGTCGGTCGGGCGGTCGCCGACCATCGCCGAGCGCTTCCAGTCGATCGAGCGGTCCTGGATGTAGGGCAGCACCAGGCCGATGCCCGGCTTGCGCGTGGGCTTGTTCTCGTGCGGCCAGCTGGTGTCGATAAGCACGTCGCGGAAGCGGATGCCCTGGCTCTCGAACACCTGCATCATCAGGTTGTGCGGGCCTTCGAAGCTCTCCCGCGGATACTTGTCCGTGCCCAGGCCATCCTGGTTGGAGACCATCACGAACTGGTAGCCGGCGTCGCGCAGCTTCAGCAGGGCCGGGATCACGCCTTCGACGAAGCGCAGCTTCTCGTAGGCGTCGATCTGGAAATCTTCCGGCTCCTCGATCAGGGTGCCGTCGCGGTCGATGAAGAGGATCGGGGTCATGCAGCGGCTTCCAGTGCGGCCAGGATGGCCAGCACGCGTTGGTTCTGTTCGGGGGTGCCGACGGTGATGCGCAGGGCGTCGCCCAGCTGCGGCGCGGCACGCTGGTCGCGCACCACCACGCCGGCGGCCAGCAGGCCGTCGAACGCGGCCTGGGCGTCGTCGAAGCGCACCAGCAGGTAGTTGCCGGAGGACGGATAGACCCGGCGCACGCCCGGCGCGGAGGCCAGCGCCGCGGCCAGCCGCGTACGCTCGCTGCGCACCACCGCCACGCGCTCGGCGGTACGCGCCAGCGCCTCCGGCGACAGGCCGGCGACGGCCAGCTCGGCGCACGGCGTCGGGATCGGATATGGCGCCTGGCAGGCACGCAGCACGCGGATGAGCGAGGGATCGGCGATCAGCGTGCCGATCCGCGCGGCCGCCAGCGCATGCGCCTTGGACAGCGTGCGCAGCACGGCGATGTTGCGGTGGCCGCCCATCAGCGTGGTCGCCGAAGGCTGGTCGGAGAACTCGCCGTAGGCCTCGTCCACCACCACCAGTGCGCGCCCGGCCAGGCGCCCGGCCAGCGCGGCGATGCCTTCAAGCGGCACGTCGCCGCCGGTGGGATTGGACGGACTGCACAGGAAGACCAGCTTGGCATTGCCCTGCTCCGCCGCCGCGGCCACTGCCTCGAGGTCGACGATGAAGCCATCGGGGCCATCGACCAGCGGCACCTCGCGCAGAGGTGCGTTCTGAAGCCGGGCGCTGACCGCGTACATGCCGAACACCGGCGGCGTGGCCACCACCGCGTCGCGCTGCGGCACGCACAGCGCGCGCACCAGCAGGTCGATGGCCTCGTCGCTGCCGCGGCCCACCAGAACCTGCGACGCCTCGCAGCCGTAAAGTCGCGCCAGCGCCTGCACCAGCGCGGCCGGCTGCGGGTCGGGATAGCGGCGGCAGCTGCTGCCCGGATCGGCCGGGTTGGCCCAGGGGCTTTCGTTGGCGTTGAGCCAGATCTCGCCATCCAGCGCGTGGCTGCGCGCGGAACTGTAGCCGCCGAAGCCGCGCAGGTCTTCGCGGACCAGGGAAAGCAGGTCGTCGCTCATGCCGCCGCCCCCTCCAGGCGCAGGGCCACGGCATTGGCGTGCGCATCGAGCCGCTCGGCGCGGGCCATGGTCACCGCGCAGTCGCCGATGGCGAGGATGCCCTCGCGGCTGGCCGCCTGCACGCTGACGAAGTTCTGGAAGCTGGCCACGCTCACCCCGCTCCAGGCACGCGCGGCGCCATTGGTCGGCAGGACATGGTTGGTGCCGCTGCAGTAGTCGCCCAGTGCCTCCGGCGTCCAGTCGCCGAGGAACACCGAACCGGCGGCCTCGACCCGGTCCAGCCACTCGCGGGGCTGGCGCAGTGCAAGGATCAGGTGCTCGGGCGCATAGGTGTTGCTGATGGCGAAGGCCTGGTCAAGCGAATCGACCAGGACCAGGCGCGAGGAGGCCAGCGC
This sequence comes from Pseudoxanthomonas sp. SGT-18, assembly GCF_003931645.1. Taxonomy (NCBI): domain Bacteria; kingdom Pseudomonadati; phylum Pseudomonadota; class Gammaproteobacteria; order Lysobacterales; family Lysobacteraceae; genus Pseudoxanthomonas; species Pseudoxanthomonas sp. SGT-18. Next base: position 323,029 of record NZ_RRYJ01000002.1, on the reverse strand, counting down.
CTTGCGCGCGATCTCCGCCCGCGGCAGCGCCTCCAGCTGGCTCGCAAGCTCGGCCTCGACGCGGTCGATCAGGCCGGCGCTGTCGGACAGCAGCAGCACCTGCGAGTCCGGCCCGTGCTCGGCCTGCGACAGCAGGTCCGAGGCCACGTAGGCCGGGTTGGCGCCGTCGTCGGCGATCACCAGCACCTCGGAGGGACCGGCCGGCATGTCGATCGCCGCCGCGCCGCACTGGGCGACCTGGCGCTTGGCCTCGTCCACGTAGCTGTTGCCCGGGCCGAAGATCTTGTCGACCTTGGGCACGCTGGCGGTGCCGAAGGCCAGCGCGGCAATCGCCTGGGCGCCGCCGAGCTTGAACACGCGGTCCACGCCGGCCAGCCGCGCGGCCACCAGCACCGCCGGGTCGGCCGTGCCATCGGCGCGCGGCGGCGTGCACAGCACCACCTGGCGGCAACGCGCCAGCGCGGCCGGCACGCAAAGCATCAGCGCGGTCGAAGGCAGCGGCGCGCTGCCGGCGGGAACGTACAGGCCGACGCGCGGCACCGGGCGGATGATGCGTTCGCAGACCACGCCCGGCGCGGTCTCGACGCTGTAGCCCTTGCCCATGCCGGCACGGTGGAAGGCCTCGATGCGCGAGGCGGCACCGGCCATGGCCCGGCGCAGTTCCGGCGACACGGCGGCTTCGGCCGCGGCGAATTCCTCGGCGCTGACCTCGAAACGCTCCAGTTCGACCTTGTCGAAGCGCGCGGTCAGTTCGCGCAGTGCCTCGTCGCCGCGGCTGCGCACTGACTCGAGCACGGCGGCCACGGCCTGGCGGGTGGCGTCGGCCACGACCTGCACCGGACGCGTCAGCGCGCGGGCGCGCCCGGCCTCGTCCAGCGCGGACCACTGCAGCCGGTTCCAGGCCGGCTGCGCGGGGGTGTTCTGCACGGCGCTCATGCCAGCGACCTCTCCACGCCCAGGACCATCAGCTGGCGCGCACCGGCGCGCTCGAGCTCCTCCAGCTGCTGCCAGCTGATCGTACCTTCGCACATGGCCTGCAGGGTCAGGGCGCCATTGGCCGAGGGCAGCTGCACCAGCGGGCCGGCGTCGGCCAGCAGCCGTTCCAGCGCCGGCAGCGCCTCGCGGTCGGCGTTGAACATCAGCAGCTTGCGCTCGCGCACCTGGAGCACGCCGTCCATGCGCCGCAGCAACATCTGCGCCAGCGCGGCGCGGGCGTCGTCGAAGCCACCGACCGGGCCGGCCAGCACCGCCTCGCTTTCCAGCAGGGTTTCCACCGGCTTGAGCTGGTTGGCCTTGAGGGTGGCGCCGCTGGAGACCAGGTCGCAGATCAGCTCGGCCGTGCCCAGGCGCGGGGCGATCTCGACCGAGCCGGACAGCTCCACCACCTGGGCGTCGATCTGCTGTTCCTGCAGCCAGCGCGAGAGGATGGACGGATAGCTGGTGGCGATGCGCAGGCCGCGGCCGCGCAGCTGCGCGGGGCCGGTCCAGTCCCAGTCCTCCGGCACCGCCAGCATCAGCCGGCACTGGCCAAAGCCCAGGCCGCGCAGTTCGCGGTAGGCCTGCGGCAGGCCAACCTGCGCGCGCGCGCCGGCCTGCTCGTCCAGCTCGTTGCGGCCGACCACGCCCAGATCGCAGACGCCGTCGGCGATCAGGCCGGGGATGTCGTCGTCGCGGACCAGCAGCAGGTCGACCGGGAGGGATTCGCCGTAGCAGAACAGCTTGTCGCGGCTCTCGCGCCAGCTCAGGCCGCAGGCAGCCAGCAGCTTGCGGGCCGGCTCGGCCAGGCGGCCGCTCTTCTGGATGGCGATGCGGAGGCGGTCGCGGGTGGCCGCACCCAGGGGGGGACTCATGGGGATGCTCTCTCGCTGGTGGAAGCGCGCAGGGCGACGGCCCGCGCATAACCGCCGGCACCGCGCTCCAGCGTGCGTGCGACCCGGCCGATGGTGGTGACGCTGACCCCGGTCAGCTCGTAGATCTCGCGATAAGGCACGCCTTGCTGCAGCAGCGGCACCACGTGCCAGCGGTCGGTCATGGCCTCCAGCTCCGCCGGAGTGCACAGGTCCAGCAGGAAGGCACGGACGGCCTCCGGCTCGTCCAGCCGGGCAAGGATCGCCGACAACTGCGCCAGACGCTCCTCGAACCCTTCTTCCCCGCCCTTGACCCGCCGTTTCATTCCGAACCAATGTATTAACGCGTTAGCACATTAGAACACGCAGGCCGGACCCAGGTCAAACCGCCTGGCTGGCTGCAAGTCGACCGGGGATGCGGGGAGGCGCCGCGCGCGATCCGGGGCAGGCCTCGCCCCGCCGGGAAGGCCCGGAATGCAAGGATTCCGGCAAGTCGCCCCTGCCCGCTCCCGGAAGAGCAGGAAGACCCGGGCGGCGGGGCGTGCAAGGGTCGCCGCCGGTGCGGCTCAGCCGGCCAGCGCCTCCAGCAGCGCGCCGGAAGCCACCAGCTGGACCATGGTGGCGACCTCGCCGTCCAGCGCGCGATCGCGGTCCAGGAACGGCACCGCCTCGCGGATGCGGGCATGGGCCCGGGCCACCGCCGTGCCGGGGTGGAAGGCGTCGGCCGCGGCCAGCTGCGCGCGCAGTTCCTCGACCTCGGCCAGGAAGCGCGCGCGCAGCGGCGCATCCGGCTCCGGGCCACCCTGCACCTTGGCCGCCAGTGCCTGGGCATCGGCGCGCCGGGCCAGCGCGCGGGCGGCGTTGATCATGTCCCGGCGCAGGTCCAGCGCCTGGGCCGCGGTGTACAGCTCCAGCGCCAGCACCTTGCCCAGGCCCTCGACCATGGCCAGCACGTGGCGCGCCTCGTTGGCACCCATCGACACATGGTCCTCGGCATTGGCGCTGGTCGGCACCGAGTACACCGAGGCCGGGTGGGCGCGGCTGGCCAGGTCGTTGACGATCGCCGCGGCGGTGTACTGCACGATCATGTGGCCGGATTCGGTGCCGTCCTCGTTGCCGATCAGGAACGCCGGCAGGCCGTCGTTGGTGGCCGGATCGACCAGCTTGTTCAGCCGGCGCTCGGAGATCGAAGCCAGGGTCGGGATCGCCGCCTTGAGGTAGCTGAGCGCCAGCGCCAGCGGCATGCCGTGGAAGTGGCCGGCGGAGATCACCTGCTCCTCCACGTGCGCCGCGTCGGCCTTGTCCGGGAACACCAGCGGGTTGTCGGTGACCGCGTTGAGCTCGATGTCGAGCACCCGCGCCGCCTGCGCGGCGGCATCGCGCACCGCGCCGTGCACCTGGGGGATGCAGCGCAGCGAATAGCTGTCCTGCGGCTGGTGCTTCTTGCCGCCGCGGAACGGCAGGAAGCGCTGGTAGAACTTCTCGCGCCCGTGGCGCTGGTCGGCCGGCACCCAGTCCCAGCCGATATCGAAACGCAGCCCGCGCGACTCCTCCGTGTCCCAGCTCGATGGCAGCCACGGCCGGAACTTCGGCACCAGGTGGTACGGGATGTCGGCCAGGGTCGAGCCGGAAAGCAGGCGCCGCAGGTTGGCCGCCACCTGCACCTGGCCCGGGTGCGGGCGCAGCGCGTGCACCTCCTCGGCGAACGCGCCCAGGCGCCCGGCGAAGGCGTCGATGGTCATGGCCGCGGCCAGGTCGGCCGTGTCCAGCATCAGCTCCAGCCGGTGCAGCGCCAGCACGCCCATGGCCAGCATCTGCGCGGTGCCGTTGTTCAGCGCCAGGCCTTCCTTGTACGACAGCGACACCGGCTCCAGCCCGGCGCGGCGCAGCGCCTCGGCGCCCGGCATGCGCCGCCCCTCGAAGAACGCCTCGCCGCCGCCCAGCAGGACGATGGCCAGGTGCGACAGCGGCGCCAGGTCGCCGGAGGCGCCGACCGATCCCAGCTGCGGCACCACCGGCACGATGCCGGCGTTGAGCATGGCCGCCATCGCCTCCAGGGTCTGCACCCGGATGCCGGAATGGCCCTTGAGCAGGGTGTTGAGGCGGATGCACAGCATCGCCCGCACCACGTCCGCGGCCATCGGCTCGCCGACGCACACGGCGTGGGTGACGATCAGGTTGCGCTGCAGCTCCTCGTGCAGGGAGCGCCCCGAAGGCGCCGCGCCGGGCAGTTCGTCGCGCAGCGGATGCGCGCCCAGCAGCTTGTCGGCGTTGCTGCCGAAGCCGGTGGACACGCCGTAGATCGGTTCCTCGCGGCGCACCTGCTCGGCGAGGAAGTCCGCCGCGCGCGCCACCGCCTGCAAGGCCTCCGGATCCAGCGCGACCTTCGCGCCTTGGGCCACGGCCACCAGCTGGCCGCGGGTCAGGGATTGCCCGTCGAGACGGATCGTCGTCATGCGCCTGCCTGTTGCGCTGTGCGATGAGGAAGGCGCCGGCGTGCCCGGCGCCGGGAGGCACCGGCCCGCGGCATGGCGGGCCGGGCGGATGGCTCAGCGCCCGGCCAGGGCGCGGGCCTGCTCCAGTTCGACCTTGAGGGTCTCGGCCAGCTCGGCGCGCGGCACGTCGAACTGCTGCTCGCGCACCAGGTCCTTGACCGCGACCACGCCGCGCGCCAGTTCGTCCGGGCCGGCCAGCACCACGAAGCGGATGCCGGCGCGCGAGGCGTACTGGAACTGCTTGCCGATCTTGCGCGGCTCCATCTGCACCTCGGTGTTGATGCCGCCCAGGCGCAGGTGGCGGGCGATGTCCAGGGCGTCGGCCAGCTGGTTCTCGTCCATCAGCGCGACCATGGCCTGCACGCTGCTCTCGGCGATGCCCTCGATCAGCCCGGCCTCGCGCAGCTGCCAGAACAGGCGGGTCAGGCCGATGGAGATGCCCACGCCCGGCAGCTTCGACTTGGTGTAGTGGCTGGCCAGGTCCTCGTAGCGGCCGCCGGAGCAGATCGAGCCGATGCCCGGGTGCTCGACCAGCTGGGTCTCGTAGACGGTACCGGTGTAGTAGTCCAGGCCCCGGGCGATGGAGAAATTCAGGCAGTACGCCGACTCCGGCACGCCCATCGCGCGCACCAGCTCCAGCACCTCGCGCAGTTCGGCGGCGCCGGCGCGCAGCACCTCGCTGGCGCCCTCGCCGGCCTCGGCCAGCACCGCTTCGATCTTCGCCAGTGCGTCGGCGTGCGAGTCCGAACGCACCTCGACGAACGCCAGGATCCGGTCCACGGCCGCGGCCGGCAGGCCGAAGTCCGGGCCGGTCAGGGTCTGGCGCACGTACTCGGGGCCGCGCTTGTCCAGCTTGTCGACCTCGCGCAGGACCAGCGCCTGCTGCTGCGGGTCGGCCACGCCCTGGGCCTCGAAGAAGCCGCGCATCAGCTTGCGGTTGTTGAGCTGCACGCGGAACGCGCCGATCCCCAGCTCGGAAAACACGGCGTGGATCACCGCCAGCACCTCGGCGTCGTAGCGGATGCTCAGCGTGTCCTTGCCGATGACGTCGATGTCGCACTGGTAGAACTCGCGGAAGCGCCCGCGCTGGGCGCGTTCGCCGCGGTACACGCGCTGCATCTGGTAGCGGCGGAACGGGAAGCTCAGCTCGTGCTCGTGCTCGGCCACGTAGCGCGCCAGCGGCACGGTCAGGTCGAAGCGCAGCGCCATCTCCGGCAGCCCGGCCGCCGCGCCCTCGGCCGCGGCGTTGGCCAGCGCGCCGGTGGACTGGACGAAATACACCTGCCGCTCGGTCTCGCCACCGGACTTGGTGAGCAGCACGTCGGACAGTTCGAACACCGGCGTCTCCACCGGCAGGAAGCCGAAGCGTTCATAGTTGCGGCGGATGACGTCGAGCATGCGCTGGAAGGCGATCTGCTCGCGCGGCAGCAGCTCCATGACGCCGGCCGGGGTACGGGGCCTGATCAAGCGGAAAAACTCCTGTGCCAGGGCACGGACGGGATTTGCGATTCTACCGTGTCGGCGGTGCCTGCTGGCGGCGCGTGGATCGCCCCGGCGGGGTACAATGGCGCGCACCCTGTCCTGCGTGCCCGTAATGGCCTGGCCTCCGTTTGATAGCCCCTGCCTCACCCCGCCTCCCGACGAGGCAGGACCGCTGGGCCCCTGCGCGCACTGCCAGGTGCGCCACCTCGCCGTGTGCTCGGTCCTCACCCACGAGGAGATGCACGCGCTGGACGCGGAGGCCAGCAGCCAGCTGCTGGGCCCTGGCGCGGTGCTGGCCCGGCAGGGCGATCCGCGCCGGCACGTGTTCACCGTGGTCCGCGGCGCGCTGCGCATGGTGCGGCTGGCCGCCGACGGCCGCCGCCAGGTGGCCGGCTTCGCCCTGCCGGGCGATTTCGTCGGCCTCAGCGGTTCGCCGACCTACCGCCACGACGTGGAGGCGCTGGGCGAGACCGAGCTGTGCCGCTTCGGCATCGACGCGATGCGGCGCCTGGGCGAGCGCTATCCGCAGCTGCGCGAGAAGCTGTTCGAGCGCGCCTGCGTGGAGCTGGACTCGGCCCGCGACCAGATGATGGCCCTGGCGCGCATGAACCCGATCGAGCGCATGGCCGACTTCCTGCTCAAGCTGGCCGCGCGCGAGGCGCGCGCCGGCAACCCCGGCCCGATGGTAGCGCTGCCGATGCCGCGCGCCGACATCGCCGACCACCTGGGCCTGACCGTGGAAACGGTCAGCCGCTGCCTTACCACCCTGCGCGGCAAGGGCCTGATCGCGGTGCCGGAGACCTACCGCATCGAGATCCTGGATTTCGCCGGGCTCGAGTCCCTGCGCGCGGCCTGATCCGGCGCCGCGCAACCCGCGCTACACCTCCTGCAAGCGCCCCTGCTCCAGCCGCAGCCGCCGCCACGGCAGCGCGGCCGGCACCGGCGCGTGCGAGACCAGCAGCAGGCTGCGCCGCCCCAGCGCCCGCTCCAGGTCCAGCAGCAGGGCTTCGGCGGCGTCCACGTCCAGGCCTTCCAGCGGTTCGTCCAGCAGCAGCAGCGGCCCGGGCCTGAGCAGGGCGCGGGCCAGCGCCAGCCGCCGCGCCTCGCCGCCGGACAACAGCGCCCCACCCTCGCCGGCCTCGCAGTCCAGCCCGCCGGCGGCGCGCACCCGTGCGTCCAGGCGCAGGGCTTCGAGCGCGCGCCACATCGCCGCCTCGCCGGCCTGCGGATCGCCCATCCGCAGGTTGGCGCGCACGCTGCCGGCGAACACCGGCGCGTCCTGCGGCGCCCAGGCCAGGCGCGCATGCCAGTCGGCCTGGTGGAACCGGCGCAGGTCGATCCCGGCCCAGGCGATACGCCCGGCCTGCGGCTCGAGCACGCGCAATACCAGGGCCAGTAGGGTGCTCTTGCCGCTGCCGCTGTCGCCGGCCACCACCACCCGCTCCCCGGGGCGCAGGCGCAGGTCCAGCCCGTCCAGCAGGGCGCGCCCGTCCGGATGGGCGAAACACACCTCTTCCAGGTGCAGCGCGCCGCGCTCCGGCACTGGCACCGGCCGCGGCGGATCGCCCACCGGCGGCGGCTGCGCGACCAGCGCGTGCAGGCGGCGCGCCGAGGCCTGCCCGGCCAGCAACGCCTGCCAGGCCAGGCCGGCACCGGCCCAGGTTTCCAGCAGGGCCAGGGTGGCGAAGCCCAGGGCGGCCGCCTCGACCGCCCCGATCCGCCCCGCGTGCGCGGCCTGCAGCGACAGCGCGAGCATCGCCAGCAAGGTGGCCGCGCCAACCAGCGACATGCCCATTGCGGCGGCGGAAACGCGACGCTGGCGCTGGCGTCCGGCCCGTGCCAGGCGCGCGGCCGCCGCGTCCACCCGCGCCGCCCAGGCCCGGGTGGCGCCCATCGCAGCCAGGTCCGCGGCCCCCTCGATGCCCTCGTGCACCCGCACCCGCAGGCGCTCCTGCAGGCGCACGTCGCGCGCCTCGCGGCGCAACCCGTCCCAGGCCACCGGCAGGGCCGAAGCCGGCCCCAGCAGCAGCATCGCCGCGGCCAGCACCAGGCCGGCTTCCGGCAGGGTCCAGGCCGCCCAGGCGACCGCCGCCAGGCCGAGGCCGAGCATTGCCAGCAGCGGCCCCAGCGCGCGTACCAGCCGCCCTTCCACCTGCGCGATGTCGTCCAGCAACCGCGCCATCAGCGCGCCGGTACGCATCCGTCCCAGCCGCGCAGGGGCCAGCGGCAGGGCGCGGCGGAAGAACCAGCTGCGCAGGTCGCGCGCCAGGCGCAGCATGGCGTCGTGGCCGAGCAGCTTCTCGAAGTACCGCGAGGCGATGCGGGCGAAGGTCAGCGCGCGGATCCCGGCCGAGGGCGAGAAGAAGTTGAAGCCGCTGGCGGCCCCCGCGGCCAGCGCGCAGGCGGTGATGAAGCCGCCGGCCAGGCCCAGCAGCGCGGTGCCGGCCAGCATGGTCGCCAGCAGCACGGCGACCACCGCGGCCATGCGCGCCCGCCGCCCCGGTGGGAACGGCTGCAGCGGGTCCTCGTGCCGGCTCATGGCGCCACCCCCAGCGCCGGGCGGATGCGCCCGGACGGCAGATCCAGCACGCGCCCGGCCCAGCGCATCACCCGCGGGCTGTGGGTGGCCACCAGCACCGCGCAGCCGGGCGCATGGCACGCCAGCGCTTCCAGCAGGGCCGCTTCGGTGCCCGGATCGAGGAACGCGGTCGGTTCGTCCAGCAACAGCAGTTGCGGCCGCCGCAGCAGCGCCCGCGCCAGGGCCACGCGCCGCGCCTCGCCGCCGGACAGGCCGTAGCCGCGCTCGCCGACCGGCGTGTCCAGCCCGCGCGGCAACTGCCGGGCAAAGCGCAGCACCTGGGCAGCCTCGGCCGCGGCGTGCAGGTCGCCCGCATCCTGCGCAGCGGCCAGGCGCAGGTTGCCGGCCAGGCTGTCCTGGAACAGCCAGGGTCGCTGCCCGGCATGGCCGCAACGCACGCCCCCGGCGATCGCGATGCGGCCCTCCAGCGGCGCGACCCAGCCGGCGATGGCCTCCAGCAGCAGGCTCTTGCCGCAGCCGCTGGGCCCGGCGAGGGCCAGCCGTTCGCCGGGCCGCAGCTCGAATTCCAGACCCTCGAACAGCGGCCTGGCCCCGGGCTCGGGTGCCAGGGCCAACGCATGCACCCGCAACAGCGGCGCTGGCCGGGCGCCGGTCGCTGGAGGCTCCGGCGCCGGTTCCGGCGCGTGCGCAGGGGCGGCCACGCCCGGCAACCGGCCAAGCACGTCCTCCACTTCCGCCGCCGCGGCCAGGGCGGCGGCGCGATCGTGGTAATGCGTGCCCAGCCGGCGCATCGGGGCGAAGAAATCCGGCGCCAGCAGCAGGCAGAACAGGCCGGTGCGCAGGTCCGGGGCCAGCTCCAGCGGCAACATGCCCAGGTAGCCGAGGCCGAAATACAGCGCCACCATCGCCACGCTCAGCGAGGCGAAGAATTCCAGCACCGCCGAGGACAGGAAGACGATGCGCAGCACGCGCATGCTGCGCTCGCGCAGGCCCTCCGCCGCGGCGGCGATTCCGGCCAGTTCCGCCTCGCCGCGGCCGTACAGCCGGATCAGGCCCAGCCCGCGCAGGCGGTCGGCGAAATGCCCGCCCATCCGTGCCAGCTCGGCCAGCTGCGCGCGGCTGGCGGATTCGGCGCCCCACCCGACCAGCGCCATCGAGACCGGCAGCAGCGGCGCGGCGAACAGCAGCAGCAGGCCCGGCACGAGGTCGGCGGCGGCCACCGCCAGCAGCAGGACCGGCGGCACCCACGCGACCTCGGCGCGTGCCAGGCGGTACCCGGCGTGGTAGTCGCCGGCCGCCTCGGCATGCGACAGCACCAGTTCGGCCAGCGCCCCGCTGCGCTGGCGGCGCAACCAGCGCGGGCCGCGCGCATGCAGCGCCGCCCATGCGCGCCGGCGCAGTTCTTGGCGCACGCCTTCGGCCAGGTCGCCGGCGGCAATGCCGGCGCGCCAGGCCAGCACCGCGCGCGTAGCCAGGCAGCCCCCCAGCAGCAGGAACAGCGGCAGCGTCCCGTCCAGGCCCCGGCCCCGCGCCAGCACCGCATCCAGCAGCACGGCGATCGCCCAGGCCTGCGGCAACAGCAGCCAGCCGCCGGCCACGGTGCAGGCCACCGCCAGCCGCCGCGCGCCGCGAGCGGCGTCGCCCAGTCCGTCCAGCCAGCGCTCGCGCCGGACGCGGGCGTCCTGGTCGTCGGTTGCGGCTGGATCGGCGGTCACGGCCAACGGCGGTCCCTCGCTCCCGGAATTCCGGCAGTCTAGGGCCGATGGCGTGACCGCAAACGCAAAGAGCGGGCCGTAGCCCGCTCCTTGCGCGTATCCGGCGATGTGGCGGCGCTTACTGCGCCACGCCCTCGCCTTCCTCGACGGCCTTGATCGACAGGCGGATGCGGCCCTGCTTGTCGACTTCCAGCACCTTGACCTTGACCACGTCGCCTTCCTTGAGCTTGTCGGAGACCTTCTCCACGCGCTCGCTGGAGATCTGCGAGACGTGCACCAGGCCGTCCTTGCCCGGCAGGATGGTCACGAACGCGCCGAAGTCCATGATCTTGGCGACCTTGCCCTCGTAGATCCGGCCCGGCTCCACGTCCGAGGTGATCTGCTCGATGCGGGCCTTGGCGGCCTGGGCGGCGGCGGCGTTGACCGAGGCGATGACGATGGTGCCGTCGTCCTGGATGTCGATCTGGGTGCCGGTCTCCTTGGTGATGCCCTGGATGGTGGCGCCCCCCTTGCCGATCACCTCGCGGATCTTGTCCGGGTGGATCTTGATGGTCAGCAGGCGCGGCGCGAACTCCGACAGCTCGGCGCGCGGCGCGGTGATGGCCTTGGCCATCTCGCCGAGGATGTGCAGGCGGCCGGCCTTGGCCTGCTCCAGGGCCTGCTTCATGATCTCCTCGGTGATGCCCTCGATCTTGATGTCCATCTGCAGGGCGGACACGCCGTCGGCGGTGCCGGCGACCTTGAAGTCCATGTCGCCCAGGTGGTCCTCGTCGCCGAGGATGTCCGACAGCACCACGAAGCGGTCGCCTTCCTTCACCAGGCCCATGGCGATGCCCGCCACCGGGGCCTTCACCGGCACGCCGGCGTCCATCAGCGCCAGCGAGCTGCCGCAGACCGAGGCCATGGACGAGGAACCGTTGGACTCGGTGATCTCCGAGACCACGCGCACGGTGTACGGGAACTCCTCGAGGGTCGGCATCACCGCCAGCACGCCGCGCTTGGCCAGGCGGCCGTGGCCGATCTCGCGGCGCTTGGGCGCGCCGAAGCGGCCGCACTCGCCCACCGAGTACGGCGGGAAGTTGTAGTGGAACAGGAAGTTCTCGCGGTACTCGCCGCTGACGGCGTCGATGATCTGGCCGTCGCGGGCGGTGCCCAGGGTGGTGACCACGATGGCCTGGGTCTCGCCGCGGGTGAACATGGCCGAGCCGTGGGTACGCGGCAGCACGCCGGTCTTCACGGTGATCGGGCGCACGGTGTCCAGGGCGCGGCCGTCGATGCGGACCTTGGTCTCCAGGACCGCGTCGCGCATGGTGCGGTACTCCAGCTCGCCGAACTCCTTGGCCACCTCGGCCGGGTCCCAGCCCTCGGCCGCCACGCGCTCGGCCAGCTGCTCGCTGACATCCTTCTTGATCGCGGCGATGGCGTCGCGGCGCTCCAGCTTGTCGCGGATCTTGAAGGCCTCGGCCAGGCGGTTGCCGACGGCCTGCTTCAGCGCGGCGACCAGCGCCTCGTTCTTCGCCGGCGGCACCCAGTCGCTGGGCTTGACGCCGGCCTCGGCGACCAGCTCGTTGATCGCGTTGATGACCTTCTGCATCTCGCGGTGGCCGAAGGTGACCGCGCCGAGCATCACTTCCTCGCTCAGCAGCTGGGCCTCGGACTCGACCATCAGCACGGCGTTGGCGGTGCCGGCGACGACCAGCTCCAGCTTGGACTCGGCCAGCTCGGAGGTGGTCGGGTTGAGGATGTACTGGCCGTCCTTGTAGCCGACCTTGGCGGCGCCGATCGGGCCCTTGAACGGGGTGCCGGCCAGCGACAGCGCCGCGGAGGCGCCGATCAGGGCCGGGATGTCGCCGTCGATCTCCGGGTTCAGCGACATCACCGTGGCGATGATCTGGACCTCGTTCTTGTATTCCTCGGGGAACAGCGGGCGGATCGGGCGGTCGATCAGGCGCGAAACCAGCGTTTCCTTCTCGGTCGGACGGCCTTCGCGCTTGAAGAAGCCGCCGGGGATGCGGCCGCCGGCGTAGAACTTCTCCTGGTAGTCAACGGTGAGCGGGAAGAAGTCCTGGCCTTCACGCGCGCTCTTGGCGGCGACGGCGGTGACCAGCAGTACGGTGTCGTCCATCTTGACGATGACGGCGCCACTGGCCTGGCGGGCGACCTCGCCCGTTTCCAGGGTCACGGTGTGTTTGCCGTACTGGAAGGTTTTGGTGATTTTTGCCACGTCGGTTCCTTGGGGAATCTGCTTGCGATTGACCGGTGACGGCCCTTGCCGGCAACGGGTGGCCGGAGAAGCCCGGCCGCTTGCGGGTGTTGCGCCCCGGTGGTCCCGGGGACGGGCGCCCGCGGTGCTTTGCCGGCGCCCAAATGCAAACCGCGGCGCATCTCTGCGCCGCGGCGGGAAGGTACGTCAGCGACGCAGGCCGAGCTTCTCGATCAGGGCCTTGTAGCGCTCGTTGTCCTTGCGCTTGAGGTAGTCGAGCAGGCTGCGGCGGCGGTTGACCAGCTGCAGCAGGCCACGGCGGCTGTGGTGGTCCTTCTTGTGGATCTTGAAGTGCTCGGTCAGCTGCTCGATGCGGGCGGTCAGCAGGGCGACCTGGACTTCCGGGGAGCCGGTGTCGTTGGCGCCGCGCGCGTTGTCGGCGATGATCTTCTGGGTGTCGATGGACATGGTTTCTCTCTTGGATGCGAGGCTGGCAGGAACGCGCTGGTGCGCACCGCCTGGCCCGCCGCTTGCTTGAAGGCCGCCCTTGGAACCGGCGGGAATGATTGCCTGGGAAAAAAGGCGCGCGAATTGTAACCCCCCGCCGGGGGCCGAACAAGGCAAAACCGGTGCCGCCGGGCGGCCGCCTCAGGCCCCGGCGGTGTTCCTGAACAGCCGTTGCGGCGCCAGCAGCCCGCCCGGCTCCACCCGTCCCAGCCCCAGCGCCTTGCCGTCGGGGCCATGGACCGCCACCGGGTCGGCCGCGGCCCAGGGCCCGCGCAGGCGCTGGCCCTGGCCCAGGCGCGCGGCCTGGGCGGCATCCAGGTCGACCCGCGGGAAGCCCGCCAGGCCCGCCTCCAGCGGCAGCAGGCAGGCCTCGAGCGCGGCTTCGCCGCCCTCCTCCGCGAGCTGCTGCAGCTGCTCCAGGGTGAACATGGCCGGCGCGGTGAAGGGCTCCACCCACAGCCGGCGCAGGCTGGCGATGTGCGCGCCGCAGCCCAGGACCTCGCCCAGGTCGCGGGCCAGGCTGCGGATGTAGGTGCCCGTGCCGCAGGTCACGCGCAGGCGCAGGAAGGCCGGCTGCATCTCCAGCAGCTCGATGGCGTGGACCTGCACCTGGCGCACCGGGGCCTCGATCACCTCGCCGCGGCGGGCGCGGGCGTACAGCGGCTCGCCGCCCTGCTTGAGCGCCGAGTACACCGGGGCGCGCTGCTGCAGGGTGCCGACGAAGCCGGCCAGCGCGCCCACGACCGCGGCATGGTCCAGCCCGGGGACCGGCCGCTGGCGCAGCACCTGGCCGTCGGCATCGTCGGTGTCGGTGGTGGTGCCGAGCACGATCCCGGCCTCGTAGGCCTTGTCCGAGCCCAGCAGCAGGCCGGCCAGCTTGGTGGCCTCGCCGAAGCACAGCGGCAGCAGGCCGGTGGCCAGCGGGTCGAGGCTGCCGGTATGGCCGCCCTTCTCGGCACGGAACAGGCGGCGGGCCGCCTGCAGGGCGGCGTTGGAACTCATCCCCGCGGGCTTGTCCAGCAGCAGGATGCCGTCGAGCGGACGGAACTTGGTCTTGGTGCGGGTCATCGGGCAACGTCCTGGCGGCCGGGTGGCCGGCCCGGGAGGCCGGCGCCGGCCGGGACGGCGTGGAACCTTACTCTTCGGCCGGGGCCGGCGGGTTTTCCTTCAGCAGGATCTCGATGCGCTCGCCGCGGTCGACCGAATCGTCGTAATGGAAGTGCAGCTCCGGCACGTGGCGCAGCTTGACCCGGCGGGCCAGTTCCATGCGCAGCTCGCGCGCCATCTCCTTGAGCGCCTTGACCGCCTCGGCCGAACGGTCCGGCAGCAGCGCGGTGACGAACACCTTGGCATGGGCCAGGTCGCGGGTGACTTCCACGTCGGACACGCTCACCGACGGCAGCCCGTGCTCGCGCACGGCCTCGTGCACCAGGGTGCCCAGTTCGCGGCGCAGCTGCGCCGAGACGCGGTCGGTTCGATGGAAGGATTTGGTCGGCATCTGCGGACTCCTTGCCGGGCGCGGCGCCCGGTCTTGCCTGCGGGCCGGCGGCCCGCCACTGCAGGCCGCCAGGTGGCGGCCCGGAAACGGCGGGACGGCCGCGAGGGCCGTCCCGTCGTCGCGGGCGCCGGCACGGCCTCCATGGCCGCCGGCGCCGCGCAGGTCACAGCGTGCGCTGGACCTCGATGCGCTCGAAGCACTCGATCTGGTCGCCCGGCTTGACGTCGTTGTACTCCTTCACGCCGATGCCGCACTCGGTGCCGCTGCGCACCTCGTCCACGTTCTCCTTGAAGCGGCGCAGCGATTCCAGCTCGCCCTCGAAGATGACCGTGTTGTCGCGCAGCACGCGGATCGGCTTGTTCCGCTTGACCACGCCCTCCACGACCATGCAGCCGGCGACCGCGCCGAACTTGGAGCTGCGGAAGACCTCGCGCACCTCGGCGATGCCGATGATCTCCTCGCGGATCTCCACGCCCAGCAGGCCCGAAGCCACCTGCTTCACCTGGTCGATCACGTCGTAGATGATCGAGAAGTAGCGCAGGTCCACGCCGTTGGCCTCGATGATCTTGCGGGCCGAGGCGTCGGCGCGGACGTTGAAGCCGATCACGGTGGCCTTGGTGGTCACGGCGATGTTGGCGTCGGACTCGGTGATGCCGCCCACGCCGGAGCTGATCACGTTGATCCGGATCTCGTCGTTGGACAGCGCGGTGAGCGACTGCTTGAGCGCCTCCACCGAGCCCTGGACATCGGCCTTGACCAGCAGGTTGAGGACCTGCTGGCCCTCGCCCTTGCCCATCTGCGCCATGATGTCTTCCATGCGGTTGCCCGCGGCCTGGACCAGGCGCGATTCGCGGCGCTTGGCGTCGCGCTGCTGCGCCACGTCCTTGGCCAGGCGCTCGTCCTTGACCACCACGAAGTCGTCGCCGGCGTCCGGCACGCCGGACAGGCCCAGGACCTGCACCGGGATCGACGGGCCGGCCGAGTTCGGCTGGCCGCCGGTCTCGTCGAACAGGGCGCGGACGCGGCCGTAGTGCACGCCGCACACCAGGTAGTCGCCCTTCTTCAGCTGGCCCTGCTGGACCAGCACGGTGGCGACCGGGCCGCGGCCCTTGTCCAGCGCCGACTCGATGACCACGCCGCTGGCGTTGCCGTCCGGCACCGCCTTCAGCTCCAGCAGTTCGGCCTGCAGCGAGATGGCGTCGAGCAGGTCGTCCACGCCCATGCCGGTCTTGGCCGACAGCTCCACCATCTGGGTGTCGCCACCGAAGTCCTCGGCCACGACCTGCTCGTTGAGCAGTTCGTTCTTGACCCGCATCGGGTCGGCCGTGGACTTGTCGATCTTGTTGATCGCCACGATCAGCGGCACGCCGGCCGCCTTCGCGTGCTGGATCGCCTCCTTGGTCTGCGGCATGACGCCGTCGTCGGCCGCGACCACCAGGACCACGATGTCGGTGATCTTGGCGCCGCGCGCGCGCATCGAGGTGAATGCGGCGTGGCCCGGGGTATCCAGGAAGCTGATCACGCCCTTGGGCGTTTCGACGTGGTAGGCGCCGATGTGCTGGGTGATGCCGCCGGCCTCGCCCGAGGCGACCTTGGTGCGGCGGATGTAGTCCAGCAGCGAGGTCTTGCCGTGGTCGACGTGGCCCATGATGGTGACCACCGGCGGACGCGGCGCCGGCTCGCCCTGGGCGCGCTCGACCTGCGCCAGCAGCTCGGTCTCGGCGTCGTCGGTCTCGGCGCGCACGGCCTTGTGGCCCAGCTCTTCGGTGACCAGCACCGCGGTGTCATGGTCGATGGACTGGTTGATGGTGGCCATCACGCCCATCTTGAACAGCGCCTTGACCACGTCGCCGCCCTTCATGGCCAGCTTCTGCGCCAGGTCGGCCACGGTGATCGAGTCGCCGATGGCGACCTCGCGCACCACCGGCGCGGTCGGGCGTTCGAAGCCGCCCACGCCGCCGCCGTTGCCGCCGCCGCGGCTGTCCTGGCGGCGCTGCGGTTTGCCGCCGCGCCCGCCCGGGCGGGCGGTGGAACGGCGTGCGCGGTCGGCGGCCGACAGGTGCAGCTGGCCGGCGAAGCGCGCCGGGGTGTCGTCGTCGTCGGCGATGGCGTGCCCGCCGCGGCCCTTGTGCTTGGGCGCGGCACGGCTGTCCTCGGCCGCGCGCGGCGCCGGGCGCGCCGGACGGGCCGGCGCCGGCTCGGCCGGCTCCGGCTCGGGCGCGGCCTCGCGCTCCTGCTGCCGGGCCGCCTCCTCGGCTGCCTTGCGCTCCTCTTCCTGGCGCTTGCGCTCGGCCTCTTCCTCCTGGCGCTTGCGCTCGGCTTCCTCGGCGCGCTGGCGGTCCAGCTCGGCCAGGCGCTGCTGCTCGGCGAGGTTGCGCTGGCGGGATTCCTCCAGCTTGCGCAGCACCTCGGCGCGCTCGTCGTCCACCGGCGCCTCGGGGGGAGCCGCCTCGGTGGCCTTGATGTAGGTGCGCTTCTGGCGGACCTCGACGGCGACGGTGGTCTTGCTGCGGCCGCCGCCGACGGTCAGTTCCTGCACCTTGCGCCGGGCCAGGGTGATCTTCTTCGGCGCAGCGATCTCTTCGGCCGGAGCCGCCGAGCCCTTGCCGTGGGTACGGCGCAGGAAGCCGAGCAGCTTGATCTTCTCGGCACTGGTCACGACCTGGTCGGGACCGCTGAACTTCATGCCGGCCTCGGCCAGCTGCTCCAGCAGCTTCTCGACCGGGGTGTTGACCAGCTCGGCGAGCTTGCGAATGGTGGTTTGCTGCGACATTCGGATCCTATGCTCTGTTTGGCGCCCCCTCGCCAGAAAGAGCAAGGGAAACGCGGATTCTAAGCCCTGGCGGGTGCAGGGCGGTGTTCATCGCCGGCTCATGCGCCATGCTCCGGGTGCCTGGCGGGGGCGCCGGTGGGGCGTCCCGGCCGTGCCAGCGACATGCTCATGCGCCACGCTCCAGGCGGGCGATCTCCTCGGCGCGGGCCGCCAGGATCAACGCCGCGGCGCGCTCCTCGTCCAGGCCCTCGATGCCGAACTCGACCACCTCGTCGGCGGCCAGGTCGGACAGGTCCTCGGCGGTGCGCACGCCATGGGCGGCCAGGGCGAAGGCGGTGTCCTCGTCCATGCCCTCCAGCGCCAGCAGGTCCTCGGCCGGGGCGTCCCCGGCCTCCTGCTCCTCCACCGCCAGGGCTTCGTTGAGCAGGGCGTCGCGGGCGCGGGCGCGCAGTTCCTCGACGATGTCCTCGTCGAAGCCCTCCACCGCCAGCAGCTCGCCGACCGGGACGTAGGCGATCTCCTCGACCGTGCTGAAGCCCTCGGCCACCAGGATGCCGGCGATCTCCTCGTCGACCTCCAGCTTGTCCATGAACAGCTGGCGGGCCACGGCCTGCTCGGCCTCGCTCTTGGCCTGCACCTGCTCGGCGGTCATCACGTTGAGCTGCCAGCCGGTGAGGCGGCTGGCCAGGCGCACGTTCTGGCCACCCTTGCCGATGGCCTGGGCCAGGCGGTCCTCGGCCACGGCCAGGTCCATCGAGTGCTTCTCTTCGTCGACGATGATCGACTGCACCTCGGCCGGCGCCATCGCGTTGATGACGAAGTTGGCCGGGTTCTCGTTCCACAGCACGATGTCCACGCGCTCGCCGTTGAGCTCGTTGGACACGGCCTGCACGCGCGAGCCGCGCATGCCGATGCACGCGCCGATCGGATCGGTGCGGTTGTCGTGGGCGATCACCGCGATCTTGGCGCGGTCGCCCGGGTCGCGGGCGCAGGCCTTGATCTCGACCAGGCCCTGGCCGACTTCCGGCACCTCGAGCTTGAACAGCTCGATCATGAACTCCGGCGCGGCGCGGCTGATGAACAGCTGCGGGCCGCGGGGCTCGCTGCGGACCTCGTACAGGTAGCCGCGGACGCGGTCGCCGGCGCGCAGCACGTCGCGCGGGATGCCCTTGTCCTTCGGGATGAAGCCCTCGGCGTTGCCGCCCAGGTCGACGTAGACGTTGCCGCGCTCCACGCGCTTGACCACGCCGGTCACCAGCTCGCCGACGCGGTCCTTCCAGGCGTCCACGACCTGCTGGCGCTCGGCCTCGCGCACGCGCTGCACGATCACCTGCTTGGCGGCCTGCGCGGCGATGCGGCCGAACTCGGGGTTCTCGATCTGCTCCTCGATGTAGTCGCCGACCTCGACGCCGTCGGCCTCGTCGACCGCGTCCATCAGGCGGATCTGCCGGTCCGGCGACTCCATCACCACGTCGTCGGCCACCACTTCCCAGCGGCGGAAGGTCTCGTAGCTGCCGTCCTTGCGGTCGATCGAAACGCGGGTCAGCACGTCCTGGTCGACGTAGCGCTTCTTGGCGGCCGAAGCCAGGGCCGCCTCGAGCGCCTCGAAGATCACTTCGCGCGGCACGCCCTTTTCGTTGGCGACCGCGTCAACTACCAGCAGAAGTTCCTTGCTCATCTGTTTACTCCGCGTGCGGCTTGCCGGCCGCCGGCTTGTTGGAATGCTTGCCCGAATTGCCGCCCTTGCCGGGCTTCTTGCCTGGCGCCAGGCCCAGCGCCTCCCAGTCGGGCACCAGGCGGGCCTTGTCGATGTTGTCCAGCTCCACCACGAACTCCGCGCCGTCCAGGGCGAAGGCCACCTGGCCATTTTCCACCCTCAGGATCGTGCCTTGCAGCCTGCGGCGGCCTTCCTGCGGCAGCTTCAGCCCGACCTTGGCCTGCTGGCCGGCGAAACGGGCGAAATGCGCGGCGGTGAACAGCGGCCGGTCCATGCCCGGCGAGGACACCTCGAGGGTGTAGTTGCCGGAGATCGGGTCGGCCACGTCCAGCTGCGCGGACACCTCGCGGCTGACCGCCTCGCAGTCGTCGATGGTGACGGTGCGCTCCGGCTCGCCGCCGTCGGCGGCCGGCACGTCGATGTACAGGCGCAGGGTCGCGCCGCCCGGTGCCGGGAGGTATTCGACGCCCAGCAGCTCCAGCCCGAGCGACTCCACGGTCGGGGCGAGCAACTGGACGATTTCGCTGGTCTTTTCGCTCATCTTCGGCGGCAACTCCAACGCGGTGGGACGGGGCACGGCCTGCCGGCCGCATAAACGACAAGAGGCCCTTGCGGGCCTCTTGTGCTCGAGAGCCCTGTCGGGCTTCTCATCCGATGGTGCTGGAATCGGCGCAACGGCGGGAACATGCGCCGTTGCAAGCCCAGTCTTGAGGATCCCGCAGCCCTGGAAACCCAGGAACACCGCACAACCTCGAAACATGGTAGCGGGGGCAGGATTTGAACCTGCGACCTTCGGGTTATGAGCCCGACGAGCTGCCAGACTGCTCCACCCCGCATCAGAAGCGGAATTATGCCGGCTATCGCGCCTTGATGCAAGGCCCTTGCCGCATCTTCCGGAGCCTGCCCCGTGCCGGCGGCCTGCTCCCCGGAGCCGGCCGCGCGGCCGTCCCGGAACGCGGAGATTATACATGAACGAGCCGCGCGGATGGCCAGTCCGCGCACCCGGAAGACGCGGCGCGGCATCGCGCCCGCCTGCCCTGCAACGCAAAAGCCCCCGGGAAACCGGGGGCTTTTGCGTGTTCCGCGCGGAGCGGCGCGTCCTCACATGAAGGCGCGCTGGCACCACACCATGATCGGATCCCAGGCCAGGCCGAGGGCGAACAGGCCCACCGCGTTGACGCCCAGCACCACGCCAAGCACGCGGTCGTTGTGCGCCGCCAGCGGGGCGCCGGCCGGCTCGTCGAAGAACATGACCTTGATCACGCGCAGGTAGTAGTACGCGCCGACCACCGCCGCGACCACGCCGAGGATGGCCAGCCACAGCATGCCGCCCTGCAGCGCCGCGCGCAGCACGGCCAGCTTGGTCCAGAAGCCCAGCAGCGGCGGCACGCCGGCCAGCGAGGCCATCACCAGCAGCATCAGCAGCGCCATCCACGGGCTGCGCGCGGCCAGGCCCTTGAAGTCGTCGATGTTGTCCGCCTCGAAGCCCTTGCGCGACAGCGCGATGATCACGCCGAAGGCCGCGGCCGACATGATCGCGTAGCCGATGGTGTAGAACAGCGCCGCGGTGTAGCCGACCTGGTCGCCGCCGGCCAGGCCCATCAGCAGGTAGCCGATGTGCGAGACCGTCGAATAGGCCAGCATGCGCTTGATGTTGGTCTGGGCCAGCGCCATCAGGTTGCCGACCACCAGCGACACCGCCGACAGGCCGGCCAGCAGCCACTTCCATTCCGGCGCCAGCGGGCCCACGCCCATCTCCAGCAGGCGCCAGGCCATGCCGAAGGCGGCCAGCTTGGGCGCGGTGCTGACGAACAGCGCGACCGGGGCGGTGGCGCCCTGGTAGACGTCCGGCAGCCACATGTGGAACGGGGCGGCGCCCAGCTTGAAGGCCACGCCGGCGACCATGAACGCGGTGCCGGTCAGCAGCAGCGTGCGCTCGTCGCTGCCCTCGATCGAGGCGCGGATGGCGTCCAGGTGCAGGGTGCCGGTGGCGCCGTAGACCAGCGACATGCCGTACAGCAGCAGGCCGGAGGCCAGCGAGCCGAGCACGATGTACTTCATCGCCGCCTCGGTGGCGCGGCCGTTGTCGCGGTCGGCGGCGACCAGGGCGTACGAGCTCAGCGCCAGCAGCTCCAGGCCCAGGTAGACGACCACCAGGCTGCCGGCCGAGACCAGCATCATCATGCCGGCGGTGGCGAACAGCACCAGCACCGGCAGCTCGCCCTGGTACAGGTTGCGCTCGCGCAGGTAGCTCCAGCCGTAGACCAGGGTCAGGCCGCTCATCAGCACGATGGCGAGCTTCATGACGTCGGCGGCGGTGTCGCGCACGAACATGCCGGACATCACTTCGCCCTGCCCGCCCACGCCGGTGGCCAGCATCGCCAGCACCACGGCCAGCACCAGCACCGACAGGAAGTGCGTCCACACCTTGTGGCGCGCGTTGATGAACAGGTCGACGATCAACAGGGCGAAGGCACCGCCGATCAGCACCAGCTCGGGCAGCAACGGCACCAGCTCGGCGGCGGACGGCATCGCGAGGGACGTGGTCATCTTCGAAGAATCCTTACAGCTTGCTGGTGGCGATCTGGGTCGCCAGGTGCGCGATCGACGGTTCCATCAGGTCGGTCAGCGGCTTGGGCCACAGGCCGAACAGCAGGGTGCCGGCGGCGAACACGCCCAGCACCAGCACTTCGCGTGCGTTGATGTCCTTCAGCTCGGCCACGTGCGCATTGGCGACCTCGCCGAAGAACACGCGGCGGTACAGCCACAGGGTGTAGGCGGCCGCGGTGATCAGGGTCGTGGCCGCCAGCAGCGCCACCACCGGGTGCTTCTGGAAGCTGGCCAGCACCACCATGAACTCGCCGACGAAGCCGCTGGTGCCCGGCAGGCCCGCGTTGGCCATGAAGAACAGCATGGCGAAGGTGGCGAACCACGGCATCACGTTGGCCACGCCGCCGTAGTCGGCGATGCGGCGGGTGTGCATGCGGTCGTACAGCACGCCGATGCAGGAGAACATCGCGCCGGAGACGAAGCCGTGCGAGATCATCTGCATCATCGCGCCCTGCAGGCCCAGGCGGGCGGCGTCGACCGAGCCGAAGTCGCGCACCAGGGTGAAGGCGATGAAGCTGCCCAGGGTGACGAAGCCCATGTGCGCCACGGAGGAGTACGCCACCAGCTTCTTCATGTCGTCCTGGACCAGGGCGACCAGGCCGACGTAGATCACCGCGATCAGCGACAGGGCGATGATCAGCCAGGCCCACTCGTGGCCGGCGTCCGGGGTGATCGGCAGGTTGAAGCGCAGGAAACCGTAGCCGCCGATCTTCAGCGCGATCGCGGCCAGGATCACCGAACCGGCGGTCGGCGCCTCCACGTGCGCGTCCGGCAGCCAGGTGTGCACCGGGAACATCGGCACCTTCACCGCGAAGGCGATGGCGAAGGCGAAGAAGATCCAGGTCTGCTCCTTCGCGCTCAGCGGCAGCGCGTACAGGTCGGCCAGCTGGAAGCTGCCGCCCTTGATGTACAGGTAGATCAGCGCCACCAGCATCAGCACCGAGCCGAGGAAGGTGTACAGGAAGAACTTCATCGCCGCGTAGATGCGGCGCGGACCACCCCAGACGCCGATGATCAGGAACATCGGGATCAGCATGGCCTCGAAGAACACGTAGAACAGGATCGCGTCGGTGGCGGCGAAGATGCCGACCGTCACGCCCTCCAGGATCAGGAACGAGGCCACGTACTGGTTGACCCGCTTCTGGATCGACTCCCAGGCACCGATCAGCGCCAGCGGGGTGACGATGGTCGTCAGCAGGATCAGGGCGACGGCGATGCCGTCGGCGCCCAGGTTGTAGTGGATGTCGTAGGCCGGGATCCAGGCATGGCTCTCGACGAACTGCAGCCCGGGGGCGGCATAGTCGAACCCGGTCACCAGGCCCACGCTCAGGACCAGGGTCAGCAGGGCCACGCCCAGCGCGGACCAGCGTGCGGCCGCGGGCCGGTCGCCCAGCGCCAGCACCAGCGCACCGCCGATGATCGGCAGCCAGATCAGGACACTCAACAGGTGGTTCGCCACGTCGTGTTCTTCCGTGCAGTCAGTTCATTGCCAGTAACGCATGAGCACGGCCAGCAGTGCGATGAGGCCGATGATCATGGCGAAGGCATAGTGGTAGAGGTAACCGGACTGGGTGCGGCGCAGCAGCGCGGCGGCCAGGCCGATCACGCGGGCGCTGCCGTTGACGAACAGGCCGTCCACGATCTTGCTGTCGATCCAGCGCGACACGCGGCCCAGCGCCAGGCCGCCGCCGGCGAAGCCCTTGATCCACAGGTGGTCGAAGCCGTACTTCTCCTCCAGCACGCGCACCAGCGGGTGCAGCGAGCGGCGCAGGCGGCCCGGGACGTCCGGCTTCCACAGGTACAGCACCGCGGCGAGCACGAAGCCGGCGACGGTCAGCCAGAAGGCCGGCATCAGCATGCCGTGCAGCGCGTAGGCCACCGGGCCGTGCCAGTACTCGCGGCCGACCGCGGCGACGGTGTCGCGCGCCGGATCCAGGAAGTCGATCACGCCGGTGAAGAAGTTCACGGCCTGGCCCGGGACCAGCGCCTCGGCGTGGTGGCCGCGCCAGTCGGTGCCGAACAGCATCGGGCCGATGGTGAAGAAGCCGATCAGGATCGACGGGATCGCCAGCAGGACCAGCGGCACGGTCACCACCCACGGCGACTCGTGCGGCTCGTGCGCGCCGTGGTGGCCGTGGTCGTCGTGGCCATGGCCGTCGGCACGCGCGTCGTGGCCGCCCTGGGCCTCGGCGTCGGCGTGCGCGGCCGCGCCATGGGCGTGCTCGTCGTGGTGGGCGACGGCGTCGCGGAAGCGCTCCGGGCCATGGAAGGTCAGGAACAGCAGGCGGAAGCTGTAGAAGCTGGTGACGACCACGCCGCCGATCACCGCCCAGTAGCCGTAGGTGGCCACCCAGGAGCCGGCCTCGTGGGCGTGGTGCGCCGCGGCCTCGATGATGGTGTCCTTGGAGTAGAAGCCCGAGAAGAACGGGGTACCGACCAGGGCCAGGGTGCCGATCACGCTGGTCCAGTAGGTGACGGGCATGTACTTGCGCAGGCCGCCCATCTTGCGCATGTCCTGCTCGTGGTGCATGCCGATGATCACCGAGCCGGCGGCCAGGAACAGCAGCGCCTTGAAGAAGGCGTGGGTCATCAGGTGGAACACCGCCGCCGAGTAGGCCGACACGCCCAGGGCGACGGTCATGTAGCCCAGCTGCGACAGGGTCGAGTACGCGACCACGCGCTTGATGTCGTTCTGCACGATGCCGATCAGGCCGGTGAAGAACGCGGTGGTGGCGCCCACGAACAGGACGAAGTCCAGGGTCGCCTGCGACAGCTCGAACAGCGGCGACATGCGCGCCACCATGAAGATGCCGGCGGTCACCATGGTCGCGGCGTGGATCAGCGCCGAGATCGGGGTCGGGCCTTCCATCGAGTCCGGCAGCCACACGTGCAGCGGCACCTGCGCCGACTTGCCCATGGCGCCGATGAACAGGCACACGCAGATGATGGTGGCCACGCCCCAGGAATGGCCCTCGATGACCTGCACTTCCATGCCCTGCAGCATCGGCGCGCGGGCGAACACGGTGGCGTAGTCCAGGGTGCCGAACCACCACAGGATCGCGGCGATGCCCAGCAGGAAGCCGAAGTCGCCGACGCGGTTGACGATGAACGCCTTCATGTTGGCGAACACCGCGCTCGGGCGCTTGAACCAGAAGCCGATCAGCAGGTACGAGACCAGGCCCACCGCTTCCCAGCCGAAGAACAGCTGCAGGAAGTTGTTGCCCATGACCAGCATGAGCATCGAGAAGGTGAACAGCGAGATGTAGCTGAAGAAGCGCTGGTAGCCGGGGTCGTCGGCCATGTAGCCGATGGTGTACACGTGCACCAGCAGCGAGACGAAGGTGACGACCACCATCATCATCGCGGTCAGGCGGTCGACCATGAAGCCGACGTGGGCCGAGTAGCCGCCGACGTCGAAGAAGGTGTAGACGTTCTCGTTGAACGGCGCGGCGCCGCCGGCGACCAGCTGGTACAGGACCCAGCACGAGAGCGCGCAGCTGACCGCCACGCCCAGGATGGTCGCCGACTGCGCGCCCCTGCGGCCGACCTGGCGCCCGAACAGACCCGCGATGATGCTGCCCAGCAACGGGGCCAGGACGATCAGCAGCAGGTGGGTTTTGGAGATGATCATGGTTGCCGTCTAAGTTCCAGTACGTGCCGTTCGTGCCGTGATGCCGGTGGATCGAGCCGCCGGCCGCGCATGCCGCCACTTCCAATTCCGCCCGGCCTGGGCCGGGTCGGGCGCCGCCGGGGCGGCGCCCTTCGTCTTTGTCGCCCGCCGCTTTCGCGGCGTCCCTACCCGCCCCGGGGCGTCAGCCCTTGAGCGAATCCACCTCGGCGACGTTGATGGTGCCGCGGGTACGGAACAGCGCCACCAGGATCGCCAGGCCGATCGCCGCTTCCGCGGCCGCGACCGTCAGGATGAAGAACACGAAGAGCTGCCCCGCCGCATCGCCCAGCTCGCGCGAGAACGCGATGAAGTTGATGTTGACCGACAGCAGCATCAGCTCGATCGACATCAGCAGGACGATGATGTTCTTGCGGTTGAGGAAGATGCCCGCGAGGCTGATGCAGAACAGCACCGCGCCCAGCGCCAGCATGTGTCCGAGGGTGATCATGCCTGGCCCTCCCCTTCGGCCTTGGGTGCAAGCGGCGCCGGCTTCTCCGCCGGCATGGACACCATGCGCAGGCGGTCGGCGGCCCGGACCCGCGACTGCTCGGAGGCGTTCTGGGTCTTGATGCCGGTGCGCTTGCGCAGGGTGATCATCACCGCCGCGATCACCGCCACGGTCAGGATCACCGCGGCGAACTCGAACGGCAGGATGTACTCGGTGAACAGGGTCTCGGCCAGCCAGCGGGTGTTGGACGTCTCGGCCGCCAGCGCCGCGGCGTTGTCCGCCGGGAACGGGCTGGCCGAGCGGGCCTTGACGCCGATCAGCGCCAGCACCTGCACCAGCATCACCACCGCGACCACCAGGCCGACCGGCAGGAACCGGACCCAGCCCTCCCGGATCGCGGCGACGTCGATGTCCAGCATCATCACCACGAACAGGAACAGCACCATCACCGCGCCGACGTACACCAGGATCAGGGCCACGCCGAGGAACTCGGCACCGACCAGCAGCCAGGTGCAGGCCACGGAGAAGAAGGTGAGGATCAGGCACAGCACCGCGTTGACCGGGTTGCGCACGCTGATCACGGCGCCGGCCGAGGCCACGGCCACGGCGGCGAAGGCATAGAAAGCGATCTTGATCCAGTCCATCGTGGCCTCAGCGGTAGGCGGCGTCGGCGGCGCGACGCTCGGCGATCTCCGCCTCGAGGCGGTCGCCGATGGCGAGCAGCTGCGGCTTGGTGACGATGTTCTCGCCGCGCTTCTCGAAGTGGTATTCCATCACGTGCGTCTCCACGATCGAATCCACCGGGCAGCTTTCCTCGCAGAAGCCGCAGTAGATGCACTTGAACAGGTCGATGTCGTAGCGCGTGGTGCGGCGGGTGCCGTCCTCGCGCCGCGCGGAGTCGATGGTGATGGCCAGCGCCGGGCACACCGCCTCGCACAGCTTGCAGGCGATGCAGCGCTCCTCGCCGTTCGGGTAGCGCCGCAGCGCGTGCAGGCCGCGGAAGCGCGGCGACTGCGGGAACTTCTCCATCGGGTACATCATCGTGTACTTGGGACGGAACAGGTACCGCAGGGTCAGCCCCAGGCCCTGGATCAGCTCCAGCAGCAGCAGGCTCTTGAAGTAGTGGACGACTTTGTTCATCGGATCAGGCGCCCTTCTCGAACACGCCAAAGAACACCAGCAGAGCGGTCACCGCGATCCAGAAGATCGTCAACGGGATGAAGACCTTCCAGCCCAGACGCATGATCTGGTCGTAGCGGTAGCGCGGGAAGCTGGCGCGGAACCAGATGTATGCGCTGGCGAAGAACACCACCTTGGCCAGCAGCCACGGCCAGCCGCCCTTCCAGACCCAGTCGATCCACGGCGAAACGTCCGCCGTGACCCAGCCCTGGATCGGGCTCAGCCAGCCGCCGAGGAAGAAGATCGAGATCAGGAAGCTGACCAGGATCATGTTGGCGTACTCGGCCAGGAAGAACAGCGCGAACGCCGAACCGGAGTACTCCACCATGTGGCCGGCCACGATCTCCGACTCGCCCTCGACCACGTCGAACGGCGCGCGGTTGGTCTCGGCCACGCCGGACACCCAGTACACGACGAACAGCGGCAGCAGCGGCAGCCAGAACCACTCGAAGAAGCCGGCGTTGCCCGACTGCGCCATGACGATGTCGGTCAGGTTGAGGCTGCCGGCGGCGATCAGCACGCCCACCAGGGCGAAGCCCATGGCGATCTCGTAGCTGACCACCTGGGCGGCCGAGCGCATCGCGCCGAGGAAGGCGTACTTCGAGTTGGAGGCCCAGCCGGCGATGATGATGCCGTACACGCCCATCGAGGTCATCGCCAGCAGGTACAGCAGGCCGGCGTTGGCGTTGGACAGGACCAGCTGGTAGTCGAACGGCACCACCGCCCAGGCGGCGAAGGCCGGCGCCAGTA
Organism: Pseudoxanthomonas sp. SGT-18; assembly: GCF_003931645.1. Classification (NCBI taxonomy): domain Bacteria; kingdom Pseudomonadati; phylum Pseudomonadota; class Gammaproteobacteria; order Lysobacterales; family Lysobacteraceae; genus Pseudoxanthomonas; species Pseudoxanthomonas sp. SGT-18. The sequence continues at coordinate 295,596 of NZ_RRYJ01000002.1, read as the reverse complement.
CGATCAACGGCGCGATGACGTACATCACCTTGTGCGCGTTGGCCGGACGGATGACCTCCTTGAACAGCAGCTTGAAGACGTCCGCGAACGCCTGGAAGATGCCCATGCCCACGTACATGGGCCCGTGGCGCACGTGCATCCAGCCGATTAGCTTGCGCTCCCAGACCACGTAGAACGCCACGGCGATGATCACCGGCATGGCGATGGTCAGGACCTTCAGCACGATCCACAGCGCCGGGCCCAGTTCGCCCAGGCCGTAGAACCACTCGCGCAGCGGACCGACCGCGTTGATCAGCAGCTCGTTCATGCCTTCACCACCTCGACCCGGCCAGCGCCCAGCGGCGCGGTGGCGCCGTGGCCACCTTCAATCCATGCCGCACCCGCGGCCACCCGCGCATCGACCACGGCCGGCAGGGTGGCCGTGCCATGCGCGCCCTTGACCTTGACCACCGCGCCGGACTCGATGCCGGCGGCGTCCGCCGGGTTGAGCACGATGCGCGGGGCGACGTTGAGCGGATGCGCCTGCAGCGCGGCCGCGCGGCGCACCACCGCGTCGGTGCGGTAGATCGCCGGGACCAGGGCCAGCTCCAAGGCGCCCTCGCCCGCCGCGCCGGCCGAGCCGGCGCGCACCTGCACCTGGCGGCCGCCTTCCAGCATCGCGCGTGCGCCGGCCAGGTCGGTGAACTCGAAGCCGGCCAGCCCCAGCTCGCCGCCGAGCGCGCGCAGCACGCGCCAGCCCTCGCGGGCCTGGCCCGGCAGGCGGCCGGCCGCGTGCGCGGACTGCTCGACGCCGTTGAGGTTGGTCAGCGTGGCCTCGATCTCCGGCAGCAGGCCGATCGGCAGGATCACGTCGGCCACCGCGCGGGTGGACTCGCAGGCGAAGTGGCTGAAGGCCACGACCTTTGCAGCGTTCAGCGCCTTCAGCCCGGAGGCGGTGTCGGCGAAGTCCAGGCCCGGCTCGATGCCGTACAGCACGTAGGCGCGGCGCGGCTCGGCGAACATGCCGGCGACGTCGCGGGCGGCCGGCAGCACGCCGGCGCGGGCCAGGCCCACGGCGTTGGCGCCCTGCGGGATGCGGCACAGCGCCGCGCCGGTGGCGGCGGCGAAGTCGCGCGCGGCGGCGCGGATCGCGGCGGCCTGCGGGTGGTTCTCGGCGATGGCGCCGACGATCACCACCGGGCGGGTCGCGCCCTGCAGCGCGCCGCGCAGCTCGGCCCCGCCCAGCACCTCGGCGATGCGCGACGGCGGCACGATGTGCTTGCCGGCGGCGGCGAAGGTGAAGTCGAAGTCGACCGGGTTGACCACGTGGATGCGCGCACCGCGCTTGGTCTGTGCCTTGCGCAGGCGGGCGTGCAGCAGCGGCAGCTCGTGGCGGATGTTGGAACCGACCACGACGACCACGTCGGCCTGCTCGATCTCGGCGACCGGCAGGGCGAACGGCTCGGCGACCGCGGCGTCGGAGAAGTCGCGGTTGGCGATGCGGTGGTCGATGTTGGCGGTGCCCAGGCCGGCCGCCAGCGCGGCCAGCAGGCCGCCCTCCTCGTTCGAGGTCGCCGGGTGCACCAGCACGCCCAGGTCGTCGCCCTTGTTCTCGCGCAGGATCGCGGCGGCGGCGGACAGGGCCTCGGCCCAGGTCGCCTCCTTCCACTCCCCGCCCTGCTTGACCAGCGGCACGGTGGCGCGGTCGGCGGCGTTCAGGCCCTGGTGCGAATAGCGGTCGCGGTCGGACAGCCAGCACTCGTTGACCAGCTCGTTCTCGCGCGGCACGGCGCGCAGCACCTCGCCGCGGCGGCTGTGCAGGAACAGGTTCGAGCCCAGCGCGTCGTGGTAGCCCAGCGACTCCTTGGCGATCAGCTCCCACGGACGGGCGCGGAACTGGAACACCTTGTTGGTCAGCGCGCCGACCGGGCACACGTCGATGACGTTGCCGGACAGCTCGGTGGTCAGCGGCTTGCCGTCGTAGGTGCCGATCTGCAGGTTCTCGCCGCGGTACATGCCGCCCAGCTCGTACGTACCGGCGATCTCGCCGGTGAAGCGCACGCAGCGGGTGCACTGGATGCAGCGGGTCATCTCGGTGGCGACCAGCGGGCCGATGTCCTCGTCCGGCACCACGCGCTTGCGCTCGACGAAACGGCTGACCGAGCGGCCATAGCCCAGCGACAGGTCCTGCAGCTCGCACTCGCCGCCCTGGTCGCAGACCGGGCAGTCCAGCGGGTGGTTGATCAGCAGGAACTCCAGCACGTTGCGCTGCGACTTGAGGGCCTTCTCGTTGCGGGTGAAGACCTTCATGCCGTCCATCACCGGCGTGGCGCAGGCCGGCGACGGCTTCGGCGCGGCGCGGCCGCCGACCTCGGTGTCGACCAGGCACATGCGGCAGTTGGCGGCGATGGCCAGCTTGTCGTGGTAGCAGAAACGCGGGATCGGGATGCCGGCCTTGTCGGCAACCTGGATGATCATCGACCCCTTGGGCGCGGCCAGCTCGACGCCGTCGATGAAGACGGTGACGTGGTCCGGCGGAAGGTTCGGGTTGACGGGCTGCGCACTCACGCGGCCACCTCCACGTTGGAGCGGACGACCGTGCCGTTGCGCTCGTCGTCGACGAGGAAGCGCTTGTTCACGATCGCGTATTCGAATTCATGCCAGAAGTGGCGCAGGAAGCCCTGCACCGGCCACGCGGCGGCCTCGCCGAACGCGCAGATGGTGTGGCCCTCGATCTGCCCCGCCGCGGTGCGCAGCATGTGCAGGTCGTCCAGCGTCGCCTCCAGGTTGGCGATGCGGGTCAGCATGCGGTACATCCAGCCGGTGCCCTCGCGGCACGGCGTGCACTGGCCGCAGCTCTCCTTGTAGTAGAAGCGGGCGATGCGCTGGCAGGCGCGCACCATGCAGGTGGTGTGGTCCATGACGATGACCGCGCCCGAACCCAGGCCGGAACCGGCCTTCTGGATCGAGTCGTAGTCCATGGTCAGGCCCATCATCACCTCGCCCGGCAACACCGGCATCGACGAGCCGCCCGGGATCACCGCCTTGATGCGGTTGCCGTTGCGGATGCCGCCGGCCATCTCCAGCAGCTCGGTGAACGGGGTGCCGAGGCGGATCTCGTAGTTGCCCGGGCGCGCGACGTGGCCGGAGACCGAGAAGATCTTGCAGCCGCCGTTGTTCGGCTTGCCCAGGCCCATGAACCACTCCGGGCCGTTGCGGATGATCGCCGGCACCGAGGCGTAGGTCTCGGTGTTGTTGATCGTGGTCGGCTTGCCGTACAGGCCGAAGTTGGCCGGGAACGGCGGCTTGAAGCGCGGCTGGCCCTTCTTGCCCTCCAGCGACTCCATCAGCGCGGTTTCCTCGCCGCAGATGTAGGCGCCGGCGCCGAGGGCGTTGTAGATGTCGATGTCCACGCCCGAGCCGAGGATGTCCTTGCCCAGCCAGCCGTGCTTGTAGGCCTCGGCCAGGGCTTCCTCAAGGTGCTCGAACGGCTCGTGGTGGAACTCGCCGCGCAGGTAGTTGTAGCCCACGGTCGCGCCGGTCGCGTAGCAGGCGATGGCCATGCCCTCGATCACCGCGTGCGGGTTGAAGCGCAGGATGTCGCGGTCCTTGCAGGTGCCCGGCTCGGACTCGTCCGAGTTGCAGAGGATGTACTTCTGCATGTCGCCCTTGGGCATGAAGCTCCACTTCAGGCCGGTCGGGAAGCCAGCGCCGCCGCGGCCGCGCAGGCCGGACTGCTTGACCATCTCGATGATGTCGGCCGGCGGGATCTTCTCGGTCAGGATCTTGCGCAGCGCCTGGTAGCCGCCGGTCTTGAGGTAGTTCTCGTACGACCAGGGCTTGTCGAAGTGCAGCGTCGTGTAGACCGCCTGGTGCTCCTTCGGCGCGGGGCCGACCGGGCCGTAGCCCTCGGAAATCTTCGGGTGATGTGCCATCTGCGCCGGCCTCACTTCAGTCCGTCGAGCAGCTCGTCCACCTTCTCGGGGGTGAGCTTCTCGTGGTAATGGCCGTTGATCACGACCACCGGGGCGCCGCAGCACGCGGCCACGCACTCTTCCTCGCGCTTGAGGTAGACGCGGCCGTCGGCGGTGGATTCGCCCAGCTTGCAGCCCAGCTTCTTCTCGGCGTGCTCGACCAGCTCCTGCGCGCCGTTGAGCCAGCAGCTGATGTTGGTGCAGAACGCAACGTTGTTGCGGCCCACCGGCTGGGTCTCGAACATCGAGTAGAAGGTGGCGACCTCGTAGGCCCACACCGGCGGGATGTCCAGGTACTTGGCGACGGCGGCGATCAGTTCGTCGCTCAGCCAGCCCCCGTTCTGTTCCTGGGCCGCGTGCAGGCCCTGCAGCACCGCCGACCGCTTGCGGTCCGGCGGGAACTTGGTCAGCCAGTGGTCGATGTGCGCGCGCGTCGCGTCGCTCAGCACGACCATCGGGTCGACGTTGCGCGCGTTCTCGAAGTTACCGGTGGCCTTCATCGATCCACCTCACCAAACACAAGGTCATAAGTACCGATCATGGCCACGACGTCGGCCAGCATGTGGCCGCGCACGATCTCGTCCATGGACGACAGGTGCGCGAAGCCCGGGGCGCGCAGGTGCACGCGGAACGGCTTGTTGGCGCCGTCGGAGACCAGGTAGCAGCCGAACTCGCCCTTCGGCGCCTCGACCGCGGCGTAGGTCTCGCCGGCCGGCACGCAGTAGCCCTCGGAGAACAGCTTGAAGTGGTGGATCAGGGCTTCCATGTCGTCCTTCATCTCCTCCCGCTTGGGAGGGGCGACCTTGTAGTTCCTGACCATCACCGGGCCCGGGTTTTCCTTCAGCCACTTCACGCACTGGGCGATGATGCGGTTGGACTGGCGCATCTCGGCGATGCGGACCAGGTAGCGGTCGTAGCAGTCGCCGTTGACGCCCACCGGGATGTCGAAGTCCACCGCGTCGTACTTGGCGTACGGCTGCTTCTTGCGCAGGTCCCAGGCGATGCCCGAGCCGCGCAGCATCACGCCGGTCATGCCCCAGGCATAGGCCTGCTCCGGGGTGACCACGCCGATGCCGACGGTACGCTGCTTCCAGATGCGGTTGTCGGTCAGCAGCGTCTCGTACTCGTCGACGCGCTTGGGGAACTCGCGGGTGAAGTGCTCGAGGTAGTCCAGGAGCGAACCCTCGCGGGCCTCGTTGAAGCGCTTGAGCTTGGCGCCCTTGTGCCAGGGCGACTCCTTGTACTTCGGCATCCGGTCCGGCAGGTCGCGGTAGACGCCGCCGGGACGGTAGTAGGCCGCGTGCATGCGCGCGCCGCTGACCGCCTCGTAGACGTCCATCAGCTCCTCGCGCTCGCGGAACGCGTACAGGAACACCGCCATCGCGCCCAGGTCCAGCGCGTTGGAGCCGACCCACATCAGGTGGTTCAGGATGCGGGTGATCTCGTCGAACATGGTGCGGATGTACTGGGCGCGCTCGGGCGCCTCGATCCCCAGCAGGGTCTCGATCGCGCGCACGTAGGCGTGCTCGTTGCACATCATCGACACGTAGTCCAGCCGGTCCATGTACGGGATCGACTGGTTGAACGGCTTGGACTCGGCCAGCTTCTCGGTGCCGCGGTGGAGCAGGCCCACGTGCGGGTCGGCGCGGACGATGGTCTCGCCGTCCATTTCCAGGATCAGGCGCAGCACGCCGTGCGCGGCCGGGTGCTGCGGGCCGAAGTTCATCGTGTAGTTGCGGATCTCCTGCCGCAGCGCGGAGGAGTCGCCGGCCGGCGCCTGGCCGGGCTGGCTGTGGCTGTCGGTAAGCATCTGGGCGCTCACTTGGCGGCCTCCCGTTGTGCGGCCTCGCCTGCGGCGGTCTGGTAGCGGGCGTCGTCGCGGATCACGCGCGGCACGCCGACGCGCGGCTCGACCGAGGTCACCGGCTCGTAGACCACGCGCTTGCGCTGCTCGTCGTAGCGGACCTCGACGTTGCCGATCAGCGGGAAGTCCTTGCGGAACGGATGGCCGACGAAACCGTAGTCCGTCATGATCCGGCGCAGGTCCGGATGGCCTTCGAAGACGATGCCGTACAGGTCGAACGCCTCGCGCTCGAACCAGTTGGCGCCGCGCCACACCGGGGTCAGCGACGGCACCACCGGCAGCGAGTCGTCCTCGGCGAAGCAGCGCACGCGCAGGCGGCAGTTGTTGGCGTAGGACAGCAGGTGGGCGACCGCGGCGAAGCGGCGCTCCGGCGCCAGCACCGGCAGCGAGCCGGCCGGGCCCTGCTCCATGGGCTTCTCGCCCCAGCCGAAGCGGCCCGGGCCCTTGCCCTCGACGCCGCGGCTGAAGCCGGTGGAGGACACGTCCTCGGTATCCCACTCGTCGCTGCCGTAGCCCATGTAGTCGACGCCACACAGGTCGGTGAGCTGCTCGAAGCCGAACTCGTCGCGCAGGGCGTGGCAGGTGGCCAGCAGGTCCTGGGCGGAAACCTCGAGGGTGACTTCACCACGGGGCTCGGCCACGGTGACCGTGGCGCCGGGGAATCGGTCGCGCAGTCGCTGGGCGAAGGTGGCAGCTGGCTCGGCCATGGGGCTTGGCGTTTCCGTCGTTCGTGCGCGCCGGGGCGCGCGGTGGATCAGGTAGGAGGGTCAGCGGGCGATGGTGTTGTTCTTGTTCGCCGCCACCGTCTGGGTGCGCCAGATCTTCTTCTGCAGCTGCAGGATGCCGTAGACCAGCGCCTCGGCGGTCGGCGGGCAGCCGGGCACGTAGATGTCCACCGGCACGATGCGGTCGCAGCCGCGCACCACGGAGTAGGAGTAGTGGTAGTAGCCGCCGCCGTTGGCGCAGCTGCCCATGGAGATGACCCACTTCGGGTCGGGCATCTGGTCGTAGACCTTGCGCAGCGCCGGGGCCATCTTGTTGACCAGGGTGCCGGCCACGATCATCACGTCGGACTGGCGCGGCGACGGGCGGAACACCACGCCGTAACGGTCCAGGTCCAGGCGCGCGGCGCCGGCGTGCATCATCTCGACCGCGCAGCAGGCCAGGCCGAAGGTCATCGGCCACATCGAGCCGGTGCGGGCCCAGTTGACCAGGGCGTCGACGCTGGTGGTGACGTAGCCCTTCTCCAGCAGCGGGTTCTCGCCGGCGGGCCGCAGGATGTCCTCGACCCGGCCCTCGGGCATCGGGTTGGTCATCAGGCGGTCGATGGTTTGGATCACTCCCATTCGAGCGCTCCCTTCTTCCAGACGTAGACGAAGCCGAGGAAGAGCATCCCCACGAACAGGGCCATGGTGACCAGCGCGCGCGGCCCCAGGTCCTGGAACACGAGGGTCCACGGCACGATGAAGATGATTTCCAGGTCGAAGACGATGAACTGGATCGCGATGAGGTAGTAGCGCACGTCGAACTTCATGCGCGCGTCCTCGAAGGCCTCGAAGCCGCACTCGTACGGCGACAGCTTCTCGGCGTCCGGACGGCGCGGTCCGAGCACGCGGCCAACGATGATCAGCGCGATGCCGATCCCGGTGGCCACGATCAGGAACAGCAGGGTCGGCAGGTATTGGGCCAGCACGTGTGGTTCTCTCTTGCCTCTGCCCTGGAGCGGGCTTGGGTGGGCGGTGGCGGCCGCGTCAGCGGCTCCCCTCGCCTGTCCTGCCGCGGCCTGGCCGCGGAACTTGCCAATGCGCCGCGCGGCACGGGAGACCCCGGCCGCGCGGTTGTGCATAGCAGCGGGATTGTAGCGTCCGCGGCGATAAGGGTAAACGCTTTGGACGTTTGTCGCCGCCTCCGCAACTTTCCCGCGGAAACAAAGAAGCCCGCCGAAGCGGGCCGTCTTCGCCCGGCGCACGCGCCGGGACCATGTAGTTGGTGCCCAAGAGGGGACTCGAACCCCTACGACTCTCGTCGCTACCACCTCAAGGTAGTGCGTCTACCAATTCCGCCACCTGGGCCTGAAACCTTCACCGCGCCGCCTGGCGCGGTGGCGCATTGTACGCGTTACTGCTGCGGCTGCGTAGCCGTTCCGGCGGCATTTTCTTCCTGCGCCGGGGCCGGGACCTCGCCCGCCGCCGGCGTGGCGGCCGGGACCTCGGAAGCAGCCGGCGGGGCCGGCAGCTCGCCCGGGGCCGCGACGGGCGCCGCCGGGACCTCGAGCTGGCCCATCACGCCCAGGTCCTGCTGCACCACCGGGCGGGCGCTGTGGGTGGCGTACCAGGCCATGAACAGGCTGATGCCGAAGAACACCACGGCCAGCCACTTGGTGCTCTTGGACAGGAAGTTGGACGCGCCGCGCGCGCCGAACACGGTGCCGGAGGCGCCCGCGCCGAAGCCGGAGCCGGCGGCCGCGCCGGCGCCGCGCTGCAGCAGGATCAGCACGATCATGGCGATCGCCACCAGCACGTACACCACGTTGAGGATCAGCATCAGCATTGTCAGGGTCTCGCTTACCGCGCCGCCGCAGCGGCCCGGGCAATGGCCAGGAAATCGGCGGCCACCAGGGAGGCGCCGCCGATCAGCCCGCCGTCCACGTCCGGCTGCGCGCACAGCGCGCCGGCGTTGTCGGGCTTCACGCTGCCCCCGTACAGGATGGGCAGCGAATCGGCGATTCTAGCATCGTGCGCGGCGATCTGGCGACGGATGAAGGCGTGCATCTCCTGGGCCTGCTCCGGGCTGGCGGTGCGGCCGGTGCCGATCGCCCAGCACGGCTCGTAGGCGACCACCGCCGATTCGAAGCCCCCCACCCCGACCAGGTCCAGCACAGGCTGCAGCTGGGCGGCGATGACGTCCTGGGCGCGGCCGGCCTCGCGGTCCTCCAGGTGCTCGCCCATGCACAGCACCGGCACCAGCCCGGCCTGCAGGCAGGCCTGGAACTTGCGCGCGACCAGCTCGCTGCTCTCGGCGTGGTAGCGGCGGCGCTCGGAATGGCCGCACAGCGCGTAGCGGGCGCCCACGTCGGCCACCATCCGCGCCGAGACCTCGCCGGTGTAGGCGCCTTCCATGTTGGGGCTCACGTCCTGGGCGCCGAACACCAGGGCCGAGCCCTCGAAGTCCTCGATCAGGTCGCCCAGGTAGGGCATCGGCGGCATGACCACCAGTTCCACGCCCGGGACCGGGGCCTGCGCGGCGACCTCGGCCACCAGCGAGGTCGCGAAGTCCCGCGTTCCATAGAGCTTCCAGTTGCCGGCGACGATCCTGCGACGCATGCCTGCTCCCGAATCAGCGGTTGGGGCGCGGAAGAATACCCTGCGGTACGGAAAAGCGCCCCCTGACAACGCTGGACAGGGGGCGCTTCCACCCAGGTGGTGCTTACTTGAGCTTGATCTCGCGCAGGCGCTGCTCGAGGAAGCCCTGGGCGGTGATCGGCTCCGGATAGCGGCTGGGGTTGTCCGCGCTCACGCAGGACGGCAGCACGTCGATCAGGAAATCCGGGTTCGGGTGCAGGAAGAACGGCACCGAGTAGCGCGGCTTGCGCGCCTCCTCGCCCGGGGGGTTGACCACGCGGTGGATGGTCGACGGGTACACGTGGTTGGTCAGGCGCTCGAGCATGTCGCCGATGTTGACCACGATGGTGTCGCCCTCGGAGGTGAACGGCACCCACTCACCCTCGTGCGAGCGCACTTCCAGGCCCGCGGCGCTGGCGCCGACCAGCAGGGTGATGAAGTTGATGTCGCCGTGGGCGCCGGCGCGCACGTTGGGGATGTCGTCGGCGGTGATCGGCGGGTAGTGGATCGGGCGCAGGATCGAGTTGCCGAAGTTGGTCTTGTCGGCGAAGAAGTCCTCCGGCAGGCCGATGTGCAGCGCCAGCGCGCTCAGCACGCGCGAGCCCAGCGAATCCAGCGCCTGGTACAGGGCGTAGCCGTACTCGCGGAACTCCGGCACCTCCTCCGGCCACAGGTTCGGCGGCATGTACTGGCGGTACTTGGAGTCGTCCGGGATCTCGCGGCCGATGTGCCAGAACTCCTTGAGGTCGTAGTGCTGGCTGCCCTTGGCGGTTTCCACGCCGAACGGGGTGTAGCCGCGCGCGCCGCCGCCGCCGGGCACGTGGTACTTCTTCTTCACCTCCTCCGGGAGGGCGAAGAACTTCTTGAAGGCGGCGTAGGCGTTGTCGATCAGTTCCGGCGGGATGCCGTGGTTGCTGATGCCGGCAAAGCCCCACTCGCGGTAGGCCGCACCGAGCTCGGCGACGAAGGCCTCGCGGTCGGTGTCGTAGCGGGTGATGTCGAAGGTGGGGATACGGGCGGACATTAAGGGGAATACTCCGGGGTGGTGCGGCGCCGGCCACCCGGCCGGCGCCTTGGGGATCTGCCGGCTCAGCCGGCCGCCTGGCGCACGGCCGAGGCAAGGGTGTCGAGGGTGGCCTGCATCAGCGCGGCGTCGTCGGCTTCCACCGTGACCCGCACCACCGGCTCGGTGCCGGAGGGACGCAGGAAGGCGCGGCCGCGGCCCTGCACCGCCGCCTGGGCCTGCTCCAGCGCCTGGCGCACGCCCGGCGCGGCGACCACGTCGGCCGCCCTGGCGCCGTCCAGGCGCACGTTGACCGTGGCCTGCGGCACCACCGACAGGCCTTCCAGGGCCTGGTCCAGGCGCTTGCCGGCGCGGCGCAGGGCGTCGAGCACCTGCAGCGCGCTGACGATGGCGTCGCCGGTGGTGGCGCGGTCCAGGCACAGCAGGTGGCCGGAGGCCTCGCCGCCGAGCACGCCGCCGCCCTCGACCAGGGCCTGGTGCACGTAGCGGTCGCCGACCTTGGCGCGCAGGAACGGGATGCCGGCCTGCGCCAGCGCCTTCTCCAGGCCGTAGTTGGTCATCAGCGTGCCGACCACCGGGCCGCGCAGGCGGCCGCTGGCCTGCCAGTCGCGCGCCAGCACGTACAGCAGGCCGTCGCCGTCGACCGTGCGGCCGGCGGCGTCGACCATCAGCACGCGGTCGCCGTCGCCGTCGAAGGCGATGCCCAGGTCGGCACCGGCCTCCACGACCTTGGCCGCGAGGTTGCCGATGTGCATCGAGCCGACGCCGTCGTTGATGTTGATGCCGTCCGGGGCGGCGCCGATGGCGGTCACCTCCGCGCCCAGCTCGCGGAACATCAGCGGGGCGATGTGGTACGTGGCGCCGTGGGCGCAGTCGAGCACCACCTTCAGCCCGCGCAGGTCGAAGCCGCGCGGCACCGAGGCCTTGCAGAACTCGATGTAGCGGCCGACCGCGTCGCGCGCGCGCGCCACCTTGCCCAGCTGCCCGGACTCGACCGTGGCGAACGGCGCGTCCAGCGCGGCCTCGATCGCCAGCTCGGTGGCGTCGTCCAGCTTCTCGCCCTCGGCGGAGAAGAACTTGATGCCGTTGTCGTAGTGCGGGTTGTGCGAGGCGCTGATGACGATGCCGGCGTCCGCGCCCAGGGTACGGGTCAGGAACGCCACCGCCGGGGTCGGCATCGGCCCCAGCATCTGCACGTTGACCCCGGCCGCGACCAGGCCGGCCTCCAGGGCCGACTCGAACATGTAGCCGGAGATACGGGTGTCCTTGCCGATCACCACGGTCGGGCGGGCCTGGCCGCCGGCGGCCAGCACCCGGCCAAGGGCATTGCCCAGGCGCAGGACGAAGTCGGCGGAAATCGGCCCCTGCCCGACCCGGCCGCGAATGCCGTCGGTCCCGAAATAGCGGCGGGAACTGCTCATGCTGCGTCCAGCGCCCCGTCGTCGGGCTTGGGCTGGCGCATCAGCATGGCCAGCAGGGTGGCCAGGCGGTCGCGCAGCTCGCGGCGGTCGCAGATCTGGTCGATGGCGCCGTGCTCGAGCAGGAACTCCGAGCGCTGGAAGCCCTCGGGCAGCTTCTCGCGCACGGTCTGCTCGATCACGCGCGGGCCGGCGAAGCCGATCAGCGCCTCCGGCTCGGCGATGTTGAGGTCGCCCAGCATCGCGAACGAGGCCGACACGCCGCCGGTGGTCGGATGGGTCAGCACCGAGATGTAGGGGATGCCGGCCGCGCGCAGGCGGCCCAGGGCCGCCGAGGTCTTGGCCATCTGCATCAGCGAGAACAGGCTTTCCTGCATGCGCGCGCCGCCGGAGGCGGAGAAGTTGACGAACGGGGCGCCGATCTCCAGCGCGCGCTCGGCGGCCAGGGTGAACTTCTCGCCCACCACCGAGCCCATCGAGCCGCCCATGTAGGCGAAGTCGAACGAGCTGGCCACCAGCGGCCGGCCCTTGAGGCGGCCCTCCATGGCGACCAGGGCGTCGTACTCGCCGGTGGCCTTCTGGGTGGCCTTGATGCGGTCGGCGTAGCGCTTCTGGTCGCGGAACTTGAGCACGTCGGTCGGCGCCAGGTTGGGGGCGATCTCGGTGGTGCTACCGGGGTCGAACAGCGAGGCCAGGCGCGCGCGGGCACGGATGGGCATGTGGAAGGCGCACTTGGGGCACACCTCCAGGTTCTCCTCCAGCTCCGGGCGGTAGAGCGCGGCGCCGCAGCGGTCGCACTTCTCCCACAGGCCCTCGGGGACGCTGCGCTTGCGGGTGGAGGCGCTTTCGGTGCGGATGCCGGAGGGCATCAGTTTGCTGAGCCAGCTCATGCGGGGCGGTCGTTTCCGTTCAGCGGCCGGGGCGGCCGGTAAAGGCGGACAGTCTAGCCCAGCACCCCCTCCCCCCGCGCATGAAACCATTTCCGTACCAATACGTATGGTACGCTCCTGCCCCCGCCCCCGATCCATGTTCCCACCGCAATGACGCCCGCGCTGATGCGCCACGGCATGAACCTGTGGCCCCCGTTCCTGTTCACCGGCATCCACGTCGCCGAGCTGGCGCCGGACTGGCGCCATGCCCGGGTCGAGCTGCGCCTGCGCCCCTGGAACCGCAACTACGTCGGCACCCACTTCGGCGGCAGCCTGTTCGCCATGACCGACCCGTTCTGGATGCTGTTGCTGATGCACTGCCTGGGCCGGGACTACTACGTGTGGGACCGCGAGGGCCGGATTGAATTCCTGCGCCCGGGGCGCAGCACCGTCTCCACCGAATTCCGCATCGACGACGCGGTGCTGGAGCAGATCCGGGCCGCCACCGCCGGCGGCGACAAGTACCTGCACTGGTTCGCCAACGACGTGGTCGACACCGAGGGCCAGGTCGTGGCCCGGGTGCACAAGCAGGTCTACGTGCGGCGCAAGCCCGACCGGCGCCCGGCCCCGGGCGGCTGAAGCGGCCGACCGGCGACGGCATCCTCCACGCCGCCACCGCCGCGGCCAGCAGCCTGCCGGCTTCCGGGTCCGGGGGCGGTCCCCGACCCGCCCGGACCATGCGGGTGGCGCTATACAATCCGCGCCATGACCCCCGCCGCCCCTGCGCCGTCGCGCGCCTCGCTGCAACGCCTGTTCCTCACCGGACTGCTGACCCTGTTGCCGCTGTGGCTGACCTGGGTGGTGATCAAGTTCGTGTTCGTGCTGCTGTCCGGGATCAGCAGCCCCTGGGTGGGGCCGCTGTCGCGGCGCATCGCCGCCTCCTTCCCCGGCTACCTGGACTGGGTCCAGGTGGTGTGGGTGCAGAACACCATCGCCATGCTCGCCACCCTGCTGGTGATCCTGGGGGTGGGCGTGCTGGCCCGGCGCGTGGTCGGCCAGCGCCTGCTGCGCTGGTTCGAGGCGCTGATCGCGCGGGTGCCGCTGGCCAACGTGATCTACACCAGCGCGCGCAAGCTGCTGGACATCCTGCAGACCAAGCCCGGCAGCACCCAGCGCGTGGTCCTGATCGACTTCCCGCACCGGGAGATGAAGTCCATCGGCCTGGTCACCCGGGTGCTGCGCGAGGAAGGCACCGGGCGCGAGCTGGCCGCGGTGTACGTGCCGACCACGCCCAACCCCACCTCCGGCTACCTGGAGGTGGTGCCGGTGGAACTGCTCACGCCCACCGACTGGACCGTGGACCAGGCCATGAGCTTCATCATCTCCGGCGGCGCGGTGGCCCCGGAAAGCATGCCCTTCACCCGCGCGGGGGAGCGCTGATGGAAGCGGCCGTGTTCGCCCGTCCGCTGCAGGACCGCGCGGTGCGGCTGTTCATCGTGCTGGCCGCGTTCTTCTGCGCCAACGCGGTGCTGGCCGAGTTCATCGGGGTCAAGATCTTCGCCCTGGAGGACACCCTCGGCCTGGCCCCGTTCGAATGGAACCTGTTCGGCCAGAGCGGCTCGCTGAGCTTCACCGCCGGCACCCTGCTGTGGCCGGTGGTGTTCGTGATGACCGACACCATCAACGAGTTCTTCGGCCGCCGCGGGGTGCGCTTCATTTCCTGGCTGGCGGCCGCGCTGATCGGCTACGGCTTCCTGTTCGCCTTCGCCGCGATCTGGCTGGCCCCGGCCGGCTGGTGGCGCGAGGCCGCGGTGGCCCAGGGCGTGCCGGACTACCAGGCCGCGTTCGCCGCGGTGTTCGGCCAGGGCCTGTGGACCATTGCCGGCTCGCTGACCGCGTTCATGGTCGGCCAGCTGGTCGACGTGGCCGTGTTCCATCGCATCCGCCGCGCCACCGGCGAGCGCCACGTATGGCTGCGCGCCACCGGCTCGACCGCGGTCTCGCAGCTGGTGGACAGCTTCGTGGTGATCTGGATCGCCTTCGTGCTTGGCCCGCAGAAGTGGCCGACCTCGCTGTTCCTGGCGGTCAGCACCCTCAACTACGCCTACAAGATGCTGTGCGCGATCGCCCTGATCCCGCTGCTGTACCTGATGCGGCGGGCGATCATCGCCTACCTGGGCGCCGAGCGCGCCCGCCAGCTGCGCGAGCAGGCGGCGGCCTGACCCCCGCCTTCCGGCATATCCCGGGGCCGCCCCGGGCACGCTAGGCTGCAGCCAGTCCCTGGACTGGAGCCGCGCCGATGCTGCGACTGTTGCCCTTGCTGATGCTTGCCGGCACCCCGGCCGCGCAGGACGTGCACGACGTGCCGGAGCAGGTGCAGGCGCTGCTGCGCGACTACCAGGGCCAGGTGCCCGGCGCCTCGGTGCTGGTGCTGCGCGACGGCGAGCCGCTGCTGCGCGCCGCCTGGGGCATGGCCGACCTGGAGGCCGGGGTGCCGGCCACCCCGCGCAGCTGCTACCGCCTGGCCTCGCTGACCAAGCAGTTCACCGCCGCGGCGATCCTGCTGCTGGCCCAGGACGGGCGGCTGTCGCTGCACGATCCGGCCAGGCGCTGGCTGCCCTCGCTGCCGCCGGCGGCCGCGGCGGTCACCCTGCACCACCTGCTGTCGCACACCTCCGGCCTGGTCGACTACGAGGACGTGCTGCCGGCGGGCCTCGACCGCCAGGTGCACGACGCCGACGTGCTGGCCATCCTCGGAGGCCAGGACCGCACCTACTTCCCGCCCGGCAGCGCCTACCGCTACAGCAACAGCGGCTACGCCCTGCTGGCGCTGGTGGTCGAGCGCGCCTCGGGGCAGGACTTCCCGGCGTTCCTGCGCGAACGCATCTTCGCGCCGTTGGGCATGGCCACCGCCGTGGCCCATCGCGAAGGCCACGACACCGTCGCCCACCGCGCCTGGGGCTACAGCCAGGCCGGCGGCGCCTGGGTGCGCACCGACCAGAGCCCGACCAGCGCGGTGCTGGGCGACGGCGGCATCTACGCCTCGGTCGACGACCTGGCGCGCTGGGAGGCGGCGCTGCACGACGACCGCCTGCTGCGCCAGCCCTGGCGCGGGCTGATGTTCGCCCCGCACACGGCCACCGACGAGCCCGACGTGCCGCACTACGGCTATGGCTGGCGCCTCAACGGCGACAGCACCTGGCACAGCGGCGAGAGCATCGGCTTCCGCAACGCCATCGTGCGCTGGCCGCGGCAGCGCCTGGCGGTGGTCGTGCTGAGCAACCGCGACGAACCCGGCCCCTATCCGCTGGCGCTGGCCCTGGGCCGCCTGTACGGCGCGCCCGCGGCCGGCGCCGGGCCCTGACTCGGATTTTCCCGCCCCCGGCACCCGCCATCCGCCGATGGCGCCGCCGGCCGACCGGTCCGCATCATCCAGGAGTTCCAACGGAGGAGACGAATTCTGTAGATCCGCTCGCTGTCCAAGACCTACGCCAACGGCGTACAGGCACTGAAGGACGTGTCGCTGGACATCCCCAGGGGCATGTTCGGCCTGCTGGGCCCCAACGGCGCCGGCAAATCCACCCTGATGCGCACCATCGCCACCCTGCAGGAGCCGGACAGCGGCAGCATCACCCTCGACGGCCTGGACGTGCTCGCCAACAAGGAACAGGCGCGCAAGCGCCTGGGCTACCTGCCGCAGGACTTCGGCGTGTACCCGAAGGTCTCGGCCGAGGCGATGCTGGACCACTTCGCCGTGCTCAAGGGCGTGACCGCGCGCGGCGAGCGCAGGGAGCTGGTGCAGGCGCTGCTGCAGCAGGTCAACCTGTGGAACGTGCGCAAGCGCAAGCTCGGCACCTTCTCCGGCGGCATGCGCCAGCGCTTCGGCATCGCCCAGGCGCTGATCGGCCAACCCTCGCTGGTGATCGTCGACGAACCCACCGCCGGCCTGGACCCGGAGGAGCGCAACCGCTTCCTCAACCTGCTGGCGGAGATCGGCGAGAACACGGTGGTGATCCTGTCCACCCACATCGTCGAGGACGTGACCGACCTGTGCCCGCGCATGGCCATCATCGCCGCCGGCCAGGTACGCCTGGCCGGCGAGCCGCGCGAGGCGATCCGTTCGCTGGAAGGCCGGATCTGGCGCAAGCGGGTGGAGAAGGAGGAGCTGGACCGCCTGGCGCACGAGCACGCGGTGCTGTCCTCGCGCCTGGTCGCCGGCAAGCCGGTGGTGCACGTGCTCGCCGACAGCGACCCCGGCGACGGCTTCGCCGCGGTCCCGGCCAGCCTGGAAGACGTCTACTTCGGCGAGCTGCGCCAGGTCGCGCTGGCTTCCGCCCCGGCAAAGGCGGCCTGAGCCATGTTGCGCCACATCCTGTCCTTCGAAGGGCGCCTGCTGCTGCGCAACGGCGTGTTCTGGATCGTGCTTGCGGTGTTCGGCCTGTTCGGCTTCGCCAGCATGGCCTCGGACAACGTCAGCTTCGGCGGCGGCGTCGGCAACATCATGCGCAACGCGCCGGCGGTGGTGGTCAGCCTGCTGTGCGCCTTCAGCGTGCTGAGCGTGCTGCTGTCGACCATCTTCGTGGCCGGCATCGCCCTGCGCGACTTCGAGCAGCGCACCGCGGAGCTGTTCTTCGCCACCCCTCTGCGCAAGCGCGACTACCTGCTCGGCCGCTTCGGCGGTGGTTTCCTCGCCAGCCTGGCGATCATGCTGGTCATCGCCTTCGGGCTTTGGCTGGGCAGCCTGATGCCGTGGCTGGACCCGGAGCGCCTCGGCCCCACGCCCTGGTCCGCCTACGCCTGGGCGTTCGCGGTGCTGGTGGTGCCCAACCTGCTGTTCCTGTCGGCGCTGCTGTTCCTGCTGGCCACGCTGACCCGCTCGATGCTCTACACCTACATCGGCGCGATCGCCTTCATCGTGCTGTGGACGGTCTCCAGCTCGCTGACCTCGGACCTGGACACGCGCTGGATCGCGGCGCTGGTCGATCCGTCCGGTGGCGCGGCCGTGGACGAGCACATCCGCTACTGGTCCAGCGCCCAGTACAACACCCAGCTGCCGCAGCTGGGCGGCCTGCTGCTGGGCAACCGCCTCCTGTGGCTGGGCGTGAGCGCGCTGCTGCTGGCTGCCGCCTTCCGCCTGTTCCGCGCCGACCGCGAAGGCCTGGTCCTGCGCCGACGCAAGGGCGCGGCCGCGGCTGCGACGGCGCCGGCCGCGCCTGCCGGCCGTGGGCCTGCGCGAGGGCCTGGCCGCGCGCTGGACCCAGTACCGCAGGCTGGCCGCGTTCGACCTGCGCGCCTCGCTGCTGGGCGCGCCGTTCCTGGTCATGCTGCTGCTGGGCCTGCTGGTGATCCTGGTCGCCCTGATGTTCGGCGACAACATCTACGGCACCGAGCTGTACCCGGTGACCCGGCAGATGCTCGGCACCATCCGCGGCAGCATGAGCCTGTTCCTGGTCGTCGTGGTGACGTTCTACGCCGGCGAGCTGGTCTGGCGCGAACGCGGCGCGCGCGTGGCCGAGGCCACCGATGCCTACGCCCTGCCCGACTGGATCCCGCTGGCCTCGAAGCTGACGGCGCTGGCCGGTCTGGTGCTGGCCATGTACCTGGGCGGCGCGCTGTTCACCCTCGCCTGGCAGCTGGGCCACGGCATCACCGCGATCGAGCCGCTGCTGTACCTGAAGGGCATCGCCCTGGACGCCCTCGGCTTCATGCTGATGGCGGCGCTGGCGGTGTTCCTGCAGGCGGTGTCGGGCAACAAGTTCATCGGCTACCTGCTGATGATCGTGTTCCTGGTCGCGCAGGCGGCGAAGGGCATGCTGCACTTCGACCACCTGCTGTACAGTTACAACGCCACCACCCCGCTGCCGTATTCGGACATGAACGGCTACGGCCACTTCCTGGGCGCGCACCTGACCGTGCGTGCCTACTGGGCCGCCCTGGCCGTGGCCCTGCTGGCCGTGGCCCTGCTGTTCTGGCCGCGCGGCACCTCGCTGCACTGGCGCGACCGCCTGCGCCAGGCGCGGGCGCGGCTGCGCGCGCCGGTGGCGGCCACCCTGGCGGCCTCGCTGCTGGCCTTCGCCGGGCTCGGCGGCTGGATCTTCTACAACACCAACATCCGCAACGAGTACGTGCCCGGCGACCTGGCCAAGGAGCGCGCGGCCGACTACGAGAAGCGCTACCGCCAGTACAACCCTCACCGTGCAGGCGGAGAAGGTCTCCACCGACGGCAAGGGCAAGGAAACCCAGGAACCGGTGGACGTGATGGTCGACATCGGCGTGTTCGCCCGTCCGCCGGGCGGCAGCGAGGCCGACGAGAAGGTGCTGTACCTGGCCAAGCACCGCCTCACCCAGGCGGAAACCACGCTGGAGCTGGTGGTCGACGAACTGCCCTACGAGGCCGGCGTGGACCCGTACAACAAGCTGATCGACCGCGCTTCCGGCGACAACCGCAAGAAGGTCACCGTGGTGCAGTGAGCCAAGGTTCCCGGCCCCGCATGGCGCGGGGCCGGAACCCATCCGGCTTGCGCGGCCCGCCTGCCGCGCGGCGGGCGCCGCCTCAGCGCAGGTCGCCGATCACCACCTGGGCGGCGTTGTGGCCCGGCGCGCCGGTCACGCCGCCGCCGGGATGGGTGCCGGAGCCGCACAGGTACAGGCCCGGGATGGCCCCGCGGTAGTGCGCCTGGCCCAGCATCGGCCGCGCCGAGAACAGCTGGTTGAGGCTCAGCGCACCATGGAAGATGTCGCCGCCGACCAGGCCGAACTCGCGTTCCAGGTCCAGCGGCGAAAGTACCTGCCGGCCCAGCACCGAGGCGGCGAAGCCCGGCGCGTAGCGGTCCACGGTGGCGATCATCAGGTCGGCCACTTCGTCGCGGTGGTCGTCCCAGCTGCGGCCGCCGGGAAGTTCCGGCGCCACGTGCTGGCAGAACAGGCTGGCCACGTGCATTCCCGGCGGCGCCAGCGAATCGTCCAGGCTCGAGGGCACCAGCATCTCGACGATGGGCTCGCGCGACCAGCCGTGCTCGCGGGCGTCGCGCCAGGCGCGGTCCATGTAGTCCAGGCTGGGCGCCAGGATGATGCCGGCGGTCAGGTGCTCGCCCTCTCCCGGCAACGCAAGGAAGTCGGGGGCCCGCGACAGCGCCACGTTCATGCGGAACGTGCCTGAGCCGCAGCGCCAGTTGCGCATGCGCTCGGCGGTGGCCGGCGGTACCGCGCCGGCCGGCAGCAGGCGCTGGTACAGCAGCTTCGGGTTGACGTTGGCCACCACCGCGCGGGCGCGCAAGGTCTCGCCCGCCGCGGTGACCACGCCGGTGGCGCGCCCGCCCTCGACCAGGATCCGCTCCACGCCCTGGCCGGTGTGGATTTCCGCGCCGGCCGCCTCGGCCGCGCGCGCCATCGCCCGGGTGATGGCGCCCATGCCACCGATGGCGTGGCCCCAGGCGCCCTTGACCCCGTTGGCCTGGCCGAACACGTGGTGCAGCAGCACGTAGGCGGTGCCCGGGGCGTACGGGCTGGCGTAGTTGCCGACGATGCCGTCGAAGCCGAACAGGGCCTTGATCGGCCCGCTCTCGAACCAGCGGTCCAGGTATTCGGCGGCGGAAATGGTGAACAGGTCCAGCAGGTCCTGGCGCAGCGCCGGCTCCAGCGCATGCAACTGCCGGCCCAGCCGTGCGGTGCGCAGCAGCTCCGGCAGCGCCTGCAGCCAGCCACCGTCGGTGACGTTGGGCGGCGGCTGCAGCGCCAGCGCGCGCAGCACGTCGGCCATCGCCTCCAGCCGCGCCTCGTAGGCCGGCAATGCCTCGGCGTCGTGGCGGGAGAACTTCGCGACCTCTTCGGCCGTGCGCCCGCCGCCGGTGAGCAGGTAGCGGCCGTCGGGCAGCGGCAGGAAGTTGTTGCGCCGGCGCAGGACGATGCGCAGGCCGTGGCCGTGCAGGTCCAGGTCCTCGATCACCTTCGGCTGCAGCAGCGAGACCGTGTACGAGGCCACCGAGTTGCGGAAGCCGGGATGGAACTCCTCGGTGACCGCCGCGCCGCCGACCACGCCGCGGCGCTCGAGCACGGTCACCTTCAGCCCGGCCCGGGCCAGGTAGGCGGCGCAGACCAGGCCGTTGTGGCCGCCGCCGACCAGGAGCACGTCACGCCGCGCGTCTTCGTTCCGCATGCGCGCAGGTATACCACCGGCCACCGGAGCCGCGCCTCAGACCGCCAGGCGGGTACCGGGCCGTGGCAGTTCCACCCGCGCCCCGAAGCGGCGGCCGAGTTCGCCGGCCAGTGCCTGGCGCGCGGGGTCCTCGCCGTGCACCAGGGCCACCGGCGGGGTGCCGCGGAACTGGCCGTACCACTGCAGCAGCCCGCGCTGGTCGGTATGGGCCGACAGGCCGCCGACGGTGTGTACCTGCGCCGCCACCCGCAGCTCCTGGCCGTGGATGCGCACCCAGGGCGCGCGCTCGACCAGGCGCCGGCCGAGCGTGCCCTCGGCCTGGTAGCCGACGAACACCACGTGGGTGTCGCGCCGCTCCAGGCGGTGGCGCAGGTGGTGCTGGATGCGGCCGCCATTGGCCATGCCCGACCCGGCGATCACGATCGCGCCGGAGGCGATCGCGTTGATCCCCATCGAGGCCTGGGTGGTCTCGGTGTAGTACAGGTTGGGCAGCCGGAACGGCGAGGGCCGCTGCCGCCAGACCTGGCTGGCCTGCTCGTCGAACAGCGCCTGGTGGCGGTCGTACACGGCCACCACCTTCCCCGCCATCGGGCTGTCCAGGAAGATGCGCCAGCGCTCCAGCTTCCACTCCTGCCAGTAGCGCGCGAACCAGTACAGCAGCTCCTGGCTGCGGCCCACGGCGAAGGCCGGGATCAGCACCGTGCCGCGCTCGCGCCAGGCGTGCTCGAACACCTCGCCCAGCTCCTGCACGGTGGCGCTGCGCTCGCGGTGGTTGCGGTCGCCGTAGGTGGACTCCATCACCACCAGGTCGGCCTCGGCGATGGCCTCCGGGTCGCGCAGGATCGGCGTGCCCTTCGGCCCCAGGTCGCCGGAGAACACCAGCTTGCGGCCGTCGCCCCACAGCTCGACGATGCTCGAGCCGAGGATGTGCCCGGCGTCGCGCAGGGCCAGCTCCACCCCCGGCAGGATCGCGGTGCGCGCGCCATAGTCCAGCGGCCGCAGCAGGTCCAGGACCCGGGCCACGTCGGCCGCGGTGAACAGCGGCGCCTGGGCCGGCTCGCCCGGTGCACGCCGGCGGTTGGCGCGCTCGGCCTCGGAGGCGGCCAGCGAGGCGGCGTCCTCCAGCATCACCGGCAGCAGGTCGGCGGTGGCCCGTTGCAGCCAGACCGGCCCGTGGTAGCCGCGCGCCACCAGCAGCGGCAACCGGCCGATGTGGTCGATGTGGGCGTGGCTGAGGACCACCGCGTCCAGCCCGGCCGGGTCGAACGGGAACGGGGCGGCGTTGCCCGCCTCCAGCTCGCGTCCGCCCTGCAGCATCCCGCAGTCCAGCAGGATCCGCCGGCCGGCGGCCTCGACCAGGTGCATGGAGCCGGTCACTCCGCCGGCCGCGCCATGGAACTCGATTTCCATCCGCCCTCCTCCCGGGTCCCGGCCCATTGTGCATGACCTCCGGCAGTGCCACCGGCAGTAGACGCTGGCGTACAGTCCGTGCCACTGCCCCCCAGGGGGCCATTGCACGCCCATACGGGCCGGAGACCCCAAACCGTGAACATGCGCAAGACCCAAGCCCTGCTGCTGCCGCTGGCGATCGCCACGGCGCTGGCTGCCTGCTCCAAGAAGGACGAGTCCGCCCCCGCCGCGGAAGCGCCTGCCCTGACCCTGGACGAGAGCCGGCTGCCGCCGGTCAACCGCTTCCAGGTGGCCGACCTGGACGAGACCAAGCAGGCCTGCCACGACTTCGCCGGCTACGCCAACGGCAAGTGGCTGGACGCCAATCCGGTCCCGGGCGACCGCACCAGCTGGGGCGCGTTCGAGATGCTCGACGAGCGCTCCACCGCGATCCAGCAGCAGCTGGCCGAGCAGGCCGGCGCCGACGCTTCGGCCACCGGCGTGACGAAGATCGTCGGCGACCTGTGGGCCACCGGCATGGACGAGGCGAAGATCAACGCCCAGGGCATCCAGCCGCTGGCCGCCGAGCTGGCCGCGATCGACGCGCTGGCCGACAAGGACGCGATCGCCGAGTACCTGCGCAGCCGCGCCGCCAAGGGCGGCAACTTCCTGTTCGGATTCGGCCCGGAGGCCGACTTCCAGAACCCGGACATGAACATCGCCTACGTGTCGCAGGGCGGCCTGGGCCTGCCGGACAGCAAGTACTACACCGACGCCGACAAGCAGGACATCCGCGACAAGTACGTGGCCCACATCGCCCGCATCCTCGAGCTGTCGGGCGTGGACGCGGCCGCGGCGCAGGAGCAGGCCAAGCAGGTGATGGCGTTCGAGACCCGCCTGGCCAAGGCGTCCAAGTCGCGCGAGGACCTGACCCGCGACGTGTCCCTGTTCTACAACCCGGTCAGCCTGGCCGACGCCGATGCGCTGACCCCGAACTTCCCGTGGTCGAAGTTCTTCGAGTCCCAGGGCGTGGCCGCGCCGGAGATGTTCTCGCTGGCGATCCCGGACTTCCACAAGGAGGTCGACAAGGCCCTGGCCGACACCGACGCGGCCGTGTGGAAGGCCTACCTGCGCTTCCACACCGTCGACGGCGCCGCGCCGTACCTGAGCGACGAGTTCGTGCAGGAGAACTTCAACTTCTACTCGGCCACCCTGCGCGGCCAGAAGGAAATGAAGCCGCGCTGGAAGCGCGTGCTGGCCACGATCAACGGCCAGGCCGGCGAGGCCCTGGGCCAGATGTACGTGCAGGTCGCCTTCCCGCCCGAGTCCAAGGCCAAGATGGAGGCCCTGGTCGCCAACCTCGGCGAGGCCCTGAAGGCGCGCATCCAGAACCTGGAGTGGATGAGCGAGGAGACCAAGGCCAAGGCCCTGGACAAGCAGGCCGCGTTCACCACCAAGATCGGCTACCCGGACAAGTGGCGTTCCTGGGACGGCCTGGAGACCGGCCGCGACAGCTACATCGGCAACGTGCTGGCCGCCCGCGAGTTCAACTACCGCTGGGAGCTGGGCAAGATCGGCAAGCCGGTCGACAAGTCCGAGTGGGGCATGCCGCCGCAGATGGTCAACGCCTACTACAACCCGCTGTCGAACGAGATCGCGTTCCCGGCCGCCATCCTGCAGCCGCCGTTCTTCGATCCGGAAGCCACCGACGAGATGAACTACGGCGGCATCGGCGCGGTGATCGGCCACGAGATGACCCACGGTTACGACGACCAGGGCAGCCGCTTCGGGCCGACCGGCAAGTTCGAGAACTGGTGGACCGAGGCCGACGCCAAGGGCTTCGCCGCGCGCACCGCCAAGCTGATCGAGCAGTTCAACGGCTACACCACCGCCGACGGCCAGAAGGTCAACGGCCGCCTGACCCTGGGCGAGAACATCGCCGACCTGGGCGGCCTGGCCACGGCCTACGACGCGATGAAGAAGGCCACCGAGGGCCAGCCGGACCCGATGACCGACGGCCTGACCCGCGACCAGCGCTTCTTCCTCAACTGGGCCACGGTGTGGCGCCGCAACTTCACCCCGGAAGAGCTGAAGCAGCGCATCGCCACCGACGAGCACGCCCCGTCGCAGTTCCGCGCCATCGGCGCGCCCTCGAACCTGCCGGCGTTCGCCGCGGCGTTCAAGTGCGAGGCCGGCGCGCCCATGGCCCGCCAGGGCGATGCCCGGGTCGTGATCTGGTAAGCGCACGCGCAAGGCAAGCGCACGCGGGGCCCGGCATTGCCGGGCACCGTTCTTTTTGCGCCGGCGGCGGGCACCCCGGGCCGTCCCCGGCATCGCCGCGGGGACCGTGCCCTCCCCGCCCCGGGCCGGCACCGCTTCGGTCCGGCCGCGCAAACAGGAAAGGCGCGGTTGCCCGCGCCTTTCACCTTTCCTTCCCGCCCGCGCCTACTTCACCCGGCGCAGGTGGCTGGGACCTCGCGGCGGGCGCCGCCCGCCAAACGGCGGCTGGCCGCGCCAGTAGCGGATCACCAGCCAGCCGAACAACATGCCGCCCAGGTGGGCGAAGTGGGCCACGCCCGGCTGCCAGCCGGTGAAGCCCAGCACCAGCTCGATCGCGCCGAACACGATAACGAAGGTGCGCGCCTTCATCGGGATCGGCGGGAACAGCAGCATCACCCGCTGGCTGGGGAACAGCATGCCGTAGGCCAGCAGCAGGCCGAACACGCCGCCGGAGGCGCCCAGGGTGGGATACGGCGGGCCGCCGGCGGAGACCGTCCACCAGCCCACCAGCAGCTGGCACAGGCCGGCGCCGGCGACGCAGATGAGGTAGTAGGCCAGGAACCGGCGCGGGCCCCAGGTCAGCTCCAGCGGGGAGCCGAACATGTACAGCGCCAGCATGTTGAACAGCAGGTGGCCGAAGCTGCCGTGCAGGAAGCCGTAGCTGAGCAGCTGCCAGGGCTGGAAATTCTGCGCGGGCGAGAACGGATCGAAGCCTTGCGGCGGCCACAGCATGAAGGTCGAGAAGGTGGCGTTGCCCAGCATCAGCTGCAGCAGGAACACCACCACGTTGGCGATCAGCATGGCCTGGGTGACGGGGGGCAGTCGCGCGAACATCCGCGGCTCCATGGAAGGGGAAGCCCATCATAACGGCCCCGCGCACCGGGCCGGGCCCCGCGCTCAGCGCGGCGGCGGCCCCCACACCATGGCGTCCAGGTCGCCGTGCGCGCCGGCCATCAGCTCGCGGCGCACGCGCCCGTCCACCACCGCCACGCCCTCGGCGCGCAGCCGCTGGCACTGCTCGCGGTAGCCGGCCGAGCCTTCGGGGAAGGCGATGCGGCCGTCGGCGCGCAGCACCCGGTGCCAGGGCAGCGTGCGGTCGGTGTTCTGCGACAACACCCGTGCCGCCAGGCGGGCGCGTCCGGGCAGGCCCGCGCGCCGCGCCACCTCGCCGTACCCGGCCACCTGCCCGCGCGGGATGGCGCGCACGGCGGCGAGGATGCGGGCGGCGGCGTCCTGGGTGGCGTCGGGCATGGGCCCAGCTTAGCCAGCACCGCCGCGCCGTAAAAGCGAAGGCCGCCTTGCGGCGGCCTTTGCTTTGCAGCGGCGTGGCGGCAGGCAGGCGCTCAGGCCCAGCCGAGCGCCTTCATCCCGCGCAGGAACAGCCAGGCCAGGCCGCCGGCGGCGGGGATGGTCATGATCCAGGCCCAGACGATGCGCTCGATCACGCCGATCTTCAGCGCGCGCGGGTTCTTGGCGAAGCCCACGCCCATGATCGCGGTGGAGATGCTGTGGGTGGTGGACACCGGCATGCCGAAGTGCGCGGCCAGGGTCAGCACCGTGGCCGAACTGGTCTCGGCGGCGAAGCCGTGGATCGGGTGCAGCCTGACCATCTTGTGGCCCAGCGTCTTGATGATGCGCCAGCCACCGGACGCGGTGCCGGCAGCCATCACCAGGGCACAGGTCAGCACGATCCAGGTGGCGATGTGGGTGCTGTCGTTGTCACCCGGGTGCAGGAAGGCCAGCCACGACGGCAGGTTGTCCAGGGTGCCGGCGGCTTCGGCGCCCATCAGGGTCAGGGCGATGATGCCCATGGTCTTCTGCGCGTCGTTGTGGCCGTGGGCGAAGCCCATGTAGGCGGCCGAGGCGATCTGGGCCTTGCCGAAGAAGGCGTTGACCCAGCGCGGGCGCGCCAGCCGGCGCAGCACGCCGCCGGCGCGGGCCATGGCGGCGATGATCGCCCACAGCAGGACCATCACGCCCACGCCCATGACGAAGCCGGCCAGCGGCGAGGTGACCATCGGCAGGAACACCTTCCACAGCAGGCCCTTGTTCTTGGCCCAGTTGCCGAGGTCCTGCGACCAGATCAGCGCGTCCCAGTTGTTGCCGGCGGCGGCCAGGCCGGCGCCGCACAGGCCGCCGATCAGGGCGTGCGAGGACGAGGACGGCAGGCCGAACCACCAGGTGATCAGGTTCCAGCCGATGCCGCCCAGCAGCGCGCACAGGATCACCTGCGAGCTGGCCTCGACCACGTCGGTGTTGAGGATGCCGGTGGCGATGGTCGCCGCCACCGCGGTCCCCATCAGCGCCCCGACCAGGTTCATCACCGCCGCCAGCGACACGGCCGCGCCCGGCGACAGCACCTTGGTCGCCACCACCGTGGCGATGGAGTTGGCGGTGTCGTGGAAGCCGTTGATGAACTCGAAGACGAGCGCGGCCAGGATCACCACCAGCACGAGGGTCAGCATGGCAGCGGCCCGTCAGCTGTTCTTGAGCGTGATCTGGTAGACCACCACGCCGGCCTCGCGGCAACGGTCGATGGCCTTCTCCAGGATCTCGAAGAATTCCTTCAGCAGGAACATCTGCAGGTGGTCCAGGCGCCCGGAGTAGATGTCGCGGTACAGCTCCAGCATCAGCCGGTCGGCCTCGTTCTCGATCGACCGCAGCTTCTCGTTGAGCACGGTCATCTTGTCCAGGTTCATGTGGCGCAGGCCATGGACCATCTCCACCACCACGTCCGCGGCCTGCTCCAGCATCGCCGCGCGCGGCGCGAAGTCGATGTGGGCCAGGTGCTGGGTCGCCAGCGAGTAGCGGTCCGCGAACTTCTCCACCTGCTTGGGGATCTTGTACAGCGCCGAGCCCAGGGCCTCGATGTCCTCGCGCTCCAGCGGGGTCATGAAGCTGTCCACCAGGGCCTGGCTGATCTTCTCCGAGGCGGTGCGCTCGCGCTGGCGGGCCAGCTTGAACGCATCCAGCGCCGGCTGCCGGTCGGCGGCCTTCATCATCTGGTACAGGGCCTTGGTGCTGTCGTGGGCCGCGATGGCCGCCTCGTCCAGCAGGGTGAAGAACTGCTTGCCGGAGCCGAAAATGGTCTGGAGTGAGAACATCGAAGACTGTCCTCCGCCTCGGGACGGGCGGCGATCCGGGAAATTATGACAGCCCGCGCCGGAGCCCGGTACTGCCGCAGCGCAACATGCCCCGGCGGGAGGCTCCCGCGCCTCTGTTATCATCGCCCCCGCGCCCCGCGGGCGCAGCTTATGGACGACGACCCTAGCCCCCACTTCCGCCGCGCCCTGACGGCGCTGCACGACCAGCCCTCCCATGCACGCCGCGGGGTCCGCCGCCGTGGCTGAGCTGCTGATCGTTTTCGCCCTGATCCTGCTGAACGGCTTCTTCGCGATGTCGGAGATGTCGGTCATGACCTCGCGCAAGAGCCGCCTGAAGCAGCTGGCCCAGGCCAGCAAGCGCGCGGCGCGCGCCCTGGCGCTGTCGGAGAAGCCGGAGAACTTCCTGTCCACGGTGCAGATCGGGATCACCCTGATCGGCATCCTCACCGGCCTGTTCGGCGGCGAGGCCATCGGCCTGGCCATCGGCGACTGGCTGGACGACGTGTTCCCGGCCCTGGGCCAGTACGCGGCCGGCATCGGCAAGCTGCTGGCGGTGGCCCTGATCACCTACTTCACGCTGATCTTCGGCGAACTGGTGCCCAAGCGCCTGGCGATCACCGCCCCTGAGCGGATCGCCGGGTTCGTGGCCATGCCCATGGGCTGGCTGGCGAAGGCCGCCTTCCCGTTCGTGTGGCTGCTGTCGCAGAGCACCCGCCTGGTGCTGCGCGCCGTCGGCCTGGGCAAGGACCAGGTCAGCACCATCTCCGAGGAGGAGATCCGCATGCTGGTGGCCGAGAGCCACGAGCAGGGCGTGATCGACGCCTACGAGCGCGACATGATGAACCGGGTCATGCGCCTGGGCGACCGCACCGCCGACAGCCTGATGACCCCGCGCAACCGCATCGCCTGGCTGGACGCCAACGCGCCGCTGGAGGAGAACCTGGCGGTCATGCGCGAACACCGCTTCTCGCGCTATCCGGTCTACCGCGGCAGCGACGCGGACGTGGCCGGCGTGCTGGAGGTCAAGTCGCTGCTGCACACCGGCGGCGGCATCGAGGGCGGGCTGTTCGACCACCTCAGGGACACGCTGTTCGTGTCAGAGTCCACCCATGCGATGAAGCTGCTGGAGATCTTCCGCGAGGAACAGCAATCGATGGCGCTGGTGGTGGACGAGTACGGCGAGATCCAGGGCCTGGTCACGGTCAACGACCTGATGGGCGCGATCATCGGCCGCCTGCAGGCGGTCGAGCACAACGACGGCGAGGCCCTGGTGGTCGCGCGCGACGACGGCTCGCTGCTGGTCGGCGGCGCCCTGCCCACCGACGACCTGCGCGAGCTGATGGACGGCGCCGCCCTGCCCGACGCCGAGGACGGCGACTACCACACCCTGGCCGGCATGTGCATCGCCCACTTCGGCCGCATCCCGCACGTGGGCGAGCACTTCGACTGGGCCGGCTGGCGCATCGAGGTGGTGGACCTGGACGGCGCCCGCGTGGACAAACTGCTGCTGACCCGCCTGCCGGCGGAGGAAGATGGCCAGCCCGCCTGACCAGGGCGGCACCACCCCGCGCAGCGGGCTTACCCGCGTGCTCGACGCGTTCGCGCACGGCGACCCGGAGGAGCTGCTGAGCCTGGACCGCCTGCTCGGCGGGCTGGGCCGCAGTGCATTCGGGATGTTCCTGTTCGTGGCCATCCTGCCCGGCTTCATCCCCATCCCCGGCGCCGGCGGGGTCGTCTCCGGACCGCTGGTGATGCTGATCGGGCTGCAGCTGGTGGCCGGCCTGGCGCGGCCATGGCTTCCCCGCTTCGTCGGCCGCCGCGGTCCGCGGCGGCATACCCTCAACCGCTTCCGCGCGCGGATCGCGCCATGGCTGGCGCGGCTGGAGCACCTGGTGCGGCCGCGCCTGCAGGGCCTGGCCGGCAACCGCGCCGCCAACGTCCTGACCGGGCTCCTGCTGCTGGTGCTGGGCCTGCTGCTGGCGCTGCCGATCCCGATGACCAACTACATCTTCGCCGGCCTGCTGCTGCTGTTCGCCCTGGCCCTGCTGGAACGCGACGGCGCCCTGCTGCTGGGCCTGTGGCTGGTCTCGGCCGCCACCATCGCCGGCATGGCCCTGGTCTCGGGCGAGCTGGCGCAGCTGCTGGGCGAATGGATCGGGCGCCTGCGCCGCGCCTGAGCCGGCTCAGGCGTCCCGCGCCGCCAGCCGCGCGGCCAGCTCCTCGGCGCCCAGCGGGTGGCTGAGCCAGTAGCCCTGGACCAGGTCGCAGCCCAGGCCGGCCAGCAGGTCCAGCTGCGCCTGCTTCTCCACGCCCTCGGCCACCACGGTGATGCCCAGCGAGTGGGCCATGGCGACGATCGCGCTGGTCAGGGCCAGGTCGTCCGGGTCGCGCTGCATGTCGGCGATGAAGCTGCGGTCGATCTTGAGCCCGTCCACCGGCACCCGGCGCAGGTGGCTGAGGCCGGAGAAGCCGGTGCCGAAGTCGTCCAGCCAGACCTTCACGCCGGTGGCGTGCAGCCGGGTCAGCAGCGCCCCGGCCTGCAGCTCGTCGCTGATCAGCGCGGTCTCGGTCAGCTCCAGGTGCAGGCACCCGGCCGGCAACCCGGACTCGGCCAGGCACTGGGCCACGATCCCCGGCAGCTCGCCGTGGCGCAGCTGGCGCGGCGACACGTTGACCGAGACGAACGGCGGCTCGCCGCCGCACTCGCGCGCCCAGCGCGCCGCGTCGATGCAGGCCTGGCGCAGCACGCGCGGGCCGAGCTGGTCGATCAGTCCGCTCTGCTCGGCCACGTCGATGAACGCCGCCGGCGAGATCGTGCCCAGTTCCGGGTGCTGCCAGCGCAGCAGCGCCTCGGCGCCGACGATCCGGCCATCGCTGGTGCGGCCGATCGGCTGGTAGACCACGCTGACCTCGCCGCGCTCCCAGGCGCCGCGCAGTTCCTGCTCCATGTGCGCGCGGCGCTCGACGGCGTGGTCCATGGCCCGGCTGTAGAAGCGGAAGCCGTTCTTGCCGGCGCTCTTGGCCTGGTACATGGCGATGTCGCCGTTCTTCATCAGGCCGCTGGCGCCGGTGGCGTCCTCGGGGAACAGGGTGATGCCGATCGAGGTGCCCAGGAACACCTGGCGGCCCTCGATCTGCAGCGGGTCGCGCAGTTCGGCCACCAGCACCCCGGCCAGGCGGGTGGCCAGCGGCCGCACGTCCTCGCCCTCGACCAGGATCACGAATTCGTCGCCGCCGAAGCGCGCCAGCCGCGCGTCCGGGCCGCCGTGGCGGCGGACCGCCTCGCGGATGCGGGTGGCGAACTGCAGCAGGGCCTCGTCGCCGGCCTCGTGGCCGAGGGTGTCGTTGACCCGCTTGAAGTCGTCGATGTCGGCGAACAGCAGCGCCAGCTGGCGGCCGGAGCCGTGCAGCTGCTCCAGGCGCTGTTCCAGGTCCTCGCGGAAGGCCAGGCGGTTGGTCAGGCCGGTCAGCGGATCGGTATAGGCGATCTGGCGCACGTCGCGGTCGTGGCGTGCCACGCTCTCGCTCATGCGGTTGAACGCGCGCTCCAGCTCGCCCAGTTCGTCGTTGCGGGCACTGGCGCGCACCTGGACGTTGTAGTCGCCGGCCTCGATCCGGCGCGCCGAGGCGGCCAGGTCGCGGATCGGCCGCACCAGCACCCGCTGCACGTACCAGGCCATGCCCAGCACCACGGCCAGCAGCAGGCCCAGCAGCAGCGCCACCCAGGCGTTCTGGCGCCGCGCCAGCTCGTCGGCGCGCTCGCGCAGGCGTTGCAGGTTCTGCTCCTCGAAGCGGTGCGCGACCTCCAGCGCCAGGCCCACCCGGACCTGGCCGATGCGGCGGCCGTCGCGGCGGACCGGCGCGATCGCCTCGAGCACGTCCTCGTCCTGGCGCACCACCACCTCGGCCACCGGCGGGGCTCCGGCCGGCGGCTCGATCACCCGGAACGGCCCCTCGTCGGCGCGCCCGGCTTCCTGCACCACCCGCCCGTGCGCGTCGGCCACCTGCAGGTACCGGACCAGGCCGTCCTGGCGCTGCTCGCGCAGCAGCGCGGCGATCGCCTCGGTGTCGCCCTCCTGCAGCGGCCGGGCCAGGCTGGTGGCCAGCTGCTGCGCCAGGGTACGGGCGCGCGCATGCAGGTGCGCGTCGATCAGCTCGTGGATCGCCGCACGGCTGAGCTCCTCCGACTCCTGGCGCATGGCCTGCTGCCGCTGCAGGACCAGGCCGAGCAGCACCAGGACCACCACCAGCAGCAGCGACATCGAGGCCAGGAACCTGGCCTGCAGGCCCATGCGCAGCTTCATTCGCCCTCCGTGCAGGCCAGCCGGCGCCGGGACGGCGCGGCCTTGGCAGGGCAAGGATCGGCCCGGAGGAAGGCCACCGCAACGGCCATCGCCCGGCCGTACCTCGACGCACCCGGCAGCGCCCGCGGCGCCACCAGGACCGGATTGCGCATGCTCGACAAGCGTGAATCCCCCCTGTGACCGGCAAAGCCTAGCCGAAAGCCGCTCAGGGCGACAGCGGCCCCTTGCCCGCCGCGCCGGCCAGCCGCGCCATGCGCTGGGCATCGGCCAGCACCCCGCGCAGCAGCCGCACCTCGTGCGCGGTCAGGCCGGTGCGCACGAACAGCCGGCGCAGCTTGCGCATGGCCGAATCCGGGGAGCGCCCCTTGTGGAAGTCGATCTCGTCCAGGGTCTGCGCCAGCTGCGCGAAGAAGCCTTCCAGCTGCTCATGGGTGGCCGGCTGCGCGTCCGGCGGCAACGGCTCGGCCGGAGCCGGATCGGCGGCCAGCACCGCCAGCCGCACCTCGTAGGCCAGCACCTGCACCGCCGCGGCCAGGTTGAGCGAGCTGAACGCCGGATCGGACGGGATGTGCACCGAGGCGTGGCACAGCTGCAGCTCCTCGTTGGTCAGGCCGGTGCGCTCGCGCCCGAACACGATCGCCACCGGCCCCTCGGCGGTGGCCTGCAGCGCCCGCTGCGCGGCCGCGTCCGGCTCCAGCTGCTCCAGCTGCACCCGGCGGCTGCGCGCGGTGCAGCCCAGCACCATGCGGCAGTCGGCCACCGCCTCGGCCAGGGTGGCGTATACCGGGGCGCGGTCGAGCACGTCCTCGGCGCCGGCGGAACGGCGGTAGGCGGTGTCGTCCAGCGGCTTTTCCGGGCTGACCAGGACCAGCCTGGACAGGCCCATGGTCTTCATCGCGCGCGCGGCGGCGCCGATGTTGCCCGGGTGCTGGGTGCCGACCAGGACGATGCGGATGGCGCCGGCGGCCCCGGCGGCGGATTGTGGGGCGATGGGGGATTCGGACATGGCGCAGATGGTAAACTGCGCGGCCGGCCTCGCGTGCCGGAACGCTCTTTTAATTCGCCCAACCCCCACAGCCTTTACCGGGAGCCTTCGCCATGCTCAAACCCGCCGTCAACGTCATGGTCAAGGCCGCGCGCCTGGGCGGCAACGTCCTGCTGCGCAACATCAACCGCCTCGACGCCCTGAACGTGGTCCAGAAGCAGCGCATGGACTACGCCAGCGAGGTCGACGCCGAAGCCGAGAAGGTCATCGTGAAGGAGCTGCGCCGTGCCTACCCGGACTACGGCGTGCTGGGCGAGGAAGGCGGCCACCAGCCAGGCCGCCAGTCGCGCTTCCAGTGGGTGATCGACCCGCTGGACGGCACCAGCAACTACCTGCGCGGCTTCCCGCACTACTGCGTCTCCATCGCCCTGGTCGACAACGGCGAGCCGATCGACGCGGTGATCTTCGACCCGCTGCGCAACGAGCTGTTCGCCGCCAGCCGCGGTGCCGGCGCGGTGCTCAACGACAAGAAGATCCGGGTGGCCGAGCGCAAGGACCTGTCCGGGACCGTGATCGGCACCGGCTTCCCGCCGCGCGAGCGCGCCCGCGCCAGCGCCCAGCTCAAGTGCGTGGACGCACTGCTGGCCCACGCCGAGGACGTGCGCCGCACCGGTTCGGCCGCCCTCGACCTGGCCTACGTGGCCTGCGGCCGCCTGGACGCCTACTTCGAGGCCGGGGTGAAGGCCTGGGACATCGCCGCCGGCGTGCTGCTGGTGCGCGAGGCCGGTGGCCGGGTGTGCGACTTCCGCGGCGGCAACGCCGCGCGCATGGACGAGCGCGGCCCGGACGGCCGCCAGATCATCGCCGGCAACGTGAAGGTCGCCGACGAGCTGCAGAAGCTGGTGGTCAACACCGGCTACGCCGCCGCGTTCAACTGAGATCCGTCTGGAAAAGCCGCCTGCCCTCCGGGGTAGGCGGCTTTTTTCGTGCCTGGTGCCTGCCCGCCCCCTCTGCAACAGGGAGGGGCTGGGGTGGGTGCGGGATGGCAACCGTGCCGCGGGTGCAAACCGTGCCTGGCACCCTACCCTCTCTCCCCTCCCCACGCGGGGAAGGGTTGGGGAGGCAAAAGAAAAGCCGCCCAGGGGCGGCTTTTCCAATGCTGCAGGCGGCGCCTGCTTACGGACGGCGCGCCAGCTCCGCCTCGTCCCTGGCCTTGGGCAGCAGGTCCTGCTTGGTGACCTTGAGGAAGCCCAGGGTCAGCAGCGGGCAGGCCAGGAAGATGGAGGACAGGGTGCCGACCACGGCGCCGATCATCTGGGTCAGGGCCAGGCCCTCCAGCGAGCCGCCGCCGTACAGGTACAGCGCCAGCACCGACAGGAAGAACACCAGCGAGGTGATGATGGTGCGCGACAGGGTCTGGTTGATCGAGCGGTTGAAGATCTCGTGCGGCTCCGCGCGCATGGAACGGAAGTTCTCGCGCACGCGGTCGAACACCACGATGGTGTCGTTGATCGAGAAGCCCATCACCGAGAGCAGGCCGGCCAGCACGGTCAGGTCGAAGTCGCGGCCGCTCCAGGCGAAGTAGCCGGCCACCACAACCACGTCGAACAGCGTGGTCAGGGTGGCCGAGACCGCGAACTTCCATTCGAAGCGGAAGCCGATGTAGATCAGGAAGCCCACCACCACGAACAGTGCAGCGTACAGGCCGTTCATGGCCAGCTCGCGGCCCACCTGCGGGCCCACGAACTCGGTGCGCATCAGGGCGGCCGGATTCTCCGCGGTGGAGACCGCGGCCAGCACCTCCTGCGCGGTGCGGTTGTTGGCGTCGGTCGTGGTCTGGCCATCGCGCGGCTGCAGCCGCACCAGCACGTCGGTGCCGCTGCCGAAGCTCTGCACCTGCGCGCCCTCGTAGCCGGCGCCGGCCAGGCGCTCGCGCACCTGGTCGACCGGGGTGGACTGGGCGAAGCGCACCTCGACCACGGTGCCGCCGGTGAAGTCCAGGGCGTAGTTGAAGCCCTTGGCGATGCCGGCCAGGGCGGCCACGAACATCAGCACGGCGGCGACCATCGCCACCCAGCGCATCTTCATGAAGTCGATGCGCGGCTCGTGCGGGATAAAAGTCAGCGGGAAGATCTTCATGTCCGGTTTCCTTCCCTCAGACGGCCAGGGACTTGAGCTTCTTGCGGCGGGCGTACAGCAGCACCGCCAGGGAGCGCGACACGGTGATCGCGGTGAACATCGAGGCGAAGATGCCGATCACCATGGTCACGGCGAAGCCCTTCAGCGGGCCGGTTCCGAAGGCGTACAGCGCGATGCCGGCGAGGATGCCGGTGAGGTTGGCATCGAAGATGGTGCCGGAGGCCTTCTCGTAGCCGTTGGCGATCGCCGCCTTGGGCGGCACGCCGGCGCGCAGCTCCTCGCGGATGCGCTCGTTGATCAGCACGTTGGCGTCCACCGACAGGCCGATCGACAGCGCCAGGCCGGCGAAGCCCGGCAGGGTCATGGTGGCGCCGAACAGCGACATCACCGCGACCACGATCAGCAGGTTGAACAGCAGCGCGATGCCGGTCAGCACGCCGAACATGCGGTAGTACACGGCGAAGAACACCAGGGTGAACAGGAACGCGTACAGCACCGCGGTGACGCCGCGCTGCACGTTCTCCTTGCCCAGGCTGGGGCCGACGATCTTCTCCTCGACGAAGTCCATCGGCGCGGCCAGCGAGCCGGCGCGCAGCAGCTTGGCCAGGTCGTCGGCCTCGGCCTTCTCCAGGCCGGTGGTCTGGAAGTTCTTGCCGAACACGCCGTTGATGTTGGCCACGGAGATCACTTCCTCCTTGACCCGGAAGCTGCGCACTTCCTGGCCGTTGACCATCTTCACCTGCGGGATGCGCTCGGTGTAGACCACCGCCATCGGCTTGCCGACGTTGGCGCTGGTGAACTCGAACATGCGGTCGCCGCCGACGTTGTTGAGGGTCACGCTGACCGCCGGCAGGCCGTTCTGGTCGACCGTGCTCTGCGCGGCCACCATCTGGTCGCCGGTCACGATCACGCGCTTGCTCAGCAGCACCGGCGAACCGTCGCGGCGGTAGTAGACCTTGGCTTCCGGCGGCACCCGGCCGGTGCGCACCGCGTCGATCGCGCTGCCCTCGACCACCGCGCGGTACTCCAGGGTCGCGGTGGCGCCGATCATGCGCTTGGCCTCGGCGGTGTCCTGCACGCCGGGCAGCTGCACCACGATGCGCTCCTCGCCCTGGCGCTGGATGATCGGCTCGGCCACGCCCAGTTCGTTGACGCGGTTGCGCAGGGTGGTGATGTTCTGCTCGATCGCCGAGCCGGCGATCTGCTGCAGCTCGGTTTCCGGGATCCGCACCAGCAGGCGGTTGCCGCCCTGCACCTCGACCGACATCGCCGGCAGCGCCTGCGCCAGCACGGTGCGGGCCTGGGCCGGGTCGGCGCCGCTGGCCAGGGCCACGGCGATGGTGTTGTCGGGGCGGCGGTCGACCGCGGTGTAGCGGATGCGGCGGTCGCGCAGGGTCACCCGCACGTCCTCGGTGTAGGCGTCCAGGCGCTTGTCCAGCGCCGCCTTCTGGTCGACCTGCAGCACGAAGTGCACGCCGCCCTGCAGGTCCAGGCCCAGCACCATCGGCTTGGCGCCGATGCGCTCCAGCCAGTCCGGCACGTTGGAGGCCAGGTTCAGGGCGACGGTGTAGTTCTCGCCCAGGCTGCCGCGCAGTGCGTCGGCGGCCAGGGTCTGCGCCTCGGCGTCGTCCAGGCGCACCAGCAGGTTGTCGCCCTCGACCGCGACCGACTTGGGCGTCACGCCGGCGGACGACAGCGCGCCGGCGACGCGCTCGGACAGCGCCTGGTCCAGGGCGGCGCCGCGGTTGCCGGTGATCTGCACGGCGTAGTCGCTCTGGTACACGTTGGGCAGCGCGTACAGCACGCTGAGCGCCAGCACGGCCAGGATGA
This sequence comes from Pseudoxanthomonas sp. SGT-18, assembly GCF_003931645.1. Taxonomy (NCBI): domain Bacteria; kingdom Pseudomonadati; phylum Pseudomonadota; class Gammaproteobacteria; order Lysobacterales; family Lysobacteraceae; genus Pseudoxanthomonas; species Pseudoxanthomonas sp. SGT-18. The sequence goes on along the minus strand of NZ_RRYJ01000002.1, from coordinate 258,941 downwards.
CCAGGTATTTCCAGCGGGGAAACTCGAGCATTGCGGGACCCCGCGCGGCCCCGCCCCGCGGGACCACGCTCAGTGGTGGAACGGACGGATCAGGCGGACTTCAGGGTGCCCTTGGGCAGCACGTTGCCGATGGCGGCCTTCTGCACGCGGATGCGGACGTTGTCGGCGATCTCGACGGTGACGAAGTTCTCCCCGATCTCGGTGACCACGCCGGCGATGCCGCTGTTGGTCAGCACCTCGTCGCCGCGCTGCAGCTTGCCGAGCATGGCCTGGTGCTCCTTCTGCCGCTTCATCTGCGGGCGGATCATCAGGAAGTACATGATCGCGATCAGGATGATCGGGAACAGCAGCATGCCGAAGCCGCCCTGCGGCGCGGGGGCCGCGGCGATGATGGCGGTCGGGCTGAGGGTGGCGAGAAGGCTCATCGGTGGTTCCTGTCAAGGCTGAAAATAGCCGTGGATTATGCCATAGGGGCGCCCCGCCCCCATTGCAACGAAACTGGGACCCTTCCGGGGCGCCTCCGGTTCCCGCCGGGCCGACCAGCGGCACCCTGCCCCCGCCCGGCGCCGCCGGACCGGCTCAGCCGCCGGTGCGCGCGGCGTAGAAGTCGCGGCGGAACGCCTCGAACCGGCCCTGCTCGATGGCCGCGCGCATGTCGGCCATCAGCTTCTGGTAGTACCAGAGGTTGTGCAGGGTGCCGAGCATCGGCCCCAGCATCTCGTTGCAGCGGTCCAGGTGGCGCAGGTAGGCGCGGCTGTAGCCGCCGCTGCAGGCCACGCAGCCACAGCCCGGCTCGATCGGGTCCATGTCCCGCTCGTAGCGGGCGTTGCGGATGCGCACCGTGCCGAAGGAGGTGAAGTAGTGGCCGTTGCGCGCATTGCGGGTGGGCATGACGCAGTCGAACATGTCCACGCCGCGGGCCACGCCCTCGACCAGGTCCTCCGGGCGGCCCACGCCCATCAGGTAGCGCGGGCGGTCGGCCGGCAGCCGCGGGTGCAGGTGCTCGAGCATGGCATTGCGCTCGGCCTCCGGCTCGCCGACGGCCAGGCCGCCGATGGCGTAGCCGTCGAAGCCGATCGCCTGCAGGCCGTCCAGCGAGCGGCTGCGCAGGTCGTGGTAGACGCTGCCCTGGACGATGCCGAACAGCGCGGCGTCGTTGCCCAGCCCGTCGTGGGCGTCGCGCGAGCGCCGGGCCCAGCGCAGGCTCAGCTCCATCGAGCGCCGGGCCACGTCTTCGGTGGCCGGGTACGGGGTGCACTCGTCGAAGATCATGACGATGTCCGAGTCGAGCACCTTCTGGATCTTCATGCTCTCCTCCGGCCCCAGGAACACCCGGGCGCCGTCGGTCGGCGAGGCGAAGGTCACGCCCTGTTCGGTGATCTTGCGGCGGTGGGCCAGGGAGAACACCTGGAAGCCGCCGGAGTCGGTCAGGATCGGTCCGTCCCAGCGGGCGAAACCGTGCAGGCCGCCGTGGTCGCCGATCACGTCCAGGCCCGGGCGCAGGTACAGGTGGAAGGTGTTGCCGAGGATGATCTGCGCGCCCAGCGCCTTCACCTGGTCCGGCAGGATGCCCTTGACCGAGCCATAGGTGCCCACCGGCATGAACGCCGGCGTCTCCACCGTGCCGCGCGGGAAGGTCAGGCGGCCGCGGCGGGCGGCGCCATCGGTGGTCTGGAGCTGGAACTGCAGTCGGGACATGGGCTCGGTCGGACTTCGGGGCCGCGTATTGTCGCCGATCGCCCCGCAGGGCGCCCGGCCGGCGGCGGGCTGGCCTGGCGCTGGACGCCTCAGCGCTGGAACAGGGCGATGCTTTCGACGTGGGCGGTATGCGGGAACATGTCCATCACCCCGGCCGACACGAGTTTGTAGCCGCGCTCGTGCACCAGGAAGCCGGCGTCGCGCGCCAGCGATCCGGGATGGCAGCTCACATAGACGATGCGGTTGATGTCCTGCAGCGGCAGTTGCTTTAGCACCTCCTCGGCGCCGGAGCGCGGCGGATCCAGCAGCAGGCGGTCGAAGCCCTGGCGCATCCACGGCGTGCCGCGCTGGTCCTGGGTCAGGTCGGCGGCGAAGAACCGGGCGTTGGCCAGCCCGTTGCGCTCGGCATTGGCGCGGGCGCGGGCCACCAGGCCGGGGTCGCCCTCCACGCCCACCACCTCGCGCACCTGGCGCGCCAGCGGCAGGGTGAAGTTGCCCAGCCCGCAGAACAGGTCCAGCACCCGGTGGTCGGGCGAGGTATCCAGCATCTCCAGGGCGCGGGCGATCATCTTCTCGTTGAGCCGGGCATTGACCTGGATGAAGTCCAGCGACTGGAACGCCAGCTCCACGTTCCACTGCGGCAGGCGGAAGGACAGCTCCGGCGCCGGCTCCTCCAGCGGATGCACGCTGTCGAGGCCCTTGGGCTGCAGGAAGATGCTGAAGCCGTGCTCGCGGCCGAACGCGGCCAGCGCGGCGCGATCGGCCTCGCCCAGCGGCACCAGGTGGCGCACGGTCAGGGCGATGGCGTCGTCGCCGGCGATGAACTCGATCTGCGGGATGCTCTCGCGCGCCTGCAGGCCGTCGACCAGGGCCGACAGCGCGGCCACCTTCATCCCGATCTGCGGGATGGTGGTATGGCACTCGCGCAGGTCGGCGACGAAGCGCGGGTCCTGCTCGCGGAAGCCGACCAGGGTCTTGTCCTTCTTGTTGACCCGGCGCACCGAGAACCGGCCCTTGCGCCGGTAGCCCCAGCTGCCGGCGGTCAGCGGCGGCAGCACCTCGCCCGGCTGGACCTTGCCGATCCGCTCCAGGTTCTCCAGCAGCACGTGCTGCTTGGCCAGGATCTGCTTGTCCTCGTCCAGGTGCTGCAGCACGCAGCCGCCGCAGGTGCCGAAATGCGGGCAACGCGGCAGCACGCGGTCCGGCGACGCCTCCAGCACTTCCAGGGTGCGGGCCTCGTCGAAACGGCGGCTGCGGGCGGTCAGCTCGACCACCACCGTCTCGCCCGGCAGCGCGCCGGCGACGAACACGGTCTTGCCGTCCTCGCGGCGGGCGACGCCGCGGCCGTCGTGGCTGAGGTCGAGGATGCGGGTCTGGAACGGGGTACGGTCGAATCGGGCCACGTGGCGGAGGCTTCGGGGCGGCAAGGGGGCGGGCATTATCCCGGAATGCGCCTGCGGCGTGTCCCAAATCTGAACGGATGCCCTTGCGGGGCGGCGCCCCTGCGCTAGGATGCACCCAGCCGACAGGGAGTCAGCCACATGGGAGCGCGAAAACCCTCCGTGCCCGCCACCCCGCGGGTCCTGCTGGTCGAGGACGACAGCATCAGCCAGGCCTATTTCCAGGCCGTGCTCGAATCCCTCCCCGCCACCGTGGAACTGGTGGCCACCCAGCAACAGGCACTGGCGCACGGCACCGCCATGCGCCACGACCTCTGGCTCATCGACCTGACCCTGCCCGACGGCTCCGGCATCGAGCTGCTGCGGCAGCTGCAGGCGCACTGGCCGGAGCCGCCGCCGGCGCTGGCCCACACCGCCCATTCCGACCCGGCCGCCCACGCCCCGGCGCTGGAGGCCGGCTTCCGCGAGGTCCTGGTCAAGCCGATGCCCGGCGCCCAGCTGCTGCAGGCCGTGCGTGCCGCGCTGGCCACCGCCGGCAGCCTGCCGGACTGGGACAACGCCGCGGCCGCCGCCGCACTCAACCACGACACCGAGAACATCCGGGTGCTGCGCCGCATGTTCCTGGACGAGCTGCCGGGCGCGTGCGAAGAGGTGCTGGCCAGCGCCCGCCGCGGCGACATCGGCGCGGTGCGCGCGCGCCTGCACCGGCTGCAGGCCGGCTGCGGCCTGGTCGGCGCGCGCCGCCTGGGCGCGGCGGTCGAGTCGCTGCGCCGCGCCCCGGATTCGCCGCGCGCGCTGGAGCACTTCGACCACGTCGCCCGCGACCTGCTGCGCTGAACGCAGCCGGCCCCGGATGGCCAGGCCACCCGGGGCCGCGCCGGCGCCCCGTCAGCCCAGGCTCGCCGAACGCTCGTACCAGTCGATGCGGCGGGTGACCAGCATCACCAGGGCGAGCACGCCGAACAGCAGCAGCGAGCCCATCAGCAGCGCGTGGTCCTCGGCCGCCAGCAGGCTGTAGAGCATCCCGTACAGCCCGGACAGCAGCCCGGCGAACACGCCGGCGCGCCACCAGCTGCGCAGCACCCCGGACACGTAGGCGAACTGCAGGCCGATGCAGGCCGCGGCGGAGGCCAGGTAGGCCAGACCGAACGCGACGTGCTCGGACAGGGCCAGCAACAGCAGGAAGAACACCGCCAGGGCCAGGCCCACCATCAGGTACTGCAGCGGGTGGATGCGCAGCCCCCGCACCAGCTCCAGCAGGGCGAAGCCGACGAAGGTCAGGACCACGAACAGCACCCCGTACTTGGTGGCGCGGTCCACCCGGGTGTGGGCGTCGACCGGATCGACCAGGGCCACCTCCAGGCTGTCCCAGTCCGCCGGCGCGCCGGGGCGCGACGCGGCCTGGCCAGTCGCCGGATCGGCCACCGCGGCCAGCACCTGGGCGCGCGCCGCGCTGGCCAGCGAGGACACGCTCCAGCTGGCGCTGAATCCCTCCGCGCCGACCTCGCGCTGGCTGGGCAGGAAGCGCCCGCCGAACGCGGGATGCGGCCAGGCCGACCGCAGCCGGACTTCGTTGCTGTCGGCGACCGGCACGATCGCCAGCGACTGGGTGCCGGCCAGCTCCATGCGCAGCCGCGCGCGTGAGGGCTCCAGCCGCCTCGCATCGGCGGCCGGCGGCACCAGGCGCGCATGCACGCCGTCCAGGCGGCCGCCCAGGTCGGCGGTGCCGGCGCTCAGCCGCGCCGCGGCGCCATCGACCTCCAGTACCGGGGTGCCGACCAGCCCGCGCACGTCGCCCAGGCCGAATGCCAGGTACGGGGTGCCGTAGCGGCGCCCGTCCACGCGCGGCAGGGCCAGCGGCTCGAACGTCGCCTCCAGCTCGGCCTGCCAGCGGAACACGCGCACGTCGTACAGGCCGACCCGGCGCGCCTCCGGCAGCAGCACGCCGCCGGCGTGCAGCGTGGCCGGCGCCTGCACCAGGTAGCCGGACACGGTTTCCTCGCGCAGTTCCAGGCGGCCATCGGCGCCGGCCGCGTTCACCCGCCGGGTCGCGGTCCACGGCACCACCCTGAGGGGTCCGGCCAGCCGCTGCGGCCCGGCCATGCCCTCGGCCACCCGCTGCACCGCCTCGGCGCGGTGCGCCTGGCGGTCCTGGACCAGCCCCCGGATCATCGCCAGCGGCACCAGCAGCAACAGCACCAGGGCGCCGACGGTGAGGAACCGCAACAACAGCTTGAATGAAGTCATCGGAATGCTCCGCGGTGGACTGCGGCGCATCCTCGGCGACGTGCGTGGCGGAGCGATGGGGCGTGTTTGAAGCCAGGGTGAAGTCGGCGCCGGCCTAGCCGCGCGGCAGGGCCAGGCCGGCCTCGGCGCCGCCGCCGGCGCGGTTGCCCAGCCAGGCCCTGCCGCCGTGCAGGCGCGCGACCTCGCGCACGAACGGCAGGCCCAGGCCGGAACTGCGCGGCTGGCCATCGGGCCGCGGCAGGGAATAGAAGCGCTCGAACACCCGCTCCAGGGCGTAGTCCGGCACGCCCGGTCCGCGGTCGAGCACGCGCAGCACCGCCTGGCCGCCCTCCTCCGCCAGCGCCAGCACCAGCATGCTGCCGCGCGGAGCGAAGGCCAGGGCGTTGTCCAGCAGGTTGCCCAGCGCCTGGCGCAGCAGGAAGGGATCGCCGGCGACGCGCGGCGGCTGCGCTGGCAGTTCCAGGCACAGGTCCACGCCCGCCGCGGCCAGGCGCGGCTCGCCCGCCGCCGCGACCGCGGCGGCCAGCTCCGCCAGGTCCACCGGCTCGCGCCGCTGCAGCCAGCCATGCTGCTCGACCTCGGCCAGGGCCAGCAGCTTGTCGATGGTCTCGGTCAGCCGCCCCTGCTGCTGCAGGATGTTGCGGGCAAAGCGCTGGCGCTCGGCCTCCGGCAGCGGTTCCTGCAGCAGCTCGGCAGCGCCGCGGATCGCCGCCAGCGGGCTCTTCATCTCGTGGGTCAGCGACTGCACGTACTGCTCCACGTAGGCCTTGCCCTCCAGCTTGCGGCGCATGTCCTCCAGCGCCCGCGCCAGGTCGCCGAGCTCGTCGCGGCCCGGTGGCGGTGGTGCGGCCGGCTCGCCGGCGGCCACCGCGCGCGCATAGCGGGCCAGGCGGCCGATGCGGCGCGACAGCCAGGCGGTGACCAGCACCGCGACCAGCGCCGACAGCCCGACCAGCCATGCCCCCTGGTGCAGCATGCGCCGCTGCCCGGCCTCGATGAACGGCTCCAGGCTGCGGTTCGGGCGGGCCACGGTCAGCACGCCGATCAGCCGTCCCGGATCGTCGGGGTCGTGCACCGGCGCGGCCACGTGCATCACCGTGTGGGCGTGGTCGCCGGGCGCCTCGGGGCTGGAGCGCGCGCCGTACTCGCCGCGCAGGGTGCGGTAGACGTCGTTCCAGCGCGAGTTGTCGCGGCCCAGGTCGCGCCCGCGCGAGTCGTACACGACGATGCCGCGGGCATCGGTCACGGTCACCCGCAGGTCGATGCCGCGCTTGGGCACGTCCCAGATGCGCGCGCCCGGGTCGCGCCTGGCCGCCTCGGCCAGCTGCCGGGCGAAGTCGCCCTCGGCGATGCGCCCGGCCTTGAGGTCGGCGGCGGCCATCACCGCCAGCGCGTTGGCGGTGTCGACCAGGGTGGATTCCATGGCCTGGCGCACGCCGGGCTTGACCTCGTCCACGAACACCCGCAGCACGAAGAACGCGGCCAGGCCCACGATCAGGAAGAAGCCGAGGAACAGGCGCAGGCCCAGGCGCATTCAGGCCTCGATCGCGTAGCCGAGGCCGCGGTGGGTGCGGATCGGGTCCGGCTCCACGCCGGCGGCGCGCAGCTTGGCGCGCAGGGTCTTGACATGGGTGTCCACGGTGCGGTCGCCGCTGGCGGCGGCGCTGTCCCAGGCCCGGTCCATCAGCTGGGCGCGGCTGAGGATGGCGCCGGGACGCTGCAGCAGGGCCTCCAGCAGGGCGTATTCGTAGCGGGTCAGGTCCAGCGGCCGGCCGCGGTAGTGGATGCGGTGCCCGGCGCGGTCCACGGCGAAGTCGCCGCGTTCCAGCCAGGCTGCGTCCGCGCCCGCGGCGGGGTGCCGGCGCAGGCGCGCGCGCACCCGCGCCACCATCTCCCGCGGCGAGAACGGCTTGGCCACGTAGTCGTCGCCGCCCAGTTCCAGGCCCAGCACCCGGTCGATCTCCTCGCCACGCGCGGTGAGGAAGATCACCGGCACGCCGCTGAACGCGCGCACCTGGCGGCACACATCGAAGCCGCCGATGTCCGGCAGGCCCACGTCCAGCACCAGCACGTCGACCCCGCCGGCGCGCACCCGCTCCACCGCCTGCCCCCCGAGCAGGCAGTGCTCGGCCTGCAGGCCCTCGCTGCGCAGGGCATAGAGCAGCGTGTCGGCGATCGCCGGTTCGTCGTCGACGATGAGGATCAGCGGCGCGGATGGCATCGGCCAAGCATAGTCGCGCCCCATGGCGGCGGCTATGCTGCGCGCATGAATTACCGCCACGCCTTCCATGCCGGCAACCATGCCGACGTGCTCAAGCACGTCGTCCTGCTGGCGCACCTGGACGCCCTGCTGCGCAAGGACGGTCCGTTCTTCGTGCTCGACACGCATGCCGGCCGCGGCCGCTACCTGCTGCAGGGCGAGGCCGCCGGCCGCACCGGCGAGGCGGCCGGCGGCATCCTCGCCCTGGCCGGGCGCGGCGAAGCGCCGCCGGCGGTCGAGCGCTACCTGCGCGCGGTGGCGGCGATCAACCCGGTCGACGCCCTGCTCGCCTACCCCGGCTCGCCGCTGCTGGCCGCGCAGGCCATGCGCGAACAGGACCGCCTGGCCGCCTGCGAACTGCAGCCGGAGGAAGCAGCGGAACTGAAGGCGCTGTTCGCCCACGACAGGCGCGTGGCGGTGCACGCGCGCGACGGCTACGACGCGGTGCGCGCCCTGCTGCCGCCGCGGGTGGACGGAGTGCGCTACGCGCGCGGACTGGTGCTGGTCGACCCGCCGTACGAGGCCCAGGAAGCCGAATACCCGAAGGTGGTGGCGGCGGTACGCGAGGTCCTGCAGCGCTGGCCGCAGGCGGGCGTGGCGATCTGGTACCCGGTCAAGCAGCGGCGCTCGCTGCAGCCGTTCTTCCGCAAGCTGGCCGGGCTGCCGGCGCGCTCGGTGCTGCTGGCCGAGCTGCTGGTGCGCCCGGACGACTCGCCGCTGCGCCTCAACGGCAGCGGCATGGCGCTCATCAACCCGCCGTGGAAGCTGGACGAGGCCATCGCCCCGGCCCTGCCGTTCCTGCAGCGCCACCTTGGCGAGGCCGGCGCCTCGACCAGGCTGGAGTGGCTCCGGCGCGACGAGGGCTGAGCGCGCTCAGGCGGCCGGGCGGTCCTCGCCCTCCGGTTCGAAGAAGCTCCAGCGCACCACCGGGAACCGCGCCTTGAGCGCGCGCTCGACGGTGTCGATGTCCTCGAGCATGGCCGGGCCATCGTGGGAACGGCGCATGCGCGCATGGGTGGAGACCAGCACGTCGTGGCCCTGCTGCAGGGTGATCACGTGCAGCACCTCGGCGATCTCCGGGCGCGCCGCCAGGAACTCGGCGACCTGCGCCTGCAGGAAGGGATCGACGCTCTGCCCGATCAGCATGGCCTTGACCTCGATCGCCACCAGCACCGCGACCACGATCAGCAGCAGGCCGATGGCGATGGTGCCCAGCGCGTCCCACAGCGGGTTGCCGGTGAGCACCGCCAGGCCAACCGCCACCAGGGCCAGGACCAGGCCGGTCAGCGCCGCCAGGTCCTCGCCGAAGATCACCACGAGTTCGGCCTGGCGGCTCTCGCGGAACCAGCCCCACAGCGAGCGGCCGCCGCGCGCCTTGTCCACCTCGCGCAGGCAGGCGCGCATGGAAATGCCCTCGGCGACGATGGCGAACACCAGCACCCCGGCGGCCCACCACCACTGCTCCAGCGGCTCGGGATGCTGCAGCTTGTGCACGCCCTCGTACACCGAGAACATGCCGCCGACGCTGAACAGCATCACCGCCACCAGGAAGGACCAGAAGTAGATGGCGCGCCCGTAGCCCAGCGGGTACTCCGGGCTCACCGGACGCTTCGACTGGCGCAGCCCCAGCAGCAGCAGGAGCTGGTTGCCGCAGTCGGCGAAGGAGTGCACGGTCTCGGCGAGCATCGCCCCGGAGCCGGTGACGAAGGCGGCCACGCCCTTGGCCAGCGCGATCGCCAGGTTGGCGCCCAGCGCGAAGAAGATCGCGCGCGTGGAATCTCCATTGCCGGCCATGCCTGTCCTCCGTCGCGGGGCCGGCGGAGTCTAGCAAGGCCCCCCCGGCTCCCCGCGTGCAGCCCGATGTGGGAATATCGGACCCATGCCACGCAACCGGCTTCCCCCCTGGCACGAGGAATTCGTGCTGCCCAACCGCAGGGCCATCCTGATCCGTCCGATCCGCCCGGAAGACGCCGCGCCGCTGCACGCCGCGTTCGGGCTGCTGGGGCCGGAGGAGATCCGGGTCCGCTTCGCCGGCGGCGAAGGCGGGCTGGACCTGGACGAGGCCGGCCGCCTGGCCCGCCCCGATCCACGCCAGGAGCTGCTGCTGGTCGGCGCCGAGCCCTACCCGCCCGGCGAGGCGATGATCGCCGGGCTCGGCCGCGCGCGCCGGGTGCCCGGCACCCGCCAGGCCGAATGCACGATCCTGCTGGCCCGCTACGTGGCCGGCCTGGGCCTGGGCCGGCACCTGCTGCAGAAGCTGGTGAAGTGGGGCCGCGGCCGCGCCGTTGACCGCCTGTTCGGCGACATTCCCGCAAGCAACGTGCCGATGCTGGAGCTGGCGGAATCGCTGGGCTTCCGCCCGGAGCCGGAGGCGCAAGTCCCGGCCGGGCTGGTGCGGGTGGTGCTGGACCTGGCGCGCCGCTGAGCGCCGCGCGCGGACGCACCCGGTCGGGTGCGCACGGGCCGCCCGCGCCCGCCCGGTACAATGGACGGCTCATGTCGTCGTCGAACCGAGCCGTGTCTCCCATTCCCCCGCTTCCCCGGCGTGGCCAGGCCCGCGCCTGGTGGAACGCGCCTGCCTCGCCCTCCGCGCTGGCCTGGCACCTGGTGCGCGCCGCCCGCGCCCATCCCGGTCCGCTGCTGTTCGTGGCCCGCGACACCCTGTCCGCGCACCAGGTCGAGGCCGACCTGCTGACCCTGCTGGGCGCCGGGGCCGACCTGCCGGTGGTGCCGTTCCCGGACTGGGAGACCCTGCCCTACGACCGTTTCAGCCCGCATCCGGACATCATCAGCCAGCGCCTGGCCGCGCTGCAGCGCCTGCCGCGGCTGGAGCGCGGGATCGTGGTGGTGCCGGTGCAGACCCTGCTGCAGCGGCTGCCGCCGCTGCGCTACATCGCCGGCAGCAGCTTCGACCTGAAGACCGGCCAGCGCCTGGACCTGGACGCGGAGAAGCGCCGGCTGGAATCGGCCGGCTACCGCAACGTGCCGCAGGTGCTGGACCCGGGCGACTTCGCCGTGCGCGGCGGCCTGCTCGACGTTTACCCGATGGGCGCCGAGGCGCCGCTGCGGATCGAGCTGCTGGACGACGAGATCGACTCGATCCGCCGCTTCGACCCGGAGAGTCAGCGCTCGCTGGAGAAGATCGAGGCGGTGCACATGCTGCCCGGGCGCGAGACGCCGATGGACGAGGCCAGCCTGGCGCGGGTGATGGACGCCCTGCGCGAGCGCTTCGACGTCGATACCCGGCGCAGCGCGCTGTACCAGGACCTCAAGGCCGGCATTGCCCCGGCTGGCATCGAGTACTACCTGCCGCTGTTCTTCGCCCCCAGCCGCGATGGTTCCGGATCGACCGCGACGCTGTTCGACTACCTGCCGGTGAGCGTGCTGCCGGTGCTGGCCGACGGCGCCAGCGCCTGCGCCGACGCGTTCTGGCAGCAGGCCGGCAACCGCTACGAGCAGCGCCGGCACGACGTCGAGCACCCGGTGCTGCCGCCGGCCGAGCTGTACCTGCCGCCGGACGCGCTGCGCGAGCAGCTCAACCGCGGCATCCGCATCGAGGTGTGCGGCCCGCAACACACCCACGCCGCCGACGCCGCCGCCCTCGGCGACCAGCCGGCGCCGGCGCTGCCGATCGCCGGGCCCGACCAGCCGCGCGCCGGCGAGGCCCTGCGCAGCTTCCTGTCCAGCTACCCGGGCCGGGTGCTGGTGGCCGCCGACTCGCCCGGCCGCCGCGAGGCCCTGCTGGAAGTGCTGCAGGCCGCCGGGCTGCAGCCGAAGACCGTGGCCGGCTTCCCCGCCTTCCTCGAGGGCGACGAGCGCTTCGCCCTGGCGGTGGCGCCGCTGGAAGACGGCTTCGCCCTGGACGAGCCACGGCTGGTGGTGCTCACCGAGCGCCAGCTGTTCCCCGAGCGCGCCACCCAGCCGCGGCGCGCGCGCCGCGCCGGGCGCGAGCCGGAGGCGATCATCCGCGACCTGGGCGAGCTGAGCGAGGGCGCGCCCATCGTCCACGAGGACCACGGCGTCGGCCGTTACCGCGGCCTGGTGGCGATGGACATCGGTGGCATGCCCGGCGAGTTCCTGGACATCGAGTACGCCAAGGGCGACCGCCTGTACGTGCCGGTCACCCAGCTGCACCTGGTCAGCCGCTACTCCGGCGCCTCGCCGGAGACCGCACCGCTGCACTCGCTGGGCGGCGAGCAGTGGACCCGGGCCAAGCGCAAGGCCCAGGAGAAGGTCCGCGACGTGGCCGCCGAGCTGCTGGAGATCCAGGCCCGGCGCAAGGCCCGCGCCGGCCTGGCGCTGGACATCGACCGCGCCATGTACGAGGGCTTCGCCGCCGGCTTCCCGTTCGAGGAGACCCCGGACCAGCACGCGGCGATCGAGGCGGTGCTGCGCGACCTGCAGTCCAGCCAGCCGATGGACCGCGTGGTCTGCGGCGACGTGGGCTTCGGCAAGACCGAGGTCGCGGTGCGCGCGGCCTTCGCCGCGGCCAGCGCCGGGCGCCAGGTGGCGGTGCTGGTGCCCACCACCCTGCTGGCCGAGCAGCACTACCGCAACTTCCGCGACCGCTTCGCCGACTGGCCGCTCAAGGTCGAGGTGCTGTCGCGCTTCAAGTCGAAGAAGGAAATCGAGGCGGAGCTGGAGAAGGTCGCGCGCGGCGAGATCGACGTGATCGTCGGCACCCACCGCCTGCTGCAGCCGGACGTGAAGTTCAGGGACCTGGGCCTGGTCATCGTCGACGAGGAACAGCGCTTCGGCGTGCGCCAGAAGGAGGCGCTGAAGGCGTTGCGCGCCAACGTGCACCTGCTGACCCTGACCGCCACCCCGATCCCGCGCACGCTCAACATGGCCATGGCGGGGCTGCGCGACCTCAGCATCATCGCTACCCCGCCGCCGAACCGGCTGGCGGTGCAGACCTTCGTCGTGCCCTGGGACGACAACCAGCTGCGCGAGGCGTTCCAGCGCGAGCTGTCGCGCGGCGGCCAGCTGTACTTCCTGCACAACGACGTCGAAAGCATCGGCCGCATGCAGCGCCAGCTGCAGGAACTGGTGCCGGAGGCGCGCATCGGCGTGGCCCACGGGCAGATGCCCGAGCGCGAGCTGGAGCGGGTGATGCTCGACTTCCAGAAGCAGCGCTTCAACGTGCTGCTGGCGACCACGATCATCGAGTCGGGCATCGACATCCCCAACGCCAACACCATCATCATCAACCGCGCCGACCGCTTCGGCCTGGCCCAGCTGCACCAGCTGCGCGGCCGCGTCGGCCGCTCGCACCACCGCGCCTATGCCTACCTGCTGGTGCCGCCGGACCGCCGCGCCATGACCCCGGACGCGGAGAAGCGGCTGGAGGCGATCGCCTCGATGGACGAGCTGGGCGCCGGCTTCACCCTGGCCACCCACGACCTGGAGATCCGCGGCGCTGGCGAGCTGCTGGGCGAGGACCAGAGCGGGCAGATGGCCGAGGTCGGCTTCAGCCTGTACACCGAGCTGCTGGAGCGGGCCGTGCGCAGCATCCGCCAGGGCAAGCTGCCGGACCTGGACGCCGGCGAGGAAACCCGCGGCGCCGAGGTCGTGCTCAACGTGCCGGCGCTGATCCCGGAGGACTACCTGCCGGACGTGCACACCCGCCTGACCCTGTACAAGCGCATTTCCAGCGCCGGCGACGGCGAGGCCCTGCGCGAACTGCAGGTGGAGATGATCGACCGCTTCGGCCTGCTGCCGGAGGCGGTCAAGAACATGTTCGCCATCGCCGAGCTGAAGCGGCAGTGCGACGCCCTGGGCATCCGCAAGCTGGAGCTGGGCGAGAACGGCGGCCGCATCGTGTTCGAGGCCAAGCCGAAGGTCGATCCGATGTCGGTGATCCGCATGATCCAGCAGCAGCCGAAGCTGTACGCGATGGACGGCCCGGACAAGCTCAAGGTGCGGCTGCCGCTGCCGGAACCCGCCGACCGCTTCAACGCCGCGCGCGGACTGCTCACCGCCCTTTCCCCCAGCTGAGCGCCCGCCACCGCTCCTCCCCCGCCCCCACATGCCCGACCCCATCCCCGCGCCGGCGCTGCCGCTTGGCCGCGCCAGCGCTTCGCTCCGTGCGCTGGCCCTGGCCCTCGAGCAGCGCGACGCCTACACCGACGGCCACTGCGACCGCGTCTGCCGCCTGGCGGCGCTGCTTGGCCAGCGCTTCGACCTGGACCGCGAGCGCCTGGCCCACCTGGCCCTGGCCGCGCGCTTCCACGACATCGGCAAGATCGGCGTGCGCGACGACGTGCTGCTGTATCCGGGCCGGCTCGACGCGGCGCGGCGGCAACGCATGCGCCTGCATCCGGAACTGGGCGAGCGCCTGTTCCGCGCCACCGAGCGCGACGACGCCGCGCAGGTGGCGCACCTGATCCGCCACCACCACGAGGCCTACGACGGCAGCGGCTATCCGGACGGCCTGGCCGGCGAGGCGATCCCGCTGGAGGCGCGGATCCTGGCCGCGGCCGACGGCTACGACGCGATGACGTCCGACCGCCCGTACCGGCCGGCCCTGCCGGCGCGCGCGGCGCTGGAAGCGCTGGCCGCCGAGCGTGGCCGGCGCATCGACCCGGAGGTCTACCGCCAGCTCGAGGCGGTGCTGCGCCGCGATCCGGACGCCTGAGGCGCCGGCCTCAGAGCTGCGATTCCACCGGCAGCCAGCCGATCACGCGCGCGGCGGCGCGTTGCCAGGCCTTTGCCTCCGGCTCGCGTTCCCAGGTGGCCGGCGGCTGCGCCGCGTCGTCGTGCCAGCGCAGGCGGCCGTCCTCCAGGGCCAGGCGGTAGGCGGTCTGCGCCGAGGTCTTCTTCGCGTACAGCGCCTCCAGCTCGGCCGCCGCGCCGGGATGGTCGAACATCAGCCCCATCTCGGTGTTGAGCTTGATCGAGCGCGGGTCGAGGTTGAACGAGCCGATGAAGCCGTGGCTGCCGTCGACCACGTAGGCCTTGGTGTGCAGGCTGGCGCCGCTGGAGCCGAACAGGCTGGTGTCGACCGCGCCATGCGGCTTGAGCTCATACAGCGCGATCCCGGCGCGCAGCAACGGCACCCGGTAGCCGGCGTAGCCGCCGTGCACCGCCAGCACGTCGTTGGCCGCCAGCGAGTTGGTGAGGATGCTCACCTCCACCCCGCGCCCGCGCATGCCGGAAAGCCACTCCAGGCCGGCGTGGCCCGGGACGAAGTACGGCGAGATCAGCTTCAGCTCGCGGCGCGCGGTGCTCACCCGCGCGACCAGCACCGGGGTCATCCAGTCCGGCCGTTGCGGCGCGCCTTCGGCCTTCTGCGGCGGATCGGAGACGATCATGGCGTTGTCGGTCCAGTGCATCGACTGGCGCTGGAGCAGTTCGCGCACCCGGTCGGAGGTGCGCAGGCGTTCCAGGTACGGGCCGGCACGGTCGGACTCCAGGCCCGCGTCGAGGCTGGCGCGCACCTTGTCCAGCGCATCCGGCGCGACCTCCACCAGCGCCGCCAGCGGGATCGCGCTGGCGCTGTTCCAGAAGGCGTCGAACACCTCCTCGGCCTGGCAGGCGGCGACGCCGATCACGGCCACGTCGGTATCCATGAAGTTCACGTCGGCGGCGGCGTCGAAGTATTCGTCGCCGATGTTGCGCCCGCCCACCACCGCGATGCGGCCGTCGGCCAGCCAGATCTTGTTGTGCATGCGCCGGTTGAGGCTGACGAAGCGCAGCAGCAGCTCCACGCCGCGCGCCAGCGTGCCCTCGCGGGCCCGGGTCGGGTTGAACAGCCGGACCTCGATCAGGGGGTGGCTGTCCAGCGCCGCCAGCACCGAGTGGCTGCCATGCACGTTCATGTCGTCCAGCAGCAGGCGCACGCGCACCCCGCGGTCGGCCGCGCGCAGCACTTCGTTGTGCAGCATGTTGCCGGTGAAGTCGTCGTGCCAGATGTAGTACTGCAGGTCCAGGCTGCGCCCGGCCGAACGCGCGGTCATCGCGCGCACGGCAAAGGCGTCGAGGTTGTCGCCCAGGATCACCATGCCGGTCTGGCCCGGGCGCGCATCGGTGAGCGGCACCACCGCGCGGTCGATCGCGGTCTGCGCGTCGGCCAGCGGCAGGGCCATGACCACCTCGCCGCGCGCGCGCTCGGCGAAGCGGCCGTAGGCGTACAGCGACAGCAGCGAGGCCATGGCGAACACGGCCAGGCCGAGCGCGAGCCACTTGAGGACCTTCTTCGCCTTCGCCTTCATCGCGCCCTCGCCGGTGTGGATCGGCGGATTGTAGGCACGGACCCGCGAGGACGCCGCATGCGGGCGCGCCGCCGTGTCCGGCCTACTCGGCCAGCAGCCGATGCAGCGGCGCGGTCGCCTCCTGGCCTGCCTCGTCCTCGATCCAGGCAGCCACCGCCGCCACTTCCGGGCGCAACTCGGCCTCGGCCTGCAGCAGCCAGTAGCCATGCCCGGAAGACGCCGGCGCCGGCAGCTGGTCCAGCACCACCAGCCGCCCCTCCTCCAGCAAGGGCCGCACCAGTTCGCGCCGGCCCAGGGCGATGCCCTGCCCGGCCAGCGCGGCCTGGATCACCAGGTCGTACTGGTTGAAGTGCAGGATCGCGCGCGGGCGTGCCTGGCCCCAGCCGATGGAGGCCAGCCAGGGCAGCCACTGGATCCAGGGATAGCCGGGCTTCTCGAACTCCAGCAGGGTCAGCCCGGCCAGCGCTTCCGGGCCCTCCAGCGCGCCCACTCGCAGCGCCGGACTGGCGACCGGGACCACGGTCTCATGGAACAGCAGGCGTGCCCCGGGCGGCGCGCGTTCGGCGCTGGTGTAGCGGATCGCCAGGTCGACCCCGTCGTTGCGCAGGTCGACCACGCGGTTGTGCGCCGACACCCGCACGTCCACGCCGGGATGCCGGGCCTGGAACCGGCTCAGGCGCGGCAGCAGCCACAGCCCGGTGAAGCCGATGGTGGCGCTGACCGTGACCGGCCGGCTGCGGGCGCGCTCGCGCACCGCGCCCAGCGCGTCCTGCAGCTGCTGCAGGGCGGCGTCGGCGCTGCGGAACAGGCGTTCCCCCTCGGCGGTGAAGGCCAGCGAGCGATGGCCGCGGCGGAACAGCCGGGTCCCCAGCTGCTCCTCCAGCGCCTGCACCTGGCGGCTGACCGCCGACTGGGTCAGGCACAGTTCGCGCGCGGCATCGGTGATGCTCAGCCGCCGTCCGACGGCGACGAAGCCGCGCAGCAGGTCCAGCGAAGGCAAACGGTGCAGGTCCACTCGCATTCCTCCAGCGCATGCGTGCAGTCCGAAATCTCGTTTGAGCCAGACGCTCCGACCACGGTTAATGGCGGAAACCGCAGCTTACACGGATCGCCGCCATGACTTCCCGCATCCCCGAGGATTCCATGACCGCATGCGAACCCGGGCCCGGCCGGGCCCGGGTGTGGATGGTGGTGGCGGCGGCCGGCGTGGTGATGGGCCTGGCCCTGGGCCTGCGCCACGTGCAGGGCCTGTTCCTGTTGCCGGTCACCGGGACCCGCGGCTGGTCGCGGGAACTGTTCGCCCTGGCCCTTGCAGTGCAGAACCTGGTCTGGGGCCTGGCCCAGCCGCTGGCGGGCATGGTCGCCGACCGCCACGGCTCCGGGCGCGTCGTCGCCAGCGGCGTGGTGCTGTACGTGCTCGGGCTGTACGGCATGACCCGCGCCACCAGCGCCGCCGGGTTCGTGCTGGCGGCGGGCGTGGTCACCGGCCTGGCCCTGGCCGGGACCGCGTTCGGCGTGGTCTATGCCGCGGTCAGCCGCCAGGTGCCCGGCGAGCGCCGGGCCTGGGCGGTGGGCATGGCCGGCGCGTTGGGCGGACTGGGCCAGTTCCTGCTGGTGCCGGCGACGCAGGGGCTGATCGAAGGCCTGGGCTGGCAGGGCGCGCTGCTGGCCGGTGCCGCGGCGTTCGCCCTGGTGCTGCCGCTGGCGCGGGTGCTGCGCGAACCGCGCCCGGCCGCCGGTGCGCAGTCCGCTCCCCCGCAGGCGCTGGGCGAAGCCCTGCGCGAGGCCTGCGGCCATCGCGGCTTCTGGCTGCTCAACCTGGGCTTCCTCGCCTGCGGCTTCCAGCTGGCCTTCATCGCCAACCACCTGCCCGCCTACCTGGCCGACCGCGGCCTGGCGCCGGAGGCGGCGGTGGCCGCGCTGGCCACGATCGCGCTGGCGAACGTGGCCGGGATCTACGCCTGCGGCGTGCTCGGCGGCCGCTACCGGCCCAAGTACCTGCTCGCCGGGATCTACCTGGCGCGCAGTGTCGCCATCGCCCTGTTCGTGCTGCTGCCGCCGGGGCCGTGGACGCTCTACCCCTTCGCCGCGGTCATGGGCCTGATGTGGCTGGGCACGGTACCACTGACCAACGGCGTGCTGTCCGGGGTGTTCGGGCTGCGCTACCTCGGCACCCTGTTCGGCCTGGTGTTCATCGGCCACCAGCTGGGCTCGTTCCTGGGCGTGTGGATGGGCGGGCGCGTGTTCGAGGCGACCGGTTCCTACGTCCTGGTGTGGCTGCTGGCCATCGCCCTGGGCGTGCTCGCCGCCGCCCTGCACTGGCCGATCGACGACCGCCCGCTGCTCCGCTCCCCCGCGCCGGCCGCCGCATGAGCCGCCTCCGCGCCGCCGTCGCGCTGCTGGCCGCCGCGGTGGCGTGCGTGCTGCTGTTCGCGGCCTGGCTGCACCCGCGCGTGGTCGCCGCCTGGCTGGGCGCCTGGACCACGGCGCTGTGCGGATGACCCCAACCCCGCTCCATGGAGTTCCGATGCGCATCCACTACGACAACGAACAGCATGCCGCCGACTTCATCCGCCTCAACGAAGCCTGGATCGGCGAGTACTTCCGGCTCGAGGAAGCCGACCGCGCGCTGGCACGCGACCCGATGCGGATCGTGCGCGAGGGCGGCTCGATCCTGACCCTCAGCAACCGCGGCGAGGTCATCGGTGCTTGCGCGCTGCTGCGCGAGGAGGACGGGGTGATGCAGCTGGCGCGCATGGCCGTGGCCGCCGGCGAACGCGGCAAGGGCTGGGGCCGGATCCTGCTGGCCACGGCGCTGCAGCGGGCGCGCCAGCTGGGCGCCAGGCGCGTGCGCCTGTTTTCGAACACGCGCCTGGGGGCCGCCATCCACCTCTACGAGGTCTTCGGCTTCCGCGCGGTGCACCGCGGCCCGCACCCCCGGTACGCCCGCTGCAACATCGTGATGGAATGCGAGCTGCCGCCGGTCGAGGCAGGCGGCACGCCATCCACGGATCCGGCCCCGGAGGTCGAGGCATGAGCCCTTCCCACACGCGTCCGGTGGCGATCGTCACCGGCGGCAGCCGCGGCATCGGCCGCTGCATCGTCGAACGGCTGCATGCCGGCGGCCATGCGGTGCTGTTCACCCATTCGTCCCCGGATGCGGAAGCGGCCGCGCTGCAGGCGGCGCTGGATCCGTCCGCGCGCAGCTGCCGGGCGCTGCGCCTGGACGTCACCGCCGCCGATGCCGCGCCCCGGCTGTTCGATGCCGCCGAGGCACTGGGACCGGTGGCCGCGCTGGTCAACAACGCCGGCGTGACCGGGCGGCTGGGCCCGATCGAGGCGCTGGACGACGCCGACCTGGAACGCATCCTCGCGGTGAACCTGGCCGCGCCGGTGCGCCTGTGCCGCGAGGCCGCGCGGCGCTGGCGCGGGCGCCAGGCACGCTCGGACATCGTCAACATCAGCTCGGTGGCCGCGCGCACCGGCTCCCCCGGCGAATACGTGGCCTATGCCGCCTCCAAGGCCGCGCTGGAAGCGCTCACCGTGGGCCTGGCGCGCGAACTGGCGCCACACCGCATCCACGTCAACGCGGTGGCACCGGGCACCATCGACACCACCATCCACGCGCGCGCCGGCGAACCCGGGCGCGCGGCGCGGGTCGCCGCGCGCATCCCGATGCAGCGTCCCGGCCAGCCGGAGGAAGTCGCCGCGGCGGTGGCCTGGCTGCTGTCCGCGCAGGCGTCCTACGTGACCGGCAGCGTGCTTGCGGTCACCGGCGGCCTGTAGCGCCGGCCCGCCGTTCCGCAACGGAAATATGGCGCCCGGCGCACGTGGGCGCCGGGCGGACATATGCTGCCCCGGCATCCCGCGCAAGGAGCACCGTCATGCCGCTGGTGACCGCCACCGTCCGCAAGCCCAAGAGCGCGGAATTCAAGACCCGCCTGCTCGATGCCGTGCACGCCGCCCTGGTCGCCTCCGGGGTACCGGAGACCGACCGTTTCCAGCGCGTGATCGAGCTGGACGCGGCGGACTTCCGCTACGACCCCAGCTATCCGGACCTGTCCTCGCCACGCGGCGAGGACTTCGTCCTGATAGAGATCCTGTGGTCGGTGGGCCGCAGCGTGAAAGTTAAGAAACGGTTGCTGGCCGACCTGATGGAACGGCTGGCCGCCCAGGGCCTGGATCCGGAGCACGTGATGGTGTGCTTCAAGGAAACCACCTGGGAGAACTGGTCCTTCGCCGGCGGCCGCCTGATCCACGCCTGACCGGCCGCGGGCCGCGGTAGCATCCGCAGGCCCACCCGCGCACCGGAGCCCCCATGCAGATCCGCAGTGCCACGCCCGAGGACGCCGCGGCCATCGCCGCGATCTACAACCCCTACGTCGCCGGCACCTGCATCACCTTCGAGACCGAGCCGGTAGCGACCGCGGAGATGGCCGCGCGCATCTCCGAAACCCTCGATGGCGGCCTGCCATGGCTGGTCGCGGAGGAAGCCGGCACGATCCTCGGCTACGCCCATGCATCGCGCTGGAAGGGGCGTTGCGCGTACCGCTACTCGGTCGAGACGACGGTCTACCTCGACCAGGCCCGCACCGGCCGCGGCATCGGCAAGGCGCTCTACTCGCCCCTGCTTGACGGGCTGCGCAAGGCCGGGCTGCATGCCGCCATCGGCGGCATCGCCCTGCCCAACGAGGCCAGCGTCGCCCTGCACGAACGGCTCGGGTTCCAGAACGTGGCCCGTTTCCGCGAGGTCGGCTTCAAGCAGGACCGCTGGATCGACGTCGGCTACTGGCAGCTGATGCTGCAGGGGTCCTGACCGCCACGCCGATCCACGGCGCCAGCCAGCGCAACCAGCGCGGACGCCAGGCCAGGGCGAACGCCACCGCCAGCGCCGCACCGGCCAGGGCCATCACCCAGACCAGTACCGCTATGCTGGCGTGGTCGGCGGCCAGGGCCAGCAGGAGGCCGACGACGAGCGCCGTGCCGCCAAGCACCCGCAGCAGGCGCGCAGCGCCCGGCGCCAGCGCCCTGCCCCAGGCCTGGCGCGCATGCACGTCCATTGCCAGCGCCAGCCAGCCCATGCCGGCCACGCAGGCCAGCAGGGTCGCGGCATGCAGGAGGGCATCAGGCATGCACCGCCTCCCCCTGCCCGGCCGCAGTCTCACGCAGCGCGGCTGCGGCCGCGGCGGCGCGGGCCTTTCGCCCCAGCCGGACCGCGACGGAACCGGCAATCATCGCGGCCGCCAGCAGCGACAGGTCCACGCCCGCCACCGGCCAGTACCCCTGGCCGAGGGTGCGCAGCAGGTGGTCGCCGGTGGTGATCCAGTTCAGCACCGGTGCGGCCACGGCCAGCAGCGCGATCGCCCAGGCCTGCTCGCGCCAGGCCGGATTGGGCAGTCCGCGCGCCACCGGCGCGCTGCGCCAGGCGGCATGCACCAGCGACGCCAGCCAGGTGCCCCAGAACGCCCACCGCTCCCAGTCGCCGCGCCCGGGCAGGTGCTCCGGCAACACACGGTTGGCCACCAGGATGCCCAGGGTCGCCAGGACCATGCCGGTCACCGCGGCCACCGCCAGTGCGTCGACGATGCGCGCCCCCTGGCTGCCGCGCGCGGCATGCTGGCGCTTGCGCTTCTCCACGAAGAACAGGAAGCCGGTGGCGATGCATGCCGCCCCGCTGAGTCCGCCCAGCACGTACAGCCAGCGCAGCAGCCAGTGGCGGAAATGCTGCAGGTGCAGGCCGGTGAGGAACTCCGCCACCCGCGCCGCCGGCGTGGCCGGCGGATCCTCGCGCAGCAGCTCTCCGGTATCGGCCTTGAAGTGGATGCCCTGCCCGACCAGGGCGATGCGGTCGGTGCCAGCGCGGTACACGCTGACGTAGCCGTTGGCATCGCCCACGTGCTGCAGCACCAGGAAACCGACATCGCCGGCCATGCCCCGCGCCTCCCAGCGTCGCTGCGCCTCGGCCACCATCGCATCCACGTTGGCCAGCCCCGCAGGCACGCCGGAACGGCCGTGCGGCAGGCCCAGTGCGGCGGCCTCGTGCTTCTCGTGCAACTCGTGCAGGTCGTGCAGCTGGGTGTGGCCAACCGGGAAGTAGTAGGTCGAAGCGAAGATCAGCAGTCCGGTGAAGGCGAAGAAGAAGTGGAACGGAAGCGCGACCACGCCGGTGAGGTTGTGCAGGTCCAGCACGCTGCGCAGGCGGGCACGGTCGGGACGGAAGGTGAAGAGTTCGCGGAACAGCCTGCGGTGCATGACCACGCCGCTGACCAGGGCCGCCAGCATCGCCATAGCGGCCAGGCCCACGATCCAGAAACCCAGGTTCTTCCAGTCCACGGTCAGGCTGTAGTGCATCGGGTAGAAGAACCCGCTGCCGATCTTCAGCTGGTCGTCCCGCAGCGCCGAGCCGTCACGCGGATCGATCGTGCCCAGCGCGTACAGCTGCTCGTCCGGGTCCCTGGCGCCAGGCACTTCCCAGCCGGCGTAGATCGCCAACACCGGATCGCGATGCGTGGTGTAGGCGCTCCAGTAGGCGATGCGGTCGAAGCGTTCCGGCATCGGCCCATCCACCCGCGGGCGCATCGCCTCGACCAGGGCCGGGTCCGGCTGCAGGCGCTCGAACGCCGGCCGCAGCACCCGTTCGAACGAGGGCATGGGCTGCGGCTCGAAGCGCGTGGCCGGCAGCGCCCAGCGGTCGATCTCGCGGTCGAACACCGACAGGGCGCCGAAGAAGAACGCGGCCATCAGCACGAAGCCGAGGACCAGGCCGAACCAGGTATGCAGCCATGCCATGGCCTGGCGGAAGTTCTGGAACATGCGTGGTCTCCTTCAGGCCATCGTCGATTGCACGAACGAGCCCAGCGCCGCCAGCAGCGCACCGCCGCCGAGCAGCCCCAGCCAGGCCCAGGCCGGATTGCGGCGCCCGGCCACCACGCCCAGCAGCACCGCCAGCCACAGCAGCAGGCCCAGCGCGCTTGCGACGAACTCGGCGTCGTGGAATTCCATCCCGGCCTTGGACATCAACGCCATGCCGGCGGCGATAAAGCCCCAGGCGAAGACATAGCCGCCCACCACGCCGGCACCGACCCGCGCGGCAAGCTGCAGGCGTGGATGGCGGGAACGGATCGACGTGGCGGACATGGCTGCGTCTCCTGCGGGGCCGGCGTCAGAAACGCCAGTCCAGGCTCAGGGTGTAGTTGCGCGGGGCACCGTAGTAGCCGGCGCCGTAGCGCAGGGTATTGATGTACTTCTCGTCGCCGATGTTGCCGGCGTTGATGCGCACGGTCGCATTGGGCAGGAAGTCCCAGGCCGCGTACGCGTTGAGCACCGCATGGCTGTCCTGGCTCACCGTGCCGTTGAAGATGCGGCCCTGCCAGCGTCCACCGACACCCCAGGAAAAGGCTTCGTAACCGGGCACGCGGCCAGCCAGCAGCAGGTTGGCGCTGCGGCGTGGCACCCAGGGATAGGTGTCGTCGCCATCCAGCCCGTCCAGCTCGAGCGCGGTATAGCCCACCACCACGTCCAGGTGGTCGTTGATGCGGCCGGTGGCTTCCAGCTCCACGCCGCGCGATTCCACGTCCACGCCGGCGTAGATGTAGGAACCCAGGTCGTTGAAGCCCACCGGCGTGGCCAGGTTCTTCTGGTCGGCCCTGAACACGGCCATGGTGGCCAGCAGGCGGTCGTCCAGCCAGCTGGCCTTGACGCCGGCCTCGTAGTTCACGCCCTTGCTGGGGTCGAGGTAGCGGTCGTCCGCATCGACCTGGTCCTGCGGCTGGTACAGGTCCGAGTAGCTGACGTAGCCCAGCACCTTGTCGCTGAAGTCGAAGGTCAGGCCGGCATACGGGCTGGTGTGCCGCGTGGTCTGGTCGAACGGCGCCCCGTACAGGCTGCCGCTGCGGCGGTACTCGGCGAAGTTGGCGCCGAGGACGGCCTTGAAGCGGTCGGTCATGGCGATGCGGGTGGCGCCGAACACGCGCTTGAGGCGCTGGTCCAGCACCGAGTAAAGCGTGCGCTCGCCCCAGGCCGGCTCGGGGATGGCGTCGGTGGGATAAGGGAACGCAGGCAGCGCCCCCCAGCCCGGCGAGGCCGGATCGGCCGGGTACTCCCAGCCATCGGCATCGCTGCGCGACACGCTCGCGCCCAGCACCAGCTCGTGCTCGCGGCCCAGCCACTGGAAGCGGCCGTCCAGCACCAGCGAACCCAGGTGTGCGGTGGACGCGTCCGCCCCTCCCCAGGGATAGCCGTAAAGGCCCAGGCCGGTCTCCGGATCCAGCCCGTCCGCACCTTCGTAGGCATAGAACATGCGGTCGTCGCCGGTGGCGCGCCGGTAGTTGTAGGCGGCCTTCAGCTGCCAGGCGTCGCCGAGGCGGTGTGTGTACTCGACGAAGGCGGTGTGGTTGGTGGTGTTCCACCAGGTCCAGTCCTGGGTGGTGGTGGCGCTGGTCGGCCACTGCGCCTGGGTGCCGTCGTTGTTCGCAAACAGCAGCGCGCCCCACATGATCCCGTCGGACTTCGCGCGCTGGTACGACCAGCCCAGCGCCAGGGTGCCGTTCGCCCCGACCTGGCCGTCGACCACGCCGTAGACGAAGTCGCGCTGGTTGCTGTTGGCGCGCAGCCAGGAATCGCCGTCCTCGTGCGCGGCCACCACGCGGCCGGCCCAGGTGGCGTCGGCGGTGAACGGCGTGGAATAGTCCAGCTCGACGCGGGTGGTGTCCCAGGTGCCGCGGCTGATGCCCACGTTGCCCTGCCGCGCGTTGGTCGGGCGCTTGCGCACGTAGTTGATGGTGCCGGCCGCGTTGCCCACCCCGGTCAGCAGGCCATTGGCGCCGCGGATCACTTCCACCTTCTCGTAGCCGGCGGTATCGAACGCGCCGGTGGCGATGCCCCAGCTGTTGGGCATGCCCACGCCGTCGATCTGGGTGTTGAGGATGTCGAAACCGCGCGAGCTGTAGCTGGTGCGGTTGGTCTCCCACTCGTCCACCTGCACGCCGGTGGCCAGGCGCAGGGCCTCGTTGACGCTATCAGCACCGAACAGGTGCATCTGCTCGGCGGTGACCACGCTGATCGACTGCGGGGTCTCCCTGATCTCCAGGTCGAGGTTGGTGGCGCCGGTACTGGCGCGGCTGGCGCGCTGCGCGACCACCAGGACCGCGTCCAGCTCGGTGGCGGCCGGCTCGCCGCTCTCCCCGGCCAGCACGGACGCGGCGGGCGCGGCCAGCACGACGGCCATCGCCACCCACGCGGCAAGGGTGCGGCGGCGGGGGGCAGGCATCGGGACGGGAAACGACGGGTTGCAGCGAGGACTCACGTGACGGCTCCGGGAAGGACATGGGAGGCCGGTCGCCGGGCCACGGCCCCGCCCGCGCAAGCCAACTGCGATGGCGGCTTCAGGCATGGGCGGCATGGACCAGTGGCATGGCGGTGGCGGCAGCGGAAGCGGAAGCGCCCCGGCCGGCCGCTCATGCGTCCGGTGCCGGGCTGTGCAGCCTGCTGCCTTGGAGTGCCTCGCCTTTCCCCGCGCTGCATCGGCGGGTGCGGGTCCGTGCGGCCGTCCTGGGTGGAGCTGCTGCACGCATTAAATGCGAATCGATCTCATTCCGCAAGCGCCATGACCCTGCCCCGGCAGTACGGCGCGGATCAGGGATCGATGGCGATGCCCAGCCGGCGGCACACCGGCCCGGCCAGGAGCGCACCCAGCACGGCGCTGGGGAAGCCGTACAGCAGTACCGGCACATACGCCATGGACGCCCCGCCCCCGGCATCGGGCCGGATGCAGTCCACGTAACCGGCCCACAGCAGCCATGGCGCGAACAGCGCGCAGGCGCCCACCGCGCGCAGCGGATTGGCGGTGGCCAGCCAGACCAGCGCCGGCAGCAGCGGCGGCAGGACGAAGACGCCCAGGCCGATGGCGAACCGGCGCAGGTCCTGGCCATGGCAGCCGAACCCCAGCACGGCCTGGAGGGCGATCACCACCGTGATCGCGAGGATGCCGGCAAGCCGCGCGCGGGGTCGTCGGATACGCATGGGTCTGCTGCACGAAACGAAACACCCGGCCGGAGCCGGGTGTTTCGATGGTTGCCTACCTGGCCTTGCCCTGGGCGGCGACCGCCGCGGCGGCGCGGGCCGCCGCTTCCGGATCGCCCAGATAGCGGTGCGAGACCACCTTCAGCTCGTCGTCCAGCTCGAACAGCAGCGGGATGCCGGTGGGGATGTTGAGCTCGAGGATCTCTTCCTTCGAGACGTTGTTGAGGTACTTGTACAGCGCGCGCAGCGAGTTGCCGTGCGCGGCCACCAGCACCGTCTTCCCCGACTTCAGCGAGGGCGCGATGGCGTCGTGCCAGTACGGCAGCACCCGGTCCAGGGTGGTGGCCAGCGACTCGGTCGACGGCAGCGCGTTGCGGTCCAGCCCGGCGTAGCGCGGGTCGTTGGCCGGGTGGCCGGCGTCGGACGGATCCATCGCCGGCGGCGGGATGTCGTAGGAGCGGCGCCAGATCTTGACCTGCTCCTCGCCGTGCTTGGCCGCGGTCTCGGCCTTGTCCAGGCCCTGCAGCGCGCCGTAGTGGCGCTCGTTGAGGCGCCAGCTCTTGTGCACCGGGATCCAGTCCTGGTCCAGCTCGCCCAGCGCGATGTTGAGGGTGCGGATGGCGCGCTTGAGCGTGGAGGTATAGGCCACGTCGAAGCGCAGGCCTTCCTCGCGCATCAGGCGGCCGCCGGCCGCGGCCTCGGCCCGGCCCTGCTCGGTGAGGTCGACGTCGACCCAGCCGGTGAAGCGGTTCTCGAGGTTCCACTGGCTCTGGCCGTGGCGCAGCAGGACTAGCTTGCGGGTCACTGTGTGGGGTCTCCGGTTCGGGGGCGAAAGCGAGGCCGATTGTAGCGGCAAGTTGTAGCGGCAAGTCGCCGCCGCAAGCCGCGCCGCATCCGTCCGTCCGGGCGCGTACGGCCACCCCGGCGGCGGCGCGGAAAGCACCGTCGCGGCCACGCGCGCGCAGCGGCGCGCCGGGCATGCAATGCTGCGCCCCGGTCCTTCCCCGGAGCGCCGCCATGACCACCCTCGTCGAACCCCGCGTCCACGATCTCGGCAACGGCTTCCTGGTACGCCGCGCGGTCCCCTCCCTGCAGGCGCGCAGCGTCGGTCCCTTCGTGTTCGTCGACCACATGGGCCCGGTGGTGTTCGACCGCGGCCACGGCCTGGACGTGCGCCCGCATCCGCACATCGGCCTGGCCACGGTGACCTTCCTCTGGGACGGCGCGATCCGCCACCGCGACACCCTCGGCTCGGACCAGGTGATCCGCCCGGGCGACGTCAACTGGATGACCGCCGGCCGCGGCATCGCCCATTCCGAACGCACCCCGGCCGAGGAGCGGGCGACCGGCAGCACGGCCCACGGCATGCAGACCTGGGTGGCCCTGCCGCAGGCGCACGAGGAAGCCGAGCCGGCGTTCTTCCACCACCCTGCGGCCACCCTGCCGCAGCAACGGCGCGAGGGCGCCTGGCTGCGGGTGCTGGCCGGGCGCGCCTACGGCGAGGAATCGCCGGTGCGGGTGTTCGCCGACACCCTCAGCGTGGCCATCGACCTGGAGCCGGACGCCGAAGTGGCGCTGGACACCGGCCATGCCGAGCGCGCGCTCTACATCCTCGAAGGCGAGGCCCAGCTCGACGGCCGCGACATCCCGGCCCGGCACCTGGTGCTGCCCGACCGCGGCACGCGCCCGGTGCTGCGTGCGCGCACCCCGCTGAAGGCCATGCTGCTGGGCGGCGAGCCGCTGGACGGGCGCCGCCACCTGTGGTGGAACTTCGTCTCCAGTTCCAGGGAACGCATCGAGCAGGCCAAGCAGGACTGGCTTGAAGGCCGTTTCGGCCAGATCGACGGCGACCCCGAGTTCATCCCCCTTCCCGCCCGCTGAACGCACGTCTCACGCAGGCTGCGACGCCCACGTCGACCTGCGTCCTCTTCGGTTACGATGGTGCAATGCAACAGCCAGACCCGAAGCGTGGACCCTCCATGCTCTACCAGCTGCATGAACTCAACCGCGCCATGATGGCCCCCTGGGTCCATCTGGCCGAAGCCAATGCCCGCATCTTCTCCGACCCCAACAGCTGGGTGTCGTCGCTGCCGGGGGCCGAGCGCATCGCCGCCAGCAACGAGCTGGTGCACCGCCTGGGCAAGGACTACGAGAAGCCTGCCTGGAACATCCACGAGGTGGAGGTGCAGGGCCGGCAGGTCCCGGTGCTCGAGCAGGAGGCGCTGCGCAAGCCGTTCTGCCGGCTGGTGCGCTTCAAGCGCTACAGCGACGACGCGGCCACCATCGCGGCGATGAAGGACGACCCGGTGGTGCTGGTGGTGGCGCCGCTGTCCGGCCACCACGCCACCCTGCTGCGCGACACCGTCTCCACCCTGCTGCGCGACCACAAGGTCTACGTGACCGACTGGGTCGACGCGCGCATGGTGCCGGTGGAAGCCGGCGCGTTCTGCCTGGACGACTACGTGGCCTACGTGGAGGACTTCATCCGCCACATCGGCGCGCGCGACCTGCACGTGGTCAGCGTGTGCCAGCCGACGGTGCCGGTGCTGGCCGCGGTGTCGCTGATGGCCGCGCGCGGCGAGCCGATCCCGCGCTCGCTGGTGATGATGGGCGGCCCGATCGACGCCCGCCGCAGCCCGACCGCGGTCAACAACCTGGCCACGCGCAATCCGCTGTCCTGGTTCGAGAACAACGTCATCCACACGGTGCCGCCGCCGTACCCGGGCCAGGGCCGCGACGTGTACCCGGGCTTCCTGCAGCACGCCGGCTTCATCGCCATGAACCCCAGCCGCCACTTCATGTCGCACTGGGACTTCTACTCCAACCTGGTCAAGGGCGACCTGCAGGACGCCGAGGCCCACCGCCGCTTCTACGACGAGTACAACGCGGTGCTGGACATGCCCGCCGAGTACTACCTGGACACCATCCGCATCGTGTTCCAGGAGTTCCTGCTGCCGCGCGGGGAATGGGTGATCGGCGGCGAGCGCGTGGATCCGGCGGCGATCAAGGACACCGCGATGTTCACCATCGAGGGCGAGCTGGACGACATCTCCGGCCTCGGCCAGACCGAGGCAGCACACGACCTGTGCAGCGGCATTGCCAAGTCGCACCAGAAGCACCTGATCGTCGAAGGCGCCGGCCACTACGGCATCTTCAGCGGCCGCCGCTGGCGCGAGAAGGTCTATCCGCAGGTGCGCGAGTTCATCGCCAGATACGCACGCGACTGAGCCTTGCCCCATTGGCACAACGGAAAGGCCGCCCCATGGGCGGCCTTTCTTCCTGCAGGACCGGGATGCCGGCTGCGTGCTCACTGCGCGCTGATGTCCTCGGGCGCCAACCGGCGCACCACCTTGCCGGCCTCGTCCAGGAACTCGACCGCGGCGGCGCCGTCGGCGGCCACCCTCAGCAGCAGCCGGACCCTGCCTTCGGCGTCCCTCAGGGACAGCAGGGAGGAGCGCTCGTGGTCCTTGCCCAGGAACACGCGCGCGACATTGGCCGGTCCGCCGGTGAGTTCGACTTGGCGTTTCTGCCTCTCGTCCGGCGGCAAAGCGTTCAGCTCCTCCAGGTTCTCCAACATTGGCTCGGACGATCCATCGGGCTGGTCCAGCACCGTGACTCCCGCCCAGCGGATGCCATCCCGTTCGTACTGACCGAACGTGGCCACCTGGTCCTGCTCGTACTGGTCGAAGGAAAAATGCCCTCCTGCACGGGGCTTTCCATCCGGACCGCGCGAGCCACCAAAGACCAGGCCACCGTTCTCGGTGCCCTCATCGTTGTAGAACAGCATGCCGGCGACCTCGCGCGGATGGCGGTGCTCCTTGCCGCGGAAGATCAGGCCCGGGAAACGCGTCCGGTTCGATACCACCAGGCGCAGCGTGCCGTCCGGCTCGCGCACGTTGATGCGCTGCACGTCGATCTCCTCGAAGCTGGCGCGCTTGCCCGGTGCGGCCGCGCCGGTCAGCAGGAAGGCGCATACGGCCACCGTCAGCGCGCCTGAATAGGCCAGCAGCCAGCGCATCGCGGTTCTCTGCTCCATGTCGTCCTCTCCACAGACGCCGCGGATCACGGCGGGGGCGACGTTACCGCACCGGGTTGCTCCCGGCAGGACCTTGGGGGCCAACCGCCGAAATTGCCGGCCAGACATGCCGGATTGGATCGCGAACGCGGCACGGGTGTGCACATCCATCGCCGGATACGCGCGCGCCCGGGCCTTGCGCCACGGCTCCGGAAAACGGAAAGGCCGCCCCATGGGTGGCCGTTCCCCTTGCCCGGCGCGGAATGTCCAGGCCTGCGGCAGCCGCCCCCCCTGCCTCGCCCCTGGCGCCGAGGCGTCGAGGGCCTCGACCCGCGGCACGGTTTCGGGAAGGACCGGCCGGCGCCATTGGCCGGCCGGGAGGCGGGCTCAGACCACCGGATTGCGCACCAGCAGGTGCTTGGCCAGCCAGCCGTGGCAGCGCCCGACCAGGCGCGCCAGGTGCAGGGTCGCGAACAGCAGCAGCAAGCCGATCGCGAACGCCAGCAGCGCGCCCGCCCAGCTGTCGGCCAGGGCGAAGTACAGGCCGTCCAGGTGGAAGCCGGCGCTATCCCACCAGCCGAACAGGGAGGCCAGCGGCGTCAGCAGCAGCCCCAGGCTCACCGCCAGCAGGGTCACGATGCAGCTGAAGTACGCCGTGCCCAGCGGCAGCATCGCCAGCATGTAGGCCATCGCCGTCCAGGTGCGGCCGTCGGTGAACAGCTCGCCGATGCGGGTCAGCCAGGGCTTGTCGCGCTGGATGTACAGCGGCCGCCGCGGCATGCGCACGCCCAGCAGCACCTCGACGATGCGCCCTTCCACCAGCGACAGCAGCCGCACCGACATCAGGAACAGCAGCAGCAGCGGCACGCCGATGATCAGGATCAGCAGTCCGCCCGAGGTGGAGATGCCGGTGACGACCCAAGTGAAATAGAACACGCCGGTAGCCAGCGACAGCAGCATGTAGAACAGCGCGCCGTAGGTGTACGGGTCGGCGGCCACGCCGAAGAAGCGGCCGACCAGCGAGCGCTGCTTCGGCGGACGCGGCGGGCACAGGGCGCGGTTCACGGTGACCTCGGTCTCGCGGTAGATCTCGGCCACTTCCTCCGGCGCGCCGTAGCTGCCGGCCACCGCGGCAATCACCTCGGCCTCGTCGCGGCCGGCCTGCTCGGCCAGCTCCGAGCGCAGGTATTCCTCCGCGTCGTACAGCGCGTCCTGGACCAGCGCCGGATCCGCGCCGCGAAGCGCCTCGCGCAGCTGCTCCAGGTATTCCGGGATGGTGGTCGGCAGCGGCCGACCCTGCTTGGCGTTCATGCGCTTACTCCTCCAGGACGGAATCGACGGAATCGCGGGTGGCGCGCCAGGCGGCGGCCCATTGCGCCAGGACCTCGCGGCCGGCGCCGGTGATGCGGTAGCAGCGCCGCGGCGGGCCGGCATCGGATGGCTCGACGTGGCTTTCCAGCAGGCCTGCGCCCTCCAGGTTGCGCAGCACCGGGTACAGCGCGCTCTGCTTGCCGCTGAGCACGCCGCCGCCCACCTGCTCCAGGCGCTTGGCGATGAGGTAGCCGTACAGGGGCTCGCTGGCCCGCGCCAGCACCGCCAGCAGGACCAGCGACACGGTGCCGGCGCTGAGCTCCTTCTGGAACTTCTTCAGCTGGGCCTCGATGTCGACCATGGATGGGCTCCTCGCCTGCCTCTGGCAGGCTCCGGAGCAAGGCTATTCTTAACTTCGGTATAGCGGATGTGCCGATAGTCACCCGGGGCCGTACTGGCCCTGGCGGCCGGGGTCGGGCCAGAATCCGGGCTCCATTCCCAGGTGCCGCCCATGACCCTGCGCCCCGTCCTGCTCGCCTGCGCCCTGTGCGCCGCCTTCGCCGCTCCTGCCCCCGCCCAGGCCCAGACCCGCGGCCTCCAGGAGATCCTCGCCGACGCGCCGGCCTCGGCCTGGCGCGACCTGGACCCGGAGCGCACCCTGTACATGGACCTCGAAGCCGGCCGGGTGGTCATCGAGCTGGCGCCTGCGTTCGCCCCGGCGCACGCGCGCAACATCGCCACCCTGGCGCACGGCCATTTCTGGGACGGCACCAGCATCTACCGGGTGCAGGACAACTTCGTCGCCCAGTTCGGTGATGTCGATGGCGAGGACCCGGAGAAGGCGAAGGATCTCGGCCGGGCCGCACGCAAGCTGCCGGCGGAATTCGAGCGCGAGGCGGCGGGACTGGATTTCCACCGCCTGCCCGATGCCGATGGCTGGGCGCCGGAAGTCGGCTTCGTCGACGGCTTCCCCGCCGGCCGCGACCCGCACGAAGGCAAGGCCTGGCTGGCCCACTGCTACGGCATGGTCGGCGCCGGCCGCAACGCCGAGCCGGACAGCAGCATCGGCGCCGAGCTGTACGCGGTGATCGGCCAGTCGCCGCGCCAGCTGGACCGCAACATCACCCTGGTCGGTCGCGTGGTGAAGGGCATCGAGCTGCTCAGCTCGCTGCCGCGCGGACCCGAACCGATGGGCTTCTACGAAGACCCCGCGCAGCGCACGCCGATCCTCTCGGTGCGGCTGGCCAGCGAGGTGCCGGCCGGCGAACGCCTGCGCCTGCAGGCCCTGCGCACCGACAGCGCCGCCTTCGCCGAGCTGGTGGAAGCGCGCCGCAACCGCCGCGACGACTTCTACAAGCGCCCGGCCGGGCACATCGACCTGTGCAACGTGATGCTGCCGGTGCGCGTGGCCGCCGACTGAGGCTCAGCGCGCGCGCTGGCTGATCGCCACGCTGCCCAGGATCAGGGCGCCGGCCAGCAGCATGGCCAGGGTCACCGGCTCGCCCAGGAACACCCAGGCGAACAGCGCGCCGAACAGCGGCACCAGGTAGGTCACGGTGGACGTGCGCGCGGCGCCGATGCGGTGGATCAGGCCGTAGAAATAGATGAAGGCCAGCCCGGTGCACAGCACGCCCAGGCCGATGGCCGAGCCCCAGGCCTGCGCCGAGACCGCACCGGCCGGCCAGTGGGTGGCCGCCAGCGGCAGCAGCAGCAGCGCCGAGCAGCCCAGGGTCACCGCCGCCGAGGCCGCCGGCGGCAGCCCGGCCATGTAGCGCTTCACCAGGTTCAGGCCGACGCCGTACAGCAGCGCCGCGGTGGCGCCGGCGAACACCGCCGGGCCGATGCTCAGACCGGACACCTTGGCCGTGGCCAGCACCACCACGCCGATGAAGCCGGTCAGCAGCGCCACGGCGCGCCGTGCGCCGATCTTCTCGCCGAACACCAGGTACGCCACCAGTGCGGCGAACAGCACGACCATGGCGTTGCAGATCGCGCCGATCGCCGCCGGCGCGCGTTGCGCCGCCCAGGCGAACAGCAGGAACGGCAGCGCCGAGTTCACCACGCCGATGGCCGCCAGCTTCGGCCAGATGCGCAACGGGAACTGCGCCCGCGCCAGCCACAGGAACGGCAGCAGCACCATCGCCCCCAGCGCCAGGCGCAGCTCCACCAGGGCGTAGGGCCCGAACTCCGGCGCGGCCACCCGCATGAACAGGAACGAGCCGCCCCATACCGCGCCCAGCGCAAGCAGTTCCAGCGGGGTGCGCCAGTCGCGGGCGCCGGCCACGGGCGCGGCGCCGGCTTCCAGGCATTGCTTGGTGCCATCCATCGGTATCTCCTCGGGTAACCGGAGCGGCCACGTCGCGCACGCGGCGCGGCGGCCAGGGGGAAGGAATCGTGCGCCGGTGGCTGCCTTGCCGCTCGCCGTTTCCGGACATCGCATCACCGGCGCGATGGCCACAGCTTCGGCGTCGCCGGGCGCGCCGACAAGCGCGTAGTATCGGGGCGAGCCACAAATCTGGTTCGTGCCTCGCATGGTCATCCGTCCTGCCCTGCTGCCCGCGCTGGCGGTGTTCGCCGCCGCCGCGCGCCACCAGAACTTCGCCCACGCCGCCGAGGAACTGCACCTGACCGCCAGCGCGGTCAGCCACCATGTGCGCAAGCTGGAATCGCTGCTGGGCACGACCCTGTTCCAGCGCCACGCCCGCGGCGTCACCCTCACCCCCGAGGGCCGGCAGCTGGCCGACGCCGCCGCCGCGGCACTGGCCGACGTCTCGGCGGTGGCCGGCAACCTGCGGCCGGACGCCGGCACCCGGGTGCTGCGGATCAGCACCCTGCATTCGCTGGTGCACTGCTGGCTGCTGCCACGGTTGTCGCAGTTCTGCGCCGCGCACCCGGAAGTCAGGCTGGAGATCGACACCAGCCCGGCGCTGGCGCGCTTCGACGAGGGCG
This sequence comes from Pseudoxanthomonas sp. SGT-18, assembly GCF_003931645.1. NCBI lineage: Bacteria > Pseudomonadati > Pseudomonadota > Gammaproteobacteria > Lysobacterales > Lysobacteraceae > Pseudoxanthomonas > Pseudoxanthomonas sp. SGT-18. The sequence continues at coordinate 224,828 of NZ_RRYJ01000002.1, read as the reverse complement.
GCCCCGACCTGGCGGTGCGCTATGGCCCCGGGCACTGGCCCGGGCTGGTGGCGCACCACCTGATGGACGATGCGATGTTCCCGGTGGCTTCGCCGCGCCTGCCGGGCGTGGCCGACATCACCGGGCCGCGCCAGATCGCGTCGCTGCCGTTGATTTCGGACCTGACCCAGCAGGGCTGGCGCGAATGGTTCCGCGCCGCCGGCGTGCGCGGCGTGCGGCTGCCGCCGATGCACAGCTTCAGCGACAGCACGGACGCCATGCGCGCGGCCGCCGAAGGCATTGGCGCGACCCTGGCCCGCCGCCACCTGGCGCTGGGCTGGCTGGAGCGCGGCGACGTGGTGCGGCTGCCCGGACCGACGATGCAGGCGCGGTTCGCGTACTACGCGGTGTATCCGGCGCACCGCCCGCTGGCGCCGGCGGCCTCGAAGTTCGTCGACTGGATCAAGCAGCAGGCCAAGGAGGCGCCATGGGCCGACGCGCCGGGACGGCGGCCGCCCGGCGCGCGCCGGCGCAAGGGCCGGGAGGAGGCCTTCCTCACCCGGCCTTGAAACCGGCGTGGCTAGGCTGCGCGGCATCCATCGGGAGAGTCCGCCATGCCCCAGCTACGCCTCCGCATCATCGGCAACCAGGACGACCTGCGCGCGGTCGCCGACCTGCTGCAAAGCATCGAGGGCGTCGAGCACGTCGAGGAAGTGGCCGACCTGATGCCCCGCCTGGACGACGAGGATTCCAGCTCGGCCGGCCTGTCCGACGACATCGGCCCCGGCGCGCACGACCTGGAGATCGAGGCGCCCAACGATTACACCGCCCGGCGCGTGCGCCAGGCGGTGGAGGAGCTGGCGGTGCGCCTGGGCCTGGTGGTGGAGTTCGAGGCGGAAGAGGAATAGGCCACCGCCGCGCTACACGCTGGCGCCGTCGAAGCGCACCACCTTCAGCGCGTCCAGGTCCACCTCCGGCAGGCAGCGCACGTTGATCGCCACGGTCGCGGTGCCGTCCGGGGCGGTGCCCTCGCCGAACGGCGCGATGCCGCAGGTCGGGCAGAAGTGGTGCTGGATGTGCTTGCGGTTGAACAGGTAGGTGCCCAGCCGCTCGCGCGGGGTGGCCAGCTCGAACGCGCTGGCCGGCACGAACCACAGCAGGCCGCCGCGCCGCCGGCACATCGAGCAGTTGCAGTCGACCACCTGATCGATCTGTCCTTCGACGGTGAACGCGATGCCGCCGCAATGGCAGCTTCCCTGGTACTTCATGGTGTCCTCCCCGTGCGTGGTGGCGCGGCCCAGCCAATGGCAGGGGCATGGGCGGCGCCTTGCCCCTATCCTGCGCCATCCCTCGACACCGGTATAGCCATGCGCCCGAACCTGCGCCCCTGCCTGCTGGCCCTCGCCCTGCTCGCGTCGCTGGCGGCCTGCCAGAAGCCCGAAGCCCCGGAAGCCGCGTCCACCGCCACCGCGCCCAGCCCGGCCGACGCCGCCTTCGCTGACCTGTCCGCGCGCGCGCTCGAGGCCTGGATGCGCTTGTCGCCGGTGGCCGCCACCCAGGCCGGCGACCACCGCCATGACGCCGAGCTGGACGACCTCTCCGCCGAGGGCCGCCGCCAGGCGCTGGAGACCAGCCGCGCCCTGCTGGCCGAACTGGATGCGCTGGACGTGGCCGCGCTGTCCCGCGACAACCAGGTCGACGCCGCGATCCTGCGCAACCGCCTGGAGTACGACATCTGGAGCGCGGAAGTGCTGCAGCCCTGGGCCTGGGACCCGCAGGTCTACGGCGACCTCGCCGGCAGCGCGATCTACGGACTGATGGCGCGCGAGTTCGCGCCGCTGCCCGAACGCCTCAGGTCGGCCACCGCGCGCATGCGCCTGATCCCCGGCCTGCTGGCGCAGGCGCGCGCCAACCTCGATCCGGCGCGGGTGCCGAAGATCCACGCCGAGACCGTGGCCCGGCAGAACTCCGGCCTGCTGGGCCTGGTGGACCTGCTCGTGGTCCCGGCGCTGGACCAGCTGGACGCGGCCGACCGCCGGGCCGCCGAGGAGGCGATCGCCGGCCTGCGCGCGGCCGTGGTCGAGCACCAGGCATGGCTGGACCGGACCCTGGTCCCGAACGCGCGCGGCGACTTCCGCATCGGCGCGGAGCTGTACGACCGCAAGCTGCAGTTCGCCCTGCTGTCCTCGCTGTCGCGCGCGCAGATCCGCCAGCGCGCCGAGGCCGAGCTGGAGCGCGTGCGCGCGGAGATGTACGGCATCGCCCGCACGGTGCTGGCCGACCGCCCGGGTGTCCCCGAACTGCCGGACTCCCCGACCCCGGAACAGCAGCAGGCGGCGATCGAGGCCGCACTGGAGCTGGCCTACGCCGAGCGCCCGGCGCGCGACCGCGTGGTCCCCGACGCCGAGGCGGCACTGGCGCAAGCCACGGCGTTCGTGCGGGAGAAGGACCTGGTGACCCTGCCCGACGCGCCGGTGGAAATCATCGAGATGCCCGAATTCCAGCGCGGCGTGGCGGTGGCCTATTGCGACTCGCCCGGCCCGCTGGACCGCAACCTCAAGACCTTCTACGCGGTCTCGCCGATCCCGGAGGAATGGACCCAGGAACAGGTGGACTCGTTCCTGCGCGAATACAACTCGCGCATGATCCACCTGCTGAGCATCCACGAGGGCACGCCCGGCCACTACCTGGAGGGCTGGCACTCGGCGCGGCATCCCTCCACCCTGCGCGCGGTGCTGCGCTCCGGTCCGTTCGCCGAGGGCTGGGCAGTGTACACCGAGAAGGTGATGGCCGACGCCGGCTACCTTGGCAACGACCCGCTGTTCCGCCTGGTGCAGCTGAAGTTCTACCTGCGCACCATCGCCAACGCGATCCTCGACCAGGGCGTGCACGTGGACGGCTGGAGCCGCGAGCAGGCCATGGACCTGATGGTCCGGAAGACCTTCCAGCAGGAGCGCGAGGCCGCCGGCAAGTGGGTGCGCGCGCAGCTGACCTCGGCGCAGCTGCCGACCTACTTCGTCGGCGCGCAGGAGCACTTCGACATGCGTGCCGCGGCGGAGGCGGAGCTGGGCGAGCGTTTCGACGCGAAGACGTACCACGACCAGGTCCTGTCCCACGGTGCCCCGCCGGTGCGCTTCGTGCGGCAGCTTCTGCTGGGCGAACCGGTGAGGTGACCGGTTCGTGATTCGTGATTCGTGATTGGTGATCCGCGGGAGCCGCCGTCGTCCCGGCATTGGCCGGAGCGACGGGACGCATGCGCAGCCCGGATACGCGGAGCGCGTCCGGGCTGACGCGGCTGCCATGCCAGCCGAAGCCATGGCCGAATGTGCCTGGAGCCGGCACTGCCCTGGCGGGGGCTTACTCCACCGGCTTCAGCACCAGGTCCTGGAAGTCGAAGCTGAAGTCGGTCAGGTCCGAGGCCGCCTCCATCCGCGCCTCGCGCACCTTGCCGTCCGGATCCAGGTGGAAGGTGACGAAGGCATCGCCGTTGAGCGTGCGCTCGCGCCACTTCACCAGGAAGGTGTCGTGCTGCCAGTGCTGCAGCTCGCCTACCAGCAGCGGGCTGCGGGTGAAGCGCATCAGCAGGCGCCCGTTCTCCTGCTTCACCTCGACGTCGCCGTACCAGGCATCGCGGTAGGTCGCGGCGTAGCCGGACAGCGGCAGCGAGGGCTTGGAGCGCTTGTCGCGCGCGGCCACGCGCTTGGCCCAGGCGTCGTCGGCGCGGGCCTTCGACTTTTCCGCCGCCGCGGCATAGGCCGCCACCCAGTCGACCCGTTCGGCCGGCTGCAGGAAGGCGTCGAGCACGTGCAGGGTGACGGCGTTGAACGCGCCGCCGGATTCCTGGTTGGTCAGCACCACCACGCCCAGGTTGCGCCCCGGCACCAGGGTCACCCGCGAGACCATGCCGGGCCAGCCGCCGGTGTGCCACACCAGCTTCTCGCCGCGGTAGGTCGACAGCATCCAGCCCTCGCCGTAGCCGAGGAAGTCCGGCCTGGACGCGGCCAGTTCCGGCACCGCCGGCTCGGGGATGTTGATCGGCGTGTGCAGCGTCCACATCGACTTGTGCCGGCGCTCGGAGAACAGCCGCTGCTCCCGGCCTTCGGCATCGGTGTAGCGGCCGCCGGCCAGCTGCGCGTTCATCCAGCGCGCCATGTCGTGCACGCTGGAGTAGATGCCACCGGCGCCGGCGGCGTTGTGCCAGGTGAGCGGAAAGGTCGGGCGCAGGGTGGTGAAGTCGGCCTTGGCATGGCCGCTGGCGGCGCGGTCGCCGGGACGCAGGGCGTCGGCGTTGAAGCGCGTCCCGGCCATCCCCAGCGGGTCGAAGAAGCGCTGCTGCAGGAACTGCGCGTAGGACTGGCCGGAGACCCGCTCGATCAGCAGGGTGGCCGCGGCGTACAGGATGTTGTCGTAGGCATAGCGCTCGCGGAAGCTGCTTGCCAGCGGCACGTCCTTCAGGCGCGCCACCACTTCCTCGGTGCTGTAGTCGCTGCCCGGCCAGAACAGCAGGTCGCCGGCGCCCAGGCCCAGGCCGCTGCGGTGGGTCAGCAGGTCGCGCACGCGCATCTGCGCGGTGACGTAGGGATCGGCCATGCGGAACTCCGGCAGGTGCTCGACCACCCGGTCTTCCAGCGACAGCTTGCCCTCGTCGGCCAGCATCGCCAGCGAGGCGGCGGTGAAGGCCTTGGTGTTGGAGGCGATGGCGAACAGGGTGTGGGCATCCACCGGATCGGGCTTGCCCAGCTCGCGCACGCCCCAGCCGCCCTCGAACACCACCTGGCCATCCTTGACCACCGCCACGGCGATACCCGGCACCTCGAAGCGCTCGCGCGCCGCTTCCACCCAGGCGCCAAGCCGGGCCGGATCCAGCGCGGCCTGCGCCGGAGCGGTGGTGGCGGCCGGCTCCTGCGCCACGGCCGGTGCCAACGGCACCAGGCCCAGCGCGAGCAGGCAGGACAGGCACAGGGTCGAAGGGCGCAGGGCCATGGGCAGCTCCGGTATGGGTGTGCGCCGATTCTAGGCGCAGCCGCCGTGCGCGCCCGAGTGTCGGAAGTCGGGGCGTGGCCGATGCAGGAACCGCGCGCCGGGTCGGCTACGATCGACATCCGCTCCTCCCCGGCCACCGCCATGTCCGACCTGTTCGATCCCGCCCCCGCCGCTTCCGGCCAGCCGCGCATCCGCGTCGGCATCGGCGGCTGGACCTATGCGCCGTGGCGCGGCGGCGTGTTCTACCCGGAGAAGCTGGTGCAGCGGCGCGAGCTGGAATACGCCAGCCGCCACGTCACCGCGATCGAGATCAACGGCACCTACTACGGCGCGCAGAAACCGGAGACCTACGCCCGCTGGCGCGACGAGACCCCGCCGGGCTTCGTGTTCACCGCCAAGGCGCCGAAGCGGATCATGGCCAGCCGCCGCCTGGCCGGCACCGGCGCGCAGGTGCAGGACTTCGCCGGCGGCATCGCCACCCTGGGCGACCGCCTCGGCGCCATCCTGTGGCAGTTCGACCGCGGCCAGAGCCCGTCGCTGGAGGCGCTGGCCGACTTCGTCGCCCTGCTGCCGCCGGAGGTGGACGGCCTGCGCCTGCGCCACGCGCTGGAACTGCGCGACCCCGCGGCCTTCACCCCGGAGCTGCTGGCCCTGCTGCGCCGGCACAACATCGCCCTGGTCGCGGCCGCCTCCGACGAGCACCCGTCCTTCGCCGACATCACCGCCGACTTCGTCTACGCGCGGGTGATGCAGGCGCGCGCCGGGCTGGCGCAGGGCTATGCGGACGCGGAGCTGGACGCCTGGGCCGCACGGGCCCGCGCCTGGCATGCCGGCGAGGATCCGGCGGACCTGGCGCACGTCGGTCCGCCGCTGCCGCCCGCGAAGCCGCGCGAGGTGTTCGTGTTCTTCATCGCCGCGGCCAAGGAGCGCAACCCGGCCGCGGCCATGGCCTTGCTGCAGCGTCTGTCCGCGGCCTGAGTCCGCCCGTCGCCGGCCCCTGCCCGGCCGCGGCGGTCCGTGCGAGGATGCGCGCCCATGAGCGCGCCCGCATCCGTACGCCGTCCCGTTCCCACCCGCCATGCCCTGGCCCTGCTCGCCGCCTACGCGGCGATCTGGACCGCCCTGGCCATCAATCCCAGCTACCGCGAGGACTGGGCCCTGGAGAACGTGCTGGTGGTGGCCGCGGTGGCGCTGCTGCCGGTGCTGTGGCGGCGCATGCCGCTGGCCTGGCCCAGCTGCATCGGCCTGTTCGTGTTCGGCGTGCTGCACGCCATCGGCGCGCACTACACCTATGCCGAGGTGCCGTACGACGCGTTCTTCCGCGACCACTTCGGCTTCTCGGTCGATGCCCTGTTCGGCTTCCAGCGCAATACCTACGACCGCCTGGTGCACTTCGGCTACGGCCTGCTGCTGGCCCCGGCCTGCGTCGAGCTGCTGGACCGGGTGGCGCCGCCGCGCGGGCATGGCGCTACGTGCTGCCGGTGAGCTTCGTGATGTCCCACGCGCTGTTGTTCGAGATCTTCGAGTGGCTGGCCGCCAGCATGTTCGGCGGCGACCTGGGCCAGGCCTACCTGGGCACCCAGGGCGACGAGTGGGACGCGCAGAAGGACATGCTGCTGGCCACCCTGGGCGCGGCCTTGTCGGTCACGGCGCTGGGCCTGGCCGGCTGGCTGTCGCCGCGGCGCTGAGCCCATGGACGCGCGCCGGCGGCCCCGCCGCGGGCGATAATGCGCCATGCCGATGAACCCCCACACCCGCGCCCTGCTGCAGGTCCACTTCTGCGTCCTGCTGTGGGGCTTCACCGCCATCCTCGGCAAGCTGATCGCGCTGCCCGCGCTGCCCCTGGTGTGGTGGCGCATGCTGCTGGTGGTCGCCGCCCTGGCCCTGCTGCCGCGCGTATGGCGCGGGCTGCGCGCAATGCCGCCGCGGCTGGTGGCCGGCTACGCCGGCGTCGGCGTGCTGGTGGCCCTGCACTGGCTGACCTTCTACGGTGCGATCAAGCTGGCCAATGCCTCGGTGGCGGCCACCTGCATCGCCCTGGCGCCGGTGTTCACCGCGGTGATCGAGCCCTGGGTGGCGCGGCGCCCGTTCCGCCCGCGCGAGCTGGTGCTGGGCGTGGCGGTGCTGCCGGGCGTGGCCCTGGTGGTCGGTGGCGTGCCGGACGGCATGCGCGCCGGCGTGGCGGTGGGCGCGCTCTCGGCGCTGCTGGTGGCGGTGTTCGGCTCGCTCAACAAGCGCCTGGTCGAGCATGCCGATCCGCTGACCGTCACCGCGCTGGAACTGGGCGCCGGCACCCTGGTGCTGGGCGCGCTGGCGCCGCTGATGCCGCTGCTGGCGCCGGAGTTCGCCGGCCGGCTGCTGGCCCTGCCGGGCCTGCGCGACGGCATCCTGCTGCTGGTCCTGGCGCTGGCCTGCACCCTGCTGCCGTTCGCGCTGGCGCTGGTGGCGCTGCGCCGGCTCAGCGCCTACGCGGTGCAGCTGGTGACCAACCTCGAGCCGGTGTACGCGATCGTGCTGGCGGCGCTGCTGCTGGGCGAGCAGCGCGAGCTGAGCCTGCAGTTCTACCTGGGCGTGGCCATCGTCCTGGCCGCGGTGTTCCTGGACCCGCTGCTGTCGCGCCGGCGCCCGGCGGCGAGCACGCCGGCGGCGGACGCCGCGCGCCAGCTGGTGGACTGATTCAGTCGGCCACTTCCACCCGCGCGCGGCCGCCGACCTTGGCGCGGTACATGGCCGCGTCGGCGCGGGCCACCGCCTGCCCCGGCTCCTCGCCGGGGCGCCACTGCGCCACGCCGATGCTGGCGGTCACCCCGCCGCCGCCCTCCACCACCGCCACCGCGCGGACCAGGCTCTCGCAATGCGCGCGCGCCTGCCCCAGGTCCAGGCCCGGCAGCAGCAGCGCGAACTCCTCGCCGCCATACCGCGCCGCCACGCCCACGCCCTGCATCCGCTCGCCCAGCGCGTGGCCGACCTGGACCAGCACGCGGTCGCCGGCGGCGTGGCCGTAGGTGTCGTTGATCGATTTGAAGTGGTCCAGGTCCAGCACCGCCAGCGACAGCGGCGTGCCCTCGCGCCCCGCCCGCTCCACCGCCGCGCGCAGTGCCTCGCCGTAGCCTCGGCGGTTGCGCAGCCCGGTCAGCGGGTCGGTACGGGTCTGCTCGGCCAGGTCGGCGTTCTGCGCCTCCAGCAGCTGCGAGTAGTGCAGCAGCTGCTGCTCGTACCAAGCGCATTCGCGCACGTACAGGTTCAGCGCCTCGGTGGTGCGGCGCAGTTCGATCAGGAAGCCGGCCTGGCGCGCCAGCGCGCGCAGCGCCTCCGCGCCCTCCTCGCCCAGTACCCGCGGGCGGCTGTCGAACACGCACAGGCTGCCCAGGGCGTGGCCTTCGGCATCCAGCAGCGGCACCCCGGCGTAGAAGCGGATGTGCAGGCCGCCGGTGACCAGCGGGTTGGCGGCAAAGCGCGGGTCGCGGGTGGCGTCCTCCACCACCAGCATGCGCTGCGGCTCGAGGATGGTGTGCGCGCAAAAGGCGGCGTCGCGCGGGGTCTCGCAGGCGTCGAAGCCGGTGCGCGCCTTGAACCACTGGCGCTCGGCGTCGATCAGCGAGACCGCCGCCATCGGCGCGCCGGTGATCGCCGAGGCCAGCGCCACCAGGTCGTCGAACGCCTGCTCGCGCGGGGTGTCGAGCAGGCGGGTGGCGCGCAACGCCGCCAGCCGTTCGGCTTCGTTGCCCGGCCGCGGCGGACGCGGCGCTGGTGCTGTTGCCGGCTGCATGGTCTTCACCAGTTGTCGAACTGCGGGAGCAGGCCGCGCAGTTCCTCCGGGGTCAGGTTGCGCCACTGCCCGGGCTTGAGTGCGCCGAGCCTGACGTTGTCGATGCGCACCCGCCGCAGCTGGGTGACGCGGTAGCCGAACGCGGCTGACATCAGCCGGATCTGCCGGTTCAGGCCCTGGCGCAGCACGATGCGGAAGCCGAACTTGGCGATCCGGCTGGTGCGGCACGGCAGGGTCATCTGCCCGTGCACCGGCACGCCGCGGGCCATGCCGCGCAGGAACTCGTCGGTCACCGGCTTGTTCACCGCCACCAGGTACTCCTTCTCGTGCCCGTTCTCGGCGCGCAGGATCTCGTTGACGATGTCGCCGTTGCTGGTCATCAGGATCAGACCTTCGGAATCCTTGTCCAGGCGGCCGATCGGGAAGATCCGCTGCTCGTGCCCCACGAAGTCCACGATATTGCCCTTGACCGAGCTCTCGGTGGTACAGGTGATGCCCACCGGCTTGTTCAGGGCGATGTAGACGTGGCGGCGCTTGCCCGGCCTGGCCGCGCGCGCCTTCAGCGGCTGGCCGTCGACCCGCACCTCGTCGCCAGGGGCGACCGTGGTGCCGATGCCGGCGGGGCCGCCGTTGACGGTCACCCGGCGCGCGGCGACCAGGCGGTCGGCCTCGCGGCGTGAACAGAAGCCGGTGGCGGCGATGTACTTGTTGAGGCGGACGGCGTCTTCGGTCATGGCCCATTATCCGCTTCCGGCCGCCGCCGCGCTGCGTCGCGCGCTCCCCGTGGTCGGGAACGGCTCAGCCGGCCAGCTGGACCTGGTCGCGCCCGCCGCGCTTGGCCGCGTACATGGCCTGGTCGGCCCGGCGCAGCAACGCCGCGGCATCGGCATCGCCGTCGCGCAGGGTGGCCACGCCGATGCTGGCGGTCAGCGACAGCCCCTCCAGGCCCAGCTCGCGCGCGGTGGCGGCCAGGCGCACGCGCAGGGCATGCATGCGCTGCACCGCCGAGTCCGCGGCCACGCCCGGCAGCAGCATCAGGAACTCCTCGCCGCCCATGCGCGCCGCCTCGGAGGCACCGCGCACCGTGGCCCGCAGCGCCTGCGCCACCGCCACCAGCACCCGGTCGCCGGCCTCGTGGCCGTGGTCGTCGTTGATCGCCTTGAAGTGGTCGATGTCGATGAAGGCCACGCTCAGCGCCGTGCCGTCCTCGCGGGCGACGGCGAACATCTCGCCCAGCCGGCGCAGGCCGGCGCGGCGGTTGGGCAGCCCGGTCAGCGGGTCGGTCTCGGCCAGCTGCTGCATCTCGTCGCGCTGGCGGCGCAGGCGGCCCAGACGCAGGTTCAGCGCATAGGCGCTGACCGCCAGGAACCAGGTGATCGCCAGCTGGATCACCTCGACCCGGTACTCGATCAGCAGGCGGCTGCCGGCCAGCTCCAGCAGCGCGATCAGGGCGAACGGCAGCATCCCCGCCAGCGCCGGCAGCACCCCCGGGCGCTGCCGCCACAGCCGGTGCAGGGCCCAGCCCAAGATCAGCAGGTAGACCATGCGGAACGCCAGCTCGACCCCGACCGCCAGCGGCTCCAGCCACGCCAGCGGAGCCAGCAGCACGGTGAGGCTGGCGGCGATCCAGGTGCCGGCGGTGGCCAGGACCATGCGCCGGCGCACGCCCGGCGGGAGGCCGGGGCCGGCCACCAGCAGCCCCATGCCGCACAGCACCGCGCCCAGGCCCATGCTGGACAGGCCCACGAACCAGCGCGGCTCGTGCCCGGCCACCGGCAGCCAGGGTTCCGGATAGCCGCTGAGGCCGCTGAGCACCGCCTGCCAGACCACCGACAGGCCGCACAGCGCCGCATAGCCGAGGAAGGTCCAGTCGCGCGCGCCGGGATAGGCCATCAGCGCCGTGGCCGCCAGCACCAGGGCCACCGCCAGGCACGCGGTGCGCACCACCAGGCGCAGGGTGTCCACGTGCTGCACCTCGCTGGGCGCGCCGATGCGGATGGTCGGGATCCAGCCGGGCTTGAGTGCCGGTTGCCAGTACACGATCACCGGGTCCTGGTTACCGGCCTGCGGCACGATCACCATGCCCACGCCCGCGCGGAAGCGGGAATCGCGGGTGCGGGCGTCGTGCATCAGCCCGCACACCCGGTGCCCACCGTACTCCAGGCGCACCTCGCCGGCGAACACGTTGAACACGCTCACCGCCTGCGGCACGCCGGGCCAGCCGCCCGGCGGCGGATGCACCACCGCCCGCGCCGGCGGCACCGGGGCGTCGGCGGGGCAATCGCGGGTGCGAGGCTGTTCCTGGGTGGGCTGGCCGGTCACCAGGTGGGCGGTCGGCGGCCAGCGCTGGATGCGGCCGAAGGCATTGGCGACCACCACCGCGATCGCCAGCAACGCGAGCACCATCAAGCCGACCCTGGGCCAGGTCCATGGATGGAGCCGCGCGCGGCCCGGTCTGCTCCGTTGCGGTTTCACCCGCCCATAATACGGAGCGCGGCCACGGTCACCCACGGGCCTGGATCATCCTTTGGGATTGTTGCTTTTGTGACCGACATCAGCCTACCCCGGGGCCGGCCCCGCGCCGGTCAGGAACGCGGGCGCGGCGGTCCCTTGCGGTGCGGTTTCGGGCCGCGCGGTGCGGGGCGCGTCCCGGTCGGGCGGAAACGCCCGCGCGCCGGCGGCGCGTTGGGCGACGGCGCATGGCTGCCATCCCAGCGGCTGATGCGCAGCTGCTGCCCGACCACCCAGGCCTTCTGCAGCACGCCCATGATCTCCGGCGGCATGCCGGCCGGCAGGTCGAGGATCGAATGGTCCTCGTGGATGTCGATGCGGCCGATGTAGCGCGCCTCCAGCCCGGCCTCGTTGGCGATCGCGCCGACGATGTTGCCCGGCTTGACCCCGTGCACGTGCCCGACCTCGACCCGGTAGGTCTCCATGCCCGGCTGCGGCGCCTCGCGCGGCGGCTTGGGCGCGCGCGGGGCGCGCGGGGCGAAGTCGTCGTCGCGGCCGCGCGGCGGACGCGGGCCAGGCTCGCGCTCCTCGAACGCGCGCGGCTCGCGGGCCGGGCGCGGCTCGCGCGGGGCCGGCTCGTCGCGGGCCTCCAGCAGCAGCGGCACGTCGCCCTGCAGCAGGCGCGCCAGGGCGGCGGCGATCTCGGCCGCGCCCACGTCGTGCTCGGTCGCATAGCGGTCGACCAGCTCGCGGTATTCCTCCAGGCCACCAGCCTCCAGGGCACTGCTGATGCGCTCGAAGAACCGCGCCACGCGGCGATCGTTGACCGCCTGCACGGTCGGCAGGCGCATTTCCTCGATCGGCTGCCGGGTGGCGCGCTCGATCGCGCGCAGCATGCCCTTCTCGCGCGGGGTGACGAACAGGATCGCCTCGCCGCTGCGCCCGGCGCGGCCGGTGCGGCCGATGCGGTGGACGTAGCTCTCGGTGTCGTAGGGGATGTCGTAGTTGAGGACGTGGCTGATGCGCTCCACGTCCAGGCCGCGCGCGGCCACGTCGGTGGCTACCAGCACGTCCAGGCGGCCGTCCTTGAGCTGCTGGATGGTGCGCTCGCGCTGCTGCTGCTGCATGTCGCCGTTGATCGCCGCGGCGGCCACGCCGCGCGCCTGCAGCTTGTTGGCCAGCTCCTCGGTGGCGGCCTTGGTGCGCGCGAACACGATCATCGCGTCGTAAGGCTCGGCCTCCAGGATCCGGGTCAGGGCGTCGAGCTTGTGCAGGCCGCTGACGAACCAGTAGCGCTGGCGGATGTTGGCCGAGGTGGTGGTCTTGGCCGCGATGGTCACCTCGACCGGATCGCGCAGGTAGGTCTGGGCGATGCGCCGGATCGGCGGCGGCATGGTCGCCGAGAACAGCGCCACCTGGCGCTGCGGCGGGGTCTTCTGCAGCACCGCCTCGACGTCGTCGATGAAGCCCATGCGCAGCATCTCGTCGGCCTCGTCCAGCACCAGCGCGCGCAGGGCCGACAGGTCCAGCGAGCCGCGCTCGAGATGGTCGATGATGCGCCCGGGGGTGCCGACCACCACGTGCACGCCGCGGCGCAGCGCGTGCAGCTGCGGGCCGTAGCCCTGGCCGCCGTAGATCGGCAGCACCTGGAAGCCGGGCATCTTCGCCGCGTAGCGCTGGAACGCCTCGGCGACCTGGATGGCCAGTTCGCGGGTCGGCGCCAGCACCAGCGCCTGCGGCCTGGCCTGGGCCAGGTCCAGCCGGGCCAGGATCGGCAGGGCGAAGGCCGCGGTCTTGCCGGTACCGGTCTGGGCGGTGCCCAGCACGTCGCGGCCGGACAGCAGCGCGGGGATGGTGGCGGCCTGGATCGGCGAGGGGGTTTCGTAGCCGACTTCGGTCAGGGCAGCCAGCAACGGCTGCGGCAGGCCGAGTTCGCCGAAGCTCGGCGCGGCAGGGGTTTCTTGGGCGGGGGAAGACATCCGGGACTCCGGCGGCGGCGCCTGGAGGCGCGGCGGGGACACATGAAAGTTCGCCATTGTGCGCTGCAACGCGGGGTTTGTCGCCCCACGGCGGGATTCGGACGGGCCGTCCATTCAGCCCCATCATGCGCCGGGCCGCCGTGTACCGGCCGCGAAGCCCGGTGGCGGGCAGCCTCAGCCGCCGCCGGCAACCCCGGTGGCCGCGCCGGCCGGCGCGCTGGCAGCGGCCGCCTCGCTGGCACCCTCGCCGTCCGGTTCGCCGGCGGTGGACTCGGCGTCCAGCAGCACCACTTCCACCGCGTTGAACTCGGCCAGCGGGCTCTCCGCCGGGCAGGTGTCGTCGGGGAAACCAAGCCCGCGGCGCAGCTCCAGGCCGCAGGCATTGCGCGCGTACACCTCGCGCTCGCCGCGGCAGCGCTCCTCGAACGCGCGGATCCAGCGGTCGCGCCGCTGCATGAAGTCGTCGCCGCACTTGGCCAGCAGCCGCATCCGGTCCAGGTCGTCCTGGGCGGCGTTGTTGCCGTCCAGGCCGTAGGCGGCCAGTTCGTCCTGGTTGAGCAGGCGCAGGCTGCGGTTGGGCACGGTCTTCATCACGTCGGCCAGCAGCGGCGAGGCGCCGTTGCGTTCCAGGTAGGCGCGCACGGTCCCGTACACCGCCTGCAGCTCGGTGTTGAGCTCCTGGCGGCTGGTGGCGGTAGAGCTGAGGCGGATGATGCGGTGGATGCCCACGCGCCCGGCCAGCACCCGACTGTCGCCGCCGGCCAGCACGAACACGCAGGCGCTGTGGCAGACCGAGTCCTCGCGCACCCACAGGGTCCAGTGGTGGTTGCCGATCCAGTCGCCAGCGCGGATCGCGTCCTCGACCTGGCCGCCGGTGGAGTCCAGGTCCAGCACGCGGTGGACGATGCCCAGCTCGTCGGCGGTCACCGTGACCCGCTGCACCAGGGCGGTGAACTCGGGGCTGATCTTGCCGGTATAGCGCACGCGCACGACCTGCCCTTCGCGGCAGGCCTCGACGCCCTCGCGCAGCGCTTCGCGCTCCAGCGAGGCCAGCGCCGCGCCGTCGCCCTCGCGGTAGTCCAGGCTGCAGCTGATCCAGGCCTGGCCGGACAGCTCGCGCGGCGACCAGTCCACCTCGCCCTCCGGCTCGGCCGCCTGCCCCTGCGGCAATGCCTCCACCGACATGGCCTCTTCCGGCATCGGATCGCGGCTGACCGCGCCACCCTCTTCCGGCGAGGCCACTGGCTGGGTCTGGACCTCTTCCTCATCGGCCACGAAACGCTGGCAGGCGACCAGCACCCCAATGGCCGCGGCCAGCAGCAGGACCACGGACAGGATTTGGCGGGAGGCCTTGGACATGGAAGGACGGTCGGCTTGCATGCACCCAGTCTAGGCGGTGCCCGGCCGCGCCGGACAACCGTCGATGAACGTCGACGAACGGTTCAGCGCAACAGCGGCAGCAGCACCAGCAGCAGGCCGGCCATCGAGACGCCCCATGCCAGCGAACGCAGGTAGCGCACGCCGTACAGGTACAGCGGCACGTACACCACGCGCGCCCAGAAATAGAGCTGCACCCCGAGCGCGGTCCAGGCATCGGCCTGGCCGGTGGCGACCACCGCCAGCACCGCGGCGGCGAAGAACGGGAAGGTCTCCATGAAGTTGCGGAACGCGCGGTCGGCGCGCCCGGCCCTGGGCGGGAGCGGACCCGGATCGGCATCGCGCGGCCCGGTATTCCATTCGACCCCGCGCTGGCGGGTCACCAGCATGCCGGCCAGCAGCAACTGCGCCACGCCCAGCACCACCGACCAGCCCAGATAATGGATCTCGATGCCCACGGCCACCTCCTGTGATGTAGGCCCACAGGTTAGCAACGGCGTTGGGGCTACGATATGCGCATGTCGAACGCGCGCCTGCCCCCGGTCCCGGAGCCTCCTTCCCCCGGGCCGCAAGGCCTGCTGCGCGAGATCCGCCACGTGCGCCCGCTGCCGCCTGGCCGGCTCGGTTTCTAGCTGCGCGCCGCCCTGGCCATGGGCATCCTGGTCCTCGCCGGCTGGCTGGCCGGGGATAGGCCAGCGCCATGACCGAAGGGCGGCCTGCAACGCGGGCAAGCCCGCGACCTGATTGCCTGAGATGCTCACCGACCCGGCGCCTTCCCCGCGCTCTAGCCGATGCGATGACGCACACCACCTGCCCATTGCGTTCCCCTGCCGAAGCCCGACGCCGCATCCCCTGCTACCAAACACCCCAGCCCTAACGCCAGAATTAAGCCGTGCCGCGAAGCGGCATCGGCTTGAATGATTTGTTAGGCCGCACACCAAGCGCTTTGGCAGTCTCTTCAAGCGGTGTACTGAAACCAAGCTTCTTAGCTGGTCGGGAATTCATGTCAATTACCAGCTGGTCAAGACTGCAGCGGTTCAAGCCGCCATCCTGTTCAATGAAGGCCTCGTAATCGAGTGCACAGTTGGTCAGCACGCCGAGTTTGGAAAGATCAGCTGCTCGCGCAAATGCAACAGCGCGATACCCGTTCATCACTCGCTCCCGCACATGGTCCGGGTAACCGGCGAGCTCAAGCACTAGGGAAATGCCCCGAACCAAGCTTATGAACAGCTTTTCGGCCGTGAGGCGCTCTCCCTCCAGCATGAGGAAGCTCAGCTGAGTGCGACTGCTCATATACACAAAGGCGTTGCGCTCTGCCATTGGCAAGAACGTAACGTACCAATTGCCAAGCGGCGCGTCGGTCGCCTGAGCTTCGCCCAAGTGATCTCGTTTGATACGAGCTCTCGTAGCTATGGCGCGTGTAATGATCAGATTAGCCATGGCATGTCATATGCGGCCTAACACCTGAGTTAAGCCGCGCCGCGAAGCGGCGTCGGCTCGAATGAATTGTTAGCCGCCGCAGTCATTGCGAAAAATTGTCCACAATTGAACGGCGATACTCCCATGCTGGGTCTGGGAAGTACTCAATCTGAATTGGGTAGCGCGGCTTTCCGGCGAGGGCTTGGTTAAGTGCATAGATGAACTGCTGATAGTCTCGAACGTAGTAAGCGAGCTCGCTTGTGCCGCCGCCGCGAATGATATGAATGAGGATGCTGTTCCTCTCAGGATCATTCAAGGGAGACAAATGCTCCTCAAGCTCGTGTAGAGCCAAGAGCGTTGCCTTGCCTGGCAAACCCGCATCCCCGTAGTGCCATTCAATGATTACGGCAGTTGAATAGAGGGCTGCGTCAAAGCCGCTTGGGAATGAGTCCCGCAACTCCCAAAACTTTTCACCGTCTTCATCATCATTAGTGACGTACTGAGTCCAGTCCTCGCGAAGCTCTTCCATCAGTTCCCCTCAGAGTTGGTGCGACGGCTAACGCATGAATTAAGCCGACCCGCGAAGCGGGTTCGGCTTGAATGATTTGTTAGGTGTCAAACCAACTTTTCCAAGACCCCGTTCACCCCTTGCACGATCTTCCAGTGTCGACGCTCGTCGACCCCAAGCTTTCGAGTAGCGGACAGGATCCCAAGCCGAAGTAGAGGGGAAGCTGTGGCATACGAGTCCATGACCGCCACAGCTTGAGCTCGCGTGCCAGACTTATGAATTACCAATGCGCAGGCGCGCTTGATTACCTCTGAGCTGCTGTCGGTGAACAGTTTCATAATTTCACTGGCATGATTCCAGTCCTCAGACGAAGCAAAAATGTGCAAGATCCACATTGCGTAGTACGGTGGGGGTGGCCGCCGCTTACTTTGCAGTGGCTTGAGGAGCTTCTTTGCGATCTTCTTCCGCTCGGCAGCAGTAAGGTCATCAAAAGAGAGCACGTACGTAGCGATGTGCTCTGCCACCGGATACAAAAGTTCCGCGTTGTCGATTACAAGCTCAAGAACTTCTCGCTTTAGGTCCGCAGGGGCGCCTGGAATGCGGGGCAACTTAGTGAGTGCGTAAGTTACCGCTTGGTAGTCAACGAGTGCAGTGTCCTCCATCGAGTGCCGCAGCAATCCAACCACATCGTGACCTTGGAGGTTCTCTAAGATGTCTTGGATTTCTTCTTCCGAAGGCTCCTCCGCGTCTCCATAAAGATCGCCCGCGTCTCGGAACATCTGAACCACGGCATCTCTGTCAGTCAAAAGATCCTCATGCCCAACGAGATGATCTTCCCTGTAGCGGCCGATCGGAATGATTTGGGTCTTTGCAGACTGAAGCGTTAGGCCGTGCCTGGTGTAGAGCCACTCCCCTAGGGTAAAGAGAACGGATTGAGCTTCGTACTCGCTCTTCGTGAACATGACGAAGTCATCGACCCAGCGCGCGAACTCGATCTTTGCCGTATCTAGCTGCGTATCTACGTCAATGAGTAGCGCCTCAGCGAGAAGTCTCGACGCATACGGCCCCACAGGTATGCCATAGCTATCTTTCCCCATCAGGTTGCCGATCAACTTCCTGACGAGAACTCTTGCGACGTCACGTACGCGCTGCGTGGTTGCTACGCTTTCAATTACATTCTCGAGCCTATGCTGATAAATCCTAGCGTAGAAGTCCGCTATATCCGCTATGGCGACATATTTGAACGCAGGCCGCTGCGCTAGCTCTGCAAGTCTGCGTTTAAATGAGTCGTATGAGCCTCTTACACTATAGAGTTCACCGTCGACCAGCGACGCGCGGTAGGAAAACACCCGCTTGGATCGTGTTGGGAGGCGATTGGCCTCTATGTCGCGCTTTGCTATTAACGTCAGCGCTGTGTATATCAATAGGTCTTGAGGATGTAGCAGATGAAGCACGCGGACGTTAGCGCGATTCTTCGGAGAGAATACAGTTAACGGCTTGTACGGGATGTATGTATCTAAATCAATCTGAGCGATTGCATCTCGGACTGCCGCCCAGTTAGCAACGACCTCGCCCCATTCCGGGGGTGCGGGCAACATTGCGCTGTATCCATGTCTCTGGATGGCCGCAAACGCGTTATCTAGCTCTTGTGTGGTTAGCGAGAACATTTCATTGACACCTAACACCTGAATTAAGCCGCGCCGCGAAGCGGCGTCGACTTGAATGAATTGTTAGGGTGCATTCTAGGTTAGCTGCAAAGCGGAGAATCCCGAGACAAAGCCGGGATACCCGCGCATGCTTGGGTGTGAGAATGTGCGGAACTTAGTTGATGGATAGCGATTTTGTAGAAGAGTTGCCGAGATTGAGCCGACAGCAACAATCGTATGCGGCTTAAGTATCTGGATTACTTCATCTAGGTAGGTTATACCGATCGCCGTTTCCTCCCGGCTTGGCATTCGATTCCTGGTAGGGTCACCAGGCTGGTATGGATGAAAGGGGAACGTGTTCCAGAATGCGGGCACGGAACTCTTTCCTTCTAGTTGATTCCATACCTTTGTTGCCGTGATTTCAGTGGCGTTTCCGTTCACCGTTACCAAGCTCCTCAGCTTGACAAGAAATGGGTGGGTGCGTTCATTGATTACGCGCTGGCTAGTAAAAGGCACGCCACATTGAGTGCAACCTTTGTAGCCGGGGGCTTCTCCAACCAGTAGGTGGCCAGAGTATGGAAAGGTGAGAAGCAGCGAAAGGTAGGCGTGAAGATTTTTTGCGATATCTGGCTTCAGGTAGGGATTTGTGACGCATTCAAGCACCGGCTGATTGGAGAGGCGCTGGACGAAATTTTCAATTGCAGACATGCCAAAACCTTCCATGCACCCTAACACCTGAATTAAGCCGAGCCGCGAAGCGGCTTCGGCTTGAATGAATTGTTAGGCAGACTCGCGGCCCGCCAACACATCACGCAGCTCTTTAATGCGACGAAGTAAGAAGCACCAAAGGTATGGCAGGGAAAACAGTAGTAGAACTACAAGGGCGATCCCGGCAGCGTCCTCCTTGATGTTATCGATCCGGCCTTGTACATCAACCAACTCTCTTTGAATGCCGGTAGCTCCGCCTAGACTTTGGAGAACTTGCGGGTCGCAAACGAGCTTGGGCGAGTCTTTGCCTTGTGGCTCGGATGAGGGCGGGTCAAATTGATCAAATGGGTTTGGCTTTGTGCACTCCTGCACGAGCCTTTCAAGGCTGCGCCTCTCAGGTGCGACTCGAACCGAGTAGGTAAGGATGCCAATCCCAATCGCCGCAACCAAACCAATCAACATCAGTCGGAGCGTGCTTTTGTGGGTCACGAAAATCCCCCTTGCCTGCCTAACGCCTGAGTTAAGCCGCGCCGCGAAGCGGAGTCGGCTTGAATGAATTGTTAGGGCTTACGCGGTGGAGGCGGCGGTATATAGCCTTTGCCCGGAGTGCGTGCACCATCATTTGGTCTGTCGCCCGGCGGACGGCTTGGCGGCGTCGGCGGTGACGGGGGCGGCCTGCTTGGTGGATTGCTGGGTCTCTTGTCTGACATGTGCGGCATCCCTTGCTGATAGGTTGGAATAAATGAACGCTGCCATGAAACAAACGCCTACCACGAACAGCAACGCTCCAGAGGCATTCAAATTTCGTGTGATCTTTGAAAATATGCCACCGGGGGTTTGCTTGTAGATGCTTCCATCATCGCATTGTTGGATTGCCTGTCTCAATGCGAGGTGGCTTGCAAAGAATGAGGAGAGAATGGCCAGCGAGCTAAGCGCCCATGAGAACCATGCTATAAGGACCCATGCGGGGTGATGGATTGCACCGGGACCTATGATGTCTTTGACAAAGGCGAACGATATGCCCAAGGCGCCTCCCGATAGAGATAGAACTGCCTTGTCAAAGTCATCCTGAGCCTTTTGCTCAGCGCTTATCAACCATTGCCGATACTCGCCGGGCGGCTTTTTTGGCGGCTCACATGCTTCATCAACCATGATCTCTCCTGTAAGCCCTAACACCTAAGTTAAGCCGAGACGCGCAGTGGAGCGAAGCACATGGCAAGCTTTACCTGCCATGTGCTTTGCGGAACGAAGCGGCTTCGGCTTGAACGCATTGTTAGGCGGCACCGGCATCAGGTTGCTCCACGTGGCAAGTCGCGGAGGGGCACAAGGCTCAATGCACTCTTGGCAGCGGAAGATGGTGCAGCGCACTTTGTCTTGAAAACGACCAATCGCTTTAGACTGTTAACTTTCCGAACAAAATCCCAGTCATGAACTGGGGCGCACGCCTCAATGATAATTGCTTCCACGCTTTCCGGAATTGAGTCGTAGGCGAACGTGTCCCTACCGACGTTCTTGAGCTCTAACTGTTTAAGGGACCTCAGTGGGGGTAACGCCCGCAGGTTTCGCGCGTGTGTGATTTCGAGGTCAACCAAGTGATTCATATCGTTGATAAAATCAATAGACTCCCCAAAATACCTCACTAACTGCAGCGTCTCAACGCTTGGCGGTAATGGGAATGGGCTAGCGTTCTTGGCCCTGCCAATTTCATAAAGATACGCACTCTTCAGCGCACCCAAGGACTCGAGCCCTGAGGATTTGGGGTGCCATTGATAGCAAATCGTCTGTAACGATGTGAAGATCGAAAAATCTATAGAGAGCTTCCGGCCGACTATGCGGAGATACTTAGCGTGGCTGATTGGCAATAGCTTTGTGCAAGAGAGAGTTTTTGAGAAGTTTACGAACTCGAAATGCTCAACTCCGGTCGCATCTTCAAGAAACCCCCAGTCCGTAACAGCCTCTCCTCGAATGAAGAGCCCCACAGGCAGCCCTTGATCTAAGAGTTGGCGTGCAAAGCATGTGGCTTCGCGCTCACGCCCCGGCAGCACATGAACCAAATGCTGGTCGTGGCATCTGAAGTCATCAACTCGTAGTAAGTCCGTCATGCCGCCTAACACCTGAATTAAGCCGCGCCGCGAAGCGGCGTCGGCTTGAATGAATTGTTAGGCCGCTGCCTACGTACGTGACTCGTCATTGTGTCTGGGCTTGCCACTGCTGGCCCTGCCTTCAGCGAATGACTGGGCGATGGATCTCGCTGCCGTCTCAGCTGTGCCCCAAGCCTTCCCACTTGCTTTGGCGGCAGCGTGAATGGCTAACTCAGCCTTGTCGTTCTTGGTCGGGCTTTTTGGGTTGGAGAGAAACACACCGAGGAAACCAACTGCAAAGGCAGCAAGACTAACAGTCATAAGCGTTGCAATTGTCTGCTCCTTGCGGATCGGTGCCATCTGCTGTGCGGCTCTGAGATCTGCTTCAGCCCGCACGCGATCTCCAATAGCGCCAGTCCTTCCACTACCGCGCAGCTCGTCCCAAGTGGGGCGATAACTCAACGCCTCCTGCGCTCTTATTACCTCTGAATCGGAGGAAATGGGTCGGCTAGCCACGACCGCGACTCCAGCAAGGAGTAACACCCCTAGGGCCAGCAAGGCTAGCGAGAACGCTCTGAGCTTCTTGTTTTCCATGTCGGTGAAGTAAGAAAGTGAGTTGGAAGCGGCCTAACGCCTGAGTTAAGCCGACCCGCGAAGCGGGGTCGGCTTGAATGAATTGTTAGGCTGCTAGGTGCGATCACCTATTGCCTGCTGGTAGTCACAGATTGACTGAGCAACTGCGCGAGCGCCCGGCAGCCCGAGCCACGGAAGAGCAGAGCTGATTCTTGACGCGGCCACAAGAGTCTGGCCTTGGTTCACAAGCGAAGACACCTCAGAATAAAGCTCCTTGGTGATTGAAATATTTGAATCGCCAATTGGGATTGATACGACATCCCCGGACTGGTCGAATCCGCTGCCGCGTGTCTTGCTGAGGTAGAGCTTAGCCTTTTCCTGCTTTATGACTTCATCGAGCCTCTCAAGTAACGCTTTGAACTTAACGAGGTCTTCTTGACTTAGCGAGATGAGGTGAGTGGCGCGACGTTTGTCTGTAGGGTCTGCCACAGAAATGTAAATACGATCTGTCTCTGGAGTGTAACCAAAGGATATGGCGCCAGTCTCCGCGAACAATGTATCGACGTGGACGGTTGTCCTTGTGTTCATTGGTTAATTCCCCGATATTGCTTGGCAGCCTAACGCTCAAGTTAAGCCGAATTGCAGCGCGTAGCTGGCAACATGGCAAGCTCTTTCTGCCGTGTTGACGGCGTAGCGATGCAATTTCGGCTTGAACGCATTGTTAGGGGCGCGCGCCGAAAAGTTACAGACAAGCCTTTACAGACTCAAGACGCTTCTGCTTGCGCCACTCAAATATTCCGCCCGCGAAGTGTAGTGAAACGGTGCCACTTGAAATTTTTGCCACTTCAACAGGTGTTGCGCCGGCCGGGGCTAGTACCAAGTACGATTCGCCGCTTTTTTGTAATTGAGCTGCGACAGCTGTCCCTCCGAACTTGGTGTTCTGCCAGGTATCGCGAATGCACTCTGCTAGTAAAGAAGCTGGCTTTGATGAATCAAGCGCCGCGTAGGGCTGCTTTTGGCTGATCTCCCCAACGGAGGCACAGGAGCCGAGAAGCATAGGCAGCAGAAGAAAACACACTTTTCTCATTTCAGATTCCAAAGATGTACAAGAAACGAACTTAGGTTCAACGAAGCCCAAAAGCACCTAACGCCTGAATTAAGCCGCGCCGCGTAGCGGCGTCGGCTTGAATGAATTGTTAGGCCGCACGTCAACTGGCACGGCAATAGGTGTTTACCACGGTTCGGTCAACCGGGTTGCGTGACGACGAATCCTGCATCTCGACGGCTATCGGCCCATCTGGCTCTTGGGGCCATTTGTCCCGAGCCTGAGGCCCATACACAAGCATGATTCCCGCAGGTGGATCTCCGAGCAAGAAGGAATCTCTAGGTTGACCCATTACGGCAACCACTTGGGCAAGAGTCATGCCTGGCTGAACCTCGAGACAGTTTTCGCGAGTCTGATCGCACCCCGAAAGAAGAAGCAAGAAGCTCAGCGCTGGAAGGAGTTCTTCCACGGAGTTCGAGTGCGGCCTAACTACCAGTAGACCCCGACAAGGGGCGTAGCGCGAGTCTGCAGAGCGGCTGCTGTGGCGTCAATCAGGGGAAAACCCTACTGGCATCGCGGGGTTGACTGATTGTCGCGACGCTGCCGGCCCGGCAGGCTTCCGGTGAAAGACGGCAAGGAGGCTCCGATATGTCTTATGACGGCGAGGATGCCGCGATAACAGGGTGCGTAACGCCGCCCGGTGGGCCGCGGCTTCTGGACCAGGTGCGCGGGCGTCTGCGCCTGAAGCACTACAGCCTGCGCACGGAGCAGGCATATCTGTACTGGATCCGGCGGTATGTCCGGGCGTGGCTGCCGCGGCATCCGGCGGAGCTGGACGGGGCGGCGGTGGAGGCGTTTCTCACCGGGTTGGCGACGCGGGACAACGTGGCCGCCAGCACCCAGAACCAGGCGCTGGCCGCCCTGCTCTTCCTCTATCGGGAGGTGCTGGGCATCGAGCTGCCGTGGATGGAGAACGTGGTCCGTGCCAAGCGGCCGCGGCGGCTGCCGGTGGTGCTGTCGCGCGCGCAGGTGGTGCGGCTGCTGGAGCGCCTGTCCGGGCGGGAGGCGTTGATGGCCGGGCTGCTCTACGGCAGCGGGCTGCGCCTGATGGAGTGCGCGCGGCTGCGGGTCAAGGACGTGGACCTGGAGCGCAACGAGCTGACCATCCGCGATGGCAAGGGCGGCAAGGACCGGATGACGGTGCTCCCAGGCGCGCTGCGCGAGGCGCTGCTGCGCCAGCTGGCGGAGGTGCGCCTGCTGCACGCGCGCGACCTGGCCTGCGGACTGGGCCGGGTGCACCTGCCGCACGCGCTGGCACGCAAGTATCCCAACGCGGCCGCGGAGCCGGGATGGCAGTACGCGTTCCCGGCCACGCGCATTTCGGTCGACCCGCGCGACGGGGTGAGGCGGCGCCACCATATCGACGAGAAGGTGCTGCAGTCGGCGGTGCGCCGGGCGGCGCGCGAAGCCGGCTTCGACAAGCCGGTCACCCCGCACACCCTGCGCCATTGTTTCGCCACGCACCTGCTGGAGTCCGGCGCCGACATCCGCACGGTGCAGGAGCTGCTGGGCCACAAGGACGTGGCCACCACCCAGATCTACACGCACGTGCTCAACCGCGGCGCGCTCGGTGTGCTCAGTCCGCTGGACCGTTGACCCCTCGCCCGCCCCACGCGCGCCCTGTGACCGGGTGCGCGCCAGTGTCTGCCACCGGGCCTCGACTGGAAATCACTGGCAGTCGACTGATTTCCATGCGCGCGCGTATCGAAATCACTAGGACGCCGGCGATCTCCATTCACCGTCGTATGGAAATCGCTGGCGCGCCAGTCTTGATCACCCGTCGCCGTATGGAAACCGCTCGGCGTCCAGTGATTTCCATTCATCCGCGTATGGAAACTGCTCGACGGCCACTGATTTCCATTCGTTCGCGTGTCGAAATCGCTGGCGCGCCAGCGATTGCCACTCATCGCCGGGTGGGAATCACGCAATCAACCGTTTCTGGCCTCTACCCGGCCGGCTGCCCCCCAGGTCGAGGCTGCCCCGCACCACCGCCCCGCGTCCCGCCACGCCAGAAGCGCCATGGCGTGTGCCGGCTGCCGGGAGGTAAAGGAGGAGGTGCTGGCCCGCGAGGGCCAGGACCGGGGGCGGGACGGCAGCAGGCCACACGCCAGGGCGCCCCCGGCGACCGCCGCCGTGCCTTGACCTCAGTCCCTCAGTCCCTCAGTCCCTCCGGCATTCCGGGTAACTCGGCAACCTGGCGACCACTGAAGCGACGGGACGACCGTCACGGCCGTACCACCGCCCCCCGGCGCCCTCGGTCCTACCGCCCCAGCATCGGCAGCTGCAGCCCCTGCTCCTTCGCGCAGTCGATGGCGATCTCGTAGCCCGCGTCTGCGTGACGCATCACCCCGGTGCCGGGATCGTTCCACAGCACGCGTTCCAGGCGGCGGTCGGCGGCTTCGCTGCCGTCGCAGACGATCACCACGCCGGAGTGCTGCGAGTAGCCCATGCCCACGCCGCCGCCGTGGTGCAGGCTGACCCAGGTGGCGCCGCCGGCGACGTTGAGCATGGCGTTGAGCAGCGGCCAGTCGCTGACCGCGTCGCTGCCGTCGCGCATGGCCTCGGTCTCGCGGTTGGGGCTGGCGACGCTGCCACTGTCCAGATGATCGCGACCGATCACCACCGGCGCCTTGAGCTCGCCCTTGCGCACCATCTCGTTGAACGCCAGGCCCAGGCGGTGGCGCTGGCCCAGGCCGACCCAGCAGATGCGCGCCGGCAGGCCCTGGAAGCGGATGCGCTCGGCGGCCATGTCCAGCCAGCGGTGCAGGTGCGGGTCGTCGGGGATCAGTTCCTTGACCTTGGCGTCGGTCCTGGCGATGTCCTCCGGGTCGCCGCTCAGGGCCACCCAGCGGAACGGGCCAACGCCGCGGCAGAACAGCGGACGCACATAGGCCGGCACGAAGCCGGGGAAGTCGAAGGCGTCCTTGCAGCCGGCATCGAAGGCCATCTGCCGGATGTTGTTGCCGTAGTCGAATACCGGCACGCCCATGCGCTGGAACGCGAGCATGGCCTCCACGTGCGCGCGCATGGACCTGCGGGCCAGTTCCTGCACGCGCTCCGGCACCACCTCCTGTTCCTCCTCCCACTCGGCCACGGTCAGGCCCTGCGGCAGGTAGCCGCGCAGCGGATCGTGCGCCGAGGTCTGGTCGGTGACCGCGTCCGGGCGCACGCCGCGGCGCACCAGCTCCGGCAGGACGTCGGCGGCATTGCCCAGCAACGCGATCGAGCGCGCCTGGCCGGCCTTCGTGTAGCGCCCGATGCGCGCCAGCGCGTCGTCGAGGCCGGTGGCCTGCTCGTCCACGTAGCCGGTGCGCAGGCGGAAGTCGATACGGTCCTGGCGGCACTCGATGGTCAGGCTGCTGGCGCCGGCCATGGACGCGGCCAGCGGCTGCGCGCCGCCCATGCCGCCGAGGCCGGCGGTGAGGATCCACTTGCCGGTGAGGTCGCCGCCGTAGTGCTGGCGGCCCATCTCCACGAAGGTCTCGTAGGTGCCCTGGACGATGCCCTGCGAGCCGATGTAGATCCACGAACCGGCCGTCATCTGGCCGTACATCATCAGGCCCTTGCGGTCTAGCTCGTTGAAGTGCTCCCAGGTGGCCCAGTGTGGCACCAGGTTGGAGTTGGCGATCAGCACCCGCGGCGCGTCGGGGTGGGTCGGGAACACGCCCACCGGCTTGCCGGACTGGACCAGCAGGGTCTGGTCGTCGCGCAGCTCGCGCAGGGTGGCGAGGATGGCGTCGAAGCATTCCCAGTCGCGCGCGGCGCGGCCGCTGCCGCCGTACACCACCAGGTCCTCGGGGCGCTCGGCCACGTCCGGGTCGAGGTTGTTCTGCAGCATCCGGAACGGGGCTTCGGTCAGCCAGCTGCGGCAGGTCAGCTGGCTGCCGCGCGGCGCGCGGACGACACGGGAGGGATCGTGGCGTGGATCGGACATGCCGGTACACCTGGATGGAAGGTGCCGGCATTATCGCAGCGGCCCTGCGCCGGCCCGTTGTGCAGCGCGGGGCGCGGTGGCTCAGTGGCCGGCGCGGGGCGCTTCCTGCTGGCGCTGCAGGCGGCGCTCCTCGGCCTCGCGGGCGCGCTCGATCTCCTCGCGCTCGCGTTCGTACTGGATGCGCCGGGCCTCGAACTCCTGGCGGTAGCGCTCGCGCTGTTCGGGCGAGGCGGCGTGCAGCATGCGCCGCTCGGCGCGCGCGCGGTCGGCCTCCATCCGACGGCGGTTGTCCTCCAGCGCCAGGCGATGCCGCTCGGCGGCGGCGCGGCGGCTGGCGTCCAGCTGCTGCTGGCGGGCTTGCTCCGCGGCCTGGCGCGATCGTTCCCAGGTCTGCGCACGGGTGTCCTGGTCGCCGGCACGCTGGCGGTAGCGGTCGGGGGTGACGGACTGGGCCTGGGCCAGCGGAGACAGGGCCAGCCACAGCGCGATGGCCAGGGCCGGGAGGCGTGCGGCTCGCGGGATCGGCATCGGGTCGGCGCTCCGTATGGATACGCCCCCGTTATAACGCGCGCGGTGGCAGCCGCGCCGGCGGGAGCGCGGGCTGCTTCAGCCGGCGCTCGGGAACCGCTCAGGCGCGGTTTGGCCGGTGCACGTCAAGGCTGGCGGACGGCAACGCGCATCTGCCAAGCTTCCGCACCTGTTTTGCCCTCTCCCCATGTGATGTCCTGTTTGCCGCGCCTCGGCGCCTTCCTGTTCCTGTTGCTCTCCCTGGCCGCCTGCGCGGCCGCTCCCGCCCGCACCGCCAAGGAGCCGGCGTACACCCCGCTGCTGCTGGTCTCGGTCGATGGCCTGCGCGCCGATGCGCTCGGCCGCGGCGATACCCCGGTGCTCGACGCCCTGGCGCGCGAAGGCGTGCAGGCCGAGGGCATGCGCCCGTCCTTCCCGGCGCTCACCTTCCCCAACCACTACACCCTGGTGACCGGCCTGCGCCCGGACCACCACGGCGTGGTCCACAACTCGATGAAGGATCCGCAGCTGGGCCGCTTCGTGGTCGCGGACAAGCAGGCGGCCACGGTCGCCGGCTGGTGGCAGGCCGAGCCGCTATGGACCACGGCCGAGCGCGCCGGCATCGCCACCGCGGTGTGGGCCTGGCCGGGCGCCACCGCCGAGCGCGACGGCGTGCTGCCGCGCCAGGGCCAGGCCTTCGACGCGAACATCCCGCTGGACGAGCGCGTCGAGCGGGTTGCCGCGTGGGTGGCGGCGCCGCAGGGGCCGCGCCCCGGGCTGGTGGCGATGTACTTCGAGATGGTCGACGGCGCCGGCCACGACCATGGCCCCGGCTCGGAACAGGCCCGCGCGGCGATCCGCACGGTGGACGCGGCCATCGGCCAGCTGCTGGCGCGACTGGAGGCCGCCGGCGTGGTCCCGAACGTGGTGGTGGTGTCCGACCACGGCATGGCCGACGCCCGGAACTTCCTCGCGGTGGAGGACATCGCCGCGATGGAGGAGGCCGAGGTGGTGAGCATCGGCCAGGTGATCGGCCTGGTGCCGCGCGCCGGATACGGGGACGTGCTGCGCGCGCGCCTGCCCGGCCGCCACGCGCAGTACCAGTGCTGGGAGAAGGAGCGCATCCCGGCGCGCCTGCACTACGGCAGCCACCCGCGCATCCCGCCGATCGTGTGCCAGATGGACGAAGGCTGGAACGCCCTGCCGCGGGCGATGATCGAACGGCGCAATGCCGAAGGCCGCCGCGACGCGGGCGCGCACGGCTACGACCCGGACCTTCCGTCGATGCGCGCGGTGTTCCTGGCCCATGGCCCGGCGTTCCGCCGCGGCCTGCGCCTGCCGGTGTTCGACAACGTCGACGTCTACCCGCTGCTGGCGCGCCTGGTGGGCGTGCAGCCGCAGCCGGGCGACGGCAACCCGCAAACCCTGCTGCCGGCGCTGCAGGCGCCCTGATCCGCGGCGCCGCCGGCGGCCGGGCCGTGCCGGCGGCGTCCGCTTTGATGTCCGGAAACGGCCAGTCGGGCCCGGGCGCCGGTGCTAGCCTGCGCGCATGTCCTCCGTCGCCGCCCTGCCCGATCCGCGCGTATGCGAACGCGCCCGCCTCAGCCGCGACCCGCGGTTCGACGGGCTGTTCTTCACCGCGGTGCGCAGCACCGGCATCTATTGCCGGCCGGTGTGCCCGGCGCCGCCGCCGCTGCCGGCCAACGTCGACTACTACCCCAGCGCCGCCGCGGCCGAGGCGGCCGGCTTCCGCCCCTGCCTGCGCTGCCGCCCCGAGCTGGCGCCGGAGGACGGCGCCTGGCGGCGTGGCGATGCGCTGGTGGCGCGGGCGCTGGCGCTGATCGAGCAGGGCTTCCTGGCCGAGCATCCGGTGGCGGCGCTGGCCGAGCGGCTGGCGGTCGGCGAGCGCCAGCTGCGGCGGCTGTTCGTGCAGCGCCTGGGCGCGGCACCACTGGGCGTGCACGTTACCCGCCGCCTGCTGTTCGCCAAGCAGTTGCTGACCGAGACCACGCTGCCGGTCACCGAGGTGGCGCTGGCCGCCGGCTTCGGCAGCCTGCGCCGCTTCAATGCCGCGTTCCAGGAGGCTTATCGCATGGCGCCGCGCGAACTGCGCCGCAGCCTGCAGCAGCGCCCGGCGCTGGCGGCCGACCGTTCGCTGGTGCTGCGCCTGGGCTACCGGCCGCCGTACGACTTCGCGGCCATCCTGGATTTCCTGCGCGACCGCGCCCTGCCCGGGGTGGAACGGGTGGATGGTCAGTCCTATGCGCGCGTGGTCGGCGACGCCAGCGCGCCGGCCTGGCTGCGGGTCAGCCATTGGCCATCGGCCCGGGCGCGCCCGGTGCATGCGCTGCGGCTGGAACTGCACGGCGTGGCGCCGGCCCGGCTCGCGGATACGGTGCAGCGGGTGCGGCGGATGTTCGACCTGGATGCCGACCCGAACGCGATCGCCGCGGTGCTTGGGGCCGATCCGCGCCTGCGGCCGCTGCTGCGCCAGCGACCCGGGCTGCGCCTGCCCAGCGGCTGGGACGGGCTGGAGATCGCGGCGCGCGCGGTGATTGGCCAGCAGGTCAGCGTCGCCGCCGCGCGCACATTGGCCGCGCGCCTGGTGCAGCGCCATGGCGCGCAGGTGGCGCTGGACGCCGCACCCGGCCTGGACCGGCTGTTCCCGGACGCGGCCACCCTGGCCGCGGCGGACCTGGACGGCCTGGGCCTGACCGGTGCGCGCATCGCCAGCCTGCGCGCGATCGCGCGCGCGGTGCTGGAGGGCAAGGTCGGCTTCGGCCCGGAACAGACCCTGGAGGAATTCGTCGAAGCCTGGTGCGCCCTGCCCGGGATCGGCCCATGGACGGCGCAGTACCTGGCCCTGCGTGCGCTCGGCCATCCGGACGCGTTCCCGGCCGAGGACC
This sequence comes from Pseudoxanthomonas sp. SGT-18, assembly GCF_003931645.1. Classification (NCBI taxonomy): domain Bacteria; kingdom Pseudomonadati; phylum Pseudomonadota; class Gammaproteobacteria; order Lysobacterales; family Lysobacteraceae; genus Pseudoxanthomonas; species Pseudoxanthomonas sp. SGT-18. The sequence continues at coordinate 194,903 of NZ_RRYJ01000002.1, read as the reverse complement.
TGGTGCTGCAGAAGGCCGCGTCCGGCGACGGCACGCGCCTGTCCACCCGCCAGCTGCGCGAGCGCGCGCAGGCCTGGCGCCCCTGGCGTGCGTACGCCGTCATCCATCTCTGGCGCGAGGCCGCCTTGCCCGCGTCCCGTGCCGGCACCGAAGCGGAGGTCATCCCATGAGCGCCATCCATTACTGCCGGTTCGACAGCCCGGTCGGCCCGCTGACCGTGGCCGCCTCCGATGCGGGACTGCACGCAATCGAGTTTCCGCAGAACCGCCATCCGCAGCGCCGGCTCGGCTGGGTGCCGAAGGAGCACCCGGTGCTTGGCGAGGCCAGGCGCCAGCTGCAGGAGTACTTCGACGGCGAGCGCCGCGAGTTCGACCTGCCGTTGGCGCCGCAGGGCACGCTGTTCCAGCGCCAGGTGTGGCTGGCGCTGGCCGACATCCCCTACGGCAGCACCATCAGCTATGCGCAGCTGGCGATGCGCGTCGGCCGCCCCGCGGCGATGCGCGCGGTCGGCGCGGCCAACGGCCGCAACCCGCTGCCGATCGTGCTGCCCTGCCACCGCGTGATTGGCGCCGACGGCTCGCTCACCGGCTTCGGCGGCGGCCTGCCGACCAAGCGCTTCCTGCTGCAGCTGGAAGGCGCGATCCCGCCGCAGGAGGCCGCGCGCGATCTGTTTGGTGGGGTTCGGGATCCGGGACTGGTGATTGGTGATTGGTGATTGGTGATTGGTGATTCGGGATTCGGGATTCGGGTTGATACGGGCGTCACTGGCTACGCCCGTAGTGGCGGGCGTGGCTTGCGGGCGGTTCGAGGAGCAAGCCACCGGGTGCTGGCGTTTGCCGGCCTGAGCGCTGGTGGACGGATTCGCAGCCCGGCCAAGCGAAGCGCACCAGGGCTCCCGGCGTCCGACGCCAGGGCTGACGCGCGCCCGCCCCGGATGCGGCCCGGGGCCTTGTCCAGGGGTATGCGCGAGCGCCGAACGAGGCCACGGTCGGGACCGCCCCGAAGACGTGATGTGCCGCGCCGTCGTTCAGCCGGCGTCGATTGCGGCGCGCAGCGGGGCGAGGAAGGCGCGGGCGCGGGCGGCGGCATCGTCCGCATCGGCGGCTTCGGCCAGCACCGATACCAGCGCCGAGCCGACCACCACGCCATCGGCGCCGGCCGCCATCGCCTTGGCGCTGGCCGCGTCCTTGATGCCAAAGCCGGCCACCACCGGCACCTTCGCCGCTGCCCGCAGTTCCTCCAGGCGGCGGCTGGCGGCATCCGTGTCCAGGCGGTCGGCGCCGGTCACGCCGGCATAGCTGACGTAGTACAGGTATCCCTGCGCGCTGGCGCTGAGCATGGCCGCGCGCTCGTCCGAGGTGGTCGGCGAGGCCAGCATCACCAGGGCCAGGCCCAGTTCGTTGAACGCCGGCTGGAACTGCGGCGCTTCCTCCGGCGGCAGGTCCACCAGCAGCACGCCGTCGACGCCGGCGGCCACCGCCTCGGCGGCGAACCGGGCCGCGCCGCGGATCTCCACCGGGTTGAGGTAGCCCATCAGCACCACCGGCGTGTCCGCGTCACGCTCGCGGAAGCGGCGCACGCAGTCGAACACGTAGGCCACGGTCGCCCCGCGCGCCAGCGCGCGCTCGGAGCTGCGCTGGATCACCGGGCCATCGGCCATCGGATCGGAGAACGGCACGCCCAGCTCGATGCAGTCGGCGCCGGCCTCGACCAGCGCGTGCATCACCGGCACGGTCGCCTCCAGCGCGGGATCGCCGGCGGTGATGAAGGGGATGAGTGCCTTGCGCCCGTCGGCGCGCAGTCGCGAGAAGGTGGTTTCGAAGCGGCTCATGGATCGCCCGTGGGTTGCGTCGCGCCGGTGGCGCGTTTGCGCGGTGTGGATGCGGTTCGGCGCCAGCGCGGCCGGCGCCGGGTTCACAGCTGGATGCCCTCGCGCGCGGCGATGGTGTGCACGTCCTTGTCACCGCGGCCGGAGAGGTTGCACAGGACCAGTGCGTCCTTCGGCAGCTCGCGCGCCAGCTTGATCGCCTGCGCGACCGCGTGGCTGGATTCCAGCGCCGGCAGGATGCCTTCGGTGCGGGTCAGCCGGTGGAAGGCCCCCAACGCCTCCTCGTCGGTCACGCCCACGTACTCGGCGCGGCCGCTGTCCTGCAGGAAGGCGTGCTCCGGGCCCACGCCCGGGTAGTCCAGGCCGGCGGAGATGGAATGGGTCTCGATGATCTGGCCGTCGTCGTCGCACAGCACGTAGGTGCGGTTGCCGTGCAGCACGCCAACACGCCCGGCCGACAGCGAGGCCGCATGGCGCCCGGTGTGCACGCCGTCGCCCGCGGCCTCGGCGCCGACGATGCGCACCTGGCGGTCGTTGAGGAAGGCATGGAACAGGCCCATGGCGTTGCTGCCACCGCCGACGCAGGCGGTGATCACGTCCGGCAGGCGGCCGAAGTCGGCCAGCATCTGCGCCCGCGCCTCGCGCCCGACCACGGCATTGAAGTCGCGCACCATGCGCGGGTACGGGTCCGGGCCAGCGACGGTGCCGATGATGTAGAAGGTGTCCTGCACATTGGTCACCCAGTCGCGCATGGCCTCGTTGAGCGCGTCCTTGAGCGTGGCCGAGCCGGAGGTCACCGGGACCACGGTCGCGCCCAGCAGCTTCATGCGGTAGACGTTGATCTTCTGCCGCTCGATGTCGGTGGCGCCCATGTACACCACGCACTCCAGGCCCAGGCGCGTGGCCACGGTGGCGCTGGCCACGCCATGCTGGCCGGCGCCGGTCTCGGCGATGATCCGCTTCTTGCCCATGCGCGCGGCCAGCAGCGCCTGGCCGATGGTGTTGTTGATCTTGTGCGCGCCGGTGTGGTTGAGGTCCTCGCGCTTGAGCAGGATCTGCGCGCCGCCCACTTCCCGGCTCAGGCGCTCGGCGTGGTAGATCGGGCTAGGCCGGCCGACGTAGTGCTTCAGGTCTTTCTCGAAGGCGGCCTGGAAGGCCGGGTCGGCCCTGGCCTCGTCATAGGCAGCGGCCAGTTCCTGCAGCGGGCCGATCAGGGTTTCGGCGACGAAGCGGCCACCGTGCTGGCCGAAGTGGCCACTGGCGTCGGGATAGGCGTGGAAGTCCTGGATGGGGGCGCTCATCGGCTTGACGGTATGTAAGGTGGGTTGACCTTAACGCACGACATGCCGCCCATAAAGCGATAAAGTCTGGCGCGACACGTCAGGAAAACTCACATGTCACGCGACCTGCCCCCGCTCAATGCCCTGCGCGCCTTCGAGGCCGCCGCCCGCTTGGGCAGCATGGCCGCGGCGGCCGAGGAGCTGCACGTGACCCACGGCGCGGTCAGCCGCCAGGTCAAGCTGCTGGAGGACGCGCTGGGCACCCCGCTGTTCACCCGGCACGGCCGCGGGCTGGCGCTGACCGCCACTGGTCGCCGCCTGGGCGAGGCCGCGGCCGCCGCGTTCGAGCCGCTGCGCAAGGCCTGGGCCGACCTGCTCGCGCCCGACCCGACCTCGGCCCTGGTGCTGGGGTGCCCCGGCAGCCTGCTGGCGCGCTGGATGATCCCGCGCATGGAACGGCTGTCCGCCGACCTGCCCGGCCTGCGCCTGCACCTGGTCGCCAGCGAGGCCTCGCCCGACCCCCGCCTCAATGGCCTGGACGCGGTGCTGATGATCGGCAATCCGCCCTGGCCACCGGGCTGGCAGGTCCACCGCCTGGCCCCGGAACGGATCGGCCCGGTGCTGAGCCCGCGCCATCCCGCCCACGCGCGGCTGGAAGGAGCGCCCGCGGAAGTCCTGCTGCAGGAGCCGCTGCTGCACACCAGCTCGCGGCCCACGGCCTGGCCGGAATGGGCACGTCGCAACGGCCTGCAGCCCGAAGCCCTGCAGCTGGGGACCGGATTCGAGCACCTCTACTACCTGCTGGAAGCCGCAGCCGCCGGGCTGGGCGTGGCGATCGCGCCGGAGGAACTGGTGGCCGACGACCTGCGTGCCGGCCGCCTCGCCGCACCCTGGGGCTTCGTCGGGACAGGTGGCCAGTGGGCGCTGTGCACCCTGCGTGGGAACAGCGATGCGCGCATTCCTGCCTTCGTCGGCTGGTTGCGGACGCAGCTGGAAGGTTGAGGCTTCTTCCCCGCCGCGCTGGCGGGACTATTCGCTGCCGCGTTGTTTACGAACCGGGCAGGTCGCGCCCCGCCCCGCCCCGCCCCGGCGCCTGTCCCTGTCCCTGTCCGTGCCGATGAGTACATCCGGCGGCAAAGCACCGAGCGGCATCGGCGAGATACCGGCACTTGTCCTGGGATCGCTGGAACCGCGTTCGAGCGGCGCGGCATCCGGGCCGGCCCTAAACGCACCCGCCCGCCGCACTTTCCGCGGCGGTCGCCGGAACACGACGCGGCAACACTGCCCTCGCTCGGGGATCCGGCTGCCGGCCCGAATCCATGAACCAGCGCTGGTACAGATAGCCACACCCAAGCGCGAGGCTGGCCACCGCGAGCAAGCGCGCCGCTGGCAACGCCACACCGCCCCTGGAACGAGACGAGTATCGCCACGCCAATGGTCGCGACCACCGCCCCGACGAGACCCCACCTCCTCCCGCGCCACGCAGGTGCAAGCACCGCGATACCTACGAACGGAGCCAGGAAAGAGGCGATGAAGAAGGTGAGCGGCGACATGGGCGAAGCATAGCCACGCAGGGATCTGAAGTTGCCGCGAGCCGGACGGCAGCAGGGACGACCCTGCTGCCGGCGCCGGCGGTCAGGGTTTGAGCAGCTTGGCCCGCCGCTCCGCCTGGCGCTCCTCGCGGCTGGGGTAAACCGGCTGCGAGATCTTTGGGATCTCGTCGGACGGCGGCACTTCGGCAAGGCCACCCGCCACGTCCCGCAGCTCTTCCTGGTTCATGTCACGCATATCAAGCCTCCTTGCTCTGATGCATGTCGGTGCGAACCCCGCACCAGGGGTGCCGGCCATCTGGCCGGATTCATCAAGCCGCGGGCACGGCCAGCGCGGGCGCAGCTCCATTGCGCCACTGCTGCGCGACGCGGCCGCCTTCCATGGCGAGCACGCGGTCGGCGCTGGCGATCGTCTCCGGTCGATGGGCGACGATCACCCGGGTCAGGTCGAGTCCCTTGACCGCCTCGTTTACCTGCCGCTCGTTGGCCACGTCCAGATGGCTGGTCGCTTCGTCCAGGAACAGCAGCCGCGGCTCACGGTAAAGCGCACGCGCCAGGATCAGGCGCTGCTTTTGTCCGCCCGACAGCGAGCTGCCCATGTCGCCGATCAGGCTGTGGTAGCCCATTGGCATGGCCATGATCTCGTCGTGTACCGCCGCCATCCGTGCCGCCACTTCCACCCGCTCCTGGGTCGCCTGCGGGTCGAAGAAGCTGATGTTGTCGGCGATGCTGCCGGCGAACAGCTGGTCGTCCTGCATCACCGCACCGACGATCGCGCGCACGTTGCGCGGCCCGACCTTCTGGATGTCGTAGCCGCCGATGCAGATCCTTCCCTCGGTGGGCCGGAGCAGGCCCAGCATCAGCTTGACCAGGGTGGTCTTGCCGCAGCCGGAAGCGCCGACGATGGCCACCGACTCGCCAGGCTCGATGGTGAAGCTGCAGTCCCTGATCACCCACGGCTCCGCGTCACCGTAGCGGAACGACAGCCCCTCGACCTCGATCCGGGTATCCGGCGGCGGCGGCAGTTCCGAGCGTTCGCGCTCGTCCTCCGGCGGCGTCAGCACGATGTCGGCCAGGCGCTCGCCGTGCAGGCGCAGCATGCGGAACTCGATCCACTTGTCGATCAGCGCTGCCATCCGCGTGGCGAACTGGTCCTTGTAGGCCAGGTAGGCGATCAGCATGCCCACCGACAGCACGTTCTGCAGCGCCAGCACCGCGCCGATCCAGATCACCACCACCCGCTCGATGCCGAACACCAGCTGGCTGGCGCTGTTGAAGCCCAGGCCCATGCGCGCCAGCCGCACCTCGTGGTTGACGGTGTCGACCATCAGGTTCTCGTACGCGGCGCGCCGCCGCGGTTCCTCGCCGGCGACCTTCAGGCTCTGCATGCCGCGCAGCGATTCCAGCAGGTGGGTCTGCTGCCTGGCCGCGGCGACCAGCTGGCGCTCGGTGCCGTCGCGCACCGGGCGGTAGGCCAGCGCGCGGATGCCGATGTACAGCGCCACCGCCAGCAGCGTCACCAGGGCGAGCTTCCAGCTGTACAGCAGCATCAGGCCGAGGGTGACGACGGCCATCAGGCCGTCGATGAGCGCCTCCACGAAGCTGGTGGTGAGCGTGCGCTGGATCGCCTGCACCGAGGACATGCGCGAGGTGATGTCGCCCAGGTGGCGCTTCTCGAAGAAGTCCAGCGGCAGGCGCAGGGCGTGGGCGAACACGTTGCCCATCCACTGCAGGCCCAGCCGGGTGGACAGGTACACCACCGACCAGCCGCGCAGCAGGCCGATGCCGACCTGCAGCAGCAGCGCCAGCAGGAAGCCCAGGCCGAGCACGGTCAGCAGGTCGCGATCGGCGGACACCAGCACCTGGTCCACGACCCACTGCATGAAGAACGGCGCCAGCACCACGAACACCTGCAGCGCCACCGACAGCACCAGGATCTGCGCCAGCGCGCCCCACAGCCCGCGCACCGGGCCGGTGAGCTGGCGCACGCCGACCGAGGCCGGCGCCTTGCGCGGGCGGAACTCGGCCGCCGGGCCCAGCTCCAGCGCCACCCCGGTGAAGTGGTCGGACGCCTCGCGCAGCGACACCCGGCGCTCGCCGCTGGCCGGATCCAGCAGCACCACGCCGGAGCGGTCGACCCGCGCCAGCACCACGAAGTGGTTGAAGTCCCAGTGCAGGATGCAGGGCAGCCGCAGCTTGTCCAGTTCCTCCAGGTCCAGCCGCAGCGGACGGGTGGCGAAACCCAGCTGCTGGGCGATGCGGATCAGCTGGTCCAGGCGCGCGCCCTTGAGCGAGAGCGGGAAGCGCTGGCGCAGCTCGGACAGGCTGGTCTGGTGCCCATGCGCGGACGCCACCATGGCCAGGCAGGCCAGTCCGCATTCGGCCGCCTCGGCCTGCAGCACCACCCGCGGGGAACGGCCTAGCATGCGCGCCCGCCCTCCCGCAGCCGGCACGCCGGCGCGCGCGCCGCCGCCTGCCCTGCCAAGCGCGCCGTCGCCATCCTTTCCTGCCGTTGCCGCCACATCCGCATCGCCTTCTCCGTCCACCGCCGGCGCGCCCGCGCGCGCCGGATCCCGCCGCCGCTCAACCGGCAACCCGTCCCTGCACCGACCACAGCGGCTCCAGCAGCCATTCGATCAGCGTGCGTTCCTCGCCGAGGATGTCCGCGTCCAGCACCATGCCCGGCTTGAGCGGCTCGGCGCGGCCGTAGGCGCGGATCGCCTGCGCCGGCAGCGTCACCGTCACCCGGTAATAGGGCTCGGGTGCCTGCGCGTTGCCGGTCAGCGTGGCCAGTTCGCCCGGACCAAGCGCGCTGCGGCTGATCCGGTCCACGGTGCCGCGCTGGTGCCCGAACTTCTGGTAGGGGAAGGCCTGGTAGCGCAGCATCACCGCGTCGCCAGGCTCGATGAAGCCGATCGCGCGGCTGGGCACCAGCAGTTCCGCCTCCAGCGTGCCCTCGCCCGGCAGCACCGACAGCAGCGGCTGCCCGGCCTGCACCGACTGGCCCGGCTTGATCAGCTGGGTGGCGACCACCCCGCTGATCGGCGCGGTCAGCACCAGCTCGCCGCGCGCCTGGGTCTCCACCAGCTCCTGCTCCAGCGCCGCCAGCTCGCGCGCGAACGAGGCCTCGCCGGCGCTGCGCTGGCCGGGAATCTCCGCCAGCGCCTGCTGCAGCTGCGCGATCATCCGCCGGGTGGACACGGCCTGGCGCTGCAGCGCCTGCATCTCGCCGACCTGGGTCAGCGCCACCGATTCCTGCTGCTTGATCTGCAGCAGGCTCACGTAGCGCTCGTCCTGCAGCTGGCGCAGGCGGTCCAGGGTCTCGCGCGCCAGCCGGATCTGCTCCTCGCGGGTGCGGATCTCCGCCTCCACCTGGGCCAGTTCCTGGCGCGCGGTGGCCAGCTGCACGCGCAGCCCGGATTCCTGCGCTTCCAGCTGCGCCAGTTGCGCCGCGTGCGCCGATTCCAGGCTCTCGCGGCGGCGGCGCAGGCGCTCCTCCAGGGCGGCGTTGGTGTCGCCGGCGGCGCGCGTGGCGCGCGGGACCGCCACCACCGCCACCGCCTGGCCGGCCTGCACGCGCGCGCCTTCCTGCACGTGGGCGGCCACCACCACCCCGGTGGCCGGCGCCACCACGGTGGCCATGCCCGCGCTGGGGACCAGCTGGCCCACCACCGGCGACCGCCGGGTGTAGGTGCCGAACAGCAGGAACAGGATCACCGCCAGCGCCACCACGGCGGCGGCAGCGGTCAGCAGCCACAGCCGCAGCGGCTGGGCCAGCGAGATCGCGCCCAGCCAGCTGCCGCGACGCGCCTCCAGCGCTTCCCTGCGGAACAGTTCCTGGCTCATGCCGCGTCCGTGTCCGTTGCCAGGGCCCGCGCCGTCCATGTGCGCCGGATGGCTGCCGCGCTCCGCGCGGCGCGCGGCGCTTCGTGGGTACCAGATGACTCCTTCATCCCTCTCCCCTCGCGCTCGATGTGCGCCGCGTCACAAAGATGACGCAACGCGCACTCGCTTCGTCCCGATACTTGCCCGCCGGGATTTGCGACGACAAGCCCGACGATGGTGCGTGGCACGTGCAAAGCCGCTTGCGGCGCAGGCCTCGCGCCGCGTCACACAAGCAACGCACCAGGCGGTGCAAGCGAAACTGCACGAAATGCAGCCAGAATCGCTTGCATTTGCGCCGGTTGCGCAATCGCATTTGGCAGGGCTAGGCTCCAAGCCAATGCCACGGACAGGGCAGGAAGGGAACGCATGAATCTCTCGATGAGAATCCGCATTGCGCGCCAGCGGGCCCGATTGTCGCAGGAGGCGCTGGCCGCACTCCTCGGCGTCACCCGCGGCGCGGTGGCGAACTGGGAATGCGCGGTGGGCGCGCAGCCGGCGACGGCCAGGCTCGTACGCCTGGCGCAGGTCACCGGCGTGTGTTTCGAATGGCTGGCCACCGGGCGCGGTCCGCTCACCTACGACGGCAGCGACGACCTGCCTGCGGTGGATGCGGAACTGGTGCACGATCCGGCCGAGCGCCGCCTGCTGCACGCCTACCGCCTGGCAAGCCGCCCGGTGCAGAAACTGCTGCTGCAAATGGCCGAGGTCCAGGTCCAGGGCGTGGAGGGCCGCCGCCGCGCCTGAGCAGGCGCCGATCGCGCGGCGCGATGGCTCCGGCGCGGAGCACCGCCTGCCTGGCCGATGCGCGCCGAACGGCCGCACCCGCGGCTGCCTGCACGAGCGCCTGTGCGGCCACCAACCCCGCCCCGCTGCGATCACCCGGCAGCGGGTGCGGGCAACAGTCTCCCGTCCTCGTTCCTCAGGAGCGGGGCAGCAGATGCATTGTCCGGGCGCCCCTGGCAAGGTGCGCTTGATCCGGCCCGAAGCATCCGGACCGGCGCCTTGCGCTACGAAGGGGAACCGCCCACGCGGCCGCAGGCTCGCGTACGCGCCGATGGCGGGCAGGCAGTGGCGCGCGGCTACCGTTGCGCTTGTCCAGGGCGCTCATGCCTGCGCGACGCGCGGCAGCGCATGGAACGGCGGGAGCAACAGACGGCTCTTCGGCCCGAATGCACGCGCGGACGCTGGCACGGCTGCGCGGCTGGCCTGCGCCCTCGCGTGCCGCTCAGTCCAGTTCGGCGCAGTCCGCGCGCCGCACCTCGGCGACGAAGCGGCGCATCCTGTCGCCGTCCTTGATGCCCGGGGACAGTTCGATGCCGCTGGCCACGTCGACCGCCCAAGGCAGGGTCGCGGCGATGGCCTCGGCCACGTTGTCCGGGTCCAGGCCGCCGGCCAGCACGAACGGCCGGTGCAGGCCGGTGGGCAGGCGCCGCCAGTCGAACGCCTTGCCGCTGCCGCCGGAGCCGCCGGCGCCATGGCTGTCGAACAGGAAGGCGGCCGCGTTGGGCCAGCGCTGCTGCAGCGATTGCGCGTCCCAGGTGCTGCCGTCGCCCATGGGAATGGCCTTCATGTATGGCACCCGGAAGGCACGGCAGAACGCGTCGTCCTCGTCGCCGTGGAACTGCAACAGCGCCGGGCGGATCTGCCGCACCACCTCGCGCACTTCCTCGGCGCTGTTGTTGCGGAACAGCGCCACGGCGCTGACCAGCGGCGCCATCGCCAGGCGCAGCTGCCGCGCCGCCATCGGCGTCACCTGGCGCGGGCTGCCCTCGGCGAAGACGAAGCCCACGGCGTCCACGCCCAGCTCGCTGGCCAGGCGCACGTCGCCGGGGCGGGTCATGCCGCAGAACTTGATGCGGGTGCGGTACAGCGCTCGGCTCACAGCGTCACCTCCTCCGGCAGGCCCCATTCGGCGGGGTAAAGGGGACGCAGGAAGACCAGGCCCTGCGGCGGCGCTGTGGGCCCGGCCAGGGTGCGGTCGCGCCCCGCGAGCAGGCGGGCGATCCAGCCCTCGTCCTGGGCACCGGCGCCCACCTCCAGCAGCGAACCGACGATGTTGCGGACCATGTGGTGCAGGAACGCATTGGCCTGTACCTCGATGGTGACGGTTTCGCCACTGCGGCGGACCTGGATGTCCTGCAGGTTGCGGCGTGCATGCGGTGCCTGGCAATGCACCGTGCGGAAGGCGCTGAAGTCGTTCTCGCCCAACAGCGCCTGGGCCGCGCGGTGCATGGCATCGGCATCCAGCGGGCGCCGCTCCCAGGCCATCGTGGCGCGGTACAGCGCGGGCCGCACCGGACGATTGACCAGGGTGTAGCGGTAGCGTCGGGCGCGGGCGGAGAAGCGGGCGTGAAAGCCCGCGTCCACCGGCACGCACCAGCGCACGCACACGGTCGGCGGCAGGCGCCCGGTCACGCCCAGGGTCCAGGCGCGCGGATCGCGCTCGGCGGTGCTGTCGAAGTGCACGACCTGGCATTCGGCGTGCACCCCGGCGTCGGTGCGCCCGGCGCAGCTGACCGTGATCTCCTGGTCGGCCACCGAGGACAGCGCGCGCTCCAGCGTGGCCTGCACCGTCGGCGGCCCGGACGGCCCCAGGCCCTGCCAGCCCTGGAAGGCGCCGCCGTCGTACTCCACGCCCAGCGCGTAGCGCATCGCCGCTCAGCCGATCTCGCGAAGCAGCTGCGCCGCCTCGTCGCGGGCGGCCGGATCCTGGCCGGCGAGCACCTCGCGCAGCAGGGTGCGCGCGGTGTCCACGTCGCCCAGGTCCAGGTAGGCCACGGCCAGCTCCAGGCGCTCGCGCCCGGCCGGGGCCGGGTTGAGCGTGGTGAAAGCGGACGCGTCATCGTGCCAGGCCGGGGCCGCGGACTCGCGCGCGGCCGGTGCCGGCGGCGGCAGGTCGTCGTGGCGCAGCGGCAGCTCCGGTTCCACGTCCGGCTCCGGGGCCTGCTCGTCCACGTACGCCTCCGGCTCGACCGGATGCGGTTCCAGTTCCGGCGCCTCCACCGGCACCACCGGGTCGGCCGGCACGTGGGTGGACGGCGCGGCCGCGGCCAGCGCGGCGGCATCGAAGCCGGCGCCGCGGCCGACCGGGATCGGCAGCGGCTTGGGCCGGCGCGCGAACCACCAGGCCGCGCCCGCGGCCGCCGCCAGCAGCAGCAGGACCAGCGGCCACAGACCCAGGCCGCTGTGCGCGGATTCCTGTTCCATCTGCGCCAGGCGCTGCTGCGCCGCGGCCAGCTCACTGTCCTTCAGCTCGATCAGCTTCATCTGCTGCTGCTGCAGCTTTTCCAGTTCCTCGACCCGGCTGCGCAGCTCCTGCACCTCCGACTCGCGGGCGGCCAGGTCTTCCTGCGCCTGGCGCAATTGTTCGTTAGCCAGCATGTCGCCCTCGCCCCCACTGCCCAGTCCGGATGTCGCCGCCTGCGTGCCTTCGGCCGCCACCGCCGGCGCGATCTCCAGCCGCGCGCCGGCAGCAGCCGCGGCCGCTGCCGGGGCGGGAGCCGCGGCGGCGCTGTCGCCGATGGTGCCCTGCTGCTCCGGTGCGCCGGCCACCGCCGGCTGCGGCACCGGTTGGGCCAGCTGGCGCCACTGCGCGGTCTGCTCGCGCACCAGCGCGGCCGCGGTGGCCGCGTCGGCATAGTGTTCCGCGCCCGGCATGCGCAGCACCGCGCCGGCACGCACGCGGTGGATGTTGCCGCCGATGAAGGCTTCGGGGTTGGCGCGCAGCAGCGCCACCATCGCCTGTTCGCGGCTGTAGCCGCCGCGGTCCATGGCGGCGACCACGTGGGACAGGGTCTGCCCGCGCTCGACCCGGGCCAGGGTCTCGCCGGGGGCGGCCGCCACCGTGGGCTGGATGGCCGCAGCCGGAGCCCGTGCCGGGGCCGGCGCAGGCGCCGGTTCCACGGGCGCCGGCGGAGGCGGCGGCAGCGGCTCGGGCGCGCGCACGATCATGTCCGAAGGCAGTGCCTGCGGCGCCTCGATCACCGGGGCCTCGATCGCCACCGCGCTCTGCGGCGCCTCCACCAGTGCCGAGTATTCGCGCACCAGGCGGCCCTGGCCCCAGTCGACCTCGACCAGGAAGGACACCGCCGGCACGTCGACCGGGGCGCTGCTGGTGACGCGTACCACGGCGCGGCCGTGGGCGTCGGCGCTGATCGCGAACTGCAGGTCGCGCACCAGGCCGGTCGGAGGCTGCAGGCCGACGCGGGCGAAGGTCTCGGCCGAAGCCAGGCGCACCCGCGCGTTCTCAAGCTCCCCGGGCTGGTTGGAGATGATCGGAATCTCGGCCAGCAGCGGCTGTCCCGGCCCGGACAGCACCCGGATCTGGCCCAGGCCCAGCGCCAGTGCGCTGCTGCTGGCCAGCAACAGGGCGGTCGCCACCAGCCATTGCAACGGGCGCCACGCGCCCTGTCCCCTCTTTTCCATGGCGCGAACTATAGCGGTTTCGCCGTTCCCACCGCAGCGCCGGCAGCCCGGGAACCGTCCGGCGCGGCACGGAACGCCCGCTTGCAGCCGGCCGCCCCGCCCGGCCGGAAGCGGCCGTTGCCCCTCCCCCGGGCCTTGCGGCAATCGCGCGGCCACCCATGGCTGCCCGCGGCACGCGTTTGCGACCGGGACCGGCATGGCCGGCCCAGGCGCAGCGGCCCAGGGCGGGGCCTGCGTCGCCGGCCTGGCAAGCCCGCATCGGCCAGGCGGCTTGCGCGGATGCAAACTGCGGCCTTGTCCGGGCCAAGCCCCCTTTGCAGCCCGGCACGCATCCAGGTCCGGCCCAACGAAAAGGCCGGGGCATGGAGCCCCGGCCTTGCCGTGGTGCAGGAGGCGGCGGCAAGGGACGCCGCCGTCCGGATCAGCCGCCGGCGGCGACCAGTTCGGCCAGCTGCACCGCGTTGAGCGCGGCACCCTTGCGGATGTTGTCGGCCACGATCCACAGGTTCAGGCCGCGCGGGTGCGAGAAGTCCTCGCGGATGCGGCCCACGTACACCGGGTCGTTGCCCGAGGCGTGGGTGACCGGGGTCGGGTAGCCGCCGGCCTTGCGCTCGTCGATCACTTCCACGCCCGGCGAACGGGCCAGCAGCTCGCGCGCGGCCTCGACCGTGACCTTCTTCCTCGTCTCGATCGCCACGGCCTCGGAGTGGCCGTAGAACACCGGCACGCGCACCGCGGTCGGGTTCACCTGGATGCCGTCGTCGCCGAGGATCTTGCGGGTCTCCCAGACCAGCTTCATCTCCTCCTTGGTGAAGCCGTTGTCCAGGAAGTCGTCGATGTGCGGGATCAGGTTGAACGCGATCTGCACCGGGAAGCGCTGCGGGTCCGGATCCTGGAAGTTGAGCAGCGCGCCGGTCTGGCGCCCCAGCTCCTCCAGCGCCGAGCGGCCGGCGCCGGACACCGACTGGTAGGTGGCCACGTTGATGCGCTCGATGCCGTACTCGCGGTGCAGCGGGGCCAGGGCCACCAGCATCTGCATGGTCGAGCAGTTGGGGTTGGCGATGATGCCGCGCGGACGGTTCTTCGCCGCCTCCGGGTTGACCTCGGACACCACCAGCGGCACGTCGTCGTCGTAGCGGAAGGCCGAGGAGTTGTCGATCACCACCGCGCCGGCGGCGGCGAACTTCGGCGCGTATTCCTTGGACACGCTGCCGCCGGCCGAGAACAGGGCGATGTCCACGCCCTTGGGGTCGAAGGTGGCCAGGTCCTGCACCTTGACCTTGCGGCCGGCGTACTCGACCTCGCCGCCGGCCGAGCGTTCGGAGGCCAGCGGGATGATCTCGGCGACCGGGAAGTTCCGCTCGGCCAGGATGTTCAGCATGGTCTCGCCGACCGCGCCGGTGGCGCCTACGACTGCGACGGTGAAGCGGCGTTCTGCGTTGCTCATTGGAATGTCCGTGGTTCGTGATTGGTGACTGGTATTCGGAAAGCAGGAGCGCGATGCGCGGGGCCGGGTTCGGGGAACCTCTGCCGGGGTGGGCGCCGTGCTGCGTGGCGCGGGCGGAGGTTCCCTATCGTTTGCCGGTCGCGTCTTTCCCCGCACCGGCAATGGCGCCGGTGGTTTTCTTCGCGGTGACCGGGGTGGCCGGGCGGCCGGCATCCGGGCCCAGGTCCAGCGCGGCCAGCAGGTTGTCCACGGCCAGCTGCACCATCGCCCGGCGCGTGGCCAGCGAGGCGCTGCCGATGTGCGGGGTCAGCACCACGTTGCGCAGTGCCAGCAGTTCCGGGCGCACCTGCGGCTCCTCCTCGTAGACGTCCAAGCCGGCCGCGGCCAGGCGGCCATGGGCCAGGGCATCGGCCAGGGCCAGCTCGTCGACCAGGCCGCCGCGGGCGATGTTCACCAGGGTGGCGGTGGGCTTCATCTTCGCCAGCGCGGCGGCGTCGATGATGTGGTGGCTGGCCGGGGAATACGGCAGCACCAGCAGCAGGTGGTCGGCCTGCGCCAGCAGGGTGTCGAGGTCCACGTAGCGGGCGCCGACGCCGCGCTCCACGTCCTCCGGCAGGCGCGAACGGTTGTGGTAGAGCACCCGCATGCCGAAACCGTGGTGGCCGCGGCGGGCGATGGCCTGGCCGATCCGGCCCATGCCCAGGATGCCCAGGGTGCTGCCGTGCACGTCGGCGCCGAGCATGGTCGAGAACGACCACTGCCGCCACTGGCCCTCGCGCAGCCAGCGCTCGGACTCGCTGATCCGGCGCGCGGCCGCCATCAGCAGGGCGAAGCCCAGGTCGGCGGTGGTCTCGGTGAGCACGTCCGGGGTGTTGGTGGCGATGACGCCGGCCGCGTCCAGCGCGGCGATGTCGAGGTTGTTGTAGCCGACGCCGACGTTGGCCACCGCGCGCAGGCGCGGGGCCTGCGCCAGCTCGGCCGCGCCGATGCGTTCGTTGAGCGTGACCAGGGCGCCGTCGGCCTCGCGCAGGGCCGCGGCCACGTCGGCGGGCGCGTGCACGGTCACCTCGCGCACCGCGTCCACGTCGCAATGGGCCGCGAGCTGGTCGACGATGTCGTCGAACAGCGGCTGCGAGACCCATACGCGCGGACGCTGGCTGGCCATGGCCGCGTGCCTAGCTCCCCTGCCCTTCGCCCAGCGCGCCGGCGCCGGCGGGAATGCGCGGGCCGACCTCGCCCACGTCGCCGCACTGGGCGCGGTGGCGCAGGGCCTGGTCCATCAGCACCAGGGCGACCATCGCCTCGGCGATCGGGGTGGCGCGGATGCCCACGCACGGGTCGTGGCGGCCGGTGGTGATGACCTCGACCGGATTACCGTGCACGTCCACGGTCGGCCCGGGCAGGCGCAGGCTGGAGGTGGGCTTGAGCGCGATCGAGGCCACGATCTGCTGGCCGGTGGAGATGCCGCCGAGGATGCCGCCGGCGTGGTTGCTGGCGAAGCCGTCGGGGGCGATCAGGTCGCGGTGCTGCGTGCCCTTCTGCGCGACCACGCCGAAGCCGTCGCCGATCTCCACGCCCTTGACCGCGTTGATGCTCATCAGGGCCGCGGCCAGCTCGCCGTCGAGCTTGCCGTAGACCGGCTCGCCCCAGCCCGGCGGCACGCCGTCGGCGACCACGGTCACCCGCGCGCCGACCGAGTCGCCGGACTTGCGCAGGGCGTCCATGTACGCCTCCAGCTCCGGCACCTGCGGCGCATGCGGCCAGAAGAAGGGGTTGGCTTCCACCGCGTCCCAGTCGAAGCCGGCCGGGACGACGTCGCCGATCTGGGCCATGAAGCCGCGCACGGTCACGCCGTGGCGCTGCCTGAGCCACTTCTTGGCGATCACCGCCGCGGCCACGCGCATGGTGGTCTCGCGCGCCGAGCTGCGGCCGCCGCCGCGCGGGTCGCGGATGCCGTACTTCTGCCAGTAGGTGTAGTCGGCGTGGCCGGGACGGAACTGCGCGGCGATGTTCGCGTAGTCCTTGCTGCGCTGGTCGGTGTTGCGGATCAGCAGCGCGATCGGGGTGCCGGTGGTGCGGCCCTCGTACACCCCGGACAGGATCTCGACCTCGTCGGCCTCGCGCCGCGCCGAGGTGTGGCGGGTCTTGCCGGTGGCGCGGCGCTGCAGGTCGTGGGCGAACTCCTCCGGCGCGATCTCCAGCCCGGGAGGGCAGCCGTCGATGACGCAGCCGATGGCCGGGCCATGCGATTCGCCGAAGGTGGTGACCGACAGCAGCCTGCCGAAGGTGTTGCTGCTCAAGACGCGCCCCGCGCTGTACCTCTACAAGGCCGCCAAGCATCGCATATCGCGACGCCTGCTGCAGCGCGTCAGCAGCGGGAAAAAACGTTGCCGCGGTAACGGCTTAGACGCGGCCGGCGACCCGGCCGGCGCGCCCCGGGGACGGCCCCGCGGCGCGCTTTCCCGGAGCCTCAGCCGCGCGCGGCGGCCAGCTCGGCGATGCGCGCGTTGTGCGCGATCAGTTCGCGGCACTCGACCGCGAACACGCCCATCTGCCCGACCTTGAACTCGATCCAGGCCAGGTCCAGTTCTGGCAGCAGCTTGACCAGGTGCTGCTCGGACTCGCCCACCTCGCAGACCAGCAGGCCGTCCTGGCTCAGGTGCAGCGGCGCGTCGCGCAGGATCTTCAGCACCAGGTCCAGCCCGTCCGGGCCGGCGCGCAGGCCCAGCTCCGGCTCGTAGTCGTACTCGCGCGGCAGGGCGTCGGTCTCCGCGTCGGTGACATAGGGCGGATTGGTGACGATCAGCTCGTAGTGGCGACCGGCCAGGCCGGCGAACAGGTCGGACTTCACGAACTCCACGTTGGTCGCGTGCAGCCGCTCCTTGTTCTCCGCGGCCAGGGCCAGGGCGTCGTCGCTGATGTCCACGCCGTCGACCTGCCAGTCCGGGTTGTAGTGGGCCATGGCGATGGCGATGCAGCCCGAACCGGTGCACAGGTCCAGCGCGCGGCGCACCTCGCGCCCGCCCAGCCACGGCTCGAAGCCGCGCTCGATCAGTTCGGCGATCGGCGAGCGCGGCACCAGGGCGCGCGGGTCGGACTTGAAGCTCAGGCCGGCGAACCAGGCCTCGCCGGTCAGGTAGGCCGCCGGGACGCGTTCCTCGATGCGGCGGCGGAACAGCTCCAGGATCTTCGCCTTCTCGGCCGAGGTCAGGCGCGACTGGCCGTACACCGGGCTGAGGTCGTGCGGCAGGTGCAGCGCGTGCAGCACCAGCTGGGTGGCCTCGTCCATGGCGTTGTCGTAGCTGTGGCCGAAGGTCAGCCCGGCCTCGTTGAAGCGGCTGCCGCCATAGCGGATCAGGTCGATGATCGTGTGCAGCTCGCTGGCCACGTCGGCGTCGGTCATGGGGGGGTGCGCGCCTGCGGCGCCGGCTGGAAAGGGCCGGGAATTATAGGGCAACGGCCGCCTTTTCCCCCGCAACGGCTATCATGGCCGGCCCGACGCCACGCCCCACGGACGCTGACGCCATGTTCAACCGCACCTTCGGCTACATCCTCGCCGCCGCGCTCGCCGCCGGGCTGGGGCTGCTGGTCGCACGCCAGCTGCTCGACCGCCCCGCCGCGCCCGCCGCCCCTGCGCTGCAGGCGGTGACCCTGCTGCCGCAGCCGCGCGAGCTGCCGCCGTTCAACCTGCGCCAGTCCGACGGCACGCCGCTGCTGCCGGGCGAGCTGGCCGGGCACTGGACCCTGGTGTTCCTCGGCTTCACCTTCTGCCCGGACGTGTGCCCCACCACCCTGGCCGAGCTGGCCGCGGCGCAGAAGCAGTGGGAGGCGCTGCCGGAGGCGGTGCGCCCGCGCGTGCTGTTCGTGTCGGTGGACCCGGAGCGCGACACCCCGGCCAAGGCCGGCGAGTACGCCCACGCCTTCCACCCCGACACCCTGGCCGCCACCGCCGACGTGCCGGCGCTGGAGAAGTTCGCCACCTCGCTGGGCTTCGTGTTCATGAAGGTGCCTGGCAAGACCTACGACGAGAATCCGCAGGACTACAGCGTCGACCACTCGGCCAACATCGCCGTGCTCGACAGCCAGGGCCGGCTGGCCGGCCTGATCCGGCCGCCGCTCAAGCCGCAGGCGATCGCCGAGGACCTGGCGGTGCTGACCGCGAAGGAGCGTGGACAGTGAGCCTCGGCACCTACCTGACCTGGGCCCTGCCGCACCGCCTGCTGTCCTCGTTGGCACGGCAACTGGCCTACTCGGAGAACCCGGCGGTCAAGCAGCGCTTCATCGACGCGGTGGTGCGCCGCTTCGACGTGAACCTGGAGGAGGCCGCCGAACCGGACCCGACCGCCTATCCCAGCTTCAATGCCTTCTTTACCCGCGCGCTGAAACCGGGGGCACGCACGCCCGACCCCGACCCGCGCGCGATCCTGATGCCGGCCGACGGCCGCATCAGCCAGCTGGGCCGGATCGAGGACGACGGCCGCATCTTCCAGGCCAAGGGCCGCTCGTTCACCGCCGCCGAGCTGCTGGGCGACGCCGAGGCCGCGCGCGTGTTCGCCGGCGGCAGCTTCGCCACCGTGTACCTGTCGCCGCGCGACTACCACCGCGTGCACATGCCCTGGACCGGCGTGCTGCGCGAGACCGTGCACGTGCCGGGCCGGCTGTTCAGCGTGGGCCCGGCCGCGGTGCGCACGGTGCCGCGGCTGTTCGCGCGCAACGAGCGGCTGGTGTGCCACTTCGACACCAGCTTCGGGCCGATGGCCTCGGTGATGGTCGGGGCAATGCTGGTCTCGGGCGTGGAAACGGTCTGGAGCGGGGTGGAGATCCCGGAGTACGGCGACGGCATCACCCGCAAGGACTGGCGCGGCAAGGGCATCGTGCTGGAGCGCTTCGCCGAGATGGCGCGCTTCAACTACGGCTCGACCGTGATCGTGCTGCTGCCGCCGGGCGCCGCCACCCTGGCCCCGGGGCTGCAGGCCGAGTCGCCGGTGCGGCTGGGGCAGGCGCTGGCGCACCTGGCGCGCTGAGCGGCGGCGGGGACTCCGGCATCTGGCGCCCCGGGTGCGCCTCGCTACCCGGGCCACGTGCGCGACCCGCACCGTTGATGCGCAACGGGCAGCGCTCTACTTCGAGCAGCCGACCAGCTGCAGCTTCTGCCCCTGGCGCAGGGCGTAGGCCGGGGCCTTGAGGCCGTTGGCCGCCGCCAGCTGCTTGATCTGGCAGCCGTGGCGCTGGGCGATGCGCCCCAGGGTGTCGCCACGGGCCACGGTATAGGTGCGCGCCTGCGCCGCCTTGGGCCGCGCCGGCTGCGGACTACCGGTGGCGATCGTGGTCGCCACGCCCGGCACCGGGGTCACGTCGCCCACCGCGACGCTGCCCAGCGGCGCCGCCCCCTCCAGCGCCGCATTCGGGTCCGCGGTCACCAGGGCATGGGCCAGTTCGGCGCGGGCCCCGCCCTCGCAATGGCGGCGGTAGAGCTGGGCCACCCGCGCGGTGGCCGCCAGCACGGTGCCGGCCGGGATCACGGTCTCGGCGTCGAAGCGCGGGTTGAGGTTGCGCAGGGTGCGCATGTAGCCGTCGCGGTTGCCGCTGTTGCCCAGGCACACGGTCAGCTCGTAGATGCTGGCCGGGCGCACCAGTTTCAGCGCCGCCGGGGTGGCCTCCACCTTCGGGAAGGTCACGCCGAACTGGCGCGGGTGCAGGAAGATCCAGGCCGCGGCGATCACCATCGGCACGTAGTCGCGGGTTTCCGGCGGGAACTGCTCGTAGGCCCGCAGGTTCCAGAAGCCGGAGCCGCCGCTGGCGCGGTGCACGCGCAACGCGCGGCCCTCGCCGCCGTTGTAGCCGGCCAGGGCCAGTTCGACGTCGTTGTTGAGCTCGCGCAGGCGCTCGTTGAGGTAGGCGGCGCTGGCCTCGGCCGCCGCGCGCGGGTCGTAGCGGGTGTCGAAGCCGGTGCCGTCCGGGCCCAGGCCGAAGCGGCGCGCGGTGGAAGGCATGAACTGCATCGGCCCGGCGGCGCCGGCGCGCGAGACCGAGTGCACGCGGCCGTTGGATTCCTTGGCCAGGATGCCGAACAGCAGCGCCTCCGGCAGGCCGCGCTTCTCGAACTCCGGCCACATCAAGTGGCGCATGACCTGGTAGTTCTCGTAGCTGGTCATCAGCTGCGGGCGCATGTCGGTCAGCCAGCGGCGGATGCCGGCCTGGATCGCCGGGTTGTAGCGGACCATGCGGTCGAAGGCATGGCGGCTGTCGTCGCCCAGCAGGCGCGCGGCGCGTACCGCCTCGGGCACGTCGGCGGCCAGCGCCGGGTCGGCCTCCAGCAGCTCGTCGTCCTCGCCAGCCTCGTCCGGGCCGGCGCCGCTGTCGTCGATGCCCTCCTTGAGCAGGCGCTTGTAGCTGGCCAGCAGGTCCGACAGCGGGCAACCGCGCTGCTTCACGCAGGCGTCGATCACGTCCTCCATGTCCTCCAGCGCGGCATTGCCCTCCTCCGCGCCGCGCGGGTCGCCGTTGCCGGCCAGCACGGTGGCGGCGCGGAAGCGGGTCTCGGCCTGGGCCATGCGGGCCACCAGGGCCTCGGCGGCGGCCCGGTCGCGCGCGGAGACGCGCTGGGCCAAGGCGGATGGAACGATGCAGGCGAACAGCAACACGGCCAGCAACGGCCGCGACAACGATGGACGGGAGGACATCGGCAGCGGGTTCCAGAAGCGACAGGCAGGGTAGCCCCCGCCGCCGCGCAGGGGCAACCCGCGCCGACGCCGCTAGAATCCCGGCCATTCCACCGCGCGAGGCCCCAATGGACCCGATCCTGCTCGGCAAGGGCACCACCGACGACGTCCCGGTCACCCTGCTGCCGGCGCTCGCCAACCGCCACGGCCTGGTCGCCGGCGCCACCGGCACCGGCAAGACCGTGACCCTGATGACCCTGGCCGAAGGCTTCTCGCGCATCGGCGTGCCGGTGTTCGTGGCCGACGTGAAGGGCGACGTCGCCGGGCTCGCGGTAGCCGGCGAAGGCGGCGAGAAGCTGGCCGCACGCGCCGCGGCCATCGGCGTGAAGGACTACGCGCCGGAAGCCAGCCCGGTGGTGTTCTGGGACCTGTACGGCAAGCTCGGCCACCCGGTCCGCACCACCGTCAGCGAGATGGGCCCCACCCTGCTGGCGCGCATCCTCGAGCTCAACGACACCCAGGCCGGGGTGCTGGACATCGTGTTCAAGCTGGCCGACGACCGCGGCCTGCTGCTGCTGGACCTGGACGACCTGCGCGCGCTGCTCGGCCTGGTGGCCGAGGAGCGCAAGGCGGTCTCGGCCGAATACGGCCTGGTCAGCGCGCAGACGGTGGCTGCGATCCAGCGCGCCCTGCTGCGCCTGTCCCAGGACGGCGGCGAACAGTTCTTCGGCGAGCCGGCGCTGGAACTGGCCGACATCATGCGGGTCAACCATGACGGCCGCGGCGTGGTCGGCATCCTCGCCGCCGACCAGCTGATCCTCAAGCCGCGGCTGTACTCGACCTTCCTGCTGTGGCTGCTGGGCGAGCTGTTCGAGAGCCTGCCGGAGGTGGGCGACCTGGACAAGCCGAAGCTGGCCTTCATCTTCGACGAGGCCCACCTACTGTTCGACGACGCGCCGCCGGCGTTGCGCCAGCGCATCGAGCAGGTGGTGCGGCTGGTCCGCTCCAAGGGCGTGGGCGTGTACTTCTGCTCGCAGTTCCCGGACGACGTGCCGGACAACATCCTCGGCCAGCTCGGCAACCGCGTGCAGCACGCGCTGCGCGCGTACACCCCGCGCGACCAGAAGGCGGTCAGGACCGCGGCCCAGACCTTCGTGCCCAACCCGAAGCTGGACGTGGCCGCCACCCTGCCCCAGCTGGGCACCGGCGAAGCCCTGGTCAGCACGCTGCAGGCCGGCGGCATCCCCGCGCCGGTGCAGGTGACGAAGATCGCCCCGCCGCGCTGCCGCATGGGCGCCATCACCGCGGCCGAGCGCGCCCGGGTGCGCGCCGCCAGCCCGGTCGGTACCCGCTACGACACCCCGGTCAACCGCGAATCGGCGGCCGAGCTGCTGGCCGCGCGGGTCCAGGCCGGCACACCCGCCGGCACGCCGCCGGCGCAGCAGGACGGCGAAGGCGGCATCGGCCAGAAGATCGGCGAGTTCCTGTTCGGCACCAAGCGCCGCCAGGGCGTGGTCCAGACGGTGGCCAAGCAGACCGCGCGCAACGTCGGCGGCTCGGTTGGCCGCAGTCTCGGCAGCAGCATCGGCGAGTCGGTGGCCGGCAAGGCCGGGAAGAAGTACGGCGGGCAGATCGGCAACCAGATCGTGCGCGGCATCCTCGGCGGCATCTTCGGCCGGCGTTGAGCGCCCCGGCGCCGCGCAGGCGGCGACGACCGCCGACTCCCCGCCCACGCCACCAGGCGCTAGCATCACGCCCCCGCAATACCCATCGGTTGTCCGCATGTCGCGCTGGCGTCCGCCCCCCGAGAAAAGCACCGCCCTGATCACCCGCGACGGCCACGACCGGCTCAAGGCCGAGCTGGACGACCTGTGGCGGGTGCAGCGCCCGGAAGTGGTGAAGGCGCTGGCCGCCGCCGCGGCCGAGGGCGACCGCTCGGAGAACGCCGAGTACACCTACCGCAAGAAGCAGCTGGCCGGGATCGACCGCCGCGTGCGCTACCTGTCCAAGCGCATCCCCGCCCTGCGGGTGGTCGATACCGTGCCCTCCGACCCGGAGGCGGTCTACTTCGGCGCCTGGGTGGAGCTGGAGAACCTGGCCACCGGCGAGTGCATGCGTTACCGCATCGTCGGCCCGGACGAGACCGATGCGGCCCAGGGCCATATCAGCATCGACTCGCCGCTGGCCCGTGCCCTGCTGAAGAAGCGCATCGACGACGAGGTCGAGGCGCAGCTGCCCGGCGGCCCGGCGCGCTTCGTGGTGGTGGACGTGAGCTACGGCTGAGCCGCCGGCGGCGGCCATACGGCGACGCAGCTTGACGTCCCCCGCGCCGACCGGCGACCTTCCCGCCTGACTGCAATCGCATCAGGGGAAGTGCTTTGACGGCTATTGAAACCGGCCTGGCCGCCGCGCCGGCCGCTGCGCTGGCGCCCGCGCCCCGCACCCATCGCGCCCGTACCGGCATCGTGATCGACGCCTCGGTCGACGTCTCGGCGGAGTTCCTGGCCGACCCGGACGTGGCGGTGATCCCGATCCCGATCAGGATCGGCGCCAGCACCTACATCGACCAGCACGACCCGGAGGCCAGCGCGCGCTACATGCGCGAGAACGGCAACGGCGAGGGCGTGGCCGGGCAGTCGATCCCGCTGGACGCGGCGCAGATGAAGAACTTCTTCATCGAGCGCTTCGCCCTGGACTACGACTCGGTCTACTGCCTGACCATCACCTCCACCCGCAGCCCGATCCACGAGGCCTGCAGCGAGGGCAGCGCGCTGGCGCTGCACCACATCCGCGGCCTGCGCCAGGCGGCCGAGATGCGGCGGCCGTTCCAGTTCCGGGTGATCGATACCCGCAACATGTTCGCCGGGGCCGGCATCGCGGCGATGGCGCTGCGCGACATGCTGCAGGCGGGGATGTCGCCCAAGGACGTCCGCGCCGAGCTGCTGCGGATCGTCGATACCACCTACACCTACTACATCCCCGACGACCTGGGCTATGCACGCACCCGCTCGCGCGTGCGCGGCGACCGCAGCATCCACCTGACCAGCGTGCTGCTGGGAAGCGCGCTGGACATCAAGCCGATCATCCGCGGCTACCAGGGCGATACCCACCCGGTGAGCAAGTACCGCGGCCGCGCCCAGGCCTGGGGCAAGCTGTTCCGGCACGCCGCGCGCAGGGTGGCCGAAGGCCAGCTGCACACCCCGCACGTGATCGTCTCCTACGCCGGGGCGATGGGCGAACTGCACGCGACCCCGGAACTGGGCGAGCTGCGCCAGGCCTGCGAGCGCGCCGGCGTCTCCCTGCACGTGCTGCAGATGAGCATCACCGGGATGATGAACATCGGCCCCGGCGGGCTGACCCTGGCCTATTCCGGTCCCGTCCCCAACGAGGCGCCCTGAGCGGCGACGGCCCGCACCGCTCCCGGCCGCCGGGAGAGCCCGGGCCGGAAATCGGCCGCGGCGGGCCTGGCCTGCCGCCGGATTCGCGCCGCCAAGCTGCGGCGGCGCTCCCCGGAAACGAAAGCGGCGCCTTGCGGCGCCGCCCTCGAGGTTGCCGCCTGCGCGGGGCTCAGAGCACGCGCAGCGCCAGCGGCGAGGTGTCGCCGGTTTCGGCGTATTCGACCTCGCCGTAGAGGTCGTGCTCGTCGCTGCCCATGATCCGCACGTCGACGAACTCGCCCGGCTGCAGGCCGGCATCGCGGCCGTCCTGGATCTGCACGGTGCCATCGATCTCCGGCGCATCGGCCATGGAGCGGGCGATCGCCAGCTCGCCGTCGAGGAAGTCCACCAGGCAGCGCTGCACGCTGCCGACCTTGGCCTCCAGGCGCGCGGCCGAGATCTCGCCCTGGCGCTCCATGAAGCGGGCCAGGCGCTCCTGCTTGACCTCTTCCGGCACCGCGCCGGGCAGGTCGTTGGCGGCCGCGCCTTCCACCGGCGAATAGGCGAAGGCGCCGACGCGGTCCAGCTGGGCCTCGTCGAGGAAATCCAGCAGTTCCTCGAACTCGGCCTCGGTCTCGCCGGGGAAGCCGACGATGAAGGTCGAGCGGATGGTCAATTCGGGGCAGGTCGCGCGCCAGCGCTGGATCCGCTCCAGGGTCTTGTCGACCGCGCCCGGGCGCTTCATCAGCCTGAGGATGCGCGGACTGGCGTGCTGGAACGGGATGTCCAGGTACGGCAGGACCTTGCCCTCGGCCATCAGCGGGATCACCTCGTCCACGTGCGGGTACGGGTAGACGTAGTGCAGCCGCACCCAGGCATCCAGCCCGGACAGGCCCTCGCACAGGGCCTTCATCCGGGTGGCGTACTCGCGGCCGCGCCAGGTGCCCGGCGCGTACTTCAGGTCCACGCCGTAGGCCGAGGTGTCCTGCGACACCACCAGCAGCTCGCGCACGCCGCCCTTGACCAGGCGCTCGGCCTCGCGCAGCACCTCGTCCACCGGCCGCGAAGCCAGGTCGCCGCGCATGGACGGGATGATGCAGAAGCTGCAGCGGTGGTTGCAGCCCTCGGAGATCTTCAGGTACGCGTAGTGGCGCGGGGTCAGCTTGATGCCGTAGTCCGGCACCAGGTCCACGAACGGGTCGTGCCTGGGCGGCAGCGCCTTGTGCACGGCCTCCATCACGCTGGCGTAGTCCTGCGGCCCGGACACGGCCAGCACGTCCGGGTACTGCTCGCGGATCAGTTCCGAGCGCTTGCCCAGGCACCCGGTGACGATGACCTTGCCGTTCTCGTTCATCGCCTCGCCGATGGCGTCCAGCGATTCGGCCACGGCCGAGTCGATGAAGCCGCAGGTGTTGACCACCACCACGTCGGCATCGTCGTAGGTCGGGACGATGTCGTAACCCTCCACCCGCAGCTGGGTGAGGATGCGTTCGGAATCGACCAGCGCCTTCGGGCAGCCGAGGCTGACGAAGCCGACCTTGGGGTTGTGCACGGACATGGGAAGCTCGGGAACGGCGGGCGGGCGCGACCGGCGGGCCGGTGCGCGGGGCGCGCGATTATACCCGCCCCGGCCACCGCGCCCGCAGACGCGGCCGGAACGCCCGGGCGACGCATAATGGCGCCCCCCCCCCCACAACCGAGGACGACGCCATGGGCCAATGGATCCAGCTCGACACGCCCCGCGGCCAGGTCGCGACCTGGCAGGCCGGTCCGCCGTCGGCGCCGCGCGGCGGCCTGGTGGTGATCCAGGAGATCTTCGGGGTCAACCCGCACATCCGCGCGGTGGCCGAGGACTTCGTGTCCGAGGGCTACGCGGTGCTGGCGCCTGCGTTCTTCGACCCGGTGGAGCCCGGCGTGGAGCTGGGCTACGACGAGGCCGGCTTCGCCCACGGCCGCAAGCTGGCCGGCGAACTGGGCTTCGACGCCGCGCTGCAGATCCTCGATGCGGCCGCGCAGCGCCTGCGCCGCTACCTGGGCGCGTTCAACGAGCCGCGCGGCGCCGTGGGCACGGTCGGCTACTGCTGGGGCGGCACCCTGGCCATGCTCGGCGCACTGAGGCTGGGCCTGCCCTCGGTCAGCTACTACGGCGCGCGCAACACCGCCTTCCTCGACGACCCGGCCCTGGTCGCCAGCCCCAGGGCGCCGGTGATGTTCCACTTCGGCGAGCAGGACCCCTCGATCCCGCCGGAGGCGGTGGAGCAGCACCGGCTCAAGCTGCCGGGCATGCCGGTCCACACCTACCCCGCCGGCCACGCCTTCAACCGCGAGGTCGATCCGAAGGCCTACGACAAGCCCAGCGCGCGGCTGGCGCGCGAGCGCACCCTGGCCTTCTTCGCCGAGCACCTGCAGTGAGCGGGTTCGAACTGGACCCGCGCCTGGCCGCCGACAGCGTGTTCGTCGCCGACGGGCCGCTGTCGCAGGTGCGGCTGATGGACGACACCCGCTTCCCCTGGCTGCTGCTGGTGCCGCGGGTGCCCGGGGCGCGCGAGTGGATCGACCTGGACGGCAACCAGCAGCGCCTGCTGCTGGCCGAGCTCAACCGCGCCGCGCAGGCGCTGCGCGCCACGCCCGGGGTGGAGAAGCTCAACATCGGCGCGCTGGGCAACGTGGTGGCGCAGCTGCACGTGCACCTGGTCGGCCGGCACCCGGGCGACGCCGCCTGGCCGGGGCCGGTGTGGGGCAGCGGCAGCGCGGTGCGGCACGCCCCGGAGGCGCTGGCGGCGGCTGCCGCGGACTGGCGTTCGCGGCTAGGATAGGCGCCCTTTCCACTGCCGGTTACGCGCCCATGGGTTCCAACGTGTTCGCCGCCCTCGTCCTGATCGTCGTGGGCCTGTTCTTCCTGGCCCGCAACCTGGGCTGGATCGACACGGGGCTGGGCGCGCTGCTGGCCACCTGGTGGCCGGCGGGCCTGGTGGTGGTCGGCGTGGCCATGCTGCTGCGGCGCAAGTAAGCCGCGCGGCCGCCGGTGACAGGGGGCGGCAGCGGTGGCTGACGCCTGTCACCTGACGCCGGTCCGGCGGCGGCGCAAGATGCGCTCCATCCCCCAAGGAGGAAGCCGCCATGTGCCGTCGCCTGGTTCCCGCCCTCGTCCTGATCGTGCTGGGCGTCCTGTTCCTGCTCGACAACCTCGGAATCGGCATCGATGCCGGCCGCGTGCTGTCCACCTGGTGGCCGCTGGCGCTGATCGCGGTCGGCGCCGGCTGGCTGCTGCGCCGCGGCGACGGCACCCGCTGCGGCTGAGCCGGCGGGCGCGCCTGCTCAGGTGCGCGGCAGGGTGACCCCGGTCTGGCCCTGGTACTTGCCGCCGCGGTCCTTGTACGAGGTCTCGCACACGTCGTCCGCGTCGGACTGGAGGAACAGCATCTGGGCCACGCCCTCGTTGGCGTAGATGCGCGCCGGCAGCGGCGTGGTGTTGGAGAACTCCAGGGTCACGTGGCCCTCCCACTCCGGCTCCAGCGGGGTGACGTTGACGATGATGCCGCAGCGGGCGTAGGTGCTCTTGCCCAGGCACACCACCAGCACGTCACGGGGGATGCGGAAGTACTCCACCGTGCGCGCCAGCGCGAAGCTGTTGGGCGGGATGATGCACTCGTCGCCGACCACGTCCACGAAGCTCTTCGGGTCGAAGTTCTTCGGGTCGACGATGGTGGAGTTGATGTTGGTGAAGACCTTGAACTCGCGCGAGCAGCGCACGTCGTAGCCGTAGCTGGACGTGCCGTAGCTGACGATGCGCCTGCCGTCGACCTGCTTCACCTGTCCGGGCTCGAACGGGTCGATCATGCCGTGCTGTTCGGCCATCGTCCGGATCCAGCGGTCGCTCTTGATGCTCATGCAGTGGTTCCCTGGGGCAAGGCGCGTGAACGCGCGATTGTAGGGGGCCAGCCGGGCCGCGTGTACCCGCGCCCGGCCGGGCCTCCCGCCGCGGCGGCGGGAAGCGCGGACCGGGGCGTCAGGCCAGCCGGGCCGCGATCGGAATCGAGGCGCGCGGGCGCCGGGCCAGCGCGGTGGCCAGCGCCTGCGCGGCGGCCAGGTAGGCCTGGGCCGGAGCCGCGTCCGGCGCGGCCACCACCACCGGCGCGCCGGCGTCGCCCTGCTCGCGGATGCGCAGGTCCAGCGGCAGCGAGCCCAGCAGCGGCACGCCGTAGCGCTCGGCCATGGCCTGCGCCCCACCGTGGCCGAACACGTGCTCGACGTGGCCGCAGTTGCTGCACACGTGCATGGCCATGTTCTCGACGATGCCCAGCACCGGCACCTCGACCTTGTTGAACATGGCCACGGCCTTGCGCGCGTCCAGGGTGGCGATCTCCTGCGGCGTGGTCACCACCACCGCACCGGCCACCGGGATCTTCTGCGCCAGGGTCAGCTGGATGTCGCCGGTGCCCGGCGGCAGGTCGACCACCAGGTAGTCCAGGTCGCCCCACAGGGTGTCGGTGAACAGCTGCATCAGCGCCGAGGTGGCCATCGGCCCGCGCCAGATCATGGGCGTGTCCTGCTCGACCAGCAGGCCGATGGACATGGCCTCGATGCCGAACGCGCGCATCGGCTCGATCGACTTGCCATCCGGGCTCTCCGGCCGCCCGGACAGGCCCAGCATGGCCGGCACGCTGGGGCCGTACACGTCGGCGTCGAGCACGCCGACGCGCGCGCCGAGCCTCTGCAGCGCCAGCGCCAGGTTCACCGCGGTGGTCGACTTGCCGACGCCGCCCTTGCCCGAGCCGACCGCGACCACGTTGCGGATGCGCGGATGCGGGGCCAGCCCGCCCTGCACCGCGTGGGCGGCGATCCGCGGGCGCAGTTCGAACGTTTCCAGCGCCTGGCCGGCGGCGGCCAGGGCCGCCTCGGCGCGCGCCTGCAGCTGGGCCGCCCAGGCGGCGGAAAACGGGAATCCGGTGGTGCCCTGGACCTGGGCGCCGCGGCCGCCCGGGCGCGCGTCCCAACGCACGGCCGCACCGAGCGGGCCGCCGCCGGCCGGGTCTTCCAGGATGGCGAGGATGTCTTGGAGGGGGGAAGCAGCAGTCATGTGTAGGTCACGCCAGGCCGGCCCCGCCCCGGGTGGCGCGGGCGACCGGCTCGATATCGGTTAAGCGCGCCACGGTACAAGAATGCGCGCCGCTTGGCTGCCCCCCGGCGGCGCCACGCAGCGTCCGCATCCGGTCAGCCGTACGGGGGCGGATGCTGGTATAAGAGGCCAGGCCCGCCGCATCCGGCAGGCCATCTGCATCCGGGAGGAAAACATGCGCAAGACCCTGCTGGCCGGCCTCGCCCTGCCGCTTCTGGCCCTGGCCTCGATGACCGCCGCGGCCGCCGATCCGGTCGTCGGCCGCTGGAAGACCATCGACGGCGAGACCGGCAAGCCCAAGTCCTACGTCGAGATCACCCAGGCCGCCGACGGCAGCTTCAGCGGCCGGATCGTCGAACTGATCAACCCCAGCCGCCCCAACCCGACCTGCGACAAGTGCAGCGACGACCGCAAGGGCAAGCCGATCACCGGCATGGAGATCATCCGCGGGATGAAGGCCGACGGCGGCGGCAAGTATTCCGGCGGCACCATCCTCAAGCCCGACGAGGGCAAGGTGTACAAGTCCAAGCTGGCCCTGATCGACGGCGGCAGGAAGCTGGAGGTTTCCGGCTGCGTCGCCTTCATCTGCAAGTCGCAGACCTGGATCCGCGAGTGACGCCGCATTAAGCAAGGCACAGGATCCGTGAAGGGGCGCCATGATGGCGCCCCTTCTTTTTCACGGCGCCTGCACAATTCCCATACGTATTCATATTTCCGGGATAATCAGGGACTTGCGTATATACAATGCAAATCGGACGGCATTTACCCGATAGAGAAAAACTTCTGAAATAACGAATAACTCAACAATTATTTTTTCCTGAAGGTCCTAGCATTCTGGCGTCCCCCAAAGCGCAGGTGGCCGTATGAATGACAGGATCGTCATCCCCCGCAACCGCCTCACCGCTGCCCTGGTGATGGCATTGCTCGCACCCCTCGCCAGTCCCGCCCTCGCCCAGGAATCCGGGTCCCAGGACGGCGCACCCACCCAGCTGGACCAGGTGATCGTCACCGGCTCGCGCATCGCCCGCACCGGCTTCATCACCCCCGCCCCGGTGACCGCGGTCACCGCCGAGGAAATCCGCGGCACCGGCGCCACCAACATCGGCGACCTGATGGCGCGGATGCCGGCGCTGTCGCCCACCTACACCCTGGGCAATTCCACCCGCTTCATCGGCACCGCGGGCCTCGGCCTGCTGGACCTGCGCGGCATGGGCACGTCCCGCACCCTGGTGCTGGTCAACGGCCGCCGCCACGTGGGTGCCAGCCCCGGCTCCACCGCGGTCGACGTCAACACCATCCCGGTGGAATGGATCGAGCGCGTGGAGGTGATGACCGGCGGCGTGTCGGGCGTGTACGGCGCCGATGCGGTGGCCGGCGTGGTCAACTTCATCCTCAAGAAGGACTTCGAGGGCATGGAGTTGCGCGGCCAGCACGGCATGGCCGACGAAGGCAGCTTCGACCGCTCCTTCGTCAGCTTCACCGCCGGCAAGAACTTCGCCGACGACCGCGGCAACGCGGCCTTCTCGCTCGAGTACAGCACCCAGGACCGCTTCGGCCGCGGCGACCGCGAGATCGGGCGGCGCTTCATGGTCTCGGTGCCCAACCCGGACTTCGACCCCAGCCAGCCGCCCAGCCAGCGCAACCCGCAGAACGTGTTCGCCAGGCCCGGCGGCAACCACTCAATCTCCTACGGCGGCGTGTTCACCATCGGCAGCTTCAACGTCAACAACCCGACCAACCGCTACCTGTTCAACCCGGACGGCACGTTCCGCCGCGCCCGCTACGACGGCGTGGTGGTCA
The DNA here is from genome assembly GCF_003931645.1 of Pseudoxanthomonas sp. SGT-18. Classification (NCBI taxonomy): domain Bacteria; kingdom Pseudomonadati; phylum Pseudomonadota; class Gammaproteobacteria; order Lysobacterales; family Lysobacteraceae; genus Pseudoxanthomonas; species Pseudoxanthomonas sp. SGT-18. Next base: position 163,530 of record NZ_RRYJ01000002.1, on the reverse strand, counting down.
GCCCGACCTCATGCGTGGACTGCGATTTCGCCGACCTCAACGCGGTGGCCGACCTGGAGCCGGCGTTCGACCGCTTCAGCGCCAACTTCCAGCTGAACTTCGAGCTCAACGAGAACCACCGCATGTTCTTCGAGGGCAAGTACAGCAAGACCGAGTCGAACTTCTACGGCCAGCCGGCGTTCGACCAGCCGATCCGCATCCGCCGCGACAACGCCTTCATCTCGCCCGAGCTGGGCGCGCTGATGGACGCCAACGGCCTGACCCAGCTGCAGGTCACCCGCTTCAACGTCGACGCCGGCCGGCGCGGCGAGGACGTGGACCGCCAGACCGTGCGCGCGGTGTTCGGCTTCGAGGGCAACCTCGGCGAGGACTGGACCTACGAGGCATCGGTCAACTACGGCCAGTCCAAGATCGACCGCCGCAACCTCAACAACCGCATCAACGAGCGCTGGCACGCCGGCCTGGACGCGGTGCGCGACGAGAACGGCAACATCGTCTGCCGCGCCAGCATCGACGAGGACGCGGTCAACCCGCACACCGGCACGCGCTACTCCAGCTTCGCCAGCAACGGCTGCATCCCGTTCAGCGTGTTCGGCGACGGCGCGGTGGCGCGCACGCCCGAGGCGATCGCCTGGTTCAACACCACCTCGCTCAATTCCTCGACCCTGGAGCAGAACGTGGTGGCGGCCTCGGTGGCCAACAGCCGGCTGTTCTCGCTGCCGGCCGGCGACGTGGGCTTCGCCGCGGGCGTGGAGTACCGCAAGGAGAAGAGCCAGGAGAACACCGACCCGCTGGCCGCGCTGGGCCTGACCTTCCTCAACGCCATCCCCAGCCGCGGCGGCGAGTACGACGTCACCGAGGTGTTCGCCGAGACCACCATCCCGCTGCTGGCCGACCTGCCCGGCATCTACAACATGTCCCTGGACCTGGCGGCGCGCCACTCCGACTACAGCAGCATCGGCGAGACCCTGGCCTGGAACATCGGCCTGAACTGGGAAATCATCGACACCCTGCGCTTCCGCGGCACCTTGGCGCGGGCGGTGCGCGCGCCGAGCATCGGCGAGCTGTACAACCCGCAGTCGGAGAACTTCGCGACCATCAACGACCCCTGCAACTACCAGCCCACCAACCCCAACCGCCCGGATACCGCCGAGGACCGCGCCCTGCGCGTGGCCAATTGCAGCGCGCTGGGCATCCCGGAAGGCTGGATCGACACCTTCAGTGCCAGCCGGCCGGGCGTGAGCGGCGGCAACCCGGACCTGGAGGAAGAGCGCGCCCGCAGCTGGACCCTGGGCCTGGTATGGCAGCCGGACTTCATCAACGGGCTGGGCGTGTCGGTGGACTACTGGAACATCACCCTCAAGGACGCGATCGGCGCGGTCAACGCGCAGACCCTGGCCACCCGCTGCGTCGACTCGCCCGGCGGCATCGGCAACCAGTTCTGCGCCATGATCACCCGCGCCCCGGTGGGCGGCTACGTCGACCCGCAGGGCCGCGACTTCCCGGCCTACTCGATCACCCGCTGGGTGGCGCTGAACGAGAACCTGGCCAAGTCGCGCCGGGTCGGCGTGGACCTGGAGATCGACTACCGCTACAACCTGTTCGGCGCCAGCGCGGTCTCGCGCTTCGTCGGCACCCGCCTGCTGCAGTCGCGGGAGTGGCAGTTCCAGGACTTCCCGGACGAGTTCGACGAGAACGTCACCTACTACACCGACCCGCGCTGGCGCGCCACGCTGGACAACAGCTTCGAGTTCGGCAACTGGAGCGCCAGCTGGAACATGAAGTACGTCGACGGCAACCTGCGGGTCCAGCCCAAGAGCTACAACGCCAACCCGGGCTCGGCCAGGCCGATCATGAATGGCTCGTACACCTACCACAACCTCCGGCTGGGCTACACCTTCCCGGAGAGCGAGCTGAACGTGTACCTCGGCATCGACAACGCCTCGGACAAGGACCCGCCGCTGAACTACTTCGGCGCCGACATCGGCAGCGCCAACTACGACAGCATCGGCCGGTTCTTCTACATGGGCGCGACCTACCGCTTCTGAGCGCCGCCGCGCACGGGCCCGGCCCCGCCGGGCCCGTGCGCGGCGGCGCCGGCAGCCGCCCGGCGGGCCCGGAGCGCCCGGCATGCGATAATCGGCGGTCCCTTTCCCCACCGACCGCCATGTCCCGCTCCGTCCTCGTCACCAACGCCCTGCCCTACGCCAACGGCCCGCTGCACCTGGGCCACCTGGTCGGCTACATCCAGGCCGACATCTGGGTCCGGGCGCGGCGCATGCGCGGGGACGCGGTGTACTACGTCTGCGCCGACGACACCCACGGCACCCCGATCATGCTGGCGGCGGAGAAGGCCGGGGTCACCCCGGAGGCCTTCATCGCCCGGATCAAGGCCGAGCACGAGCGCGACTTCGACGCCTTCGGCGTGGCCTTCGACTGGTACCACTCCACCCATTCGGAGGAGAACCGCGAGCTGACCGGGCGTTTCTACGCCGCCCTGGAGGCGCGCGGTAGCATCGAGCGCCGCTCGATCGAGCAGCTGTACGACCCGGTCAAGCAGATGTTCCTGCCCGACCGCTACGTCAAGGGCACCTGCCCGCGCTGCAAGTCCCCGGACCAGTACGGCGACAACTGCGAGGTCTGCGGCGCCACCTACGGCCCCACCGACCTGATCGATCCGCGCTCGGCCGTGTCCGGCGCCACCCCGGAGCTGCGTGCCTCCGAGCACTTCTTCTTCCGCCTGGGCCAGTACACCGAGGTGTTGCGCGAGTGGCTGGCCGGCGACGTGGCCCTGCCCGGGGTCAAGGCCAAGCTGGCCGAGTGGATCGAAGGCGAAGGCGGCCTGCGCGACTGGGACATCTCCCGCGACGCACCCTACTTCGGCTTCGAGATCCCCGGCCACCCCGGCAAGTACTTCTACGTGTGGCTGGACGCGCCGATCGGCTACTTCTCCAGCCTGCTGGCCCTGGCCCGCAGCGGCAAGGCCGGCGGCTTCGACGAGGCGGCCATGGAGCGGCTGCTGCAGCCGGGCGACCACGCCGAGCTGCACCACTTCATCGGCAAGGACATCGTCAACTTCCACGGCCTGTTCTGGCCGGCGGTGCTGCACGGCAACGGCCTGCGCAAGCCCGACCGCCTGCACGTCAACGGCTACCTGACCGTGGACGGGGCCAAGATGTCCAAGTCGCGCGGCACCTTCATCATGGCCCGCACCTACCTGGACGTGGGCCTGGACCCGGACGCGCTGCGCTACTACTTCGCGGCCAAGTCCTCCGGCGGCGTGGACGACCTGGACCTCAACCTGTCCGACTTCGTCGCCCGCGTGAACAGCGACCTGGTCGGCAAGTTCGTCAACATCGCAAGCCGCTGCGCCAAGCTGCTGGACGTGCACTTCGGCAACCAGCTGCCCGCGCCGGGCGCCGACACCGGCACCAGCGGGGGCTGGGCGCAGGACGCCGAGCAGCTGCTGGCCCAGGTGCGCGAGGCGCTGGCCGGCGCGCCGGAGCTGTACCAGCACGACAACTTCGCCGCCGTGGCCCGCAACGCCATGGCCGCGGCCGACCTGGCCAACGAATACATCGCGCGCACCGCGCCGTGGGCGCTGGCCAAGGACCCGGCACGCCGCGCCGACCTGCACCTGGTGCTGGGCACCGCGCTGCAGGCCTTCGCCGACATCGCCGGCGTGCTCAAGCCGATCGTGCCGGCCACCATCGCCCGGGTCGAGGCCTGGCTGGGCACGGAGCTGGCGCTGGACCGCCGCACCGGGCTGGCCGGCCGCACCCTGGCCGCCTACACCCCCCTGTTCACCCGTATCGACCCCAAGCTGATCGACGCCATGACCGAAGCCTCCAAGGACACCCTCGCCGCCGCTCCCGCCGCCCAGCCGGAAAAGAAGGCCGAGGCGAAGAAGGACGCCGCGCCGGCGGCCAGCGCGCCGCAGTACATCGGCATCGAGGACTTCGCCAAGCTCGACCTGCGCATCGGCAAGGTGCTGGAGTGCGGCTTCGTGGAAGGCTCGGACAAGCTGCTGCGCTTCCTGCTGGACGCCGGCGAGCTGGGCCAGCGCCAGATCTTCTCCGGCATCCGCGCCAGCTACGGCGAACCGGAGAAGCTGGTCGGCCGCAACGTCGTGTTCATCGCCAACCTGGCCCCGCGCAAGATGCGCTTCGGCATCAGCGAGGGCATGATCCTGTCGGCCGGCTTCGACGGCGGTGCGCTGGCCCTGCTGGACGCCGACGAAGGCGCCCAGGCCGGCATGCCGGTGCGCTGATCCGCACTGCGGCCTGCGCCGCCCGGTGGCGCAGGCCCATCCGCGGGCGCGGCAACGGCGGCACCCGCAACGGCGGCCCGCGCCGCCCCATGCAAGGGACGCGAGGGAGGCCGATGGAACTGGCCCTGGTCGACTTCGACCACACCGTCACCACCTGCGATACCTACGGCCGCTTCCTGCGCCGCCTGGCCACGCCAGGGCAGCTGGCACGGGCGCGCTGGACCATCGGCCCCTGGGTGGCCGGCTACCGGCTGGGCCTGGTGTCGGCCTCGGCGCTGCGCGTGCGGGCCACCCGCAAGGCATTCGCCGGGCGCGACGCTGCCTGGGTCCGCGCCGCCGGCGCCGACTACGCCGAGCGCGAACTGCCGGGCCTGCTGCGGCCGGAGATGATGCAACGCATCGCCGCGCACCGCGCCCGCGGGCATACCGTGGTGATCGTCTCCGGCTCGCTCGACGCCTTCCTGGCGCCGTGGTGCCGACGGCACGGGCTGGAGCTGGTCTGCAACCGCCTGGAAAGCGTCGATGGCCGCCTGACCGGCCGCTACGCCGGCGGCGACCGCGGCGCGCACAAGGCAGACGACATCCGCGCCCGCTACGACCTGTCGCGCTACGCGCGCATCCACGCCTACGGCGACAGCCGCGAGGACCAGGCGATGCTGGCGCTGGCACACGAACGCTGGTGGCGCGGCCGGCGCATCGCCTGAGGCGCCGGATCAGTCGGCCGGCACAGGCTCGAAGAACACCGGCACGAAGCGCCCGTGTTCGAACACGAAGTAGTGGCGGCCATGGCCAGGGCCGTCCCCGAGCCGGCCGCTGACCACCAGCAGGCGGCTGTCGGCGCGGTAGTCCAGCATCTCGCCCTCGCCCGCCCAGCAGCAGGCCGCGCCCGGCAACTGCACCAGCCGCCCGCTGCCGCGGTCGGCGGCCAGCAGCCGCAGGCAGTCGGTGCCGCAACCCCATTGCACCAGCACCTGGCCGCCGGCGAAGTCCGGCGCGCCGGCCAGGGCCTCGCGCAGCACCGGTTCCAGTTCGCGCAGCTCCGGCGCCTGGATGTCCGGCGCCACCGGCGCCGTGTAGGCCTGCACCGCCACCGCGTGCGCCGCGTGGGCCGGCGGCTGTGCGGCCAGCGGCGCGGCCGCCAGCAGCGCCGCCACCGGCCAGATCCGTTTCCAGGACATCGGTTGCCCTCCTCTCGTCCACGCAGCATGCGGCGCCGCGGCGCGTGTGTACAGGCGGCGCAGCGGCGATAATGGCCGGCCCGCCGCATCGCCCGCGCATGTCCGCTCCGCTTCCGCCCCTGGTCGAACGCCTCGACCGCCTGCTGCCGCAGACCCAGTGCGGCCAGTGCGGCTATCCCGGCTGCCGCCCGTACGCCGAGGCCATGGCCACCGGCCAGGCCGGACCGGACCATTGCCCGCCCGGCGGCGACGAGGGCGCGCGTGCGCTGGCACGGGTGCTGGGCGTGCCGCCCGTGCCCTACGACCGCAGCCGCGGCCAGTGCAAGCCGCCGGCGGTGGCGGTGGTGGTGGAGGCGGACTGCATCGGTTGCACCAAGTGCATCCAGGCCTGCCCGGTGGACGCCATCATCGGCGGCCCGAAGCTGATGCACGTGGTGCTGGATCCACTGTGCACCGGCTGCGAGCTGTGCGTGCCCGCCTGCCCGGTGGACTGCATCGTGATGGAGCCGGCGCCGGCCGCCTGAGGCCGGCGCGGAACGCTAGCGGCCGGCGCAGGCGCGGCACACGCGCTCGACCCGGTACCCCTGCGCGCGCAGGCGCTCGACCAGGCCGTCGCTGCCCAGCAGGTGCAGCGCGCCGACCACCACCAGCACGTCGCCCTGGCCCCGCTCCAGGCGTTGCCGGATCTGCGGCAGCCAGGCCTCGTTGCGGGCCACGTTGATGTGCCGGTACAGCTCCGGGTACTGGCGCCGCAGGTCCTCGCCCAGCAGCCGCCACAGGCCCTCGGCATCGCCGCGGCGCCAGGTGCGGTACATGGCCTCGATGGCCTCGTCCCCGGCCTCGGCCTGCGCCAGGGACTGGTCCAGCATCTGCACCTGGGTGGCCAGCGGCATCCCGGCCAGCACCGCGATCTGGTCGGCCGCCCGCTCCAGCCCGGACGCCGGCTTGCCGGCACTGGCGGCGGCCTGCATCAGCTGCCGGTCCAGGCCCAGCGCCGGGTCGAAGCCCATCCGCTGCAGCTGCCCGATCGCCAGGGTGAGCCCCAGGAACCACGGCTCGACCCCGGACAGCTGCGCCAGCGGCAGGCCGGTGGCGGCGGCGTGCGCCTGCATCCGCGCCCACAGCGCCGGCCCCAGGTCGTCCTGCAGCGTGCCCGGGCGCTTGCGCAGCGCGGCCCGCAGCATGGCGGCCGCAAGCGTGGGCGAGGTCGCCTCGTCCGGCGCCAGTTCGAACACCAGTGCGTCGGCGGCGGCGAAGGCGTCCTCGACCTCGGCGGCCAGCACCTCGTCGCCGGGGCGCAGCATGTGGAACGAGCCCAGCAGGTACACGGAATTGTCCGCGTCGGAGACCTTCCACAGCAGCGGCACCGGCGGCGCGGCCAGCACCGGCAGCGTCAGCAGCAGCCCCAGCAGCAGTACCGCCAGGCGGGCGAAGCGACGGGACGGGCCGCAGGCGCGGGGAAACAGGGCGTGCATCGGCGCTCCCGGGGTCAGTGCACGTTCCCGGTGTAGTTCTTCTCGCCGGCGGTGATCGCCAGGTCCAGGCGGTTCTCCGGCGGTGGCAGCGGGCAGGTCGCAAACAGGGTGAACGCGCACGGCGGGTTGTAGGCGCGGTTGAAGTCCAGCACCACCTTGCCGTCCTCGCCCGGCCAGTCGGCGTCGAGGAAGCGTCCGGCCGGATAGCTGCCGTGGCCGCTGGTGCGGTCGGCCAGCACGAAGAACAGGCCTTCCTCCGGCCCGCCCAGCGCCTCCAGGCGGAAGCTGCGGCCGTCGCGCTCGAACTCGACGTAGCCGGGATTGGGCGAGTCGTTGCGGGTGCCGACGATGTCGGCGATCGGCAGGGTCTTGCCCGGCGGATGCGGCACGAAGCGCGCCTCGATCCGCCAGGCCGGATCGGCCGGCCAGTACTGCAGCCCGGCAAAACCCACCCGGGTGGGCGCGTCGGCGTGGCGCACGCGCAGGGCATGGCGGTTGCCGCGCTGGACCAGGGTCAGCCTGCCCTTGTCGCCGTCGAAGCCGATCACCGCCTTCTCCGGGTCATGGTCGCTGTAAAGCCGCACCTTGCCCCGCAGCGGCTCGCCGTTGAGGGTCAGCTCCACGCCCTGCTCCGGGGTGAACCAGTAGCGGCCGTCGTCGTCGCGGGTGACCAGGCCCATGCGCTCCGGGCCGAAGGCCAGGCGCATGTTGCTGGCGATGCGTTCGCCGCTGCCGATGTAGTGCGCCTTCAGCTCCAGCCAGTGCAGGCCGACCAGGCTGGTCCAGCCGTCCGGCCGCAGCAGCTCCTGCTCGCGCTCCCGGCGCCAGGCCTCCTGCCCGGCCTGGAACACCGCCGCGGCGGCCGCGCGCTCGGCCTCGGCGGAGATATCGTCGCTGCCCGCCTCGCCGCCGCAGCCGGCCAGCGCCGCCAGCAGCGCCGCCATCCCCATGGCGCGCAGGGCCCTCATCTTCCCCTCAGGAACCATCGATCGATTTCCCCCAGCGTGAATCGCGCCCAGGTCGGGCGCCCGTGGTTGCACTGCCCGGAGCGCTCGGTGGCTTCCATGTCGCGCAGCAGGGCGTTCATTTCCGGAATGGTCAGGCGCCGGTTGGCGCGCACCGCGCCATGGCAAGCCATGGTCGAAAGCAGCTCGTCGCGCGCGGCGGCCACGCGGCGGGTGGCACCGTGCTCGCGCAGGTCGGCCAGGACGTCGCGCAGCAGCGCTTCCGGATCGGCATGCGCAAGCAGCGCCGGCACGCTGCGCACGGCCAGGGTCTGCGGGCCGCTGCGGGTGACCTCGAAGCCCAGCTCGGCCAGGGTCTGCGCCTCGCACTCGGCGACGTCGGCGTCGCGCTCGCCCACCGCCAGCGACAGCGGCACCAGCAGTGGCTGCGCGCGCAGGCCCATGCCGTCGTGCGCGGCCTTCAGGCGCTCGTAGCCGATGCGTTCGTGGGCGGCGTGCATGTCCACCACCACCAGGCCGTCGGCGTTCTCGGCCAGGATGTAGATGCCGTGCAGCTGCGCGATCGCGTAGCCCAGCGGCGGGATCTCGCCGCTGCCCTCGGGCAGGGCCTGGTCCTGGCGTGGCAGCGGCGGCGCGGCCGGCGTGGCCCCGTCCGCCTGTCCGTACAGCGCCGCGTACGCGCCCATCGCCTCGTCCACGCGCAGGCCCAGCGGCTGTGGCGCCGGCGTCCACGGCACGAACGGGCGGGCACCGCCATCGCTCACGGCCGGTGCGGCAGCGGGCGCGGCGCCGCCCCAGGCCGCGGCCGGCTGGCCGGCGGGCATGGCGGCGGCGACGCCGGCCTCCATGCCGGCGCGGGTCTGCGCCAGCGCCTCCTGCAGGGTGCGGAACACGAAGTCGTGGATCAGGCGGGCGTCGCGGAAGCGCACCTCGTGCTTGGCCGGGTGCACGTTGACGTCCACCCGGGTCGGATCCAGCTCCAGGAACAGCACGTAGGCCGGCTGGCGGCCGTGGTAGAGCACGTCCTGGTAGGCCAGCTTCACCGCGTGGGCGACGTTGCGGTCGCGCACCGCGCGGCCGTTGACGTACAGGTACTGCTGGTCGGCGCTGGCACGCGAATAGTGCGGCTGCGCGATCCAGCCGTGCAGGCGCAGGCCGGCGCCGCTGTGGTCGATGCGCAGCGCGCTGCGCGCGAAGTCGTCGCCGAGGGTCTCGCCCAGGCGCGCGGCCGCGTCCAGGTCGCCGGCGCGGTAGCGGCGCGAGGGCTTGCCGTTGTGGCTCACCCGCAGCTCCACGTCCGGGCGCGCCAGCGCCAGCGAGCGCAGCCATTCCTCGATGTGGCCCAGCTCGGTGCGCTCGGCGCGCAGGAACTTGCGCCGCGCCGGCACGTTGTAGAACAGGTCGCGCACTTCCACCGTGGTGCCCGGCGCGTGCGCCTTGGGCACCACCTCGCCGATCTGGCCGCCGTCCACGTGCAGCGCCGCGCCGTGCTCGGCGTCGCGGGTGCGCGAGGCGAGCATGAAGCGGCTGACCGAGGCGATCGAGGGCAGGGCCTCGCCGCGGAAGCCGAGGGTGGCCACCGCTTCCAGGTCGTCGAGCGAGGCGATCTTGCTGGTGGCGTGGCGGCTGACCGCCAGCGGCAGTTCCCCGGGCGGGATGCCACCGCCGTCGTCGCGGATCCGGATCAGGCGGATGCCACCCTCCTCCAGGTCGATGTCCACGCGCGTGGCGCCGGCGTCGAGGGCGTTCTCGACCAGTTCCTTGACCACCGAGGCCGGGCGTTCGACCACCTCGCCGGCGGCAATCTGGTTGATCAGGGTGTCGGGAAGCTGTCGGATCGGCACGGCATCACGGCGGCGCGCAGGCCGTCAGGAGGATCAGGCGTGATGATAGCCGCCGCGCCGCCGGCGCGCCGGCCCGCGCTTGGATCAGGGCGTGCCGCCCGCGCCGCCGGCCGCGGCCAGGTCGGCCTCGGCGCGCATCGCGAACAGCGTGCCCGGCGGCGGCTGCCGGCTGAAATAGGTGGTGATGCCTTCCAGCACCGCGCCGGCGACCTTGCGCTGGAACGCCGGGTCGGTGAGGCGCTTCTCCTCGTCCGGATTGGAGATGAAGGCCGTCTCCACCAGCATCGCCGGCATGTCCGAGGTGCGCAGCACGGCGAAGTTGGCGCGCTCGATGTTGGGCTTGTGGTTGTTGCCCACGCGCTTGAGGCCGCCGAGCACGTGCAGGGCCGCGTCCTCGGAGGCGCGCATGTGCCCGCTCTGGGCCAGGTCCAGCAGCACGTTGGCCAGCACCGCCTCGGTCTGCTGCAGGCGCACGCCGCCGACCAGGTCGGCGGCGTTTTCCTTGTCCGCCAGCCAGCGCGCGCGCTGCGAGGAAGCGCCCTTGGTCGACAGCACGTAGACCGAGGAGCCGCGCGCGTTGCGGTTCTCGGCCGCGTCGGCGTGGATCGAGATGAAGATGTCGGCCTTGGCCGCGCGCGCGCGCTGGGCGCGCATCGGCAGCGGGATGAACACGTCGCTGTCGCGCACCAGGAAGGACTTCAGGCCCGGGGTGGCATCGATCTGGCGCGCCAGCTCGCGCGCCATGGCCAGGGTCACGTCCTTCTCGCGCTTGCCGGTGGGGCCGATCGCGCCCGGGTCCTGGCCGCCGTGGCCGGCGTCGATGGCCACGATCAGCGGACGCGCGGCGGCGGCATTGACCGCCGGGCGCACCGGCGCGGGCGCCGGGGTGGCGGCCGGCGGCGGGGCATTGTCGGTAGCGGGCGTGGCCGGCGTGGTGGTCGCAGGCGCCGGGGTGCCGGCCAGCGCACCGGCGCGGCCCTCGAGGATGGCCTGCGGCGAGACCGCCGCCGGTGCCGGCTGCGCCGGCTGCGACGCCGGCTCGCTGGCACGGCCGGCCCGCACCACCTGCGCGGTCAGCAGCGCGGTGGCACGCGCGGCCTCGGCGCGCGCGGCCGCATCGCTGGCCGGCGCGGGCGTGTCGCCGGAACCGGAAGCGGTGGCGGCTGGAGCCGCGGCGACCGTGGCCGGCCCCGGCCCGGATGGGCTGGCAGCGGTAGCCGGGGTCACCGGGCCGTCGCCCGGCCATTCGATCACCAGGCGCGCGCCTTCCGGCGTGGGCTCGGCGCGCACCGGCAGGCTGGCCACCGGCGCGGCCAGTTCGAACACGATGCGGTAGGTGCCTGGCACCGGCTGCCCGGTGCGCACGTTGGTCACCAGGCCGGCAGGGGCCGGCAGCTTCAGGCCCGCGGCGGCGTGCGATTCGGGCAGGTCCAGCACCAGCCGGTGCGGCCCGCTGAGGCTCAGGGTCTTGAACTGCCCGGCGCCGTGCAGCTGCACCTCGGCGCGGGTTCCGGTGGGCCCCTGCTGCAGGCTCAGGCCCTTCACCTCGCCGGCCAGGGCATCGCCCACGCAGCCGATCACGGCGAGCACGAGGCCCGCCGCCAGCACGCCAAACCGGGCGAGGAGGTGGCACATGGGCCGGATTCAATCACCAGCCGGCGTGCATTGCAAGTGAAAATCCTTTAAGAATCCGCCACCTGGGGGATCTTTTTGCGATCACCCGGCAGGAACGCCCTGCAACCGCCCGTTCAGGTCGAGGGCTGACAGCCAGGCCTGGCCCGCCGCGGAGCGGGCTTCCAGGCGGGCGCGGCGCCCGGCTCCGGCGACCGCCAGGTGCACTTCCAGGTCCGGCGCCGGCAGCGCGCCCTGGCCGCGCTCGGGCCACTCCACCAGCCACAGCGTGGCCTCGTCGCCGTCCAGGCCGAGGAAGTCCAGCTCGCCGGCATCGGCGATGCGGTAAAGGTCCAGGTGCCAGGCCTCGCCGCCGGGCACCGGGTAGCGCTCGACCAGGGTGTAGGTGGGACTGCGCACCGGCCCCTGCACCCCCAGCGCGCGCAGCAGCGCGCGTGCCAGGCTGGACTTGCCGGCGCCCAGGTCGCCGTGCAGGTGGACCACGGCCGGCTGCGGCCGGCTCGCGGCCAGGGCGCGGCCCAGTTCGTCGGTGGCCTCGGGACCGGGAAGCTCGATCAGCATCGGGAAACTGCCTGCAAAGAAGGGGGATTGGCCAGCCGCCGCAGCCACGGCAGCAGGTCCGAGGGCAACAGGCCACGCTGGCCGCCGTCGGCTGCCGCGGCGTCACCGGCGGCACTGTGCAGCAGGGCGCCGGCACAGGCGGCCTGGAACGCGTCCAGCCCCTGGGCGCGCATGGCGGCGATGGTGCCGGTCAGCAGGTCACCCATGCCGCCGGTGGCCATGCCGGGATTGCCGGCGTCGAGCACGCAGGGCAGTTCGCCCGGCGCGGCGATGATGCTCCCGGCGCCCTTGAGCACCACCACGCAGCCGTAGCGCTGCGCCAGCGCGGCCGCGGCGACGTAGCGGTCCGCCTGCACCGCGGCGGTGCTGCTGCCCAGCAGGCGCGCGGCCTCGCCCGGATGCGGGGTGAGGATCGCGTCGCCCAGTGGCATGGGCGCTTCGGCCAGCAGGTTCAGGGCATCGGCATCGAGCACGTGCGGCAGGTCGCTCTCCAGCACCTTGCGGAACAGCGCACCGCCCCACCACGAGCTGCGCCCCAGGCCCGGTCCGCAGGCGACGACGCTGGCGCGCGCCAGCAGCGGCGCCAGCGCCTCGGCATCCTCGACCGCGTGCACCATCGCTTCCGGGCGCCGCGCCAGCAGCGCCGGCACGTGCGCCTCGCGCGTGGCCACGCTGGCCAGGCCGGCACCGCTGCGCAGCGAGGCTTCCACCGCCAGCAGCACCGCGCCGCCGCTGCCGTGGTCGCCGCCCACGCACAGCACGTGGCCGGCGCGGCCCTTGTGGCTGTCGCGCGGCCGCGGCGGCAGCCATTGCGCCAGCGCGGATGCATCCAGCAGGCGCGCGCATGGCGGCGCCACCGCCGCGTACGCCGCGGCGTCCACGTGCAGGGTGTCCAGCAGCAGTTCGCCGGTGTGGTCCAGGGCCATGCCGGTGCGCAGGCCGCTGTGTTCGACGATGAACTGCAGGGTGCAGTCGGCGCGCAGGGCGACGCCCGGCGCGCTGCCGCGGTCGGCGTCGATGCCTGAAGGGACGTCGAGCGCGAATACCGGCGCCTGCGCCGCGTCCAGCGCCGCGACCAGAGCGGCCACTGGTTCGCGCGGCGCCGCCTCCAGGCCGATGCCCAGCAGCGCGTCGACCAGCAGCTCGGCATCGTCCAGCGCGCAGGGGAAGTGTTCCAGGGTGCCGCCGATGCTGGCGTAATCGGCCGCGGCACGTTGCGCCAGCGGCGTGCGCGGCTGCACGCCGGCCGGCAGCACCACGCGCACGTCCAGGCCGGCCTGCAAGGCCAGCCGCGCCAGCACGTAGCCGTCGCCTCCGTTGTTGCCACTGCCGCAGGCCACCACGATCCGGCGCGCATGCGGCCAGCGTTCGCGCAGCACCCGCCAGGCAGCTTCGCCGGCGCGTGTCATCAGCACGTAGCCGTCGCCGCCGAGCGCGGCGGTCGCCTCCTGGTCGATCCGGCGGGCGGCGCGGCTGTCGAACAGCAGGGTGGCGGAGGCAGGCATGGCGCAATTCTAAGCCGCGGGCGCCGGGGCCGGCGTTGCGGCGGCTCCTATAATCGGCGCATGTCCCCCACCCCGCCCGCAAGCCCGGCCCAGCCCGCGGCGATCGACCTCGTCGCTGCCGCACGGCGAGTGCGCGAGCTGGCGCGCGAGCACGGCTTCCAGCGCTGCGGCATCAGCGGCGTGGACCTGGCCGAGGACGAGGCCCACCTGCGCGACTGGCTGGCCCAGGGCCTGTACGGAACCATGGACTGGATGGCGCGCCATGGCACCGCGCGCAGCCGTCCGCGTGAACTGGTGCCGGGAACGGTGCGGGTGGTCTCGGTGGGCCTGGACTACGGCCAGGACGGGGACCAGGCCTGGGCCACGCTGGCCGATGGCCGCCGCGCCTACGTGGCCCGCTACGCCCTGGGCCGCGACTACCACAAGCTGATGCGCAACCGGCTGCAGAAGCTGGCCGAACGCTTGCAACGGGAATTCGGCGCCTTCGGCTACCGCGTGTTCGTGGACTCGGCGCCGGTGCTGGAGCGCGCACTGGGGCGCAACGCCGGGCTGGGCTGGATCGGCAAGCACACCTGCCTGATCGACAAGGACGGCGGCTCCTGGTTCTTCCTCGGCGAGATTTACCTGGACCTGCCGCTGCCGGTGGATCCGCCGGCCAGCGCGCATTGCGGCACCTGCAGCCGCTGCATCCCCGCCTGCCCGACCGGGGCGATCACCGCGCCCTACCGGCTGGATGCGCGGCGTTGCATCTCCTACCTGACCATCGAGCACGACGGCCCGATCCCGGAGGAGCTGCGCCCTGCGATCGGCAACCGCATCTTCGGCTGCGACGACTGCCAGCTGGTGTGTCCCTGGAACAAGTTCGCGCGGCGCACCGACGAGCCGGACTTCCGCGCCCGCAACAACCTCGACCAGGCCACCCTCGCCGAGCTGTTCGCCTGGGAAGAGGAGGAGTTCCTGCGCCGCACCGAGGGCAGCGCGATCCGCCGCAGCGGCCACGAGCGCTGGCTGCGCAACATCGCCGTGGCCCTGGGCAACGCTCCGACCACGCCGGAAGTCGTCGCCGCGCTGGAATCGCGCCGCGAGCACCCTTCGCAGCTGGTACGGGAGCATGTGGCCTGGGCGCTGGAGCGGCATCGAGGGGCGTGATTGGTGATTGGTGATTTGGGGGGCGCTGCCGGGCGCCGCGACGGCTCGCTCTGGGCTGGCCGCCCGGAGCGCCTCCGGCACCACGCACGCTGCCGCGCTATCCTGTCCCGCCGAGCCGTACGCGCCGATGTCCGAGCAGAACCCCGTCCTCACCCCCGCCCAGCTCAACACGCTGGCGCGCGACCTGCTGGAGAGTGCCTTCCCGCTGGTCTGGGTCGAGGGCGAGCTGGGCAACGTCACCCGTCCGGCCTCCGGGCACCTGTACTTCAACCTCAAGGACGCGCGCGCCCAGGTGCGCTGCGCCATGTTCCGGCCCAAGAGCCAGTGGCTGAAGTTCGTGCCGCGCGAGGGCATGAAGGTGCTGGCCCGCGGCCGGCTCACCCTGTACGAGGCACGCGGCGACTACCAGCTGGTGCTGGACCACCTGGAGGAAGCCGGCGAAGGCGCCCTGCGCCGCGCCTACGAGGCGTTGAAGGCGAAGCTGGAGGCCGAGGGCCTGTTCGACCCCGCACGCAAGCACCCCCTGCCGCGCTGGGTGCGGCGCCTGGCCGTGATCACCTCGCCCACCGGCGCGGCGGTGCGCGACGTGCTGAGCGTGCTCGGCCGCCGCTGCCCGCTGCTGGACGTGGAAATCCTCCCCAGCCTGGTCCAGGGCGAGACCGCCGCGGCGCAGATCACCTCGCTGCTGCAGCGCGCCGGCGCCAGCGGCCGCTACGACGCCATCCTGCTGGCGCGCGGCGGCGGTTCGCTGGAAGACCTGTGGGCGTTCAACGACGAGCGCCTGGCGCGTGCGATCGCCGCATCGCCGGTGCCGGTCGTCTCCGCGGTCGGGCACGAAACCGACTTCACCCTGGCCGACTTCGCCGCCGACGTGCGTGCGCCCACGCCGTCGGTGGCCGCCGAGCTGCTGGTACCGGACCGGCGCGACCTGCTGGCGCGCATCGGCGTGCTGCACGGCCGCCTGCGCGCGATCCAGGGCCATCGCCTGCGCCAGGCCATGCAGCGTGCCGACCGCGCCGCGCTGCGCCTGCAGGCACAGTCGCCGCAGAACCGGCTGCGCCTGCTCGGCCAACGCCAGGAAGCCCTGCGACGCCGGCTGGAAGCACGCTGGCGCGAACAGCTGCAGCACCAGCACGCACGCCTGCGCCACGCCGGCGCGGTACTGCGCGCCCACCATCCGCAGCGACGCGTCGCGCAGCTGCGCGAACGCCTGCTGCGCCTGCAGTCGCGCCCGCAGGCCGCGATCGCCCGGATCCTGCAGCGCGATGCGCTCAAGCTGCGCGCCCTGGCGCGCTCGCTGGAAGCGTGCAGCCCGCTGGCCACGGTGGCGCGCGGCTATTCGATCGTCACCCGCGGCGACGATGGCGCCCTGGTGCACTCGGTCGCCCAGGTCGCGCCGGGCGACCGCGTGCAGGCCCGCCTGCGCGACGGCACCGTGGCGCTGACGGTCGGGTCGGTCACACCGGATCCGCCGTCACGGCCGTGAGCGGGCGCATCCGCGCGGCGTCTGTCACCAGGCCGTCATCCGGCGGTAATCGCCCCGGCATCGACCGCAGGCAGGCTGGAAGCGCAACCGGAGACGGCCCATGCGCTACGCCCTCGTCACCGAAACCTGGCCACCCGAGGTCAACGGGGTCGCACTGACCGTGCAGTCACTGGCCTTTGGCTTGCGCGGGCGCGGCCATGCGGTCGAGGTCGCCCGTCCGCGCCAGCCCGGTGCTGGCCCGGACGAAGGCCTGGAAACCCTGCTCCTCCCCGGCGCGGCGCTGCCGCATTACCCCGGCCTGCGCATCGGACTGCCCGCATCCGGCGCGCTGCACCGGCAGTGGCGCCGCACGCGACCGGACACGGTGTACATCGCCACCGAAGGCCCGCTGGGGTGGTCGGCACTCCGCACCGCCAGGCGCCTCGGCATTCCGGTCGCCAGTGGCTTCCATACCCGCTTCGACCACTACATGCGCGACTACGGCCTGGCCTGGCTGCAGCCGGGGGCATTGCGCCTGATGCGCCGTTTCCACAATCGCGCCGACGCCACCCTGGTGCCGACCATGGAGCTGGAGCAGGCGCTGCGCACGCAGGGTTTCTCGCGCGTGGTGCGGCTGGCGCGGGCGGTGGACACCACGCAGTTCACGCTGTTCCGTCGCGACACGCACCTGCGCCGCGACTGGGGCGCCGATGCCGCCACGCCGGTGGTGGTGTACGTGGGGCGGATCGCAGCGGAGAAGAACCTGGACCTGGCAGTCCGGGCGTTCCGCGCCCTGCAGCGGCAGCGCGCGGATGCGCGCTTCGTGTGGATCGGCGACGGCCCCCTGCGCGAGGCGCTGGCGCGCGGGAATCCCGACTTCGTGTTCTGCGGGATGCAGCGCGGGGAGGCATTGGCGCGGCACTTCGCCAGCGGCGACCTGTTCCTGTTCCCCAGCCTCAGCGAGACCTTCGGCAACGTCGTCCTCGAAGCGATGGCCAGCGGCGTGCCGACCGTGGCCTTCGACACCGGCGCCGCCCGCGAACACCTGCATACCGGCGTACACGGGCTGCTGGCGCATGACGACGCCGGCTTCATCGCCGCCGCCGTCGCCCTGGCGGGCGATGCCACCCTGCGCCGCGAGATGGGCGTGGCGGCGCGCACCGCGGTGCTGGGGCTGCGCCCGGAACAGGTCGCGGCCGACTTCGATGCCCTACTGGCGACGCTGGCCCGCCGTGGAGCCCTCGATGCACCTCTCGCCGCCTGATCCGCTCCCCGCCGAGCTGCCGGCGCGCGCCGGCCCCGGTGCACGCCTGCATGCACGCGAGCAGCGCTGGTGCCTGCTGGCCAACCGCATGTGCATGCGCAGGTCGGTGCGCGGCTATTTCGCCTGCGTCAGCCGCCTGGGCGACGGCTTCGCCTGGTACGCGCTGATCGCCTCACTGGCGGTGCTGGGCGGCGAGGGCGGCCGCCTGACGGCCCTGCACATGGCTGCCGTGGGCCTGGCCTCGCTGGCGTTGTACCGTGGCCTCAAGCGATGGACCAGGCGACCGCGCCCGTTTGCCGCCGACCTGCCATCCGCGCATGGGTCGCGCCGCTGGACGAGTTCAGCTTCCCCTCCGGGCACACCCTGCACGCCGTGGCCTTCAGCGTGGTGGCCCTGGCCCATTATCCGGTGCTGGCGCCGCTGCTGCTGCCGTTCAGCGCCTCGGTCGCGGCCTCGCGGGTGGTGCTGGGGCTGCATTATCCCAGCGACGTCCTGGCCGCCATCGCCATGGGCCTTGCGCTGGGCGGCGGTTCGCTCTGGCTGGCGGGCGTTGCCTAGCCGGACGCGCCAGGCAGCGCATCGAAGCCTTCCACCCGCGCGCGCACGATTGCCGGTGCGAGCTGCGCCGGCCAGTCGCGGTCGTTGGCGACCTGGGCGGTGAGGCGCGTGTCTTCCAGCCGCGCGAAGTCGAGCTCGGCGATCGCCCATTCCTGGCCGGCACCGGCGCTGGCCAGGATGCCGTCGGCCGGGAAGCCCACGTCCATCGGCGCGTAGATCGCCGCGTCGCCGGTGTTCGTATCCAGCGCCGGGCTCCAGGGCGCGTCGCCGGCGGTGACGGCCTGGGCGACGAAGAAGCGGTTCTCCAGCGCGCGCGCCAGGCAGCCCACGCGCACCCGGGTGGCTCCGGCGGCGGTGTCGGTGCAGCTGGGCACCAGCAGCAGGCGCGCGCCGGCCTCGTACTGGGCGCGCACCGGCAGCGGGAACTCGCTGTCGTAGCAGATGCTGATGCCCGCGCGCACGCCGGCCACATCCACCACCTTCAGCGCCTCGCCGGGCACGATCACCCCGGTCCGCTTCTCGAAGCCGGTCAGCTGCAGCTTATCCTGCCACTGGTGGCCGCCATCGGGCGCGAACAGGTCGGCGCGGTTGCGATGGCGGCCGGCGCCGATGTCCAGCAGGAAGCTGCCGGCGACGATGTACATGCCCAGCTCTCGGGCGAGGCCGGAAAACAGCGCCAGCCAGGCCTGGCGATGCTGCTGGATCGCCTGCAGCGAGGCGTGCAGGTCGGCGTAGACCTGCGGCCCGTGGATGGCCGCCAGCTCCAGCGACAGGTATTCCGGCAGCACCGCGACGCGCACGCCCTGCGCCGCGGCCTGTTCCAGCAAAGCGCGCTGGCGCGCGGCAAACGCCTCGAAATCCGCGGGCTTGCCGACTTCGTAGCGGCAGGCGGCAACTTTCATGGTTTCTCCTTCCAGTCGCGCGACCAGAAGGTCAGCGCATGTTCGATTTCGCCCCTGCCGATCTCCTCCCACGCCAGGCGGACGGCCAGTCCCGGCAGGCGCGCATAGCCGCGGCCGTGCCAGAACGCATCGTTGGGCCGGTACCCGGGCGGGCGGCGCGGATCATCCGGATCGCGGTCCACCGCGCAGAACGCGGTGAAGCGGAAGCGGCCAAGCCTGCGTGCATGGGCCTCGCGTTCGTCGAAGAAGGCATGGCCCACGCCCAGTCCACGGTAGGCGGGCAGCAGCACCGACTCGCCGAAGTAGAACACCTCTTCGGCCGGCAGGCCGGCGTGCTGCAGCGGCGCGGCGAACGCCTCGGCGTCGTCCAGCAGCGGCAGGCCGGTGGAGGCGCCCACCACGCGGCCCTCGTCCAGGGCCAGCACCAGCACGCTTTCGCGCGAGGCGACGTAGGGTTGCAGGTACTGGCGCTCGTAGTCGCTGGAACTGTCGCCTTCGTACAGGTACGGCCAGTCGCGGAATACGGCCACCCGCAGGCGGGCGACCTCGTCGAGCCAGGGTTCGATGTCGGCACCGTGGACGGTGCGGATCCGGGGCTTGGATGGCATGCGCGGATTCTACGCGCCTGCGCGCGGCGCCTTCAGTCGGCGCCGCGCCCCAGGCGCTGCAGCTGCGCGGCCATTTCCCACGATGCGAGCGGGCGCGGCCCGAGGTGGTGGGCGAGCACCGCGCGCAGCGGCAGGCGCAGGCTTGCCAGGTCCTCCGGACCCGGCTGCACGTCGGCGGCCAGCGCCAGCAGCGCGGCGCCGGTGGCGGCGGCGTTGCGCTCGCCGTGGCCGCGGTCGCTGAGCAACCTTCGCGGGCCGTGTTCCGGATCGAGCCGGTAGCGCGCGGCCGGGTCCAGCGGCTGGCCGTCGCCGTCCACGTCCAGCTCGAAACCCACGCCGAGGGCGCCGAGCAGGTCGCGCTCGAAGCGGCGCAGGGTCCAGGCCAGGGAGCCGGCGTCGGCCAGCGCGGCGCGGGTGCGGGCGTAGGCCCCGAACAGTTCCGGCAGCGGATCCTGGCGCGGCGCCAGGCGAAGCACCAGCTCGTTGAGGTAGAACGCGGCCAGCTGCACCTGCCCGCCCAGCCGCGGCGCGGCGTCCACGGCCTCGGCGCCGCGCAGCTGGGCCAGTTCGCCGGCCAGCACCGCGTCGTAGCGGATGTGCTGCAGCGGCTGCAGCGCGGCGCGCAGCACCTGCCGCTTCGGCGAGTTCACCCCGCGCGCGACCAGCCCCAGGCGGCCGTGGGTGGCGCTGAGGACCTCGACCAGCAGGCTGGTCTCGCGCCACGGGCGGGCATGCAGGACGAAGGCGCTGTCGCCCTCGATGCGCATGTCAGTCCCCGCCGGCCATGCGCGGCTTACTCCTGGCCGTAGCCGAAGGCCTTCAGCGCGGCCTCGTCGTCGGACCAGCCCTCGCGCACGCGCACCCAGGTCTCCAGGAACACCTTGCGCCCGAACAGCCGCTCCATCTGCTGCCGCGCCTTGCTGCCGATCTCGCGCAGGCGCGCGCCGCCCTTGCCAATCACGATCGGCTTCTGGCCCTCGCGCTCGACCCAGATCACCGCGCCGATGCGCAGCAGCGCGCCATCCTCGGCGAAGCGCTCGATCTCCACGGTGGTGGCGTACGGCAGCTCGTCGCCGAGCTGGCGCATCAGCTGCTCGCGCACCAGTTCGCCGGCCAGGAAGCGCTGGCTGCGGTCGGTGATCTCGTCCTCGTCGTAAACCGGCGGTGCCTCCGGCAGCTGCGCCAGGATGTCGGCGACCAGGTCGTCCAGGCCCTTGCGCTTGAGCGCGGAGATCGGATGCACGGCCGCGAAATCCCGGTCCTTCGCCACCTCGGCCAGGAACGGCAGCAGGGTGGTCTTGTCCTTGAGCCGGTCGACCTTGTTGACCACCAGCACCACCGGCACGCCGGCGTCGTGGAGCACGTTGAACGCCAGCGTGTCCTCCTCGTCCCAGCGCCCGGCCTCGACCACCAGCACCGCCGCGTCCACGTCCTCCACCGCGCCGCGCGCGGTGCGGTTCATCACCCGGCTCATCGCCGAGGCCTTGAACCGGCCCTGCTCGCGGTGCAGCCCGGGGGTGTCGACCAGCAGCATCTGCCCGCCCGGCACCGTGGCGATGCCCAGCAGGCGGTGGCGCGTGGTCTGCGGGCGGTTGGAGACGATGCTGACCTTGGCCCCGACCAGGGCGTTGACCAGGGTGGACTTGCCGACGTTCGGGCGGCCGACGACGGCGACGCTGCCGCAGCGGTGGGGGGCTTCGTTGTTTCCGGGATTCACTTGTCGGACCGTCTATGGCTGCCGGAGCGGGGGCTCCAGCCGTTCCAGCACCGCCGCGGCCGCGGCCTGTTCGGCCAGGCGCCGCGAGGTGCCCTGCCCTTCGGCGCTGGCCGGAGGCTCGCTCAGGGTACACCGGGCGAGGAACACCTTGGCGTGTTCCTCGCCGCTTTCGGAGACCAGCTCGTAGGCCGGCAGCGGCTTCTGCCGCGCCTGCAGCCATTCCTGCAGGCGGGTCTTGGCGTCCTTTTCCGGCTTGCCGACCGGCAGCGCCGCCAGCGCCTGTTCGAACCAGGGCAGCACGACCGCGCGGCAGGCCTCGTAGCCGGCGTCCAGGTAGATCGCGGCGACCACGGCCTCGACCGCGTCGGCCAGGATCGAATCGCGGCGGAAGCCGCCGGACTTCAGCTCGCCCGGCCCCAGGGTCAGGCGCTCGCCCAGCTCCAGCTGGCGGGCGATCACCGCCAGCGAGGCTTCGCGCACCAGCTCGGCGCGGGCCCGGGTCAGCACGCCCTCGTCGGCCTTGGGCCAGCGCTGGTACAGGGCCTCGGCGGCGATCAGGTTGACCACCGCGTCGCCGAGGAATTCCAGCCGCTCGTTGTGCGGCGAACCGGCGCTGCGGTGGGTCAGCGCCTGCTGCAGCAGCGACGGATCGGCGAACGCATGGCCGATCCGGTCGCGCACCAGCTTGCGGTCATTCCTCGCCACTACCGCGCCGCGTAAGGGCCTGGCGGGTATCAAAGTTGCCCACCACGTCCAGGTTGTAGATCAGGGGCCGGCGCACCTCGTAGGTGACGCGCATCACCCAGCCGCCGTTGGCGCGCTCGAACTTCACGTTCTGCGGCTTCACGTTCTCGGAATAGTTGATGTACAGGCGGCGGAAGAACAGCTCCTGGATCCGCTGCGGGCTCATGTCGGCCACGCCCGGCTCGTTGGACAGGCCCTTCATCGCCGACCGCACCGCATAGTACTCCTGGTACATCGGGAACAGCTTCATGCCGACGTAGGCGGCGAACCCCAGCACCGCCAGCACCATCAGGAACCCGACCAGGCTCAGACCGCCTTGCTTGCGCTTCATTGCCATTCCCCCAACCGGCGCCTTGCGCCTTACTTGATCCTCGTCCCGATCCGTCCCGGATCGAAACTCCCCGTGCAGAACCAGCCCTCGCAGTTCAGCCAGATCAGGAACGCCTTGCCGCGGAGGTTCTCCTCCGGCAGGAACGACGTCTGGGTCCAGAACCGGCTGTCCTCGCTATTATCACGATTGTCGCCCATCACGAAATAGTGGCCTTCCGGCACGGTCCACTCGCCCTGGCCAGCGGGCGCGGCGCGGTCGATCCACTCCAGCACGCGGTGGTCGCGCCCGGGCAGGTGCTCGGTCAGCAGGGTCGCGCCGTCCATCTCCGCGCCGCGGCCCTTGCCCACGTACTGGCCGATCGGGGTGTAGCGCACCGCCTCGCCGTTGATGTACAGGGTGTCGCCGTGGAAGGCGATGCGGTCGCCCGGCAGGCCGACCACGCGCTTGATCCAGTTCTGGTCCGGGTCGTGCGGCGGCTTGAACACCACCACGTCGCCGCGTTCCGGCTCGCCCAGCGGCACGAACTTGCGGTTGGTCACCGGCAGGCGCAGGCCGTAGGAGAACTTGTTGACCAGGATGAAATCGCCGATCAGCAGGTTCGGCATCATCGAGCTGGACGGGATCTTGTACGGCTCGGCGACGAAGCTGCGCAGGACCAGCACCGCGGCCAGCACCGGGAAGAACGCGCGCGAGTAGTCCACCACCGCCGGCTCCTCGTCCAGCAGGCCGGCGCGGGCGGCGCGGCGCCGGGCGAAGAACAGGCGGTCCAGCAGCCACACCAGGCCGGTGGCGAAGGTCAGGACCACCAGGCCGATCTCAAACCATTTCATGCTCGTTCCTTGGCGAGGGAAACCGGGACCGCGGCGCGCGGGAGCGGCGCTCGGGGCATCACTTGCTGTCCACCTGCAGCACGGCCAGGAAGGCCTCCTGCGGGATCTCCACGCGGCCGACCTGCTTCATGCGCTTCTTGCCTTCCTTCTGCTTCTCCAGCAGCTTCTTCTTGCGGGTGATGTCGCCGCCGTAGCACTTGGCCAGCACGTTCTTGCGCAGCGCCTTGACCGTGGTGCGGGCGATGATCTGCGAGCCGATCGCGGCCTGGATCGCCACGTCGAACTGCTGGCGCGGGATCAGGTCCTTCATCTTCTCGCACAGCTCGCGGCCACGGCGGTCGGCGTGGGTGCGGTGGACGATGATCGACAGCGCATCCACCCGGTCGCCGTTGATCAGGGTGTCCACGCGCACGAACGGACCGGCGTCGAAGCGCAGGAAGTGGTAGTCCAGCGAAGCGTAGCCGCGGCTGACCGACTTGAGCTTGTCGAAGAAGTCCAGCACCACCTCGGCCATCGGCAGTTCGTAGCTGATCTGCACCTGGCTGGCCATGTAGGTGATGCCGATCTGCACGCCGCGCTTTTCCTCGCACAGCTTGATGACGTTGCCGATGTACTCCTCGGGGGTGAGGATGTTGGCGCGGATGATCGGCTCGCGGACCTCCTGGATCAGGTTGGCCTGTGGCAGCTTGGCCGGGTTGTCCAGCGGCACCACCGTGCCGTCGGTCTTCAGCACCTCGTACACCACGGTCGGCGCGGTGGTGATCAGGTCCAGGTCGTACTCGCGCTCCAGGCGCTCCTGCACGATCTCCATGTGCAGCATGCCGAGGAAGCCGCAGCGGAAGCCGAAGCCCATCGCCTCCGAGCTCTCCGGCTCGAAGCGCAGCGCGGCGTCGTTCAGGCGCAGCTTCTCCAGCGCCTCGCGCAGGTCCGGGTAGTCCTCGGCGTTGACCGGGAACAGGCCGGCGAACACGCGCGGCTGCATCTCCTGGAAGCCCGGCAGCGGCGCCGGGGCCGGGTCGGCCGCCAGGGTCAGGGTGTCGCCCACCGGGGCGCCGTGTACGTCCTTGATCGAGGCGGTGATCCAGCCCACCTCGCCGGCCTTGAGCACCGGCAGTTCCTTGCGCTTGGGGGTGAACACGCCGACCTTGTCCACCTCGTGGGTACGGCCGGTGGACATCACCAGGATCTTGCTCCTGGGCCGGATCTCGCCCTGCATCACCCGCACCAGCGAGACCACGCCCAGGTAGTTGTCGAACCAGGAGTCGATGATCAGCGCCTGCAGCTTGTCGGTGTCGCGCGGCTTCGGCGGCGGGATGCGGTGGACGATGGCCTCCAGCACCTGGTCCACGTTCAGGCCGGTCTTGGCGCTGACCGCGACCGCCTCGGAGGCATCGATGCCGATCACCGCCTCGATCTCGGCCTTGGCGCGCTCGATGTCGGCGGTCGGCAGGTCGATCTTGTTGAGGACCGGCACCACCTCCAGGCCCTGCTCCACCGCGGTGTAGCAGTTGGCCACCGACTGCGCCTCCACGCCCTGGGCGGCGTCGACCACCAGCAGCGCGCCTTCGCAGGCGGCCAGCGAGCGGCTGACTTCGTAGGAGAAGTCGACGTGGCCCGGGGTATCGATGAAGTTCAGGTAGTAGGTGTTCCCGTCCTTGGCCTTGTACGGCAGGGACACGGACTGCGCCTTGATGGTGATGCCGCGCTCGCGCTCGATCGGGTTGGAATCGAGCACCTGGGCTTCCATCTCGCGCGCTTCCAGGCCGCCGCACAGCTGGATGATGCGGTCGGCGAGGGTCGACTTGCCGTGGTCGACGTGGGCAATGATGGAGAAGTTGCGGATGAACCGCATGGAATCTGCAGACATGAGGGGCGGCGGTCTCGGCCGTCGTCGGGTAGCGGCGGATTATCGCACGCCGCGGGGGCATCCACGGATGTCCCCGCCGCCCCGCGCCCGCGGGCATGCGCCGGCGCCCGGCCGCACGGGCCGGGCGCCGCGCCGGATCAGTCTTCCTGCACGGTGAGGGCGACGAAGCTGGTGGCGCCGGCCGGAGTGCGCACCAGCAGCATCACCGCGTCGCCGGCCGAGGCCGACTTCAGCTCGCGCTCCAGCGCGGCCACGCTGCCCACCGGGGTGCGGCCCACCCGCAGGATCACCATGCCGGGCGACAATCCGGCCTCGCGCGCCTCCGGGCTCAGCACGCCGGTGATGCGCACGCCCTCGTTGTTGCCCAGGCCCAGCTGGCGGCGGGTGGCGGCGTCCAGGTCGGCCACGCGCAGGCCGATCCGGGCCGCCGGCGACACCGCCGCGCCGGAGCTGCTGCCGGAACCGTCGCGCAGGCCCGGCCGCTGGGCGTCGCTGGTCAGCTCGCCCAGGGTCACGTTCAGCTCGCGCTTGCGGCCGTCGCGCACGATCTCCAGCCGCGCCTTCGAGCCCGGCGGGAGCATGCCGATGATCGGCGGCAGGTCGGCGCTGCTGTTGACCGGGTGGCCGTTGACCGCGGTGATCACGTCGCCGATCTCCACTCCGCCCTTCTCCGCGGCGCTGCCCGGCTCGACGCTGTTGACCAGCGCGCCGGCGCTGCTGGACAGGCCCAGCGCCTTGGCCCGGGCCGAATCGATCTCCTGCACCACCACGCCCAGCATGCCGCGGCTGACCTTGCCGGTCTTCTTGATCTGCTCGGCCGCGTTCATCGCCAGGTCGATCGGGATGGCGAAGCTCACGCCCATGTAGCCGCCGGAATTGCTGAGGATCTGCGAGTTGATGCCCACCACCTCGCCGGAGGTGTTGAGCAGCGGGCCGCCGGAGTTGCCGCGGTTGATCGCCACGTCGGTCTGGATGAACGGCACGTACTGCTGACCGCGGCCGCCGCTGCGGCCCAGCGCGCTGACGATGCCGGCGGTGACCGACTGCTCCAGGCCCAGCGGCGAGCCGATCGCCACCACCCACTGGCCCGGGCGCAGCGAGGAGGAATCGCCCAGGCGCAGGGCCGGCAGGCCCGCGGCCTCCTTGCCCTCCAGCTTGAGCAGGGCCACGTCGTAGCCCTCGTCGCTGCCGACCAGCTTGGCCTGGAACTCGCGGCGGTCGGACAGGCGCACGGTGATCGATTCGGCGCCGTCGACCACGTGGTGGTTGGTGAGGATGTAGCCGTCGCCGATCAGGAAGCCGGAGCCGACCGAGCGGCCCGGGGCGGCGTTCGGAGAAGGCATGCCGAAGCCGGGGCCGAAGAAGCGGCGGAAGATCTCCGGGATCTCCTCGTCGTCCGGCATGCCGCGGGCGGCGGTGCGCGCGCCGATCCGCGCCTCGATGTTGACCACGCCCGGGGTCACCTGCTCCACCAGCCGGGTGAAATCCGGCAGGCCCGTCACCAGCGGCGCGGCGGGTGCGGCCGGGGCGGCGGTGGCAGCGACGGCGGCCGGCGCGGCCGGGGCCGGCGACGGCTCCCGGGCGCACGCGACCAGCGGGATGCTCAGCGCCAGCGCGGCCAGCAGGGGGTTGCGCACACGTGCAGTCATGTAATGGACCTCATCGCTTGCATTGGGAATGGGCCGGCACGCCCCGCCGGCGCCGCCCCGGCAAGGGGCAGCCCGCGGTCACGGCAGGAAGGCCCGGGAAGCCGCTCAGCGCGGCGCGTCTTCGCTTGCGGCCGGCGGCTCGGCCAGATCCGGCCTGGCGTCCCCGCCCGCGGGCGCCGGCAGGGCCGGCTCGAACGGATAGAAGGCGCGACCGGCCGATTGTGCCCCCGCGTTGCCGAAGCTGGCGGTGAAGGCGCCGGTCGCCGGCTGCGGCAGCACCGCCCGCGGCCACGGCCGCGCATGCGGCGCCACCGCGGAGGCAAAGGGATCCTCGTTCGCAGCCTGTCCGGCGAACGGCGCGGCCGGCAGTTCCGCGGCCACCACGGTCATGGCGTCCGCCGGGGCCAGGACCTCGCGCGCCGGCTCGGCCAGCGGCAGCGGCTCGCGCACCACCGGCTGCACCCGCGCCGGACGGCGCGAGGCGGCCGCGGCCGCGGCGGCGACCACGGCCACGGCCGCCGGCTCGGCGGCGGCCAGGTGGGTCGCCGGCGCATCCTCCGGAGTGGCATCCCGGGCGGCCGGGGCCGCCTCGGCGACTACCGGCGCTGCCGGCAGTTCCGGCGTGCTGGCCACGGTCGGCGCGGACGCCGCCGGCAGCGCGCCCGGATCGCGGGCCTGGCCCATGAACAGGGCCACCACCGCGACCGAGGCCGCCAGCGTCGCGGCGCCGCCGCCCCAGCGCATCCAGCCGTGGCGCGCGCCGCCGCGGGTGCCGGTGGCGGCCACCGCCGCCGCGTCCTCGCGCACGGCCAGGGCCACCGCCTCGGCGAAGCCGGGGGCAGCCATGCGCCCGAGCCGGCCGCGCATCACCTGCCCGTACAGCTGCCAGCGTTCGTAGCTGTCGGCCAGTTCGCGGTCGTGCTCCAGCCGGCGCAGCAGGAAGCGGGCCTCGTCCGGGGCCAGCGCGCCGTCGACCAGCGCTGAAAGCTGCTGGCGATAGTGGAGTTCAAGCCGGTCGACGCCGGGGGCGTCGTTGCGGGGGCGGATGTCCTGGCTCATGTTCTGTTTCGTTCGCGGGTAGCGCTTTGGACCTCGAGCAGCGGCCGAAGTTCGGCATCGATCGCTTCCCGGGCACGGAAGATGCGCGAGCGGACCGTGCCGATCGGGCAACCCATCTTCTGCGCGATCTCCTCGTAGCTCAGGCCGTCCACCTCGCGCAGGGTGATGGCGGTCCGCAGTTCCTCCGGCAGCGCGTCCACCGCCTTCATCACCGTGCGCTCCAGCTCCTCGCGCATGGCCTCGCGCTCGGGGGTGTCGGTGTCGCGCAGGCGGGTGCCGACGTCGTACTGCTCGGCGTCGCTGGCGTCGATGTCGTCCGTCGGCGGGCGCCGGTTGTGGGCGACCAGGTGGTTCTTGGCGGTGTTCACTGCGATCCGGTGCAGCCACGTATAGAACTGGGCGTCGCCGCGGAAGTTCCCGATCGCGCGGAAGGCGCGGACGAAGGTGTCCTGGGCGACGTCCTGGCACTCGCTCCAGTCCGGCACGTAGCGGCCGATCAGGGCGACGATCCGGTGCTGGTACTTGCGCACCAGCAGGTCGAACGCGGCCGTCTCGCCACGCTGCACGCGACGGACCAGTTCGAGGTCCAGGTCCTGGGGTGAATCCTTTTGCGTTCCTTCGGCCATGCCGGGCCGTACTCCTGTCGGCGCGGCCGAGCCGTGCCCTGTGACCGCCGTTGCCGGGAAAAGTTCAGCGGCCTGGCGCGGACCGCTTCCGGATCTCCACATTGTGACGTGCTGCCGTCCGCCCATGCAGGAACTTAACCGCCCGCCGCTTACCGTCGCGCAGGCCGCCCGCCGGCCGCGCGCGCCTTCTCCTGTTATGGGATTTGACGCGGCGGAAACAACCTCGGGATGATAGCCGCCCCTTCCATACACAACCGGATGGTGCACCCATGCTCCCAGGCCTCGACGGACTCCGATTCAGCCACTGGCAAGCCGCCAGGCGCGACGACGGAGTCGTGGTACTGGCGCTGGACCGGGCCGACGCGGCGGTCAACGCGCTCTCGCAGGACGTCCTGATCGAACTGGGCGACATCGTCGAGCGCCTGGCGATCGACCCGCCCAGGGGCGTGGTGTTCCGTTCGGGCAAGGCCAACGGCTTCATCGCCGGCGCCGACCTGAAGGAGTTCCAGGAATTCGACCGCAAGGGCACGGTCAACGACGCGATCCGCCGCGGCCAGGCCGTGTTCCAGAAGATCGCCGAACTGCCCTGCCCGACCGTGGCCGCGATCCACGGCTTCTGCATGGGCGGCGGCACCGAACTGGCGCTGGCCTGCGACTACCGCGTGGCCAGCAATGATCCGTCCACCCGCATCGGCCTGCCGGAAACCCAGCTGGGCATCTTCCCGGGCTGGGGCGGCAGCGCCCGCCTGCCGCGCCTGGTCGGCGCCCCGGCGGCGATGGACATGATGCTCACCGGCCGCCGCCTGGCCGCCAAGGCCGCGCGCAACATCGGCCTGGTCGACAAGCTGGCCGAGCCGGCGGTGCTGGAGGACGTGGCCGCCGCGCTGGCGCTCAAGGGCCTGGAGCGTCCGTTCGGCCAGCGCTTCAAGGGCTGGGCCACCAATACCTGGCTGGCGCGCAAGATCCTGGCCCCGCAGATGGCCAAGCAGGTCGCGCGCAAGGCGCGCAAGGAGCACTACCCGGCCCCTTACGCCCTGATCAGCACCTGGGAGCGCAGCGGCGGCGCCGGCATCCAGGCCCGCCTGGACGCCGAACGCAAGGCCGTGGTCAAGCTGGCCGCCAGCCCGACCGCGCGCAACCTGATCCGGATCTTCTTCCTCAGCGAGCGGCTCAAGGGCCTGGGCGGCAAGGAGCATGGCATCGCCCACGTGCACGTGGTCGGCGCCGGCGTGATGGGTGGCGACATCGCCGCCTGGGCGGCCTACAAGGGCTTCAGCGTCACCCTGCAGGACCGCGAGCAGCGCTTCATCGACGGTGCCCTGTCCCGCGCGCAGGAGCTGTTCGGCAAGCGGGTCAAGGACGCGGCCAGGCGCGCCGAGGTCGCCGCGCGCCTGCAGGGCGACCTGGCCGGCGACGGCGTGGCGAAGGCCGACCTGGTGATCGAGGCGATCATCGAGAACCCCGACGCCAAGCGCGAGCTGTACCAGTCGCTGGAGCCGCGGATGAAGCCGGACGCGCTGCTGGTGACCAACACCTCCTCGATCCCGCTGGACGAGCTGCGCGGCCACATCGCGCGCCCGGCGCAGTTCGCCGGCCTGCACTACTTCAACCCGGTGGCGCAGATGCCGCTGGTCGAGATCGTCCGCCATGCCGCGCTGGATCCGGCCACCGAGCAGCGCCTGGCGGCGTTCTGCAAGGCGCTGGACAAGTTCCCGGTGCCGGTGGCCGGCACCCCGGGCTTCCTGGTCAACCGCGTGCTGTTCCCGTACATGCTCGAGGCCGCGCACGCCTATGCCGAGGGCATCCCCGGCGCGGTGATCGACAAGGCCGCGGTGAAGTTCGGCATGCCGATGGGCCCGATCGAGCTGATCGACACCGTCGGCCTGGACGTGGCCCAGGGCGTGGGCGCCGAGCTGTCGCCGTTCCTCGGCCTGTCGCTGCCGGAGGCGCTGTCCACGGTCGAGCCGGGCAAGCGCGGCAAGAAGGACGGCCAGGGCCTGTACAAGTGGGAGAAGACCGAGAAGGGCAGCAAGCCGGTCAAGCCGGAAGTGCCGCAGGGCTACAAGGCCCCGGACGACCTGGAAGACCGCCTGGTCCTGCCGCTACTCAACGAGGCGGTGGCCTGCCTGCACGACGGCGTGGTCGACGATGCCGACCTGCTGGATGCCGGCGTGATCTTCGGCACCGGCTTCGCGCCGTTCCGCGGCGGCCCGATCCAGCACATCCGCGCCACCGGCGCCGACGTCCTGCTGGAGAAGCTCAAGGCCCTGCAGGCACGCCACGGCGAGCGCTTCGCCCCGCGCCCGGGCTGGGACAGCCCGCTGCTGCGCCAGCCGCCGGCATAAGCGGCGGCCCTGCCGCGCCGGCGCCCGCGCACCGGCGTGGCCGGCCCCTGGAAGACAGGACCGGGCGGCCCATGGCCGCCCCGTCCCGTTTCCATGCCCGGCACCGCTCCGGGCGGCCTATTCGATCCCGGCTTCGTCCAGCATCCGCCGCAGGAACGCGACCTGGGCGTCGCGGCGGTCCGGCCCGTCGTAACGGCGCACGATCCACCACTGCCGCGCGCTGGTGGATTGCCCCGGCTCCAGGGCCACGTAGGGCGCGTGCACCTCCAGCTCCATCAGGCTCGGATAGGCCGGGTCCGGGCGCCAGTCCAGGTACAGCTCGACCTGGCCCTGCTCGGGGTGGATCCGTTCCAGCGGCTGTTTCTCGAAATGGATCACGAAGGCCTGCCCGGCGTTGAAGCCGGCGATCCAGCCGGCCTGCGGCTGGATGAACACCTTGCCGCGGCGGCCCAGCAGGCCCTCGCCCGGCGGCAGCAGCTCCAGCGAGAACAGGCCGTCGTCGCTGCGGCTCACCAAGGCGTCGTAGCCGCCGTCGGTATCCGAGCGCACGCGCACGCCGCTGCCATCGGCGGCCACCGGCACGTACACCCGCGTCTGCGGCGGCACCCGCGAGTTGAACCAGATGTCGCGCGCCACCGGTTCCTTGCGGATGTTGCGCATGTCCACCACCAGCTCGGCGCGGTCGTGGGCGAGGTTGAACGACTGGGTCAGCTGCACGCCGCTGACCGGGCTGGCCGCGCCCTCCACCACCAGGCGGGCATCGCCCTGCTCCAGCACCTTCGCCGGGGCATGCGCCAGCCACGGATCCGGCGGCCAGATCGCGCCGGCCTTGCGCCGCGCCGGGTTGAGGGCCTGGTGCGTCCACCACTCCGACTGCGGCCCGACCCAGACCTCGTGGCCCAGGTAGGGGATGTTGTCGCCGTCGGCGCGCACCTGCGGGTCCGGCTCGGCCTGCACCGCCGGGCCCTCCAGCAGCAGGTTGGGCGCGCCGGGCAGCGACAGGTGCAGGATGCGCCCGCCCAGCCGCGGCGATACGTCCATCTGCAGCGCGGGGCCCTGCAGGCGCATGCGCAACGGCACCGGCGGCTCGGCCGCGACCGCGGCCAGCGAGGCCGCGCCCAGCAGCGCGGCCAGGAGGGACTTGCGCACGTGGAGTCGGGTTTCGGGCATATGTACCCCCTGGGGTTGTCCGGCCTGCCCGCGTCCGCATGCAGCGGGGGACGCCCCCGCCGGGCAGGTCACATGGTGTGGGTGGGCTTGTCGCCGTTGAGGGTGCCGGCGAGCAGGGTCTCGATCCGGTTCTTGACCGCCTCCCCGTCGGTGCCTTCCGGGAACTGCACGCCGATGCCGGCGACGCGGTTGCCCTGGGCGCCGGCCGGCGTGACCCAGACCACCTTGCCGGCGATCGGCAGGCGCTCGCTGGAATCGGGCAGGGTCAGCAGCAGGAACACCTCGTCGCCGAGGAAGTAGCGCTTGGGCGTGGGCACGAAGATGCCGCCGTTGCGCACGTAGGGCATGTACGCCCCGTACAGGCCGGCCTTGTCCTTGACCGCCAGCGACAGGATGCCCTGGCGTCCGCTTGCAGCACTCATTGGATCATTCCCCTTTACTCGCGCCGGCTAGGTCTTCGTGCTGCGTGCCAGGTCGCGCCAGCCGAGCAGCAGGTCCGCCATCACCAGGTCCGCCCGCACCGTGCTGCGCAGCAGTTCGCGGGCACGGTTGGCGCGGTCGAACCACTCCGCCAGCTTGTGCAATCGGGCTGGATCGGTCAAGCCGGAAGCGGCCTCGCCCACCGCGTGTTCGGCGGCGTGGCGCAGGCGTTCCTCGCCACGCTCGTCCGCGCCCCAGCGCTGCGCCACCTCCAGCGGATCGGCGCGGCCGCCGCCGATCGCGGCCAGGTCGGCCGCGACTTCCTTGCGCAGGGCCAGGCCATCGCCTTCCAGCCAGCTGGCCGCCAGCCCCGGGTGGCCGCGCGCGGCGTCCAGCGCCTCGCCCGCGGCCGCCTGGGCGTGGCCGCGCGCCTGCAGCCAGGCCAGCGCCTCGGCACGCGGCGGCAGGCGCATCTCCAGGCGCTGGCAGCGGCTGCGGATGGTGGCCGGCAGGCGCGCCGGACTGGCCGTGACCAGCCACAGGTAGCGCCCCGGCAGCGGCTCCTCGAGGGTCTTGAGGATCGCGTTCCAGGCGCTGTAGTTGACCGCGTCGGCCGGCTCGACCACCGCCACCCGCGAACTGAACGTGGCCGAGACCTCCAGCCGCTCGGACAGCTGGCGCATCTGCTCGATCACGATCTCGGTGCGCATGCGCGGCGGCGACGGCTTCAGCCGCCACTCGTAGCCGACGAAGATCAGGTCCGGGTGCGCGCTGTGGCCGTCGGGCTGGGCCAGGGAACCGTCCGGGCGGGTTTCCACCGGATCGCGCTGGGTACGGGTGGCGAACAGCTCGCAGCTGCGGCAGCGGCCGCAGGCCCGGCCGCCGGCGCGCGCCTCGCACAGCACGTACTGCGCCAGCGCCTCGATCACCGCGCGCTTGCCCAGCCCGGCCGGGCCACACAGCAGCAGTGCGTGCCCCAGGCGCCCGGCGTCCACCGCCGCGGCCGCCTGCTCGTACAGGCGCTGCTGCCAGGGCGCGAAACCGTCCGGGCTCATGCGCCCTCCCGCCGGTCCAGCCACGCCGCCACCGCCGCGGCGACGTCGCGGCCCACCGCCTGCGGCGGCTGCGCCGCGTCGATCAGGGCGAAGCGCTCCGGCTCGGCCCCTGCGCGCTGGCGGAAGCCGCGGCGCACGCGCTCGAAGAATTCGTCCTGCTCGCTCTCGATCCGGTCCGGCCACAGGTCGCGGCCGCTGGTGCGGGCGCGGCCCTCGCGCACGTCCAGGTCCAGCAGCAGGGTCAGGCCGGGGCGCAGGCCGACGGTGCGCCGTTCCAGGTCGCCGATCCAGGCCGGGTCCAGGCCGCGGCCGGCGCCCTGGTAGGCGTAGCTGGAATCGGTGAAGCGGTCGCTGACCACGAACGCACCGCGCTCCAGTGCCGGACGCACCACCTCGGCCACGTGCTGGGCACGGGCGGCGAACATCAGCAGCAGCTCGGTCTGCGGGTGCAGCGGCTCGGCCACGTCCTGGCCGGGCGCCGAGCGCGCCAGCAGCAGCTCGCGGATGCGCTCGGCCAGCGGCGTGCCGCCCGGCTCGCGGGTCAGCACCACCTCGTGGCCGCGCGACAGCAGCAGGTCGCGCACCGCCGCCAGCGCGGTGCTCTTGCCGGCGCCCTCGCCGCCCTCGAGGCTGACCAGGCGCGGATGCATGGGCAATGCCTGGCTCACTGCTGCGGCTCCGCTTCGGCGCGCGGCGGGCAGTTGCGCCGGCGCTGGTAGCAATCCACCGCGCGGTTGTGCTCGGCGTAGGTGGCCGAGAACACGTGCGAGCCGTCGTTGCGCGAGACGAAGTACAGCGCGTCGCCGGGCGCCGGGTTCACCGCCGCGTGGAGCGCGGCGCGGCCGGGCATGGCGATCGGGGTCGGCGGCAGGCCCGGGCGGGTATAGGTGTTGTACGGGGTGTCGGTGGCCAGGTCGCGCTTGCGGATGTTGCCGTCGTAGGCGCTGCCCATGCCGTAGATCACGGTCGGGTCGGTCTGCAGCAGCATGCCCTTCTGCAGCCGGCGCGAGAACACGCCGGCGATCTGCGGGCGCTCGTGCGCCTGGCCGGTTTCCTTCTCCACGATCGAGGCCAGGATCAGGGCCTCCTCCGGCGAACGCAGCGGCGTGTCCGGCGCGCGGTTCGCCCAGGCCTCGGCCAGGGCCTGCTCCATCGCCGCGTAGGCACGGCGCAGGATGTCCAGGTCGCTGTCGCCGCGCTGGTACAGGTAGGTCTCCGGCAGGAAACGCCCTTCCGGGTGCTGGCCGGGATGGCCCAGCGCCGCCATCAGCGCGGCGTCGTCCAGGTCGGTGGCCTCGTGCAGCAGCGGCTCGGCCGCGGCCAGCGCGGCGCGCAGCTGGCGGAAGTTCCAGCCCTCGACGATGGTGACGCGGTAGTGGATGACGCGGCCATCGCGCATCCGCCGCAGCAGCTCGCGCGGGGTGATGCCCGGCTCCAGCGCGTACTCGCCGACCTTCAGCCGGCCGGCGGCGTCCAGTTCCCGGGCCAGCAGGCGCCACTCCAGGTCGTGCCCGGCCACCACGCCGGCCTGGCGCAGGCGCGCCAGCACCGTGCGCAGGCCGTCGCCGCGCTCGATGCGCACGCTGGCCGGTTCGCCGGTCCAGGCCGGAGCGTCGGCGAAGCGCTGGTAGTGGTTCCAGCCCCAAGCCGCCACGCCGCCGGCCAGCAGCAGCACGGCCAACAGCACGCCCAGCGAAATCCCGATTGCACGCCTACATCCGCCGGCCACGGCCACCTCGTTCCCAGGAAGGTCGCTCAGGATACCGCGCCGCACGTGCCGCCCGCCGCCCCCGCGCGGTTCACGCCTCCGGCACCAGCGCGCGCAGCAGGCCGCGCGCCTTGGCCCGGGTCTCGTCCAGCTCGCGGCCGGGAACCGAGTCGACCACGATGCCCGCGCCGGTGCGGAAGCTGGCGGTGTCGCCCCGCACTTCCGCGCTGCGGATCAGGATGTTGAGGTCCATGTCGCCGTTGCGGCCCAGCCAGCCGAAGGCGCCGGTATAGGCACCGCGCGGTACCTGCTCCAGCTCGGCGATGATCTGCATGCAGCGCACCTTGGGGCAGCCGGTGATGGTGCCGCCGGGGAACACCGCGGCGATCACCTCGCCCGGGGTGGCGCCGGGGCGCAGCTGGCCGCGCACGTTGCTGACGATGTGGTGGACGTGGGCGTAGCTCTCCACCGTCATCAGTTCGTCGACCTCGACGCTGCCGGGCGTGCACACGCGACCGAGGTCGTTGCGCTCCAGGTCGATCAGCATCACGTGCTCGGCGCGCTCCTTGGGATGGCCGACCAGCTCGCGGATGCGCGCGGCATCGTCGTCGCCAGGAAAGCGCGGGCGGGTGCCGGCGATCGGCCGGGTCTGCACCGTGCGCCCGTGCACCGCCACCAGCCGCTCCGGCGAGGAGCTGGCCACCGCCCAGCCCTCTCCGGCGAACAGGCCGGCGAACGGCGCCGGGTTGGCCTGGCGCAGGCGTGCGTACAGCGCGGCCGGATCCAGCGGCGCGTCGAAGCGCGCCTGCCAGCCGCGCGAGAGGTTGACCTGGAACACGTCGCCGGCGCGCAGGTAGTCGAGCACGCGCGCCACGCCGTCGAGGAAGCGCTGCGGTTCGTCCTCGCCGATTTCCGCCGGCGGCTGCCACGCCGGCAGCGGCGGCAGCGCGGCGCTGGCCTCCAGGTCGGCGCGCAGCACCCCGAGCAGGTGCCCCTGCCCCGGCTCGGCGATGGCCACGCACTGCCCGCTGGCGCGGTCGCGCAGCACCGCGGCCGGACAGCGCAGGGCCAGCGCCGGCGGGCGCCCGTCCTGGCGCTGCGGCAGCTGCAACACCGGTTCGACCTGGGCGGCCAGTTCGTAGTCCAGCAGCAGGGCCCAGCCGCCTGCGAACGGCCAGCGCGGATCGGCGATGCCGGCATGCTCGCGCCGCCACCAGGCATCGAGCGCCTGCAGGAAGGTACCGGCGTGCTCCGCACCGTCGAGATCGCGGGTGGTGCCGTCGGCATCCAGGCGCAGGCCGCGGCCGTCGGCCACCAGCAGCAGGTCCCAGCGCCCCTGGGCGGTGCCGGAGGCGACGGACTCGAGCAGCAGCGGATAGCGCGACGGCGCCTGCCGGTGCAGGGCCAGCAGGTCGACCGACGCCGGAAGCGCGAAGGGCTGGAGCATGGGATGGGCGGCCCCGGCGGCGGATGCCGTTGCAGTGGCGGGCGCCGGCCGCGGCCGGCGCCGTAGCCATCAGATGCGGCCGAAGACCAGGGTGCCGTTGGTGCCGCCGAAACCGAAGCCGTTGGACACGGCCACGTCGACCCTGGCCTGGCGCGCCACGTTGGGCACGTAGTCCAGGTCGCAGCCCTCGCCCGGGTTCTCCAGGTTGATGGTCGGCGGCACGATGCCGTGGTGGATGGCCAGCACCGAGAAAATCGCCTCCACGCCGCCGGCGGCGCCCAGCAGGTGGCCGGTCATCGACTTGGTCGAGCTGACCATCATCTTGTAGGCGTGGTCGCCAAAGGCGCGCTTGATCGCCAGGGTCTCGGCCAGGTCGCCCAGCGGGGTCGAGGTGCCGTGCGCGTTGAGGTAGTCGACCTTCGCCGGATCGATCTTCGCGTCGCGCAGCGCGGCCAGCATGCAGCGCGCGGCGCCGTCGCCGTCCTCGCTGGGGGCGGTCATGTGGTTGGCGTCGGCACTGGCGCCGAAGCCCAGCAACTCGGCGTAGATGCGCGCGCCGCGTGCCTTGGCGTGCTCGTACTCCTCCAGCACCAGGATGCCGGCGCCGTCGCCCAGGACGAAGCCGTCGCGCTCGGCGTCCCACGGGCGCGAGGCGCGCTCGGGCTCGTCGTTGCGGGTGGACATGGCCTTCATCGAGCAGAAGCCGCCCATCGAGGTCGGCGAGGAGCCGCGCTCGGCGCCGCCGGCCACCATCACGTCGGCGTCGCCGTGCTGGATCAGGCGCATCGCCGTGCCGATGGAATGGTTGGAAGTGGCGCAGGCGGAGACGGCCGAGAAGTTCGGCCCCTTCAGCCCGCGGATGATGCTCAGCTGGCCCGGCAGCATGTTGATGATGGTGCTGGGCACGTAGAACGGCGAGATCTTGCGCGGGCCGCCCTCGAGGTACTTGGCGGTCTGCTCCTCGATGCCGAGGATGCCGCCGATGCCCGAACCGATGATCGCGCCCACGCGCTCGGCGTTGGCCTCGGTGATCTCCAGGCCGGAGTCGTCCAGGGCCATGAACGCAGCCGCCAGTCCGTAATGGATGAACGGCTCCATCTTCTTGGCGTCCTTCGGCGGCAGGAACGCGGTGGGATCGAAATCGCGGATCTCGCCGGCGATGCGGGTGGCGTAGGCGCTCGCATCGAAATGCGTGACCGGGCCGATGCCCGACCGGCCGTTGACGATGCCATCCCAGCTGCTGGCCAGGTCGTTGCCCAGCGGCGAGACCATGCCCATGCCGGTGACGACGACGCGACGCTGACTCATTGGCGGCTCCTGCTGCTTCTCGGTGCGGGATTGCGCATGCCGGCGGGTTTCCGCCGGACATGCACGGGGCCGCATGCAGCGGCCCCGTCGGAATGTGGTCGCCGCGGACCACGCGGGTCCGCGGGCACGGCGCGCGTCAGCTCTTGACGTGGGCCTTGATGTAATCGATCGCCTGCTGGACGGAGGTGATCTTCTCGGCCTCTTCGTCCGGGATCTCGCACTCGAACTCCTCTTCCAGGGCCATCACCAGCTCGACGGTGTCGAGCGAGTCGGCGCCCAGGTCGTCGACGAACGATGCGCTGTTGGTCACTTCCTCTTCCTTGACGCCGAGCTGTTCGACGACGATTTTCTTGACGCGCTCTTCGATGGTGCTCATGGGTTTGCTGCTCCAGGCGGAGTGGTTGTTGGTCGAACCGGCGCGAGGATGCGCGGCCCGGGTTTCACTGATCCACAAGGCGGATAGTGTAGTCAAAAGCCGGGGCCACTGGCACCCGCGGGAAAATGCAGGCCATTCAGAAGCTTGCGCGGCTTTTGGGGTCTTGTTTGGCAGCTGCGGGCCGGTGTCAGGCCATGTACATGCCGCCGTTCACGTGCAGGGTCTCGCCGGTGATGTAGCCGGCGTCCGGGCCGGCGAGGAAGGCCACGGCGCGGGCGATGTCCGCCGGTTCGCCGAGGCGGCCCAGCGCGATCTGGCCGAGCATCGCCTCCTTGGCGTCCGCCGGCAGGTCACGGGTCATGTCGGTGTCGATGAAGCCCGGGGCAACCACGTTCACGGTCACGCCGCGGCTGCCGATCTCCTTGGCCAGCGACTTGCTGAAGGCGATGATGCCGGCCTTGGCCGCGGCGTAGTTGGCCTGGCCGGCGTTGCCGGTGGCGCCGATCACCGAGGCGATGTTGACGATGCGGCCCTTGCGCGCCTTCATCATCCCGCGCATCACCGCCTTGCAGCTGCGGTAGACGCTGGTGAGGTTGGTGTCGAGGATGGCCTGCCAGTCCTCGTCCTTCATCCGCATGAGCAGGTTGTCGCGGGTGATGCCGGCGTTGTTGACCAGGATCGAGACCGGGCCGAACTCCTTGGCGATCGCGTCGACCAGCGCGTCGATGGCGCCGGGCTCGGTGACGTCGAGCCGGCGGCCGTGGCCGCCCTTGCCCGCCAGGCGCTCGCCGATCGCCTGCGCGCCGGCATCGCTGGTGGCGGTGCCGACCACGGTGGCACCGCGCGCGGCCAGCTCGTCGGCGATGGCCGCGCCGATGCCGCGGCTGGCGCCGGTAACCAGGGCGATCTCGCCGCTCAGGGGCAGGTTGCTCATGTCGACCTCTTGAATCTTCAGCTAGGACGGCCGCGGCGCGGCCGCGTGGATGTCAGCGCCAGTCGGCCAGCGCCGCGTCGAAGTCGGCCGCCGCGCCGATGGCGCGCGCGTCCAGCGACTTGTCGATGCGCTTCACCAGGCCGGCCAGGACCTTGCCCGGGCCGCACTCGGCGATGCGGGTGGCGCCACGCGAAGCCAGCGCCTGCACGCAGCCGGTCCAGCGTACCGGCAGGTAGAGCTGGCGCACCAGGGCGTCGCGGATCGCGTCCACGCCCTCGTGCACCTGCGCGTCCACGTTCTGCACCACCGGCAGGGCCGGTGCCTGCCACTGCAACTGCGCCATCGCCTCGCCAAGGCGGTCGGCCGCCTGGCGCATCAGCGGGGTATGCGAGGGCACGCTCACCGCCAGCTTGACCGCCTTGCGCACGCCGCGCTCGGCCAGCAGCGCCAGCGCCGCGTCGACCGCGGCCGCGTCGCCGCCGATCACGATCTGGCCGGGCGAGTTGTAGTTGGCCGGGACCACGATCCCGCTGGACGAGGCCTGGGTGCAGACCTCCTCCACCACCGCGTCCTCGGCGCCCAGCACCGCGGCCATCGCACCGCTGCCGGCGGGCGCGGCCTCCTGCATCAGCTGGCCACGCAGGCGCACCAGGCGCGCGCCGTCGTGCAGCGACAGCGCGCCGGCGGCCACCAGCGCGGTGTACTCGCCGAGGCTGTGGCCGGCCAGCAGCGCCGGCTGTGCGCCGCCCTGGGCCTGCCACGCGCGCCAAGCCGCCACGCCCGCGGCCAGCAGCGCCGGCTGGGTGAACTCGGTGCGGTTGAGCTGCTCTTCCGGGCCCTCCTGCGAGAGCTTCCACAGGTCGACGCCGGCGCCTTCGGAGGCCTCGGCGAAGGCCTCGCGCACCTGCGGGTGCGCCGCCGCCAGTTCGGCGAGCATGCCGACGGACTGGGAACCCTGGCCGGGGAAGACAAAGGCAAGCGTCGCTTGGGTCACGTGCTGTCGCAATTCGAAGAAGGACGGCGATGATACGGGCGCAACGCGCCGTTTGTCTGTACGACCGCGTATGTGCAGGCCGCGGCGAACGCGCCCGGGACTGCCCGGAAACGCGGAAAGGCCGCACGGTGGCGGCCTTTCCGGTTCGCTGGACGTGGTGCCAGGCTCAGTAGCGCAGCAGCGCCGAGCCCCAGGTGAAACCGC
Source organism: Pseudoxanthomonas sp. SGT-18 (assembly GCF_003931645.1). Classification (NCBI taxonomy): domain Bacteria; kingdom Pseudomonadati; phylum Pseudomonadota; class Gammaproteobacteria; order Lysobacterales; family Lysobacteraceae; genus Pseudoxanthomonas; species Pseudoxanthomonas sp. SGT-18. Next base: position 123,370 of record NZ_RRYJ01000002.1, on the reverse strand, counting down.
CGCCGAACGCTTCCAGCAGCAGCAGCTGGCCGCGCTGCACCCGGCCGGAGCGCACCGCCTCGTCCAGCGCCAGCGGCACCGAGCCGGCGGAGGTATTGCCGTGGCGGTCGACGGTGACGACCACGCGGTCCATCGGCATCTCCAGTCGCTTGGCGGTGGCCTCGATGATGCGCAGGTTGGCCTGGTGCGGGATCAGCCAGTCCAGGTCGCCGCGGCCCAGGCCGTTGGCCTCCAGGGTCTCGTCGACCACGCCGTCCAGCGCCTTGACCGCGTGCTTGAACACCTCGTTGCCGGCCATGAGGATGCGCACGCCGGCATTGGTGGCGCCGGCGTCGAAGCCACTGGACACGCCCGCCGGGCAGTGCAGCAGCTCGCGCTTGCTGCCGTCGGCGTGCAGGTGGGTGGAGAGGATGCCGGTCTCGCTGTCGGCCTTGAGCACGACCGCGCCGGCACCGTCGCCGAACAGCACGCAGGTGGTGCGGTCGGTCCAGTCGACGATGCGGGTAAGGGTCTCTGCACCGATCACCAGCGCGGTGCGCGCCGCGCCGGAACGGATGAACTTGTCGGCCACGCTCAGGGCGAACACGAAGCCCGAGCAGGCGGCATTGACGTCGAACGCCGGGCAACCGGCGATGCCCAGCTTCTGCTGCACCAGGCACGCGGTGGACGGGAAGATCACGTCCGGCGTGGTGGTGCCGACCACGATCAGGTCGATCTCCTCGGCCGCGATGCCGGCGGCCTCGATCGCCTTCAGCGCGGCCTGGTAGGCCATGTCGCTGGTGGTCTGGCCCTCGGCCGCCACCCGGCGCTCGCGGATGCCGGTCCGCGTACGGATCCACTCGTCGCTGGTGTCGACCACCTTGGCCAGGTCGTCATTGGTAACCACCTTCTCCGGCAGGTAGCTGCCGGTTCCGGCGATGCGCGAATAGATCCGCTCGCTCATGCGTACTCCCGCAGGGAAGGCTCCCGCGGGAGCCGGAGATTGGCCGCAAACCGGGCGGGCGCGACGCGTCCGCCCGGATGGGGGTCTCAGTCTTCCTCGACCACGTTCTTGGTGGCGATGACCTTCTTGCCGCGGTAGTAGCCGTCGGCGGTCACGTGGTGGCGCAGGTGGATCTCGCCGGTGGTCGGGTCGGTCGACAGCTGCTTGGCGGTCAGCGCGTCATGCGAACGACGCTGGCCACGGCGGGACGGGGTGACACGGGATTTCTGCACAGCCATGGGATTGCTCCAAACTCGGTTGAATTGCGTGTTCTGTAAAGCCTCGAAGCCACCCGCCGGTGCCGTTCCAGGGCGCCTTTGCGCGGCGGCGCGGCCGTACTACTTCTTTTTCAGGGCCGCCAGCGCCGCGAACGGGCTGGCCGCCTGCTGTTCTTCCTCGCTGGCCGACCAGGTCCGGTCGACCGGCTCGCTGTCCGGCGAGACCGGGACCACCGGCAGCGCCAGCACCAGTTCGTCCTCCACCAGGTCCAGCGGCCGCAGGATGCCGTCCTCCGGCACCAGCAGCGGCTCGTACCCCGGCGGCAACGCCGCCTCCTGGGCCTCGTCGCGGATCAGCCCCAGGCGCTGCACCGCCTTCACCGGGAACACGAAGCGCTCCAGGCTGCGCTGGCATACCAGCGGCAGGCCGGCCTCCAGCGCCAGCTCGATGAACGGCACCTGCAACGCGTCCTGGCCGAACTCCAGCGTGAAGCTGCATTCGCCCTCGGTGTCGGCGAGGCTGCCCTGCAGGCGCGGCAGCGCCGAAAGCGCCACCCGCCCCTCGAACTGCCGCCGCGTGGCGACCATCCTCCAGGCGTCCAGCGTTTCGGGGACCTGCACTGCGGGCACACCAGCGGACATAAGCCGCTGAATGTTAAGGACCGCCCCGCCCCCTGTCAAACCCGCGCCATGAACGTTTGCCGGTGGGCGCGCGGCGCGGGAGACTGGCGCGCCATTTTCCCACGAACCGGCCATGCTCGTCCTCGCCTCGACCTCCCCCTACCGCCGCGAACTGCTGCAACGCCTGCGCCTGCCCTTCGAATGCGCGCGCCCGGAGGTCGACGAGACCCCGCTGCCGGGCGAGGAAGTGGCGCCGCTGGTGCGCCGGCTGGCGGCCGCCAAGGCCGGCGCGGTGGCGGCCGCGCGCCCGGGCGACTGGGTGGTCGGCTCGGACCAGGCCGCCGAGCTGGACGGCCGCATCCTCGGCAAGCCCGGCGGTCGCGAGGCCGCGATTGCGCAGCTGGCGGCGATGGGCGGACGCGTGGTGCGCTTCCACACCGCGGTGTGCGTGCAGGGCCCGGGTGGCAGCTTCGCCGCCACCGACCTGACCCGGGTCCATTTCCGCCCGCTTGGGCGCGCGGAGATCGAGCGCTACGTCGACGCCGAGCAGCCGTTCGACTGCGCCGGCAGCTTCAAGTGCGAAGGCCTGGGCATCACCCTGTTCGAGGCGATCGAATCGACCGACCCCACCGGCCTCGTCGGCCTGCCGCTGATCGCCCTGTCCGGCCTGCTGCGCCAGGCCGGCTACGCCCTGCCCTGAAGCCCGCTCAGCCGCCGGCCGCGCAGCGCGGCGTGCGCACGAGTTGCATCCAGCCGTCCTCGACGCTGCCGTCGCGTCCGTGCACGCGCAGCGCCAGGCGATGGCGCCCGGGGCGCACCCAGTCCGGCAGCCGGCCGCGGGCGACGAAGCCCACGTCCGGATGGGTGGGATCGGTGCTGTTGCGCCAGTACTCGGCCACCTGCGGCGCCGGTCGGCCATAGTCGGCGCGCGCCAGCACGCGCCCGTCCAGCAGCAGTTCCACCGCCTCCACGCCGACCCCGTCCTTGAACGCCCAGCCGCTGGCCTCGTACGCGCAGTCCAGGACCGCGCCAGCCGCCGGCGCGTCCATCCAGGCCAGCGCCGGCAAGGTGCACTGGCCCTCGGCGCGGCCGGGCGGCAGCCGGAACAGCAGGAAGCGCTGGGCGAGGTTGTCGACCGCCAGCACCTGCGGCGGCGGCAGCGGCCCCAGCCAGTCGCACAGCGACTGGTAGTACTGCAGCGTGTTCTTGAACGGCACGTCGCTGGCGGCGGCCACCAGCAGCACGTCCGAGTCCAGCGGCTGGTCCACCAGCAGGCCCCACAGCGCCAGCTGCGGCGAGCGGCCGTGGTGGGCGTTGAGCGGGTGCGGCAGCACGCGGATGTCCGGATCGCCCATGGCGAAGCCCAGCTGCGCGCCGACCTTGAAGCTGTCGCCCACCAGCACCGTGCCGTCGGGCATGTCGGCCAGCGCGCCGCGCACTTCCGCCGCCAGCGCGTCCCAGCCGGCGAAGTTGCGCGGATAGTGCTTGCTGCCGGCCAGTTCCGCGCGCACCGCCGGGATCGACACCGCCAGCAGCCAGGCGAACGCCAGCACCGCGCCGGCCGCGGTCGTGGCCCAGGCCGCGCGGCGCCAGTGCCGCGGCCAGCCCTGCAGCAGCAGCGCCGCCAACGGCAGCAATGCCAGCCAGGCCGGCAGCGGCCAGTGGAAGCTGACCCGCTCGGCATCGGTGAAGAACCCCAGCAGGAAGAAGCCGCCGGCCACCAGCCCGCCGAACAGGCCGAGGAAGCGCCACGGCGGCCGCAGCGCGCGCAGCGGCCGCGCGCAATGCCATGCGCCGCGCAGCATCGCCGCCAGCAGCAGCGGGGTGACCATCGCCGCCTGCACCGGCAGGAACGCCAGGCCGCCGGCATGCAGCGCCCACGGGTGCCGGTCCACGAACTGGAAGCGCACGCCCGCATCGCCGTGGTCCAGGTTCCACATCAGCAGCGGCGCCCACGCCAGCAGGCCCACCGCCAGGGCCAGCAGCACCCGCGGATCCTCCAGCAGGCGCCGGCCCTGCGGCAGGACCAGCATGGCCGCCGCGCCGGCCACCATCACCCCGGCGAAGCGGTAATGGCTCAGCGCGCCCAGGGCCAGGCCGATGCCCAGTTCCAGCACCGCCAGCGCGCTCACCTGGCGGGTGAGGTGGGTGCCGGCGTGCAGGCACAGCACCGTGGCCAGGGCCAGCGGCACGTCCGGCAGGGCCAGCAGCCCGAGCGTGCCGGACAGCGGCATCAGCACCGCCAGGCTGCCGGCATGCCAGCCCAGGCGGTCGCCGAACCAGCGCCGGCCGATCCGCGCCACCCACCACGGCACGAACGCGCCCACCAGCAGGAACGGCATGCGCAGCGCCAGCAGGTGGTCGCCGCCGAACTCGGTGCCGAGCCGGGCCAGCCACGCGGTCATGCCCGGCAGGTCGGAATAGGCCGGGGCCAGGTGGCGGCCTTCCTGCCAGTAGAAGGCCTCGTCCACGAACAGCGGCAGCCTTGCGGCCACCACCAGCTTCAGCACGCACGCCGCCGCCCACAGCAGGACGAAGGCGCGCCGCGCGCCTAGCCCGTCCTGCATACCCGGTACACTCCAGGCCGATCCGGTAACGCAGGCATGCGATGGCGAACTCCAGGGAAAGACAGTCACTGATCCTACCCGACCCGCTGGCCGACGCCCTCGCCCGTGCGCAGGAACAGGTCAATGCCATGGTCCTCGGCAAGGCGCACGAGGTACGCCTGGCCCTGGTGGCGCTGCTGGCCGGCGGCCACGTCCTGATCGAGGACCTGCCGGGCCTGGGCAAGACCACCCTGGCGCATGCGCTGGCGGCCACCGTGGGCCTGTCGTTCCAGCGCGTGCAGTTCACCTCCGACCTGCTGCCGGCGGACGTGCTGGGCGTATCGGTATACGACGCCAGTGCGCGCCAGTTCCAGTTCCATCCCGGCCCGGTGTTCACCCAGGTGCTGCTGGCCGACGAGATCAACCGCGCCCCGCCGCGCACCCAGAGCGCGCTGCTGGAGGCGATGGCCGAGCAGCAGGTTACCCTGGACGGCACCACCCACCGCCTGCCCGACCCGTTCTTCGTGATCGCCACCCAGAACCCGGTCGACCTGTCCGGCACCTTCCCCCTGCCCGACTCGCAGCTGGATCGTTTCCTGCTGCGCTTCTCGCTGGGCTATCCCGGCGCCGAGGCCGAGCGCGCCCTGCTCACCGGCGCCGACCGCCGCGAGCTGATCGCCCAGGCCGCGCCGGTGCTGGGCGAAGGCGAGGTCCCGGCGCTGCGCGAGGCCGCGGCCCGGGTGCATGCCAGCGAGGCCCTGGTCGACTACGTCCAGGCCCTGCTGGCGCGCAGCCGCCGCCACCCCGGCGTGCGCGTCGGCCTGTCCCCGCGCGCCGGCCTGGCCCTGCTGCGCGCCGCGCGCGCCTGGGCCCTGCTGCTGGGGCGCGGCCACGTGCTGCCGGAGGACGTGCAGGCACTCTTCATCCCGGTCGCCGGCCACCGCCTGGTGCCCGAGGCCGAGGCCGACCAGGGCGCGGCCTTGGCCAAGGCGGTGCTGCACGCGGTGCCGGTGGACTGATGGAACGCCTGCGGGGCTGGGGCGCGCGCATGCGGGCGCTGGCCGCCGCGCTGGAGCGTCCGCGCGCGCCGGAGCCGCTGCCGGCGCTGATCGACCGCCGCCGGGTCTACGTGCTGCCCACCGGCTTCGGCCTGTTCTACGCCGCCCTGGTCCTGGTGATGCTGGTGGGCGCACTCAACTACAACAACAACCCGGCCCTGCTGCTGGCGCTGCTGCTGGGCGCCTCCGGGCTGGCCAGCCTGATCGCCACCCATCTGCAGCTGTCCGGGCTGCGGGTGGAGGCGGCCTCCGCCGAACCGGTGCAGGCCGGCCAGCCGCTGGCCCTGCGCCTGTCCCTGGCCAGCCGCGACGGGCGTGCGCGGCGCGGCCTGCGCGCCGACCTCGACGGTGCCCAGGCCTGGGCCGCGGTGCCGGCCAACGGCTCGGCCGAACTGGTACTGCCCCTGCCCACCCGGCGCCGGGGCTGGCTGGCGCCGGGCCGCATCCGCCTGTCGACCACCCAGCCACTGGGCCTGGTGCGGGCGTGGTCGCGGGTCTGGCCACGCCAGCCGCTGCTGGTCTACCCGCGCCCGGAACCGAGCCCGCCGCCGCTGCCGGACAGCGCCGGCAGCCTCGGCCGCGGCCGCCCCGACCCGCTGGGCGAGGAACCGCACCAGCTGCGCGCCTACCGCCCCGGCGACCCGCCGCGCACCATCGCCTGGAAGCACAGCGCGCGCCGCGATGCCCTGGTGGTGCGCGAGTTCGAACGCGCCGAAGGCCGCGAGCTGGTGCTGGACTGGCGCGACCTGCCGGCGCTGGCGGTGGAGGCGCGGATCAGCCGCCTGGCCGCCTGGGTCGACCAGGCCGAACGCGAAGGCCGTCGCTACCGCCTGCGCCTGCCGGCGCAGGACGACATCGGCCCCGGCCAGGGCCCCGAACACCGCCACGCCTGCCTGCGGGCGCTGGCCCTGCTGCCGGACGGCGCCGCATGAGCCGCGCCGACGCCCCGCTGCTGCCCTCCTCCACCCGCGCCTGGACGGTGGCCACCGCCGGCCTGGCCCTGCTGCCGCTGCTGCTGCTCCTGCCGCCGGGCCTGGCGGTGGGGTTCGCCGGCGCCGCAGCGGTGGTGACCTATGCCTCCTGGGCCCGTCCCCTGCCGGCGTGGCTGCGCCTGCTGCTGGCCCTGGCCATGCTTGCCCTGGTGCTGGCGATGATGGGGCCACGCCTGGGCCGCGACACCGGCTGCGCCCTGCTGGCGGCGATGCTGGCGATCAAGCCGGGCGAGTCCCACCACCTGCGCGACGCGCGCAGCCTGCTGGGCTTCTCGCTGTTCGCCCCGTTCGCCGCGTTCCTGCTCGACCAGGGCCCGCTGTCGATGCTGCTGGGCCTGGCCGCGGTGCTCAGCGCGCTGCTGGCGCTGCAGCGCCTGGCCGACGTGGAGAACCAGGCCACCCCGCTGCCCCTGCGCGAGCGCTTGCGGGTGATGGGGCGGCTGGTCGCCATCGGCCTGCCCCTGGCGCTGGCCGCGTTCTGGCTGTTCCCGCGCCTGGCCACGCCGCTGTGGGGCGTGCCCGAGCGCGCGGTCGCCCGCCCCGGCCTGGCCGATCGCATGGAGCCGGGCACCTGGATCGACTTCATGGCCGATGACACCCCGGCGCTGCGGGTGCGCTTCGACACCCTGCCGCCGGCGCCGGAGCAGCTGTACTGGCGCGGCACGGTGCTGTGGAACTACGACGGCCGCGCCTGGACCCGCGAGCCGGGCCTGGACCTGCTGCCACCGCCCGCGCTGCAGCCGGCCGGAGGCGATACGTGGGCGTACGAGCTGGAGATGGAACCCACCGACCGCCGCCAGCTGGTGGCGCTGGACCTGCCGCTGCATGCCCCGGACGGCGCGCAGCTGGGCTTCGACCACACCCTGGCCAGCGACCGCCCGCTGGCGTCGCTGAGCCGCTGGCACCTGCGCTCGGCGCCGGCACGCCAGCGCGACCTGCAGCTGCATCCGCGCGTGCGCGCCCTGGCCCTGGCGCTGCCGCCCGGGCGCGACCCGCGCACCCGCGAACTGGCCCGGCACTGGCGCGCGGAAGCCGGCGACGACGATGCGGCGATCGTGCAACGCGCCCTGGACTGGATCCGCGCCGAATTCGGCTACACCCTGGAGGTGCCGCTGCCGGCACGCGACGCCGCCGACCAGTTCCTGTTCGAACTGCGCCAGGGTTATTGCGAACAGTTCAGTTCCTCCTTCGCCATCCTGATGCGCGCCGCCGGCGTGCCGGCCCGGGTGGTGATCGGCTACGCCGGCGGCTACCGCAACCCGTTCGCGGACTACTGGATCGTGCGGCGCATGGACGCCCACGCCTGGGTCGAGGTATGGCTGGAAGGCCGCGGCTGGACCCGGGTCGACCCCACCGCCGCGGTCGCCCCCGAGCGGGTCTACGACACCCTGGAGCAGCGCCGCGCGATGCAGGACGCCGGCGCCGGCCTGCGCGCGCTGCGCCTGCACAACGTCGGCCACCTCACCGACTGGCTGCGGCGCGGCTGGAACGACCTGGTCCTGGGCTTCAATGCCCAGCGCCAGCAGGCCCTGCTGCGGCCGCTGGGCCTGCAGCGGCTGGAACCGGCGCAGCTGCTGCTGGCGTTCGCCGCGCTGGCCGCGCTGGCGCTGGCGGCGATGGCCTGGTGGCTGGCGCGCGCCGAACGCGAGCGCGACCCGCTGCTGCGCGCCTGGCACCGCCTGGGCCGGCGCTATGCGCGCCTGGGGCTGGGCCGCGCCACGCACGAACCGGCCCTGGCCTGGGCGCAGCGGGTGGCCGCGGCGCGGCCGCAATCGGGCGCGGAACTGGTTGCACTCAGCCAACGTTTCGCCGATTCGCGCTACGCTCCGGTGCCCAAGGGGGAAATGCACCAGCTGGTCCGCGACCTGCGGAGGCATCGCCCCTGATCCTTCCGGAGGTTGAGATGACCTTGCGCAACACCATCCGAATCCTTGCCGCGGCCGCCAGCCTGTCGCTGCTGGCCGCGTGCGCCACCGCGCCCAAGCCGCTGCAGGGCAGCTTCCCGCAGCTCACCCCGCAACAGGCCGCCGGCAGCGTGCCCGCCGCCAGCCCGGTGCGCTGGGGCGGGCGCATCGTCGAGACCCAGCCCAAGCAGGACCGCACCTGCTTCCAGATGGTGGCCATGCCGCTCAACAGCAGCGGCCGCCCGCAGCGCAACGCCAGCGACGCCACCCAGGGCCGCTTCGTCGCCTGCCGCGCCGGCTTCTACGATCCGGCCGTGTTCACCCCGGGCCGCGAGGTGACCTTCGTCGGCCAGGTCGAGGGCACCGATACCGTGCGCATCGGCGAGTACGACTACAAGCTGCCCAGGCTGGCCGCCGACGTGGTCTACCTGTGGCCGGAAGTGCGCGAGGTCGAGGTGGTGGTCCCGCCGCCGGGACCGTACTGGGGTCCGTACTGGGGCCCGTACCGCCGCGGCCCCTGGGGCTGGTGGTGGTAAGCCGCGCCGGCCTTCCCCGGGCCAATGCGAAGACGCCGCCCGATGGGCGGCGTCTTCGTTTGTGGCATGCGCGGCGGAAGTCTGCCGCCGCTCAGCTGCCGAAGCGGCCCAGCGGCGCGCCCGCCAGCAGGTGCAGGTGGACGTGGAACACGGTCTGCCCCGCGTGCTCGCGGCAGTTCATCACCACCCGGTAGCCGTCCCGGGCCAGGCCCTCGCGGCGCGCGTACTCGGCCGCGGCCAGCATCAGCCTGCCCAGCAGCTGGGCGTGTTCGGGACGGGCGTCGTCCAGGGTCGGGATCGCCTCGTGCTTGGGGATGAACAGCACGTGCACCGGCGCCTGCGGCGCGATGTCCTTGAAGCCGAGGATGTCCTCGTCCTCGTAGACGATGGTCGCCGGGATTTCGCCGCGGATGATCTTGCCGAAGATGGTGTCGCTCATGGTCCGTATGCGGTTGGGCCTGGCGAGGCAGCTTACCGCAGCCGGGGTCCCTGTCCGCCCGGGAGGGGCCGCTGCGGCTTCAGGGCATTTCCGAGCGGCTGCCAAAGGCGTGCGAGAGCGTGCCGCGGTCCACGTATTCCAGCTCGCCGCCCAGCGGCAGGCCCTGGGCCAGGCGGCTGGGGCGCACGCCGTGCTGGCGCGCCAGCTGCGCCAGGTAATGCGCGGTGGCCTCGCCCTCGACCGTGGCGCTGGTGGCGATGATCATCTCCGCCACCTCGCCGCCGGCCAGGCGCGTGGCCAGCGTGTCCAGCCCCAGCTCGCGCGGGCCGATCCCGTCCAGCGGCGACAGCCGCCCCTGCAGCACGAAATAAAGCCCGCGGTAGCCGGTGGCGGTCTCGATCGCCATGCGGTCGGCCGGGGTCTCGACCACGCACAGCTGCTGCCGGTCGCGCGCGCTGCTGGCGCACACCGGGCACAGCTCGTCCTCGCTGAAGTCCCGGCACTGCGTGCAATGGCCGATCCGCTCCACCGCCTCGGCCAGCACCGCCGCCAGCCGCTTCCCGCCCTCGCGCCCACGCTCGAGCACGTGGTAGGCCATGCGCTGGGCGCTCTTGCGGCCGACGCCCGGCAGCACGCGGAAGGCTTCGATGAGTTCCTCTAGAAGCATGTGATCAGTAATTCGTGATTGGGGATTCGAAGGTCCCGCCGCGCTCCGGGACGCGGCGCCGGCGGCCTGTGACATCAAGCGAGCACTGCAGTTGCCGTTGGCTCTTGCGAATCACGAATGACCATAACGAATCACGCTCTTCAGAACGGCAGCTTCATCCCCGGCGGCAACGGCAGCCCCGCCGAGGCGGCGGCCATCTTCGCCTTGGACTCGGCGTCGACCTTGTTGGAGGCGTCGTTGAAGGCGGCGGCCACCAGGTCCTCGACCATCTCCGGGTCGGACATCAGGCTGGGGTCGATCCGCACCTTGCGGCATTCCTTCACGCCGGTGAGGGTCACGCTGACCATGCCGCCGCCGGCGCTGCCGGTGACCTCGAGCTTGGCCAGTTCTTCCTGGGCGCGCTGCAGGTTCTCCTGCATCTTCTGCGCCTGTTGCATCAGCTGGGCGATATTGCCGCGCATCGGTTCAATTCTCGTCTACGGGTCGGATGGAGTCCGGCACCACGCGGGCGCCGTGCTGTTCGACCAGGCGGCGTACCGTCGGGTCGTTGAGGAAGGTCTCCTCGGCCGCGGCCTGGCGCGAGCCGCGCTCGCGGTCCAGCCGCTGGTGCAGGGTCTCGGCCGGGGCCGGACCGGTCTGGATCACGATCTTCGGCGCCCCGCCCAGCTGCCCGGCCAGGGCCTCGGCCAGCGCGTTCACCGAACGCTCGCTGCGCAGGTATTCGAAGCCCGGGTCCAGGGCCAGGGTCAGCACGCCATTGGCGTGGCTGACGAAGGCGGTATTGGTGGCCAGCTGCAGCGCCGGGCCGCTGAGGCCGCCGAGCTTGCAGCTGGCGACCCGCTGCAGCCAGTCCTCGGCATCGGCGATCACCGCGCCATCGGTAGCGGCGGGCGCCGTGGCCGCGGTGGCGGGAGCAGCGGGCACGACCGGCTCCGGCGTCGGCTCGCGCTGCGGCACCGGCGCACCCGGCTTCATCACGATGCCCGGCTGCAGCGCTTCGGCCGCGGCCGGAGGCGCACTGCCGGTGGGCGCGCGCGCCGGCATGGCCGGGGCTTCGTCCTGCGCGGCGGGCCAGGATGGCGGCGCCATCGGCGGCACTTCGCGCGCCGGCGGCTGCGGACGCGGCGGCGCGGCCGCCGCGGGCACCTCCCACGGCGGCGTGTCGGAAGGATCCGCGGACGGCGCTGACACGGGCTCGGCCCGTGGCGCGGCCCGCACCGGCGACGCGGCCACGGCCGTGGCCGCTTCCGGCGCCGGCGCGGCCGGAGCCGCCGCGGCGGCACCCGCCGCCGGCACGCGCTGGCCGCCACCGGAAGCGGCGGCCCCGCTGTCCGCGCCGGCGCCCGGCGGCGGCGCCCCGGCATCGGCCTCGGGCCGGAACGCCAGCATGCGCAGCACGCTCATCTCGAAGCCGACCCGCGGCGCCGGGGCCAGGTCCAGGTCGCGGCGGCCGTTGATCGCCATCTGGTACCAGATCTGCACCACCTCCGGCCGCACCCGGCCGGCGTAGGCGTCCACGTCGATGCCCTCGTCCTCGCGCCGCGCGCCCGGCACCAGCTGCCGCACCTGGATCCGGTGCAGCGCCTCGGCCAGCGCCTCCAGCACGTTGCCCCAGTCAGGGGCGAACCCGGCCAGGCGCTCGACCGTGGCCAGCAGGGCCTCTCCGTTGCCGTCGGCCAGCGCATCCAGCAGCGCCGCCACCTGGGTGCGGTCGACGCTGCCGAGCATGGCCCGCACTGCATCCTCGCGCAGCGCGCCGCCGGCGTAGGCGATGGCCTGGTCCAGCAGCGACAGGCCGTCGCGCAGGCTGCCGTCGGCCGCGCGCGCCAGCTGGCGGATCGCCCCGGCGTCGGCCTCGATGCCCTCGGCGGCCAGGATCTTCGTCATCTGGCCTTCGATCTGGCCCTCGTCCAGCCGCTTGAGGTTGAACTGCAGGCAACGCGACAGCACCGTGACCGGCAGCTTCTGCGGGTCGGTGGTGGCCAGCAGGAACTTCACGTGCCCCGGCGGCTCCTCCAGGGTCTTCAGCAGCGCGTTGAACGCCGCCTTGGAGAGCATGTGCACCTCGTCGATCAGGTACACCTTGTACTGCCCGCGCGAGGGCATGTACTGCGCGTTCTCGATCACCTCGCGGACGTCGTCCACGCCGGTGTTGGAGGCCGCGTCGATCTCCAGCAGGTCGATGTAGCGCCCGGCGTCGATGTCCTGGCAGGCGGCGCACTGGCCGCAGGGCTCGGCGCTGGTGCCCTTCTCGCAGTTGAGCGACTTGGCGAAGATGCGGGCGATGGTGGTCTTGCCCACGCCGCGGGTGCCGGTGAACAGGAAGGCATGGTGCACCCGCCCGCTGTCCAGGGCGTTGCCCAGGGCGCGGACGACGTGTTCCTGCCCGACCAGCTCGGAGAACCGCTTCGGGCGCCACTTGCGGGCGAGGACCAGGTAGGACATCGGCAGACCACGTTCGGCCGGGTTTCCGGCAGGACCGGCATTGTGCCATGCCCGCCGCGCCGGCCGCCCCGCGCTTGTGGCAAGGCCGCGCGGGCGCTAGAATCCCCGGCCCTGCTGGCCGTTGCGACGGCCCGGCAGGTTCCGGAGAGGTGTCCGAGTGGTTGAAGGAGCACGCCTGGAAAGTGTGTAGGCGGCTAAACACCGCCTCGGGGGTTCGAATCCCCCTCTCTCCGCCAGATACGAAAAGCGAAGGCCCCCGCAAGGGGGCCTTTTTCGTGTCTGGCGGAGAGATGGGCTGGTTCAAACCCCTCACGGTTCGACCACCCGCGTAGCAGGTGGCGCGAGGCGCGCAGCGGCTCGCAATCCCTCCTCGCGCTGGCGGAGAGAGGGATCCTGACTCGAACCACCCGAGGCACCGGGACACCGGAAAACCTGAAGGATCGGCAGGCTCCTGCTCGCACGGATGGAGCACCGGCGAAGCCATCACCAGGCGGCGAGGCCGCACAGGCCGATTGCCCCCATTCCCCGTCACCGAAGCCTCCCAGGCATGGAGCGAACTGCGCAGACGCGGCGAGAACGCCTTCGGAACACTTCCGTCGCCCACGCCGGTAGTGGCATGACCTGGGTCGCGCCACGGCGACAAGTACGGGGTGCCGCCAACGCGCCTGCTCCCCGGGCGCGCTTCGCTCAGCCGGGCTACGCGCCAGCGCCTTGCCCACGGCGATGCGAGCTTCTCCTGCTCAGCTGGCCTGGCAGAACTCCAGCGGCACCAGCTCCACCGCCCACCCGGCTTCTTCGCCCAGCACCGCGGCCGGGTGCATCGCGGCGATCCGCAGCGCCTCCTCCTCGCTGTCGGCCACGATCACGAACAGGCCGCCCACCACTTCCTTGGACTCGGCGTACGGGCCGTCGCTGATGCTCGTCCTGCCGCCGCGCGGGCGCAGGGTCTTGCGCGCCGGCGGCTCGGCCAGCGAGGCCGAAAGGCGCATCCTGCCGGTGGCCTGCATCTTCCGGTCCAGCTCCGGGCATTGGCCGACGAGTGCGGCGACGGCCTCCGGCGCCATCGCGGCGAAGGCTTCGGGGGAGTAATAGGCCAGGCCAAGGTATTTCATCGCGTTGCCTCCATGGGACTGCCCGCACGACGAGCCAGCGGACCGGATATCGACCGGCGGCGGTGCCGGCGATGATGCGGCCGGGCGGCACGGTCCTGGCCCGTTTCCAGCGCCGCGTGGCCCGGCCGGCGCTTGTTGGCCCGGATGCCCGGCCATAGCATCGATCGGGCCAACCAGGCCGCCTCCCCATGCCGCGCATCGCCGTCCTTGCCTCCGAAGGCATCAGCCTCTTCCACCTGTCCGTGCCCAGCCTGGTGTTCGGGCGCGACCGCCGCGATGCCGGCCTGCCGCGCCACGAGGTGGTGGTCTGCGCGCAACAGCCCGGTCCGGTGGCCACGGCCGATGGCCTGCCCGTCGAGGTGGCGCACGGGCTGGAGGCGCTGGAAACCGCCGACATCGTCATCGTCCCCTCCTGGGGCACGCCTGAGGTCCCGGCGCCGGAGGCGGTCACCTCGGCGCTGGCGGCCGCGCATGCGCGCGGGGCGACCATCGTCGGTTTCTGCGTGGGCGCGTTCGTGCTGGGTGATGCGGGCCTGCTGGACGGGCTGCCGGCCACCACCCACTGGGCCTGGCGCGAGCGCTTCTGCCAGCGCTTCCCCACCTCCTGCTTCCGGCCCGACGTGCTGTACGTGGATACCGGCCGCGTCGTCACCTCGGCCGGCACCGTCGCCGCGATCGACTGCTGCCTGCACCTGGTGCGCCGGCGCTACGGCGCGGAGGTAGCCAACCGGGTGGCGCGCCGGCTGGTCACGCCGCCACACCGCGACGGCGGGCAGGCGCAATACATCGAGCAGCCGGTGCCCGAGCGCGTGTCCGACGACCGCCTCGCCACGGTGGTCGAATGGGCGCGCGACCACCTGGACCAGCCACTGTCGATCGACACCCTTGCCGGCATGGCGCTGATGAGCCGGCGCAACTTCACCCGCCGCTTCCGCGAGGCGGTGGGTACTTCGGCCCAGCGCTGGATCGCGACCGAACGCCTGCGCCTGGCGCAGCGCCTGCTGGAAACCACCGACCTGGCCATCGACCAGGTCGCCGAGGCCGCCGGCTTCGGCACCTCGCTGTCGCTGCGCCAGCGCTTTGCCGAGGACGTGGGCATGTCGCCCTCGGCGTACCGGCGGGCATTCCGGCAATCGGCCGGGCGCGCGGCCTGACGCGGCACATCGCTGCCATCGTGCGCGGGCCGCGCCGGGCGCAGCCCGCCGGCACGCGCCGGCACGCCATACCGCCGGCTTGCGGAGATTGGCCCGATTCCATTGCCCGCTGTCGCAAAGGCCAATGTCGGGCTTCCCGGGCGGACAGGAAGATGCCTCCCCTGCTTCCCCCTGCGAGGTCCGCCATGCATTCCATCCGCCGCGCCCTGCCCGTGATCGACGTGCAGAACGCGTATTTCGACGGCCAGCTGCCCATCGGGTTTCCCGACCGCCGCCGCAGCCTGGCCAACATCATCGCCGCCATGGACGCCGCGCACGGCCACGTCGTCCCGGTGGTCGTGGCCCAGGACATCACCCGGGCCGCGGGAGGGAAGGCGGCATGAACGCGCTGCCCACCCCGCCGCCGGGCCGGAGCCTGGCCGGCACCTACCTGCGCATGCTGGGCGCCACCGCGATCTGGGCGGTGACCTTCCATGTCGGCCACTACACCGCCCAGCACGCCGATCCGCTGGGCGTGGCCTTCCTGCGCTTCCTGTTCGCCGGCCTGACCCTGGCCGGGATCGCGGTGCTGCGCGGGCAGTCGCTGCGGATCACCCGGGCGCAGCTGCCGCTGGTCCTGGCCCTGGCCATCCCCGGCGTGGTCGCCTACACCCTGTTCTTCCTGGCCAGCGTGCAGAGCATTTCCGGCACCCGCGCGGCGCTGATCACCGCCGGCAGCCCGGTGATGGTGGAACTGGCGTCGATCGTGCTGCTCGGCACCGCCACCAGCGCCTCGCGCTGGACCGGGATCGTGCTGCGCTGCTGGGCACGGCGGTGGTCCTCACCCGCGGCAACCTGCAGGACGTGGCCACCACCGTCGGCCGCGGCGAGCTGTTCGCGCTGGGCTGCATGCTGGCCTGGTCGGCGCATGTGTTCATGAGCCGGCGGATCGCCACGGTGGGCCTGAGCGCGCTGGTGGCCACCGCCTGGTCGGTGCTGGCGGGTGCGGCGCTGCTGGCGGTGCCACTGGCGCTGGGCGGCAATCCCCAGCGCGTGCTGCACTACCCGGCCGGGGTGTGGCTGTCGGTACTGCACATGGCCTGGCTGGCGACCGCGCTGGCCTTCATCTGGTTTGCCGACGGCGTGCGCGCGGTGGGCCCGACGCGTGCCTCGGTGTTCACCAACTTCGTGCCGGTGGTGGCGGTGCTGGTGGGCGTGCTGGCGCTGGGCGACCACCTGCACTGGTCGATGGCCGTCGGCGGCCTGCTGGCGGTGGCCGGAGTCTGGCTGGCCAACCGCCAGCCCGCGCCGGCCGTCGTCCGGGCCGAAGCCGCCGAACGTTCCTCCTGCCACGCCTAGGCTGCGTGCGGCCTGCCGCGGCGGTGCGCGCCTGCGGTTCCGGCAGGCCAGCCGCACCCGCCGGGCCTGCGGCGCTCAGGCGTTCCCGGCCCGCAGCGCGCTCGGCGGCACGCCCATGATCCGCTTGAACGCGCGGCTGAAGGACGCCTCTGAGTCGTAGCCCAGGCGCTCGGCCGCGACCGCCACGCGCATGCCTTCGCGCTGGATCCAGCGGCGGGCCTGGAACATCTTCACCTTGGCCACGTAGCGTGCCGGGGTCTCGCCGACGATGCGGGTGAAGGACCCGGCGAAACGCGAGCGCGAGGCCCCCATGATTGCCGCCAGCGAGGGCACGTCCCAGTTGCGCCCGGGATCGACGTGGATGGCGGCGATGACCTTGCCCAGCTTCGGGCGCCGTACCGCGGCGATCCAGCCGGTGGAGTCACTGCAGCCGCATTCGACCCAGGCACGGATGATGCTGGCGGCCAGCACGTCGGCCAGGCGTGCAAGGATGCCGCAGCTGCCGATGCGGTCCGCCTCGGCCTCGCGTTCCATGGCCTCCAGCAGCACCGGCACGGCCGGATCGCGGCTGACCAGGGCGCCGGCATGCATCACCTCCGGCATCATCGCCAGCAGCGGATGCAGCGGGTCGAGGTTGAAGCGCATCGCGCCGCAGAACATCACGCACTCCGGCGCGGCCTGCGCGCCGGCGCCCGACACGGCCGCCGCGGCGCTGCCGTTGCCCAGCAGGTAGAGGTTGTCGGCGACCGGCTGGCGCGCCAGCGCATGGATCTCGATGGCCGGGACGTCCGGCGCGCTGGCCAGCACGTGCATGCTTCCGCGCGGCAGCAGCACCGCGTCCCCGGCCCGCAGGTGCTTCCATTCCATGTGCGGCGTCCACAGCCAGGCCTCGCCGCGGGCGACGAAGTGGAAGCGCGCATCGCGCTGGGCGGGGAACGCCAGCGCCCACGGCTCGCGCATCTCGCAGCGTGGTTCGCGCGGGCGATGGCGCTGGTGCTGTCGGGCGTGTCGCTGGCCACCGTGTGCGCCGCGCCGGTTGGCGCGTGGATGGGCGATACCTGGGGCTGGCGCAGCGCGTTCATCGCCGCCGGCGTGCTCGGCCTGGTGACCCTGGCCACGCAGTGGCTCACCCTGCCGAAGCTGCCGGCGCGCGGTACCGCCGACCTGCACACCCTGGTCCGGCTGCTCGGGCGCCCGCCGGTGCGCGCGGTGCTGCTGGCGGTGCTGCTGGTGATCTCCGGGCACTTCGCCGGCTTCACCTACGTGCGGCCGCTGATGGAAAACGTCGCCGGCCTGCCGATCGGCGCGATCTCGGCGGTGCTGCTGGGTTACGGCATCGCGGGCTTCTTCGGCAACCTCGCCGGCGGCCACGTGGCCGGGCGCAGCGAGCGCATGGCGGTGGTCCTGGGCAGCGCCTCGATCGCGGTGCTGGCGGCGGCGATGCTGGTGGCCGGACACTGGGCCGCGCTGACTTCGGTGGCGATCGTCCTGTGGGGCTTCGCGTTCGCCGCGTTCCCGGTCGCGTTCCAGGTCTGGATCATGCGTGCCGCGCCGGACCAGGCCGAGGCCGCCAACGGCCTGGTGGTGGCCGCGTTCCAGGTCGCCATCGCCAGCGGCGCCATCGGTGGCGGCGTCCTGGTCGACAGCATCGGCGCGCTGGGCGGGCCGCTGTTCGCGCTGGTGGCGATGTCGCTGGGCGCGGCGCTCACGCTGAAGTTCGGGCCGCGCGGCGGTTCGCCGGTCGCGGTCGCGCCCGGACACTGAGGAGGCCAACCGTGGAAGCTCCCCTCCGCAATCGCCGCCTCGTCCTGGCCGCCCATCCGCGCGGCCTGCCAACCGAGGACGACTTCCGCCTGGAAACCGCGCCCGTTCCCGGACCCGGCGAGGGCCAGGTGCTGCTGCGCACGCTGTTCCTGTCGATCGATCCCTACATGCGCAACCTGATGGACCAGGCGGGCCCCGGCTATGCGCCACCGGTGCCGCTGGGCGGCACCATGCCCGGCGGCACGATCAGCCGGGTGGTGGCCTCGCGCCACCCGGGTTTCCAGTCCGGTGCGCTGGTGCAGGCCAACGCCGGCTGGCAGGACTACGCGCTGTCCGACGGCAGCGACCTGGTCCCGGTGGATGGTCTGGCGTGCCCCTCGCTGGCGCTGGGCGGCCTGGGCATGCCGGGATTCACCGCCTACGTGGGGCTGCTCGACATCGGCCAGCCGCGGGCCGGCGAAACCGTGGTCGTGGCCGCGGCCACCGGTGCGGTCGGCGCGGTGGCCGGGCAGCTGGCGCGCCTGCATGGCGCGCGCGTGGTCGGCATCGCCGGCGGCGCGGACAAGTGCCGGCATGCGGTGGAGGTGCTCGGCTTCGACGCGTGCATCGACCATCGCGCACCGGACTTCCGCACCCGCCTGGCGGCCGCCTGCGCGGACGGCATCGACGTGTACTTCGAGAACGTCGGCGGCGCCGTGCTGGATGCGGTGCTGCCGCTGCTGAACCCGCATGCGCGCATCCCGCTGTGCGGCTTCATCGCCCACTACAACCAGGATGGCCCTGCGGCCGGACGCGACCGGCGCCCCGCCCTGCTGGCCACCCTGCTATCCAAGCGCGTGCGCATGCAGGGTTTCATCATCCTCGACCACTACGCCAGCCGCTTCGCCGCGTTCCGGCGCGACATGGAGCCGTGGGTCGGCGAGGGCCGCATCGTGCTGGTGGAGGACGTGGTCGACGGCCTGGAGCAAGCCCCGGCGGCGCTGGCGGGCCTGCTGCAGGGACGCAACCTCGGCAAGCTGGTGGTGAAGGTGGCGGAGTAGCGCGTCACCCAGCGCCCCCGGTTCCAACCGGCCGCCCCGCCATTGGCTGGCCGCCCTCTTCCGCCACCGCTGCGGCCCTATGCTGTGGCCTTCCCGCGACCGCCACGGAGCCCGGAATGACCACCAGCCGCCAGGGAACGCGAGGCACCCGCGGGCGCATGGCCCGGCTTGCCCGCCAGGCCTGCCGCGCGATGGCCGCCGGCATCGCCCTGGTGCCCGCGGTGCAGGTGCCGGCAGCCACAGCGGCGCAGGTGCTCGAATGCGTGGTCGAAGGCGAGCCGCCGGAGCGCATGCGCGTCGGCGACGGGGTCTGGCAGGAGTGGGATGGCACCGCATTCTCGCCGCCGCTGTGCGGGCGTCGCGCCGGCGACCGCCGCCAGCGCGTGGCCTGGAGCTGCCGATGGCAGCCGCATGCGTGGACGCTCGAGTACGCCTCGGTCGACCGCCAGAGCCATGGCGTCTACCGCCGCGTGGAGACCCTGGATCCGCGTACCGGCGCCTACCACCGCCGCATCACCGACGACACCTTCGTGCTCGAAGGCGGCACGCGGCTGGAGTTCAACGCCTACGGGCAGTGCCGGGTGGTGGAGCACTGAGGCGCGCGCCCCGGTGCGATCCCGTGGCCGAGGCGGCCAGGACGCTCGCCACCGCGCGCGATGCCAGGGGCCGTTTCGCAGCTTTCCAGGGCCCCGGAAGGGTGGCGGCCCCGCCGGCTTGCCTCGGCGCCCGCGTCGATCGATACCGTTGCTGCCTTCCGGCCCTGGCGGGGTTTTCGACCTAGCGTCGCGAGGGGCCGACGGGGCCACCATAGACGCGGGCCGCGCAGCGCGCGGCCCGGTGAGGCGCGCATTCTAGCCCATCGCCGCGGCGCGGCGCCAATGGCGGTTCAGGAACGCGCGGGCCATGGTCCCGGCGTTCGCGGGGGACGCCGCGCGAACGCAAGGGCCTGGCGCGGGGCGCGGCTCAGGGCGCCGCGTGCGCGGGTGCGGCGGCCGGCGCCGGCGGCACGATGGCCAAGGCATCCGGCTCGTCGCCGGTGGACCAGCGCTCCACCACCTTCCAGCGCGCGGTATCGACCACCGCGACCTGGTTGCCGCCGCTGATGGCGACGTAGACGCGGCGGCCATCCGGGTCGGCGACGGCGCCAATCGGCAGGGCCGCGCGGCCAAGCATGGTCTGGCGGTACTCGGCGCCCGGCTCGGCCAGCGCCACCACCGCCAGCGGCCGGCGCTGCAACACCGAGAACACGCCCAGGGTCGCGGCGCGGGCGTTGGTCACCAGCGCATGCTGGCCGTCGGCGCTGAAGCCGACCCGGATCGGGAAGCCGGGGCTGTCCAGGGTGGCGATCACGTCCAGCGTTTCCGGATCGTGCACGGTGACGGTATCGGCCTCGCGGTTGCTCACCCACACCGAACCGTCGCGGGCCACGGCGATGCCTTCGGCGCCATCGCCGGCCGGCTTCTCCAGCACTTCGCCGGTGGCCAGCTCGACCCGGGCCACGGTCCCGGCCTCGACCTTGGCGACATAGGCGTGGCGGCCGTCCGGCGACAGCGCCAGCATGTGTCCCTTGCCGGGGCCGATGTCGAACACGCGCTCGATGCGGCCGTCCAGGCGGACCTGCAGCAGTGCGTCGCTGCCCTCGGTGGTGACCAGCAGGTGCCCGCCGTCGTGGGTGAAGCGCATCCCGTGCGGGCGGGTGTTGGCCCCCAGGTCGATCCGGCGCAGCAGCTGGCCGGCGTGGGCGTCGTACACGCCCAGGGTATGGCCAGGCTCGCGGTGGCCGTACTCGCTGACCACGGCGATGCGGCCGTCGCGGCTGACCACGATCTCGTGCGGCGCCGGCGCGGTCGGGGCCTCGCCCAGGCGCTGGCCGTCGGCCAGCGACAGCCGCCACAGGGTGTTGGCGGCCTTGTTGCCGACCAGCAGGGTGCCAAGCGGCGCCGGCAGTTCCGGGGTGCCGGCGACGGCGCTGCCGGCGACGGCGGCGATGGCGAACAGGGGGGCGGCCAGGCGCAGGGGGAATGCGATCGCCATGGGAAGGTCTCCGGTTGCCCGTCAGGACGGCTGCGGCGGGCTGCCGGGTCCGTCCGGGTGCAGCCATTGTGCCGGGCCGTCGGTATAGCGCTCGTGTTTCCAGATCGGCACCCGCGCCTTGACCTGGTCGATGACGTAGCGGCAGGCATCGAAGGCGGCGTCGCGGTGCGCGGCGCTGGCCCCCACCCACACCGCCAGCCCGCCCACCGGCAGCTCGCCGACCCGGTGCACGCAGTGCACGCCGGCGACGGCGAAGCGCGCCACGGCTTCCTCGACGATGCGCCGCCCCTCCTCCAGCGCCAGCGCGGCGTAGGCCTCGTAATACAGGCCGCCGACCGGGCGGCCGTCGTTGTGGTTGCGGATCCAGCCCTCGAAGCTGGCATAGGCGCCGGCCTCGTCGCGCAGCAGGCCCTCGCGCAGCGGGGCGATGTCGAACGGGGCATCGGCCAGTTCGAAGCGGGCCAGCGGGGTACGCGGATCGCCCATCTCAGCCTCCCGATACCGGCGGGATGAACACCACCTCGCTGCCCTCGCGCGGCGGATCGGACCAGGCGGCGAACGAGCCGTCCATCGCCACCCGCAGGCGTTCGCGCGGCCAGCGCAGGCCGTGGCGGGCCGCGACCTCGGCGTACAGCGCCGCCAGGTCCGCCGCGGCGGTCTCGACTTCCTCGCGCTCGCAGCCAGCCGCGTCGCGCAGCGAAGCGAAGTACAGCAGCGCCACCCTCGCCATCATCCCACCTGCCCGAAGTCGCGCTTGCCGCCGCGCTTGCCCAGCAGCTTCGCCGGGCCCAGCACGATGGCATGCGACAACGCCTTGGTCATGTCGTAGACCGTCAGCGCGGCCACGGTGGCGCCGGTCAGCGCCTCCATCTCCACCCCGGTGCGCGCGGTCGTGCGCGCGGTGCACTCGATCCGCAGCTCGCGTTCGCCGTGCCAGTCGATGGCGATGCGCACGCCTTCCAGCGGCAGTGCATGGCAGAACGGGATCAGCTCGTGGGTGCGCTTGGCGGCCATGGTGCCGGCGATCACCGCGGTGTCGATGATCCCGCCCTTGCTGGAGCGCATGCCGCTGGCGCGCAGCTGCGCCGCCACCGTCGCCGGGAACGCGACCCTGCACTGCGCGGTGGCGCTGCGCGCGGTCACGTCCTTGGCGGATACGTCGACCATGGCCGGTCGGCCTTCGGCATCGACATGGGTCAGCGCGGCGGGCGCGCGGCGGGAAGACGTGCGTGTGGCCACTCAACCTCCGATCAGGTACATCTCGATGGGCCGGCGCGCCGGCGCCTGGCCGCGGATTTCGCTGTAGCGGTCCTCGCGCGCCGACCACAGCCGCGCCACCGCTTCGGCCACGCCCTGCCCGCCGCCGGCCAGCGCCGGCCTGAGGTCGTGGCCGCGGTCTGCGAACAGGCAGGTGTAGAGGTGGCCATCGGCGGAAACGCGGGCGCGGTGGCAGTCGCCGCAGAACGGCGCGCTGACCGAGCTGATGAAGCCGACCTCGCCACCACCGTCGGCGAAGGCGTAGCGCCGCGCCACCTCGCCGGCGTAGCTGGCGGCCAGCGGGCGCAGCGGCCAGCGCGCGGCGATGCGCGCGCGCAGTTCCTCGGCGCGCACCACCTGGACCGGGTCCCAGCCGTTGCAGGTGCCCACGTCCATGTACTCGATGAAGCGCACCACGTGGCCGCTGCCGCGGAAGCGCTCCAGCAGCGGCAGCACCTGGTCCTCGTTGACCCCGCGCAGGACCACGCAGTTGAGCTTGATCCGGTCGAACCCGGCCGCTTCGGCGGCGGCGATGCCTTCCAGCACCGCGCCGACCTCGCCGCGTTGCCCGGACATGGCCCGGAACACGTCCGGATCCAGCGCATCCAGGCTCACCGTCAGCCGGCGCAGGCCCGCCTCGCGCAGCGCGCGCGCCTGCGCCGCCAGCAGCGCGCCATTGGTGGTCAGGGCCAGGTCCTCGATCCCGGGGATGCGCGCCAGGCGCGCGACCAGCCCGGGCAGGTTCCGGCGCAGCAGCGGCTCGCCCCCGGTCAGGCGCAACTTGCGCACGCCCACCTGGACGAAGCCGCGCACCAGGGTCTCGATCTGGTCGAAGGACAGCCGGTCGGCGGCATGGGTGCCGTGGTCGTCGGGCACGCGCTCGGCCGGCATGCAGTAGCCGCAGCGGAAGTTGCAGGCGTCGATCACCGACAGGCGCAGGTCGCGCAACGGCCGCCCGAGCCGGTCCCGGGGCAGCGGCGCGCGGGCCTGCACCGCGCTCATGAGGCCTCCGCCACCGGCGCGGTGGGCTCGGCCAGGGCCAGCACCTGGCCGGGGCGGCCCACGGCATAGCCGCGGGCGGCCAGCGCCTCGCCGTCGGCGGGGCTGGCGTAGTGGTAAAGCACCATGCGCTGGCGCAGCTCGGCCGGATACTCGCGTTCCAGGTCCTCGATCCCGGTGTGCGAGGGATTGCCGACCAGGCCGCAGTCATGGGCCACCAGCTCGCCGGCATCGGCGTAGCGCGCCAGCGTCTCCGGGATCGGACGGGTATCGCCGCTCCACACCAGGCTGCCGCGCAGGCGCAGGCCGAAGGCGGTCTCGGGCCAGTGGTGGCGCACCGGGAACACCTCCAGGCGCACGCCCTCGTGCCAGAAGGCATCGCCCACCGGCACCAGCTGGAACGCATCCCAGAAGTTGGCGCCGCCCTCGGCCAGGACGTTGGGGTAGTCGCCGATGCGCCGGTGCAGCAGCGGCACCACCGGCGCCGGCACGTACACGCGGATGCGGCCGCGCCGCGCCGGATCGAAATAGGCGGAAACGAACAGGCGCTCGAAGCCGGCCACGTGGTCCAGGTGGACGTGGGTGACGAACAACGCGTCCGGATGGCCGCCGTAGTGCTGCTCGAACGCGGTCAGGCCCTCGGCGCCACAATCGATGGTCAGCCAGGGACGGCCGTCGCGCTCGAGCGTGGCCATGGGCGAGCCCAGCGCCACCGCCGAGGCATTGCCCACGCCGTGCAGCCGCAGCGCCCAGGCGGCCATCTCAGCAGCCCCGGTTCCAGGACAGCTCGTAGGCGCGGCGCAGGCGCGAGAAGTCCTTCTCCACCTCCTCCACGCTGCGCTGGCCGCGCAGCTTCAGCAGCGAGCGCAGCAGCCGGCGCAGGTTGGCCTCGCGCCAGCCGGTGGCGGGGATGCGCATGCGCCCGCGGTCGAAGTCGATCAACCAGCCGCGGCCGTTGCCGTCGAAAAGGATGTTGTGCGCGTTGAGGTCGGCGTGCTCCAGGCCCTCGCGGTGGAAGCGCGCGATCAGGCGCCCGGTCTCCTCCCACGGCGCGCCGCTGCCGGCCACCTGGGCGCGGTCGGCCAGCGAGCGCACGCCCTCCAGCCGCTCCAGCAGGATCGCGGCGCGGTAGAACGCCCCCTGGCGCAGGTACGAGGCGGCCAGCGGGCGCGGCACCGGCAGGCCGCGCTTGAGCAGTTCGCGCATCAACCGGAACTCGGCGAAGCTGCGGGTACGGGCGGCGCCGCGCCACACGTAGCGGTCGCGGCTGACCGCGGCGGCCAGGCCGCCGCGCAGGTAGTGGCGCAGCACCGACGGGCCGAACGGCGCGTCCACGAACCAGGCGCCGCCGCGGCCGCCGGAACCCACCGGACGCGCGCGTTCGCCCCAGGCCGCGGGCGAGAACAGTTCCGGCCCGGCTTGCCGCAGCCGTTCGCGGTCGAACAGAATGGCGCCGTAACCGCTGCCGGCGCGGTAGGGCGACAAGGCTTCGTTTGCGTCGAACGCGACCATCCTCGCGAGTCTAACAACACCCCGAGACCGATGCGCCCCTCGATCTGCCTGCTGCGCCTGTCCGCCCTGGGCGACGTCACCCACGTGGTCCCGCTGGTACGGACGCTGCAGCGCGCCTGGCCGGGCCTCCACCTGCACTGGATCATCGATCCGGGCGGCCGGCGCCTGCTGGAAGGGCTGGAGGACGTCACCTTCCACGTCTACGACAAGCGCAGCGGCCTGGCCGGGATGCGCGCCTTGCGCCGGCAGCTGCCGGCGGAGCGGTTCGACGTGTTGCTGCAGCTGCAGGTGGCGGCGCGCGCCAACGTGCTGTCGGCCTTCGTGCCGGCGCGGCGCCGGGTCGGCTACGACCGTTCCCGCTCCAAGGACCTGCACGGCCTGTTCATCAACGAGCGCATCCCGGACCGCCCGGGCATCCACGTGCTGGACGCCATCGGCAGCTTCTGCGAGCCGCTGGGCCTGGTCCAGGACAAGGTCGAGTGGAACCTGCCGGTGCCGGCCGAGGCGCATGAATGGGCCGCGGCGCAATGGCCGGACGATGGCGCCCCGGTGCTGATGATCTCGCCCTGCTCCAGCCACCAGCGCCGCAACTGGTACCCGGACCGCTACGCCGCCCTGGCCGACCACGCCGCCGCGCGCGGCTGGCGGGTGGTGCTGTGCGGCGGCCGCAGCGGGCTGGAGCGCAGCACCGCCGATGCCATCGTCGCGGCCATGCGCGCCCCGGTGCTGGACCTGGTCGGCAAGGACACCCTCAAGCAGCTGCCGGCCCTGCTGGCGCGCGCCGACCTGCTGGTCACACCGGACTCCGGGCCGATGCACATCGCCAACGCCATGGGCACGAAGGTGCTGGGCCTGCATGCGGCCAGCAACCCGGCGCGCAGTGGCCCCTACTCGGACCGCCGCTACTGCGTGGACCGTTACGACGACGCGGCGCGCAAGTACCTCGGCAAGCCCGCCGCGGCCCTCAAATGGGGCACCAAGATCGAGCACGAAGGCGTGATGGAACTGGTCACCGTGCAGGATGCCATCGAGGCCTTCGAGCGCTACCGTGCCGACCATGGCCGCTGACGCCCAGATCCGGACCTGATGCGCCGGGCCGACGACGCAAGGTTGCCGGCCCCCGTCCTGCCCGCCGCCGCGGTGCTGGGCCTGTTCGTGGTTTCCGGCTTCGCCGGGCTGGTCTACCAGTCGCTGTGGTCGCATTACCTGGGCCTGGTGCTGGGACATGCGGCGTACGCGCAAAGCCTGGTGCTGGCGATCTTCATGGGCGGCATGGCCCTGGGCGCCTGGGGCGCGGCGCGGCTGGGCCTGCGCTGGCGCCGGCTGGTGCTGGCCTATGCGGCGGCCGAGGCCGCGATCGGCGTGCTGGGGCTGGCCTTCCACCCGGTGTTCGTTGGCTATACCCGGCTGTCGGAGGGCGTGCTCGCCGCCCTGGGCGACGGCCTGGCCGCACAGCTGTATCCGTGGCTTAGCGCGGCCCTGTTGATCCTGCCGGCCTGCATCCTG
Source organism: Pseudoxanthomonas sp. SGT-18 (assembly GCF_003931645.1). Taxonomy (NCBI): domain Bacteria; kingdom Pseudomonadati; phylum Pseudomonadota; class Gammaproteobacteria; order Lysobacterales; family Lysobacteraceae; genus Pseudoxanthomonas; species Pseudoxanthomonas sp. SGT-18. The sequence continues at coordinate 97,246 of NZ_RRYJ01000002.1, read as the reverse complement.
CTGGGGGCGACCTTCCCGCTGCTGAGCGCCGGCTGGATCCGCGCCCGCCAGGGCCAGGACGCGCGCGTGCTGGGCGGGCTGTACTTCGCCAACAGCCTGGGCGCGGCCGCCGGTGCGCTGGCCGCGACCTTCCTGCTGCTGCCACGGCTGGGCATGCCCGGGGCGCTGGCGGCGGCCGGCCTTGCCAACCTGCTGGTCGCGGCGGTGGCGGCGTGGCTGGCACGCGGCGACGGCGTGGCTGCAACGCGGGCAACAGCGGCCTCAGCGCCCGATGGCGCGTCCGCGCGGCACAGCCCGCTGCTGCGCGCGGTGCTGTGGGCCGGGCTGCTGTCGGGTGCCTGCTCGTTCGTCTACGAGATCGGCTGGATCCGCCTGCTCAACCAGGCCCTGGGCACCACCGTGCACAGCTTCGAGCTGATGCTGGCCGCGTTCCTGCTGGGCCTGGCCGGCGGTGGCGCCTGGGTCCATCGTCGCGGCGGCCGCCTGGACGATCCGCTGCGCACCGCGGCGATCGCCCAGGTCGCGATGGGCGTGGCGGCGTTGCTGTCGTTGCTGGCGTTCGCGCAGTCCTTCGACTGGGCCGCGGCGCTGGTGCAATCGCTATCGCGCACCGACGGCGGCTACCGCCTGTTCCTGCTCGGCAGCGCCGGGGTGGCGATGGCGGTGATGCTGCCGGCCGCGTTCTTCGCCGGCACCACCCTGCCGCTGTTCACCCTGGGCCTGCTGCGCGCCGGCGGTGGCGAGGCATCGATCGGACGGTTGTACGCGGCCAATACCGTCGGCGCGATTGCCGGCGTGCTGCTGATGACCCACGTGCTGGTGCCATTGCTGGGCGTGCGCCTGGGCCTGGTGCTGGCCGCGGTGGGCGACATCGCCATCGGTTTCTGGTTGCTGGCGCATGCGCGCGGCGAACTGCAGCCGGCGCGGCTGGCCGCGCTGTCGGGAAGCGCCGTGGCGGCGCTGCTGCTGGCCCTGGTGTGGGGCCGGGCGGATCCACGCACCCAGCTCTCCGGCGCGTTCCGCACCGGCCACGCGCGGCTGGACGCTTCGCTGGAGGTGCCGTTCCTGCGCGACGGCAAGACCGCCAGCATCGGCGTGGTCCGCTCCGGCACGTACGGGACCCTCTCGCTGCTGACCAATGGCAAGTCCGACGGTGCCATGGCACAGGACCTGGAGCGCCCGCCCGGCGGCGACGAGCTGACCATGGTGAGCCTGGGCGCGCTGCCGCTGGCGCTGCATCCGCAGCCGCGCCAGGTCGGGGTGATCGGCTGGGGCCTGGGCCTGTCCACGCATACCCTGCTGGGCAGCGACCGGGTGCAGCGGGTGGAGACGGTGGAGATCGAGCCACTGGTGCACCGCGCCGGCGCGCAGCTGTTCGCGCGGCGGATCGCGCGGGCGCTGCAGGATCCGCGTTCGCAGGTGCATTTCGACGACGCACGCCGGTTCTACGCCAGCGGCCGGCGCCGCTACGACGTGATCGTGTCCGAGCCCTCAAACCCCTGGGTCAGCGGCGTGGCCGGCCTTTTCACCACCGAGTTCTACCGCTTCCTGCACGGCCACCTGGCCGAGGACGGGTTGCTGGTGCAGTGGCTGCAGAGCTACGAAATCGACGATGCGCTGCTGGCTTCGATCCTGGCCGCGCTGCTGGAGAACTTCGCCGACGCGCGCCTGTACCTGGCCCAGGACAACGACCTGGTGGTGGTCGCCTGCCGCAGCACCTGCCCGGCGGCCGACGCGGCGCGCCTGCGGGTCACCGGCGAACTGGCCCGGGAGACCGCGCGGGTCGGGCTGGATGGCGATGCCGCCCTGGCCGTGCGCGAACTGGGCGGCCGCGCCCTGCTGCAAACCTACGTCCGCGCCCTGGGCGCCGCCCCGCACAGCGATTTCCATCCGCAGGTCTCGCTGCAGGGCCCGCGGACGCGCTTCCGCGCCGACCGTGCCGACACCCTGCAGCGCCTTGCCGACAACGGCCTGCCGGTGCTGGACCTGATGGAGGGACGGATCCTGCCGCCGGCCAGCGAGGCCGTCGCCGCCCTGCCCGGGCACAGCGTGCTGCAGGCGCGGCAGCGCGCGATCGCGCTGGCCGCGGCGCTGTCCGGGCAGCCGCGCGCCACGCCCCTGCCGGCACGCCAGCACGAACTGGCCGAGGCCGAACACGAGCTGCAGGCGCTGCTGGGGCTGTCGCAGGGTCCGGTCGCCGACCTGGCCACCTGGACCCGCGCCGCGGCCGCGGTGGCGGCGGCCACCCTGGGCCACCTGCCGCCGCAGGACCTGGAACGGGTCTGGATCGCGCCGGCGTGGATCCAGCGCGACGTCCAGCCGGCGGCCGTGCGCGCGGTGCTGGACCTGTACGCCGCCGCGGCCGCGCGCGATGCCGAAGCCATGCTGCACACCGGCGAGGCGCTGCTGCAGCGGCCGGAGGCCTATCCGCTGGAACTGCAGGAACAAGCGCTGGTGCTGGCCCAACTGGGCGCGCTGGGTTCAGGCCGCGCGGAGGAGGTCGAGCGCCTGCACCGGGGCTACGGCGTGGCCCTGCCCCATGGCGAGCGCCTGCGCATGGTCCGGCACCTGGTCCGGGTACGCGGCCTGGAACTGGCCGCGGCCGGGACAGCGGCCGGCGACGCGGCTCAGGGCGTAGCGCCGGTGCGGTAGTCCTGGTAGGACTTCTCCTCGACGTAGGCGGAGCCCAGCGCGAGGTTGATCTCCTTCTTCACCCGTGCGCGCTCGTCGTTCTCGAAGTACACGCTGCGGGCCAGGCGCACGAACTCCTCGTCGAACTCCTGCGCGCGTTCCTTGAGCCGGATCTCGTCCTCGATGTCCCACAGCCGCTCGTTGACCGCCTTCAGGCGGGCACGCAGCTGGGCAATGTCGCGGTTGGCCGCCGGATGCGCCATCCAGGTCTGCTCCAGCGCCGACAGCTCCTTGCGCACGTTGGCCAGCTTGGCCTCGTCGGTCATGCGCTCGGACTTGATCTGCAGGATCGCGATCTTGTCCAGCAGTTCGCCAAAGGACACGGGGACGAGGATTTCGGACATGGGGAACAGCCAGGGGATTGGAAAGGCGCAAGTCTAGCGCCTGCGGCGAGACCGAGGCTGAAAGGCATTCCCCCGCAGCCTTCTCCGGCGGGCCGGCAGCGCCCCTCCCGGGCGTGGAGCGGAGTCCGTCGGGGGCCTGCGGGGGCTTCGCCGGGCATGCCACGCTGAGCCCGGGGATTCACTCGGCCTGCGGGCCCGCCCTTCGGGCGGCTTCGCCGTGCAAACCGCTGCGCGGTTTGTGACGAGGCGCTGCGCGCCTCGCGCCACCCGCTTCGCGGGTGGTCGAACCAAGGGGTTCGAACCAGGCCACCCCTCACCGGATGCAAATAAAAAGGCCCCGCGAGGGGGCCTTTTTATTTGCATCTGGCGGAGAGGGGGGGATTCGAACCCCCGAGGCGCTATAAACGCCTGCCTGATTTCGAGTCAGGTACATTCAACCACTCTGCCACCTCTCCGGTGGCCCGGCCGCAGCCGGGGCGGGAATGATACGTGGCGCGGCGCGCGCGGACAAGCCAAGCGTGCCGGCGGGCCGCCCCCGCAAGCAAACCTTGCCCGCGGCACGGCCGGCCCGGATGATTGCACGCTACTCCAGCGCAGCCTCGCCCCGGGCCTTCATGATCGAATTCGGACACCTCACCCACCCCGGCCTGCGCCGGGCGCTGAACGAGGACACGTACTACGGCGACAGCGAGCTGGGGCTGTGGCTGGTGGCCGATGGCATGGGCGGGCACGCCTGCGGCGAGGTCGCCAGCGCGCTGGCGCGCGAGGCGATCGTGCGCGAGGTGCGCCAGGGCACGCCGCTGGCACAGGCGCTGCGGGTGGCCGACGAGGAGATCATCCGTGCCTCGCGCCGCCGCAACGACGCCCTGCCCATGGGCACCACGGCCGTGGTCCTGCGGGTCCAGGGCGAGCGCTTCGAGGTGGCCTGGATCGGCGACAGCCGCGCCTACCTGTGGCGCGACGGCCGCCTGGCCCAGCTCAGCCAGGACCACAGCTACGTGCAGGAACTGATCGCCCAAGGCGGCCTCACGCCCGAGGAGGCGCGCACCCACCCGCAGCGCAGCGCGGTCACCCAGGCCCTGGGCGTGACCGATCCGGCGCACCTGAAGGTGGCGACCATGTCCGGCGAACTGCGCCCGGGCATGCAGCTGCTGCTGTGCAGCGACGGGCTGACCGAGGAAGTGGACGACGCGCGTATCGCCGAGGTGCTGTCCTGGCAGGACTGCAGCGCGCAGGAATGCGTGGACATCCTGGTCGCGGCGGCGCTGGACGGCGGCGGTTCGGACAACGTCACCGCGGTGCTGGTGCGCTGCCACTGAGGCACCGGCTCAGGCCGGTTGCAGCTCGGCTTCCGGTTCCGGCAGCGGCTCGTACTGGTCCCAAAGCGCGCGCCCGGCCTTCTTGCGCAGGTGTGCCAGGCGGCGCGCATGCACTTCCAGCTCCTCCGGCGCGGCCGCGATGCGCGGGCGCTCGCCGGCCACCGGGGCGAAGCTGACCGTGGCCACCGCCGGGCCGGTGGACGGCGCCTCGACCTCGGCGAAGCCGATCTCCTCCTGGCCGGAGGTCAGGGCGATGTAGACGTCGGCCAGGATCTGCGCGTCCAGCAGCGCGCCGTGCAGCTGGCGGTGCGAGTTGTCCACGCCCAGGCGCTTGCACAGCGCGTCCAGCGAATTGCGCTGGCCGGGGAAGCGCTCGCGCGCCAGCAGCAGGGTGTCGACCACGGTGCAGCGGTCGGCGATGCGGCCGTAGTGCTCGCCGCAACGCGACAGCTCGTAGTCGAGGAAGCCGAGGTCGAACGCGGCGTTGTGGATGATCAGCTCAGCGCCGTCGATGTATTCGAGGAATTCGTCGACGATCTCCTCGAACGACGGCTTGTCGGCCAGGAACTCCAGGGTCAGGCCGGTGACTTCCTGGGCGCCGGCCTCGAACTCGCAGTCGGGCTTGAGGTAGCGGTGGAAGTTGCGCCCGCTCGGGCGCCGCTCCAGCAGCTCCACGCAGCCGATCTCGACCACGCGGTTGCCCTTCTTCCACTCCAGGCCGGTGGTTTCGGTATCGAGGATGATCTGGCGCATCGGCGCAAGTTTACCGCGCCGCGGCCCGGGCCTGCTGGGACGCGGCGCGGGCGATCGCGTCCACGCGCTCGTTGTCCGGGTCGCCGTTGTGGCCCTTGACCCAGCGCCACTCGATGCTGTGGCGCTGGCAGGCCGCGTGCAGGCGCTCCCACAGGTCGCGGTTCTTGACCGGGTCGCCGCCGGCGGTCTTCCAGCCGCGGCGCACCCAGCCGGGCATCCATTCGGTGATGCCCTGGCGCACGTACTGCGAGTCGGTGAACAGCACCACCTCGCAGGACTCGGTCAGCGCCTCCAGGGCGCTGATGGCGGCCATCAGTTCCATGCGGTTGTTGGTGGTGACCGGCTCGCCGCCGGACAGCTCGCGTTCGTGGGCCTTGTAGCGCAGCAGCGCGCCCCAGCCGCCCGGCCCGGGGTTGCCGGAGCAGGCGCCATCGGTGTGGATCTCGATCTTCTTCATCAGGTTTCCGTGTTCAGGCCGCCGGCGCGGCCCCGGGTCGCCGCCAGCCTGCCGGCACCGGTCCCACCGGCGCGAGCGCGCGCTTTTCGAACTCCAGCACGCACCCGGCGCGCAACGATGCCGCGCCCCCGCCGGGATTGCCAGCACTTTCGCGCGGACGCCAGCGCGGCCCGACGCAGCGCGGCGGCGCCACCGCCACCAGGCCGAGGGCGTGCAGGCGCTGGATCCAGGCGCCCAGCGGGCGCGCCGCGACCCCGGCCAGGCCGGCACGCAGGCGGTACGGGCTGTACGGGTTGAAGGTGCAAAGCCACAGCCGGCCGCCGTCCAGCAGCACCCGCTCGCACTCATCCAGCAGGGTCTGCAGTCCCCGCGACGGGGCGTGCTGCACCACCACGTGGGCGATGCAGCCGCTGGCCACCGGCAGGGGCAGGTCGCAGCGCACGCTGCCCTGGTAGCCGCCGGCGCCGCCGCCATGGTGCAGCAGCAGGCCCCGTGCGGGCGGCGGGACCCAGTCCTCCGGGGCCTCCGGGCACAGCCACAGCCACGGCTGCACCGGCCGTTCAGCCAGGCGCCGCAGCACCCATTGGCGCTCCGCCGCCAGCAGGATCCGGCCCTGCGGGGCGCTGAACCAGGCCGGGGCACCGGGTTGACGGCGGGTGGCGGGCGCAGGCATGGTCCCGATTCTATGCGACCGACCCCGCTGCCGGCATTGCAGGACAACTATGTCTGGGCCATGGGTGCAGGCAGGGCGCTGGTGGTGGACCCCGGGTCCGCCGAGCCGGTGCTGGCCGCCACCGGGCGCGGGATGGTGCCCGCCGCGATCCTGCTGACCCACCACCACGCCGACCACTGCGCCGGGGTGCCGGAGCTGCTCGAGCGCTGGCCGGGATTGCCGGTGGTCGCGCCGGAGGACCCGCGCATCCCGCACGCCACCGAGCGCGCCACCGACGGCGCACGGCTGCAGCTGGCCGGGCGCGAGATCCGGGTGATCGCCGTGCCGGGGCATACCCGCAGCCATGTGGCCTATCTGGTCGAAGGCGTGCTGTTCTGCGGCGACACCCTGTTCAGCCTGGGCTGTGGGCGCCTGTTCGAGGGCGATGCCGAGCAGATGCATGACTCCCTGCAGCGCCTGGCCGCCCTGCCCGACCAGACCCTGGTGTGCTGCGGGCATGAATACACCCTGGCCAATGCCGCCTTCGCCCTGGCGGTGGAGCCGGGCAATCCGGCCCTGGTCCGGCGCCACGCCGAGGCCCGCGCCCAGCGCGAGGCCGGCCAGCCCACCGTGCCGGTCACCCTGGCCACCGAGCGCGACACCAACCCGTTCCTGCGCTGCGCCGAACGGGCCGTGCGCGAGGCGGCGGCGCACCGCCTGGGCCATGCCCCGCGCAGCGACGCGGAGTGTTTCGGCGCCCTGCGCGCCTGGAAGGACGGATTCGGCGCATGAGGCGCGCCTGGCCCGCCGTGCTGGTGGTGTGCTCCTGTGCGGCCTTCGCCCAGGAGCCCCGCCCCGACCCGGCGGCCACCGAGCCACCCGCGCCGGCCAGCGAGCCGGCGGCGCCGGATGCGGACGCGCCGGCCGCTGACGCCTCCCCCGAGCTGCCGGAGGGCATGCGCAGCGGGCGCGAGATCTACCAGGCGTTCCTGGATGGCCTGGCCGAGCCTGGCTGCGACGCGGGCGCGACCCGCTACGAGCAACACTTCCGCCATGCGCCGGCGCGCCTGGCCGATCCGGACAGCGACGCCCTGCCCCTGTTCGGCCACGTGGTCGACGCCCTGCGCGCGGCGCACCTGCCGACCGAATACGCCCTGATTCCGTTCGTGGAAAGCGGTTACGCCCCCGGCGCGCGCAACGGCGGCGGCCCGGCGGGGCTGTGGCAGTTCGTCACCCATACCGCGCGCCACCACGGGGTGCCGGTCACCAAGCATTACGACGGCCGCCTGTCGCCGGCCGAGTCCACCCGCGCAGCGGTGCAGTACCTGCGCAAGCTCAACGGCATGCTCGGCGGCAACTGGCGCCTGACCGCGATGGCCTACAACGCCGGCGAGTCGCGCGTGCTGCGGGCGCTGCGCCATAGCGGCGAGCAGGCGCTGGAGGCCACGCCAGGCTCGCTGCAGGGCCTGTCCGGCGTCACCTATGCCTATGTCGACAAGCTCCACGCCCTGGCCTGCGTGCTGACCCGCGCCGGCGAGGAAGCGGAATGGATGGCGCGGCTGGACCGTCCGGTGCTGCACCTGGAGGCGCGCCCGCTGGAAGGCGCCGGCGGACTGGAGGCCTGGGCCCTGGGCAACGGCCAGGATCCAACGGTGCTGCGCCGCCTCAACCCTGCCCTGGGCCAGCGCTGGACCAGCCCGCCGCTGGCCCTGGTGCAGGCCATCGCACCGCCGGCGCCGGTGGCGCTGGCGCCGGTGCGTGCCACCGCGGAGGTGGAGGAAGCACCCGCGGTGGCGACCACCCGGGTGCACACCGTGCGCCGCGGCGAGTCGGCCTGGGTGATCGCCAGGCGCTATGGCGTGGCCGTGCGCCAGCTGCTGGAACTCAACAACCTCAACGCCAACAGCGTGCTGCGGCCGGGGATGCAGTTGCGCGTGGAGTGAGTGGGCCGGGCCACCCATCAAACAAACAGAAAAAAGGGGGCGCCAGGAGGCGCCCCCGTTCTTTTGGCCCCAATCGCCGCTCCCGTCAAAGCTGGGTTTCGTCGATGCGGACCTTGAACTGGCTGCGGATGCGGCGGATGTAGTCCTCGGCCGCGGCGGCGCCGTCGATCTGGGCGAACTGCTGGCGCAGCAGGGCGCGCTGCTCCTGCGGCAGTTCCTCCGGCTTGCCCGGATGCACGGCATTGACCGCGAACACCGCCTGGCGGCCATCCGGCAGGGCGAAGCGGCCGAACGCGGCCTTGCCCTCTTCCGGCGCGGCCACGGCGAAGATGGCGCGGTTGGCCTCGCGCGAAGGCACCGGCGCGCCACGCGGCAGGCCCGGCAGCGGCATGACGCCGTCCTCGGCAGTGGCCAGCGCGGCCAGCGCCTCGCCCTTGCGCAGGCGCTCCAGCGCGGCCTCGGCGGCGGCCACCGCGGCCTTGTTGCGGCGGTCGGCACGCACCGCGGCCTCGACCTGCCCACGCACCTCGGCCAGCGGCATGGCCTCGGCCGGCTCGTGCTCCACCACCCGGATCAGGACGCTGTGCTGCGGACCGATCTGGATCGGGTCGCTGGCGGTGCCGTCCTCGATCAGGGCCTCGGAGAACGCGGCACGCTTGACCTCGGGCGCCGCGGCGATGCCGACCGTGTCGTCGCGGCTGAACGGACCGAGCTTGCGCACTTCCAGCTTCAGCTCGCGCGCGGCCGGTTCCAGCGAGGACGGGTTCTCGTAGGCCAGGTCGGTCAGGCGGCCAACCAGTTCGCTGAAGGCGCGCTCGCGCTCGGCCTGCGCCAGCTCGCGCGCCAGCTCGTCGCGCACTTCCTCGAACGGGCGCGCGGCGCCTTCCTTGACCTCGCGCAGCTGCAGCACGTGCCAGCCGAAGTCGGTCTTCACCGGGCCGCGCACCTCGCCAGCCTGCATCGCGAACAGCGCTTCCTCGAACGGCGCCACCATGGTGCCGCGCTCGACCCAGCCCAGGTCGCCGCCGGCATCGCGCGAACCCGGGTCCTCGGAATGCTCGCGCGCCAGCGCGGCGAAATCGGCACCCGGCGCGGCGGCCTGCCTGGCCAGCTCGGCGGCCTTGCGCTCGGCCGCGGCGGCGTCGCCACCCTCCGGCACGCGCACCAGGATGTGCGAGGCCAGGCGGCGCTCCGGCTCGCCGAAGCGCAGCTTCTCTTCCTCGTAGCGCTGGCGCAGGGTGGCCTCGTCGGCCGGCGCCGGCTCCGGCACCTGCTGCGCGGTCACTTCCACGTACTCGATGCCCACCCGTTCCGGGCGCATGAAGTCGGCGGTGTGCGCCTCGTACCAGGCCTTGGCGTCGTCGTCGGTCACCGCCGCGGTGTCCTCCGGCGCCGGCGGCAGCACCACCAGTTCGACGTCGCGGGTCTCGCCGGACAGGCGCAGCAGGCGGTCCAGCTCGGCGTCGGTGACGAAGGCCGAGTTGCCCACCGCCATCGGCACCAGCGACTGCCGCAGCGACTGCCGTACCAGCTCGTCGAACTGGCTCGGGGTGCGCGGCGGGTACTGCGAGGACAGCGCCATGCGGTAGGCGTCCATGTTGAACTTGCCGTCCACCTGGAATGCCGGGATCGAGGCGATGTATTCGCGCACCGCGGCGTCGGAGACGACCACGCCCTCGCGGCTGGCGGCCAGCAGCAGCGCCTTCTCGTCGATCAGCTCGTCCAGCACGCGGCGCTTGTTCTCGATGCTCTCGAACTGGCGCGGGTCGAACGCCTCGCCCTGTTGCTGGCGGGCCAGCATCCGGGCCTGCTCGAAGCGCTGGCGGAACTCCTCGCCGCTGACCTCCTGGTGCTCCCACAGCAGCGAGACCGGCCAGAAGCCAGGCGCGCCCTTCCACCACGACGGCGGCGCCTTGACCTGGGCCACGTTGTTGGCGCCCATGCCACCGAGGTAGCTCTGGTCGACGACGAAGAGGAACGGAATCATCAGCAGGGCGATGATGACCGTGGCAACCCAGCCCGATGACCGATCGCGGAGTTTCTGCAGCATTGTTAGCCCGGTGTAGGTAAGCGGCGAATGTAAGCCGCGCAGTGTAACCCGGGCCGGCGCCGCGCGGACTGCCCGCCGGCTCCCCCGCAACCAGGCTTTTTGCGCTCCCCGGCCGGCGCGTTTCCGGGCATGGCCGTGTGGCGCACGCCCGGTCCGGCGCCTGCGCGGGAAGCCTGCCGTGGAGCAGGCAAGGCCGCTACGCATGCGCATTTGCCGCGCGAGGCGCGGACAAAAAGAAAGCCCCCGGTTTCCCGGGGGCTTTCCAGATAAGTGGCGGAGTGGACGGGACTCGAACCCGCGACCTCCGGCGTGACAGGCCAGCATTCTAACCGACTGAACTACCACTCCGCGCTGAGACAGCCATTGTAAGACAAGTTTTCAGGTTTGAGAAGACCGTCTTACAAATTTTTTTGCATTCCGAAGCTGGTGGGTGCTGAGGGTTTCGAACCCCCGACCCTCGCCTTGTAAGGGCGACGCTCTACCGCTGAGCTAAGCACCCGGGTCAGGCAAGCCCGCTTCGGAAGCGGGCCGGTTAGTTTACAGCGTCCTTCAGCGCCTTGCCAGCCTTGAACGCCGGATTCTTCGAGGCCTTGATCTTGATGGTCTCGCCGGTCTTCGGGTTGCGACCGGTGCGGGCAGCGCGCTTGCGCACCTGGAAGGTGCCGAAGCCGACCAGGGTGACGGCGTCGCCCTTCTTCAGCGCCTTGGTGACCGAGTTGATCACCGCGTCGACCGCGCGCGCGGCCTCGGCCTTGGTGATTTCGGCTTCGCTGGCGACGGCGTCGATCAGATCGGTTTTGTTCATTCGTATTTACTCCCTGTGCGGTCTTGCCGCGAGATGTGTGACCGGGTCGCGTCCGTGGAGCGTGCCGGCAGGTCTGGTTCCGCGGACTGGGCGTGGCCAGTGCGGGTGCGCCCGTTATACAGGGCGCCCCCAAGGGCCGCAAGCCGGAAATGCAGCACTGGCGGGCTTTTCATGCCCGCCTGTCGGATTCGCGCGGCGCGCGGCCGCGGACTTTTCAGTGCTTTACGTCGGTCCGGTCGGCCACCGGGCGCTGCCGGCGGCCACCGCTGCGGCCGCCGCCGCGCACGGCCACCTTCGCGCCGGCCGGGGCCAGCGGCCGCTCCAGGGCCAGGTCCAGGACCTCGTCGATCCACTTCACCGGCACGATCTTCAGCCCCTCGGTGACGTTGGCCGGGATGTCGGCCAGGTCCTTGCGGTTCTCCTCGGGGATGATCACCGTGCGGATGCCGCCGCGCAGCGCAGCCAGCAGCTTCTCCTTCAGGCCGCCGATCGCAGTGACCTTGCCGCGCAGGGTGATCTCGCCGGTCATGGCGATGTCCGCGCGCACCGGCACCTTGGTCAGGGTCGACACCAGCGCGGTGACCATGGCGATGCCGGCGCTGGGGCCGTCCTTCGGGGTGGCGCCGTCGGGCACGTGCAGGTGCACGTCGTGCTTCTGCAGGAAGTCGACCTCGATGCCCAGCCGCTCGGCGCGCGCGCGCACCACCGACAGGGCCGCCGAGGCGGATTCCTTCATGACGTCGCCCAGCTGGCCGGTGAGGATCAGCTGGCCCTTGCCCGGGACCAGGGTGGCCTCGATCTGCAGCAGGTCGCCGCCCACCTCGGTCCAGGCCAGGCCGGTGACCAGGCCGATCTCGTTCTGCTCCTCGGCGCGGCCGAAGTCGAAGCGGCGCACGCCCAGGTACTTGTCCAGGTTGGCCGCGGTGACCTGCACCAGCGCGCCCTTGCGCTTGCCGGCGGCCTTGCGCGCGGGCTTCTTCTTCGCCGGCTCCGGGCCCTTGAGCGCGATCTCCTTGACCACCTTGCGGCAGATCTTGGCGATCTCGCGCTCCAGGTTGCGCACGCCGGACTCGCGCGTGTAGTAGCGCACGATGTCGCGGATCGCGTCCTCGGCGATCGACAGCTCCTCGGGCTTGAGGCCGTTGGCCTTCTGCTGCTTCGGCACCAGGTAGCGGGTGGCGATGCTCAGCTTCTCGTCCTCGGTGTAGCCCGGGATGCGGATGACCTCCATGCGGTCGAGCAGCGGGCCGGGGATGTTCAGCGAATTGGAGGTCGCCACGAACATCACCTCGGACAGGTCCAGGTCGACCTCCAGGTAGTGGTCGTTGAAGCTGTGGTTCTGCTCCGGGTCCAGCACCTCCAGCAGCGCCGACGACGGGTCGCCGCGGAAGTCCATCGACATCTTGTCGATCTCGTCGAGCACGAACAGCGGATTCTTGGTGCCGACCTTGTTGAGGTTCTGCACGATGCGGCCCGGCATCGAACCGACGTAGGTGCGGCGGTGGCCGCGGATCTCGGCCTCGTCGCGCACGCCGCCCAGGCTCATGCGCACGAACTTGCGGTTGGTGGCCTTGGCGATGGACTGGCCCAGCGAGGTCTTGCCCACGCCCGGCGGGCCGACCAGGCACAGGATCGGGCCCTTCATCTGCTTGACCCGCGACTGCACCGCCAGGTACTCCAGGATCCGCTCCTTGACCTTCTCCAGGCCGTAGTGGTCGGCGTCCAGGGTGTCCTGCGCGGCCTTGAGGTCCTTGCGCACCTTGCTGCGCTTCTTCCACGGCACGCCCAGCAGCCAGTCGAGGTAGTTGCGCACCACCGCGGCCTCGGCCGACATCGGCGACATCTGCTTGAGCTTGTTCAGCTCGCTCTTGGCCTTGGCCTCGATGGCCTTGGGCATGCCGGCCTCGGCGATCTTGCGCGCCAGCTCCTCCATCTCCCCCGGCGAGTCGTCCAGGTCGCCCAGCTCCTTCTGGATCGCCTTCATCTGCTCGTTGAGGTAGTACTCGCGCTGGCTGCGCTCCATCTGCGACTTCACCCGGCCGCGGATGCGCTTCTCCATCTGCTGCACGTCGATCTCGCCCTCGACCAGGCCGACCAGCAGCTCCAGGCGGTCGCCGGTGTCAAAGGTCTCCAGCAGGCGCTGCTTGTCGGCCAGGCGCACGCCGATGTGGGCCGAGATGGTGTCGGCCAGGCGGCCGGGCTCCTCGATCCCGGACAGGGTCTGCAGCAGCTCCGGCGGCAGCTTGCGGTTGGTCTTGACGTACTGCTCGAACAGGCTGGTCAGGGTGCGCGCCACCGCCTCGATCTCGCGCGGGTCGCGGCTGGTGCCCGGCTCGACCACGGTGCCGCGCCCGTGCAGGGCGCCGTCGCGCTCGGCGATGTCGCCCACCTGCACGCGCGCGGTGCCCTCGACCAGGACCTTGATGGTGCCGTCGGGAAGCTTCAGCAGCTGCAGCACGGTGGCCAGGGTGCCGACGGTGTAGAGGTCGGCCGCCTGCGGGTCGTCGGTCTCGGCCGACTTCTGCGCGACCAGCAGGATCTGCTTGTCGCCTTCCATCGCCTGCTCAAGGGCGCGCATGGACTTGTCCCGGCCCACGAACAGCGGGATGACCATGTGCGGGAACACCACCACGTCGCGCAGCGGCAGGACGGGCAGTTCGAGGGCGTCGGATCGGGTGCGGGACATGGAAGCTCCGGGAAACATTGGCGGCGGCCGGCGGGCCGCCTGCCCCCGTTATGGGGGCAGGCCGGAAGCGATGCAAGATGCACGCAAGATCACCTTCCGGATCAAGCACTTGGGAAAACAAAGCCCCCGCCACGGGGTGGCGGGGGCCGGGTTGCCGCGGGCGCTGGAGGCCGGCCGTCAGTCGGCCGAGGCCACCTTCGGCGAGGCCGCCGGCGGGGTCTGGTAGATCAGGTACGGCTCGGTCTTGTGCTCGATCACCGACTCGTCCACCACCACCTTGCTGACGTTCTCCATGGACGGCAGCTCGTACATGGTGTCCAGCAGCACCGACTCGACGATGGTGCGCAGGCCACGGGCGCCGGTCTTGCGCTTGAGCGCCTTGCGCGCGATCGCGGTCAGGGCGTCCGGGCGGAACTCCAGCTCCACGCCTTCCATCTCGAACAGCTTCTTGAACTGCTTGGTGATGGCGTTCTTCGGCTCGGTCAGGATCTTGACCAGGGCGGCCTCGTCCAGCTCCTCCAGGGTCGCCACCACCGGCAGGCGGCCGACGAACTCGGGGATCAGGCCGAATTTGATCAGGTCCTCCGGCTCGACCTCGGCCAGCAGCTTGCCGGTGTCGGCCTTGACCTTGGTGCTCTTGACCTTGGCGCCGAAGCCGATGCCGCCAGCCTCGCTGCTGCGCTGCTGGATGATCTTGTCCAGGCCGGCGAACGCGCCGCCGACGATGAACAGGATGTTCTTGGTATCGACCTGCAGGAATTCCTGCTGCGGGTGCTTGCGCCCGCCCTGCGGCGGGACCGAGGCCACGGTGCCCTCGATCAGCTTCAGCAGCGCCTGCTGCACGCCTTCGCCGGACACGTCGCGGGTGATCGACGGGTTCTCGCTCTTGCGCGAGATCTTGTCGATCTCGTCGATGTAGACGATGCCCTGCTGCGCCTTCTCGACGTCGTAGTCGCACTTCTGCAGCAGCTTCTGGATGATGTTCTCCACGTCCTCGCCGACGTAGCCGGCCTCGGTGAGCGTGGTCGCGTCGGCGATCGTGAACGGCACGTTGAGCAGCCGCGCCAGGGTCTCGGCCAGCAGGGTCTTGCCCGAACCGGTCGGGCCGACCAGCAGGATGTTCGACTTGGCCAGCTCGACGTCCTCGTTGCGCTGGCGGCTCTCGATGCGCTTGTAGTGGTTGTAGACGGCCACCGCGAGGGTCTTCTTCGCCCGATGCTGGCCGATCACGTACTGGTCCAGCACCTCGAGGATCTCGCGCGGCTTGGGCAGCGAGCTGCGCGCCGACTGCGCCTTCTCCTCGAGTTCCTCGCGGATGATGTCGTTGCAGAGCTCCACGCATTCATCGCAGATGAACACGCTGGGGCCGGCGATCAGCTTGCGCACCTCGTGCTGGCTCTTCCCGCAGAAAGAGCAGTAGAGGATCTTGTTGCCATCGCCGGTACGGCCTTGCCGGTCTTCGCTCATGCTTGTGCTTTTCCAGTATTGCGTCCCGCCGGGGCGGGTTGGGGGCGAGAATAGCACAGGGCCGGAACCGCGCCAGAAGCGCGCCGGACCTGGGGTCTCGGGGGGAGCCCGGGGGCGTCGGGGGACGCGCCCGGGGCCCGGGGCCGGTCAGCCGGCCTGGATGGAGTCCTCGGGGCGGCGCTCCAGGACCTCGTCGACCAGGCCGTAGGCCTTGGCCTCGGCGGCGCCCTTGAAGTTGTCGCGCTCGGTGTCGCGGGCGATGGTCTCGATGCTCTGGCCGGTGTGGTGGGCGAGGATCTCGTTCAGCCTGGCGCGCATGCTCAGGATCTCGCGCGCGTGGATGTCGATGTCCGTGGCCTGGCCCTGGAAGCCGCCCAGGGGCTGGTGGATCATCACCCGCGAGTTGGGCAGCGCGTAGCGCTTGCCCGGGGCGCCGGCCGCCAGCAGCACCGCGCCCATGGAGGCGGCCTGGCCGACGCAGATGGTGCTCACGTCCGGCTTGATGTACTGCATGGTGTCGTAGATCGCCATGCCCGCGGTCACCAGGCCGCCGGGCGAGTTGATGTACAGGCTGATGTCCTTCTCGGGGTTCTCGGCCTCCAGGAACAGCATCTGGGCGATGATCACGTTGGCCACGTGGTCCTCGACCGGGCCGACCAGGAAGATCACCCGTTCCTTCAGCAGGCGCGAGTAGATATCGTAGGCGCGCTCACCGCGGCTGGTCTGCTCGACCACCATCGGGACCAGGTTCAGGGCTTTGGTCGGAATCATGCTCATGCTGCGGGCGCCTCTTGCGGGTAGTCGGGGGTGCTTGGCCGGACGGACCGGCCGGCTGCGGCGGCGGGCGGTTCGGCCCGCCGCCACGGCGCCATCATGCCCGGATCGCTTCCTGGAACGACAGCGCCTGCTCGGTGTGCTGGGCGCGCTCGGCGATCCAGTCGATCACCTGCTCTTCCATCACCCGGGCCTGCAGTCCCTGCATCAGCTGGGGGTCGTTGCGGTACATCTCAATGACCTGCTCCGGCTCCTCGTAGGTCGAGGCGATGAGACGCAGGGTTTCGTTCAGGCGCTTGGGATCCAGGCGCAGGTCGTTGCGGCGGGCGATCTCGCCCACCAGCAGGCCGGCCAGGACGCGCTTGCGCGCCGGCTCCAGGAACTGCTGCCAGGCGTCGGCCGGGACCTGGCCCGGGTCGCGGCCACTGCGGCGGACCTGCTCCAGCTGCTGGAACAGCATGCCGCGGGCTTCGTTCTCGACCGTGCGCGGCGGCAGCTCGACGTGGGCGTAGGCGGCGACCAGCTGCTCGCCGACCTCGCGGCGCAGGCGGTTCATCAGCGCGCCCTTGAGCTCGCGCTCCAGGTTGGTGCGGATGTCCTCGCGGAACTTGTCCATCTGTCCGCTCTTGACGCCGAAGCTCTTGATGAACGCGGCATCGACCTCCGGCAGCACCGGCTCGGAGACCTGCTGCAGGACCACGTGGACCTGGGCGGTCTTGCCGGCCAGTTCGGCCTGGCGCCAGGCCTCCGGGAAGGCCACGTCGAGCACGTGCTCGGTGCCCTGCTCCAGGCCGGCCAGGGCGTCTTCCAGCGCCGGCAGCAGCTGGGCCGAGCCGATGATGGTGGAGAAGCGCTCCTCGCCCTCGGCCGGCTGGCGGAAGTCGCCGGCCTCGGTCCACAGGGTGCCGACCACCAGGTCGCCCTTGGCCGCGGCGCGCTCGACCTTGCTCCAGGTGCGGCGCTGCAGGCGCAGGTTCTCGATCATCTGGTCGATGTCGGCCTCGGTGACCTCGGCGGTGTGGCGGATCACCTGGAGCTTGGTCACGTCGATCTCGCCGAAGTCCGGCACCACCTCGAAGGTGGCGACGAAGTCCAGGCTGTCCTCGGCGGCGCGGTCGATGCGCGGGGCGCCGGCCAGGCGCAGCTCGTGCTCGCGCACCGCGGCGTCGAAGGTCTGGCGCACCAGCGCGCCCAGGACCTCGGCGCGGACCTGGTCGCCGAAGCGCTGCTCGATCACCTTGGCCGGAACCTTGCCCGGGCGGAAGCCCTTGATGCGGGCGGTGCGGGCGATCTCGCGCAGGCGGCCGCTGACGCCGGCTTCCAGCTGCTCCGCCGGCAGGCTGAAGTTCAGGCGGCGCTCGAGGTTGCCCGTGGATTCGACGGAAACTTGCATGTGGTCTTGGCTCCTGCGCCGCGGCGGCTGGCCGCGGGTCGATCGGTTTGGGTGGACGGACAGCGCCGACATCCTGCCGGCGTGCGCGGGAAACGCGCTAGTTTGGCCGATCCCCGGCGGCCGCGCCAGTATTCGTCACGATGCCATTGACAGGCGCTCGGCGCATTCACGACAATAGCCGGCCTTACGGAGCGCGGACGCTCCGGGAGCCGGTTTCCGGCCTGCCGGAGCCGGAGCCAGAACGCCGGGGTATAGCGCAGTCTGGTAGCGCGCCTGCTTTGGGAGCAGGATGTCGGGGGTTCGAATCCCTCTACCCCGACCATCCTGCTGTCGGCAGCAGGGCGATGCGAAACCGTGTTGTGCGCCTGTAGCTCAACCGGATAGAGCACCGGCCTTCTAAGCCGGCGGTTGCAGGTTCGATTCCTGCCAGGCGCGCCATTACGGGCACTGGCCGGAAGTTGCTTCAAATGTGGTGGCTGTAGCTCAGTTGGTTAGAGTACTGGATTGTGATTCCAGTGGTCGTGGGTTCGAATCCCATCAGCCACCCCACCCTTCGGTGCAAATTTCCTGCAAAGGGGGCTTGCACAAGTCGCGAGGTGTCATTACACTGAGCGGCTCAGGTTTCAGGGGCCGTTAGCTCAGTTGGTAGAGCAGCTGACTCTTAATCAGTAGGTCCAAGGTTCGAATCCTTGACGGCCCACCACCCTGTAGGAAGCGCCCGGCAATGCCGGGCGTTTTTCGTTGGGCAACCCGGATTTGCGGCGCGCTAGAATGCGCCGGCACGCGCGAAAGTGGCGGAACTGGTAGACGCACTGGATTTAGGTTCCAGCGGGTAACCCCCGTGCGGGTTCGAGTCCCGCCTTTCGCACCATTCCCGGCGGAACCGCCGGCAAACGCGCATCGTCCCTGCAGTCGTCCGCAGGCCGCCGCCGGTCGGCCGGTCATGCCCCGCTCCGGTGGCTGCCTGTATGCTTCCGGCCAGTCCATCCTGATTCGACGGAGCGAACCATGCGCAGCGGAAATCCCGCCCTCAGGGAATCCACCTTCCTCGACCTCGGCAGCGGCACCGTCGTGTCGCGCGATGCCGGGGCAATGACCCTCAACGGCACCGTCAACAAGACCGGCCTGCTGTTGCTGCTGGCCGTGCTGACCGGCGCCTTCGCCTGGTCGCAGGTGCAGGTCACCGAATACGGCGTGACCGGCATGGGCTATGTCTGGGGCGGCATGATCGCGGGCTTCGTCCTGGCCCTGGCCACCATCTTCAAGAAGGAGTGGTCGCCGGTCACCGCGCCGCTGTACGCGCTGGCCGAAGGCCTGTTCCTGGGCGCCATCTCCTCGGTGTTCGAGGCCCGCTTCCCGGGCATCGTGATGCAGGCGGTGATGCTGACCTTCGGCACCCTGTTCGCCCTGCTGTTCGCCTACCGCAGCGGCCTGATCCGGGCCACCGAGAACTTCAAGCTGGGCGTGGTCGCGGCCACCGGCGGCATCGCCCTGGTGTACCTGGCCTCGATCGTGCTGGGCTTCTTCGACATCCGGATCCCCTTCATCCACGAGTCCGGGATCATCGGCATCGGCTTCAGCCTGTTCGTGGTGGTGATCGCGGCGCTGAACCTGGTGCTGGACTTCGACTTCATCGAGACCGGCGTCGAGCAGGGTGCGCCCAGGTACATGGAGTGGTACGGCGCCTTCGGCCTGATGGTCACCCTGGTGTGGCTGTACCTGGAAATCCTGCGCCTGCTGTCCAAGCTGCAGTCGCGCGACTGACCTCCCGCCCCGGCGGGACCCGCGGACGGGCGCCTTCGGGCGCCCGTTTGCGTTTGCGCGCTCCCCGCCGCTGCCACCGGCGCAAAAAAGAACGGGGCGCCGAAGCGCCCCGTCCAGGTACTGCGTGGCTGCCGCGCGGCCGCTCAGAGGCGGCTGGCGATGGCCTTGGCGAAGCCCATGGTGGTGCCGGTGCCGCCCAGGTCGCCGGTCAGCGCGTCCTTGGCCTCCAGGGTGGCGACGATCGCCTTGCGCAGGCGCTCGGCGTTGGCGCCCTGGCCGATGTGGTCCAGCATCTGCGCCGCCGCCAGCAGCAGCGCGCAGGGGTTGGCGATGCCCTTGCCGGCGATGTCCGGGGCGGTGCCGTGGACGGCCTCGAAGATCGCCGCCTTCTCGCCGATGTTGGCGCCCGGGGCCAGGCCCAGGCCGCCGACCAGGCCGGCGCACAGGTCGGAGATGATGTCGCCGAACAAATTGGTGGTGACCAGGATGTCGAACTGCTCGGGGCGCATCACCAGCTGCATGCAGGCGTTGTCCACGATCATTTCCTGGAACTCGATGTCCGGGTACTGCGCGGCCACCTCGCGGGCGACGTTCAGGAACAGGCCCGAGGTCGACTTGATGATGTTGGCCTTGTGCACCGCGGTGACCTTCTTGCGGCCGGTGCTGCGGGCCAGCTCGAAGGCGTAGCGGACGATGCGCTCGGAGCCCTTGCGGGTGACGCGGGTGCTGGAGACGGCGACCTCGCCGTCCGGGGAGACTTCCTGGCCCTCGGACAAGTAGGCGCCCTCGGTGTTCTCGCGCACCGTGATCATGTCGATGTTCTCGTACCGCGACTTGGTGTTCGGGAACGAGATCGCCGGGCGCACGTTGGCGTACAGGTCGAAGTGGCGGCGCAGGCTGACGTTGATCGAGGTGAAGCCGCCGCCCACCGGGGTGGTCAGCGGGCTCTTCAGGGCGACCTTGTTGCGCTCGATCGAGGCCAGGGTCTCCTTCGGCATCAGGTCGCCGTGCTTCTCCAGCGCCACGACGCCGGCGTCGGCGAACTCGTACTCCAGGCCCGCGCCAAGCTGGTCGAGGACGTGCAGGGTTGCATCCATGATCTCCGGGCCGATGCCGTCGCCGCGGATGACCGTGATCTTCTGGGTCATGAGGAATAGTTCCGGACAGGCGCGGCAGGTCCCGGGAGCGGGTCCGGCTGCGCAGGGAGGGGAAAGTTGGTGCTGAAATTATGCCCCATCCCGGCTGAATACAGGTTCCGACCTTGGGAGCATGCCCGGCCGCCCTCGCCGGGCCCGGGCTCAACCGTGCTCGTGGACCGGGGGCTGGCCGGCCTCCCCCGCCTCCAGGCTGTCGAGGAAGTCCACGGCCCGGCGCAGGTGGGGGATGACGATCGAGCCGCCCACCACCAGGCCGACCGAGAACGCCTCGAAGAACTCCTCGCGGCTGACCCCGGCCTGCCGGCACTGGGCCACGTGGTAGCTGATGCAGTCGTCGCAGCGCAGCACCAGCGAGGCCACCAGGCCCAGCAGCTCCTTGGTCTTCACGTCCAGGGCGCCGGCCTGGTAGGCCTGGGTGTCCAGGGCGAAGAACCGGCGCACGACCTGGTTGGGCTCGGCCAGGATCCGCTGGTTCATGCGCTGGCGGAACTCGGTGAACTCGCGGACGCGGTCGCCGCCGCTCATGCCGAACCCTCCGGCGCCTGGCCTTCCAGCAGCGGCAGCAGCTTGCCGGCCCGATGCAGGGCCATCATGTCGTCGTAGCCACCGACGTGGACCTCGCCGATGAAGATCTGCGGGACGCTGGTGCGGCGGGTCAGGTTGACCATCTTCTCGCGCTCGGCCGGGTCCAGATCGACCCGGATTTCGGTCCACTCCCGGCCCTGGCTCTTGAGGAAGTTCTTGGCCGCCACGCAGTACGGGCAGATGGCGGTGGAATAGATGCGGATGGCGGGGGTCGCTTCGGACACGGGAAACTCCAGCGGTATTACGGGGTCGAAGCGGCTATGGTATCGGGCTGCGGAGATCGCGCGCGTAACGCTCCGTCCCGCCACCGGATTAACTTTGGATTCACCCGTCGGCCCGGCGCGCGCGCAATGCTGGGCCGAACCACGGAGTAACGCGCTTGCCCGCTCCCCGCCCCCTCGCCGCCGCCCTGCTGCTGACGCTGATGCTGGCCCCGGCCGGGCCGGCTCCGGCGCAGGACAGCCTGCGCCTGCCGGACATCGGGTCCTCGGCCGGCGAACTGCTCACCCCCGCCAGGCAGGAGGAGTACGGCGGGATGATGCTGCGCGAGCTGCGCAACTACGGCTACCTGCTGGACGACCCGCTGATCGACGACTGGCTGCAGGCGCTGGGCGACCGCCTGGGCGCCTACAGCGACCGGCCCGAACAGCGCTACACGCTGTTCATGCTGCGCGACCGCCAGATCAACGCCTTCGCTACCCTCGGCGGCTACATCGGTGTCAATGCCGGCCTGGTACTGACCGCCGAGCGCGAGGACGAGGTGGCGGCGGTGCTGGCGCACGAGATGGCCCACGTCACCCAGCAGCACGTGCTGCGCGGGGTCGAGCGCGCCCAGCGCGACCAGATCCCGATCCTGCTGGGCATGCTGGCGGCGGTGGTCGCGGCCCAGGCCGCCGGCGGCTCGTCCTCCGGCGACGCCTCGCAGGCGGCCATCATCAGCGCCATGGGCCTGATGCAGCAGAACCAGATCAACTACACCCGCGCCAACGAGCACGAGGCCGACCGCCTCGGCATCCGCGCCCTGGCCCGCAGCGGCTACGACGTGGACGCGATGGCCGACTTCTTCGCGCGCATGTCGTTCGCCACCCGCGGCAACTCCGGCGGCTACAGCGTGCCCGAGTACCTGCGCACCCACCCGGTCAACACCACCCGCATCGCCGAGGCCAAGCAGCGCGCCGACCAGATGCGCGGGCGCAGCGTCACCGCCACCACCACCGTGGGCGAGGTGGACGGGGAAACCGTCTCGCGGGTGGAGCGGGTGGTCGCCGAGCCCCCGGCGCAGCCGCAGTTGCCGCCGCTGCTGGCCGGGCGCGGCAATCCCCTGCTCCCGGCCGGGCTGGAACTGGCCTCGCTGGGCGGCAGCGCGCGGCCCTCCGGGGCCACCGGCGACTTCGAGTGGGCGCGCGAGCGCCTGCGCGCGCTCAGCGCCACCACCACCGACGCGGCGGTGCGCGAGTACGAGGCCCTGCGCCGTGCCAGCCCCTCCGGGCTGAGCCCGGCGCAGCGCTATGGCCTGGCCGTGGTGCGCCTGTCCAGCGAACCGGCGGCGGTGGCGGGCGAGCTGCGCCAGCTGCTGGAGGAGGACCCGCAGAACCTGTGGGTGGCCCTGGCCCTGGCCGAGGCCGAGGCGCAGGCCGGGCGCACGGCCGAAGCCAATGCCCGCCTGGACCAGCTGCTGCAGCGCCACCCTGGCCACCGCGCGGTGGTGCTGACCTATGCCAGGGTGCTGGTCGCCCAGGGCAACGAAGCCGCCGGCAAGCGTGCCCAGGAAGTGCTGCGGCCACTGCTGGCGCGCTCCGGCAACGACCCGGTGTTCCAGCGCACCTTCGCCCGTGCCTGCGAGCTGGCCGGCGACAGCGCGCGCGCCGGCGAGGCTTATGCCGAGGCCGCCTTCCTCAACGGGCGGCCGGAGCAGGCGCTGATCCAGCTGGAGACGCTGAAGAAGCGCGGCGACCTGGACTACGTGGCGCGCGCGCGGATCGACGCGCGGATCGCCGCGATCACCCCCACGGTGCTGGAACTGCGCCGCCAGGGCGTGCGCGATCCGGACATGCAGCGGCGTTGAACGCCGCCGCCGGCCGTTGTCATGGAACTGTCATGCAACGGTAGTCTAATGACTGGCGATACCGGAGGAGCCGGCGTGCAGAAGCAGATCCTCATCGTCGACGACGAGCCCGCGATCCGCGACATGGTCGCCTTTGCCCTGCGCAAGGGCGAATACGTGCCGGTGCATGCGGGCGACGCGCGCGAGGCCCAGGCCGCCATCGCCGACCGCGTCCCGGACATGATCCTGCTGGACTGGATGCTGCCCGGCACCAGCGGCCTGGAGCTGGCCCGGCGCTGGCGCCGCGAGGCGCTGACCCGCGACATCCCGATCATCATGCTCACCGCCCGCGGCGAGGAGAACGACCGGGTCGGCGGCCTGGAGGCCGGGGTGGACGACTACGTGGTCAAGCCGTTCTCCTCGCGCGAGCTGCTGGCGCGGGTGCGGGCGGTGCTGCGGCGCGCGCGCGAGGACGACGAGGACGGCAGCGTCTCGGCCGGCGTCCTGCGCATCGACGGCGCGGCCCACCGCGTGTTCGCCGGCGAAGCCCCGGTGCCGATCGGCCCCACCGAGTACCGCCTGCTGCACTTCTTCATGACCCACCCGGACCGGGTGTACAGCCGTGCCCAGCTGCTGGACCACGTCTGGGGCGGCAGCGTGTACGTGGAGGAGCGCACGATCGACGTGCACATCCGCCGCCTGCGGCGGACCCTGGAGCCGTTCGGCGCCGAGGGCATGGTGCAGACGGTGCGCGGCGCCGGCTACCGTTTCTCGGCCTCGGCCTGATCCCCGCGCGGATGGACAGCCGGACCGGCCCCTTCCCGCCCGCGGGCGCACCACGCTTCCCCGACCCGGAGTCCGCCCTGCCCGCCGACGCCGGCGCGCGCGAGGACGCGGCCCGGCTACGCCAGGCCTGGCGCCGTACCCTGGCCGGCACGGTGCTGGTGCTGGCCGGCGCCGCCGTTGGCGGCTTCGCCAGCGGCCATCCCGGCGCGGTGCTGGCGGCGGTGGCACTGGCTCTGCTGGCCTGGCACGGCTGGCGCCTGCACCGGGTGCTGGCCGCGCTGGACCGGCGCCAGCACCGCGAACCGCCATCCGGCGGCGGCGCCTGGAACGCGCTGGACCGGCTCCTGCACCGCAACCAGGCCGGCATGCGCGCACGCAACCGCCGCCTGCTGGACATGCTGCAGGCCTACCGCGCCGCGGCCGCCGCGCTGCCGGACGCGGTGCTGGTGGTGGACCGCAACACCCAGCGCATCCTGTGGTTCAACCGCGCCGCCACCGCGCTGCTGGGCTTGCAGCACCCGCGCGACCTGGGCGCGCCGGTAGCCGCGCGCCTGCGGCCGCTGCCGATGGCACGCTGGATGGCGGCCGGGCGCAACGCCGAACCGATCCTCGACGCGCCCTCCCCGGTGGACCCGGGCCTGCGCCTGAACCTGCGCCTGATCCCCTATTCGGAGGACTACTGGCTGCTGCTGGCACGCGACGTCAGCAAGCTGCTGCACCTGGAGCAGATGCGCCGCGACTTCGTCGCCAACGTCTCCCACGAGTTGCGCACCCCGCTGACCGTGGTCCACGGCTACCTGGACATGCTCGACCCGGAGGACTTCCCCGGGTGGGGCCCGATGCTGGCGGAGATGCAGAAGCAGTCGCAGCGCATGACCCAGCTGGTCGAGGACCTGCTGGCACTGTCGCGGCTGGAGGCGCGCGACAGCCTGCCTGAGGAGGAAGTAGCCATGGGCCCGGTGCTGGCGAGCCTGCGACGCGAGGCCGAGGCCTGCAGCCAGGGCCGCCACGCCATCGAGGTGCGCGACACCGCCGGTTGCGACCTGCTCGGCTCGGCGCGCGAACTGCACAGCGCCTTCTCCAACCTGGTCGGCAACGCGGTGCGCTACACCCCCGCCGGCGGCACCATCGCGATCGAATTCCGCCGCGGCGAAGATGGCGGCGCGGTGCTGGCCGTGCGCGACACCGGGGTCGGCATCCCGCCCGAACACATCCCCCGCCTGACCGAACGCTTCTATCGGGTCTCCGGCAGCCGCTCGCGCGAGAGCGGCGGCACCGGGCTGGGCCTTTCCATCGTCAAGCACGTGCTGGGCCTGCACCAGGCCCGGCTGTCGATCGACAGCAACGTGGGCCAGGGCAGCACCTTCGCCTGCCACTTCGGCCCCGAACGCGTCCGTCCGAGGCATGATCAGCAGCTGCATGGGGTGCTGCCATGAACCGTCCGACCACCGACACGCGCACAGGCACCGAGGCACCGCAGCTGGTGCCCCTGCCCACCGGCCACGAGCCGGCCGACCCGCTGCGCGACCCTGCCCTGTACCTCAACCGCGAGCTTTCCCAGCTGGACTTCAACTTCCGGGTGCTGGCCCAGGCCCTGGACCCGCAGGTGCCGCTGCTGGAACGGCTGCGCTTCCTCTGCATCTCCTGCACCAACCTCGACGAGTTCTTCGAGATCCGCACCGCCACCGTGCGCCACGCCGCACAGCTCGGCCTGCCGCCGGCGTCCGACGGGATGGCCCCGGCGCAGCTGCTGGAATCGATCTACGCGCGTGCGACGGAGCTGGTGCAGGCCCAGTACGACTGCTGGAACCAGGTGCTGCGCCCGGCGCTGGCCGAGGCCGGCGTGCGCATCCTGCCGCGCCAGGCCTGGAGCCCGCGCCAGCGCCGCTGGCTGCGCGCCTACTTCCGCAACAAGGTCATGCCGGTGCTGTCGCCGCTGGGGCTGGATCCGTCGCACCCGTTCCCGCGCATCCTCAACAAGTCGCTCAACGTCGTCGTGATGCTCGAGGGCATGGATGCGTTCGGGCGACCGGGACACCTGGCGATCGTGCGCGCGCCGCGCTCGCTCAACCGCATCGTCGAGCTGCCGCGCCAGCTGCGCGGCAGCGACGAGCAGGCCTTCGTGCTGCTGTCCTCGATGCTCGCCGCCTTCGTCGACGAGCTGTTCCCCGGCATGACGGTCAAGGGCGCATACCAGTTCCGCGTCACCCGCAACTCGGAGCTGGTGGTCGACGAGGACGAGGTGGAGAACCTGGCCTCGGCCCTGCGCAGCGAGCTGGCCGGGCGCGGCTACCGCCCCGCGGTGCGCCTGGAGATCGCCCACGACTGCCCCCGCCCGATCGTGCGCACCTTGTTGCAGAACTTCGAGCTGGGCGAGAACGCGGTCTACTACATCGACGGCCCGGTCAACCTCAACCGCGTCATCCGGGTCCACGAGCTGGTGCAGCGCCCGGAGCTGAAGTACCCGGCCTTCACCCCGCGCACCCGGGTGGAGGAAGGCAGCGTGTTCGAGACCGTCTCGCGCGGCGACGTGCTGCTGCACCACCCGTTCGACTCGTTCGGCACGGTGCTGGAGCTGCTCAAGGAGGCGGCCACCGACCCGGACGTGCTGGCGATCAAGCAGACCCTGTACCGCACCGGCAAGGAATCGGCGATCGTCGACGCCCTGGTGCAGGCCGCGCGCAACGGCAAGGACGTGACCGTGGTGGTGGAGCTGCGCGCGCGCTTCGACGAGGACGCCAACCTCGGCGTGGCCGACCGCCTGCAGGAAGCCGGCGTGCAGGTGGTGTACGGCGTGGTCGGCTACAAGACCCACGCCAAGATGCTGCTGATCGTGCGCCGCGAGGGCCGGCGCCTGCGCCGCTACGTGCACCTGGGCACCGGCAACTACCACAGCGGCACCGCGCGCAGCTACACCGACCTGGGCCTGATCACCGCCGACCCGGAGATCGGCAACGACGTGCACCTGCTGTTCCAGCAGCTGTCCGGGCTGGCGCCGTCGATCCGCCTGCGGCGCCTGTTGCAATCGCCGTTCACCCTGCACCAGGGGCTGCTGAGCCGGATCGCGCGCGAGGCGCAGCTGGCCGCCTCCGGGCGCCCCGGGCGGATCGTGGCCAAGATGAACGCGCTCAACGAGCCGCAGGTGGTGCGCGCGCTGTACCAGGCCTCGCAGGCCGGGGTGCAGATCGACCTGATCGTGCGCGGCGCCTGCACCCTGCGCCCGGGCGTGCCGGGGGTCTCGGACAACATCCGCGTGCGCTCGATCGTCGGCCGCTTCCTCGAGCACAGCCGGGTGTACTGGTTCGGCAACGACGGCCGCCCGGAGATGTACTGCGCCAGCGCCGACTGGCTGGAGCGCAACCTGCTGCGGCGGGTGGAGATCTGCTTCCCGATCCTGGACCCGGCGCTGGCCGAGCGGATCGAGCGCGAGGTGCTGCAGAACTGCCTGGCCGACAACCTCAATGCTTGGGAGCTGGGCCCGGACGGCACGTACCGCAAATGCGTGCCCGCCGAGGGCGAGGCGCCGCACTCGGCGCAGCAGGCGCTGCTGGACGCGCTCTAGCCTCCCCGGTTACGGGCCGCGGGACGGCATCCGCTAAGATTCGCCGATGCCCCATTCCTCCCAATCCCGCCCGCAGGTCCAGGATGGCGATGCGCTGGCCGCGATCGATCTTGGTTCCAACAGTTTCCACATGGTGCTCGCCCGCTATTCGCTGGGCGAGCTGCGGGTGATCGACCGCCTGCGCGAGACCGTGCGCATGGCCGACGGCCTGGACGCCGACGGCGGCCTGGCACCGCAGTCGCGCGCGCGCGCGCTGGACTGCCTGGCCCGCTTCGGCCAGCGCCTGCGCGGGGTGGAGCGGCTGCACGTGCGCGCGCTGGCCACCAACACCGTGCGCCGGCTGCGCGATCCGCAGCCGTTCCTGGCCGAGGCAGAGGCCACCCTGGGCTTCCCGGTGGAAGTGGTGTCCGGCCGCGAGGAGGCGCGCCTGATCTACCTGGGCGTGGCCCACGCCCAGCCGCCCAAGCCCGGCCAGCAGCGGCTGGTGATCGACATCGGCGGCGGCTCGACCGAGTTCATCATCGGCCGCGGCTTCGAGCCGATCGAGCGCGAAAGCCGGCAGGCAGGCTGCATCGCATCGACCCGCCGTTTCTTCCCCGGCGGCAAGCTGTCGAAGAAGCGCTGGAAGGAAGCACTGGCGGTCATCACCGGCGAGTTCCGCCAGTTCGCCAGCCTTTACCGCGCGCGCGGCTGGGACGAGGTCCTCGGCTCCTCCGGCACGCACAAGTCGATCAGCGAGATCTGCGTGGCGATGGGCCTGACCAAGGGCGCAATTACCGCGCAGGCCTTGCCCCAGGTGCGCGAACGCCTGCTGCAGGCGCGCAGCATCGACGAGATCGACCTGCCCGGCCTGTCGTCCGAGCGCCGGCCGATCATCGCCGGCGGCATCCTGGTGCTGGAGGCGGCCTTCCAGTCGCTGGGCCTGGAAAAGCTGCTGGTCAGCAAGGCCGCCATGCGCGAGGGCATCCTCTACGACATGCTCGGCCGCGGCGGCGAGAACGATCCGCGCGACATCTCGGTGCAGGCGCTGATCCATCGCTACGGCATCGACCAGGAACAGGCCGGGCGCGTGCGGGACACGGCCCTGCAGCTGTTCGGCCTGGTGGCCGAGGCCTGGGCCCTGGACGAGGACGACGCGCGCATGCTCGGCTGGGCCGCCAGCGTGCACGAACTGGGCATGGCGATCGCACACACCCAGTACCACCTGCACGGCGCGTACGTCCTTGAGCATTCGGACATCTCCGGCTTCTCCCGCCAGGAGCAGCAGGTGCTGGCGGCGCTGGTGCGTACCCACCGCCGCGGCGTCCCGAAGTCGGCGTTCGACGCCCTGCCCGACCGCCTGCTGCTGTCTGCGCGGCGCAAGGCGGCACTGCTGCGCCTGGCGGTGCTGCTGCACCGCTCCCATGAGAGCGACGAACTGCCACCGCTGCAGCTGGAGGCGGGCCCGGCGTCGCTGCGCCTCGTCCTGCCCCAGGCCTGGGTCGAGGACCGGGCGCTGCTGCGTGCCGACCTGGCCGACGAGAAGAAGGGCATGGCGGGCCTGGGCATCGAGTTCGAGCACGCGCTGGCCTGAACGCCGGCACGGCGGCCCGGCACCCGCCGGGAACCCGTACAACCCCATCGGGGCGCGCCGTCCGTTTGCATGTCCGGACCCACCCGAGATCCGCCCATGCCCGCACCATCCGCGATCCGCAAGACCTCCGCCTGCGCAGCCCTCCTGGCCGTCCTGCTCGCAGCCTGCACCACTCCGTCCAAATCCCCGCCTGCGGCCGCCGAGGCGGAGGCACGCACCCAGGCCATGCAGGCCGCGCGGGCCGCGGCCGAACGGTCGCGCGCCAGGGAGGCCGCGACCAGGCACCCGGCCCCGCCCTTCGCCCCTGCACCGGTAGCGTCGCTGGCCCATGCGCCCATGCCCATGCCGATGCCGCAGCGCCCGCTGCCGCGGCCGGCGGAAAACACCGAGCATTACGACACCCGCGAGGACAACCCGGTGCGCCGCACCCGCGAAGCCCCGGTGTCCACCTTCTCGATCGACGTGGACACCGGCAGCTATGCCAACGTCCGCCGCATGCTGCGCGATGGCTACCGCCCGCCGGCCGACGCGGTGCGGGTGGAGGAAATGCTCAACTACTTCGACTACGGCCACCCCGCCCCGGCCTCGCGCGAGGTGCCGTTCAAGGTGACCACCGAGCTGGCGCCGGCGCCGTGGAACCCGCGGCGGCAGCTGCTGATGGTCGGGATCAAGGGCTACGACGTGGACAAGCGCGAGCTGCCGCCGGCCAACCTGGTGCTGCTGGTCGACACCTCCGGCTCGATGGACTACCCGGACAGGCTGCCGCTGCTCAAGCGCGCCTTCGCCCAGCTGGTGCCGCAGCTGCGCGCGCAGGACCGGGTCTCGATCGTGGCCTACGCCGGCACCGCCGGCCTGGTCCTGCCGCCCACGCCCGGCGACCGCCACGGCGAGATCCTGGCCGCGCTGGAAGGGCTGCGCGCCTACGGCAGCACCAACGGCGACGAAGGCCTGCGCATGGCCTACGCGATGGCGCGCCAGGCCTACATCGAGGGCGGGGTGAACCGGATCCTGCTGGCCACCGACGGCGACTTCAACGCCGGCATCACCGACCGCGGCGCGCTGCTGACCATGGTCGCCGACCAGCGCCGCGCCGGCATCGCCCTATCCACGCTCGGCTTCGGCATGGGCAACTACAACGACGCCATGGCCGAGCGCCTGGCCGATGCAGGCGACGGCCAGCACGCCTACATCGACACCCTGGAGGAAGCCCGGCGGGTGCTGGTGCAGCAGATGCAGGCCACCCTGCTGACCATCGCCAGGGACGTGAAGGTGCAGGTCGAGTTCAACCCGGCGGTGGTCGCCGAGTACCGCCTGGTGGGCTACGAGAACCGGCTGTTGCGCGAGGAGGACTTCGCCAACGACCGGGTGGACGCCGGCGACATCGGCGCCGGCCACGAGGTGACCGCGATGTACGAGCTGACCCTGGTCGGTTCCGGCGCCGAGCGGCTGCCGCCGCTGCGCTACGCCGATCCGGTCCCGGCCGCGGCCGCCGCCTCCGCCGAACTGGCCCACCTGCGCCTGCGCTACAAGCTGCCCGGGCAGGACGAGAGCCGGCTGCTCGAGACCCCAGTGCTGCGCTCGGCGCTGCGGGCGCAGGCGAGCGAGTCCCTGCGCTTCGCCGCCGCGGTGGCCGGCTATGCCGACCTGCTGCGCGGCGGCCGCTACGTGGACCAGTGGACCTGGGACGACGTCGCCGCCACCGCGCGCGGCGCGCTGGGCGAGGACCGCTTCGGCCTGCGCCACGAGTTCCTGCGCCTGGTCGATGTGGCGCGCGACGTCACCACGCCGCAAACCGGCAACGGCGGCTCCGCGGAATAAAGCGCCGGCACGCCCCTCTCCCGCCGGAGAGGGGCCCGACGCGCCGCCCGGGCAAGGCCCGCAGGCCGCGTCCGGGAAGCCGCCGGCCATGCAAGCACGCAGGATCCAGCGGCACGGTGTCCCGTTCCGGATGCGCTTGGCTATCCGGCGAACGCGGGCCCGTCACCCTCCCATCGGGAGGAATACCCGTCAGCCCAGCAGGTGCTCCAGTACCGCCATGCGCACGGCCACGCCGTTGCCGACCTGGCGCAGCACCCAGGACTGCGGGCCGTCGGCCACCTCGTCGGTGATCTCCACGCCGCGGTTGATCGGGCCCGGGTGCAGCACCGCCGCGTCCGGCGCGGCGCGGCGCAGGCGCTGCGCGGTCAGGCCGTACCGGGCGTGGTACTGGTCCAGCGAGGGCACCAGGCCTTCCTCCATGCGCTCGCGCTGCAGGCGCAACATCATCACCGCGTCGACACCCTCGAGCATCGCGTCGAAGTCCTCGCCCACGATGCAGCCGGAGGTGACCTCGGCTTCCGGCAGCAGCGCCGCCGGGCCGCAGACGCGGATCTCGCCCGCGCCCAGGGTGCGCAGCGCGTGCAGGTCCGAGCGGGCCACGCGCGAATGCTTCACGTCGCCGACGATCAGCACCTTCAGCCTGGAGAAGTCGCTGCCCTTGGCCTGGCGCAGGGTCAGCATGTCCAGCAGGCCCTGGGTCGGGTGGGCGTTGCGGCCGTCGCCGGCGTTGACCACCGCGGTGCCCTCGCCGGCGGCGTCGGCCAGGGCCTGCACCGCGCCGTCGTCGGGGTGGCGCACGACGAAGCCGCGCACGCCCATCGCCTCCAGGTTGCGCAGGGTGTCGCGCGCGGTCTCGCCCTTGCGGGTGGACGAGGTGGATGCGTCGAAGTTGAGCACGTCCGCGCCCAGCCGCTGCGCCGCCAGCTGGAACGAGCTGCGGGTGCGGGTCGAGGGCTCGAAGAACAGGGTGCACACCGCGGTGCCGGCCAGCACCGCGCGCTTGCCGACCCGGCCCACGGCCGCGTCGCGGATCTGGCCGGCGCGGTCCAGCAGCTGCAGCAGGGTCGAGCGCGGCAGTCCTTCCAGGGTCAGCAGGTGGCGCAGGCGTCCTTCGGAATCGAGTTGGGGCGTCATCGGTCGTGGTCCTGTGGGGCCGGCTGCGCCGGCGGCGTGCGACATGGGAAAGGGTGCGGCTACGGCGGGGAGGCTTCCCCGGGGGCGGCCAGCCAGCGTTCGACGATCACCGCGGCGGCCTCGGCGTCCAGGGCCTCGGCGTCGCGCCGGCGGCGGGCGCCGGCGGCGCGGGCCCGGGCGAAGCGGTGCGCAGCCTCGACCGAACTGGAGCGCTCGTCGACCATCGCCACCGGCAGCCCCCAACGCTGGCGCAGGGCATGGGCAAAGGCACGGGCGCGGCGCCGCGCCGGCTGGTCCTGGCCGTCCAGGGTCAGCGGATCGCCGACGACCAGGCCGCCCGGTCCCCACTGGCGGCGCAGCCGGTCCAGCGCGGCCCAGTCCGGGCCGGAGGCGTGCACGTCGACCACCGCCACCGCGCGCGCGCCGCCGACGGCGCTGCCCACGGCCACGCCGATCCGGCGCGAACCGACGTCGAACCCGAGCACGATGGCGTCGGGCGGTGGCAACGCGGGCACGCTCGCCTCAGGCATGCCCGCTGTAGCCGGCCAGCCGGAACAGGTCCACGCCGATGCGGTGGGCGGCGGTCTGCCAGCGGCTGTCCAGTGGGAGGCCGAACAGCAGTTCCTTGTCCGCCGGCACGGTCAGCCAGGTGTTCTCGGCCAGCTCGTGCTCCAGCTGGCCGGCGCCCCAGCCGGCGCAGCCGAGGGCGAGCACGGCGTTGGCCGGGCCTTCGCCGGCGGCCATCGCCTCCAGCACGTCGCGCGAGGTGGTCAGGTACAGGCCTTCGCCGACCTTGAGGCTGGAGTCCCAGCCGCGGTCGCCGTCGTGGATCACGAACCCGCGCTCCTGGTGCACCGGCCCGCCGTGCAGCACCGGGCGGGCACACAGCGCGGCGTCGGTGCTGTCGATGCCCATCTGCGCCAGGACCTGGCCCAGGGTGTACTCGGAGGGCCGGTTGACCACCACGCCCATGGCCCCGTCGTCGTCGTGCTGGCAGACCAGCGCGACGGTGCGGGAGAAGTTCGGGTCGGCCAGCGCGGGCAGCGCGACCAGCAGGTGGTTGGCCAGGTTGTCTTGGGGGGCGGACATGCGCCCATTCTAGCCGCCGGCGCGCATCCGCCGGCGCTTCCCTGCCACAATCGGCGGCATCGACAGCAGGTTCCCGCCCATGTCCGGATACTGCGACTTCGCCCGCGGCCATCCCCTGCACGGCCCCTACCACGACCACGAGTACGGCGTGCCGCAACGCGCGGAGGCGGTGCTGTTCGAGCGCCTGCTGCTGGAGATCAACCAGGCCGGACTGAGCTGGGAGACCATGCTGCGCAAGCGCGAGGGCTTCCGCCGCGCCTACGACGGCTTCGACGTGGAAAAGGTCGCCGCCTACGGCGCGGCCGACCGGGCCCGCCGGCTGGCCGATCCGGGCATCGTGCGCAACCGGCTCAAGATCGGGGCGGCGATCCACAACGCCGGGGTGATCCTGCGCATGCGCGACAGCCACGGTGGCTTCGCCGCCTGGCTGGACGCCCACCATCCGCTGGACAAGGCCGGCTGGGTGAAGCTGTTCAAGCGCACCTTCCGCTTCACCGGCGGCGAGATCACCGGTTCGTTCCTGGTCTCGCTGGGCTACCTGCCCGGCGCCCACCGCCCGGACTGCCCCGCACACCAGCGCCTGCTGGCGACCCAGGTCCCGCCCTGGATGGCGGCCGCCGGCTGAGCCTTCACCCGGCCGTGCCGACGGCGCGGGCGATGATCGGCCCATGGCCATCCGCATCGGCATTTCCGGCTGGCGCTACAAGCCCTGGCGTGGCGTGTTCTACCCGGCCGGACTGCCGCAGCGGCGGGAACTGGAATACGCCGCGCGCAGCTTCGCCAGCGTCGAGCTCAACGGCTCGTTCTATTCGCTGCAATCGCCGGAAAGCTGGGCGGCGTGGGCCGAGCAGGTACCGCGCGACTTCGTGTTCGCGGTGAAGGGCCCGCGCTACGTGACCCACATGCTGCGCCTGCGCGGGGCGGAGACGGCATTGGCGAACTTCTTCGCCTCCGGGGTGCTGCAGCTGGGCCGCCACCTCGGGCCATTGCTGTGGCAGCTGCCGCCGTCCATGGCCTACGACCGCCAGGTGCTGGATGCCTTCCTCGGCCTGCTGCCACGCGATACCAGGGCCGCTTTGGCCCTGGCCCGCCGCCACGAACCGGCGCGTATGCGCGGCCGCACTGCCCTCCCGGCCGGCCCGAACCGGCGCCTGCGCCATGCCCTGGAGATCCGCCACGACAGCTTCGACGACCCGGGCTTCGTGCACCTGCTGCGGCGCCACCGGGTCGCGCTGGTGGTCTCGGACACGCCCGGCCGCTTTCCCTACGCGGAGGACGTCACCGCCGGCTTCATGTACCTGCGCCTGCACGGCGACACCGAGCTGTACCGCAGCGGCTACGGCGACGCGGCGCTGGATCGCTGGGCCGCGCGCATCCGGCGCTGGGCCGACGGCGGCGAGCCACGGGACGCGCGCCGCTTCCTGGACGCGCCCGCGCCGGCGGCGAAGCGGCGCGACGTGTACTGCTACTTCGACAACGATGCCAAGGTCCATGCCCCGTTCGACGCCCAGGCGCTGTACGCGCGCCTGGCGCGCTGAGGCCTACACGCCCATGTAGCGGTTGGGCCGGTGGTTGAACGTCAGCACCAGGCTCAGCACCACCGCACCCAGCGCCGAGTACGCGACCTTGGCCGGAGACAGTACCGCCAGCGCCACCGCCATCAGCACCGCGTCGAACGCCAGCTGCACCTTGCCCGCGCTCCAGCCGCGCTCGCGCTGCAGGTACACGGCCAGGATGCCGAGGCCGCCGAGGCTGGCGCGGTGGCGGATGAAGAACAGGATGCCGAGCCCGCACAGCGCCCCGCCAACCAGCGCCGAGAACCAGGTATCCACGTGGGCGTAGCGGATCCAGCGCGGCAGCAGGTCGGTCAGCAGGCCGGTGGCGCCGACCGCGACGAAGGTCTTGAGGGTGAACTCCCAGCCCATGCGCCGCACCGCGATCCAGTAGAACGGCAGGTTGGAGAGCACGAACACCAGGCCGAAGTTCCAGCCCAGCGCGTAGTGCAGCAGCAGGGAGACCCCGGCCATGCCGCCGATCATCACCCCGCCCTGCGCGAACAATGACATGCCCAGCGCCGCCACCAGGCTGGCCAGGACCATGCCCTGCACGTCCTCGGCCACGCTGTGGTGGAAGGCCTTGTCGTCGGCAGGGGTGCCCGCCGAGTCGGGCGG
Organism: Pseudoxanthomonas sp. SGT-18; assembly: GCF_003931645.1. Taxonomy (NCBI): domain Bacteria; kingdom Pseudomonadati; phylum Pseudomonadota; class Gammaproteobacteria; order Lysobacterales; family Lysobacteraceae; genus Pseudoxanthomonas; species Pseudoxanthomonas sp. SGT-18. Next base: position 62,229 of record NZ_RRYJ01000002.1, on the reverse strand, counting down.
CGGGGTCAGCGGGCCGGCGGTGACCACCGCCCCGTCGTCGGGCAGCGCGTCCTGGCCGGGCCGGAGGTCGGAATCGGGGAAGCTCACGGGAAGAGCGCCGCGTGGGGGCGCGTATTAGACACCAGGGCCACGCAGGTTTCATCTGAAACCTGATGCCCGGCCGGGCGTGGGGCCGGGCCGGGGGGCTGGCTTCACTACAGCAGCAGCCCGCGCCGGGCCCATGCCGGCCGGCCGCCCGCGGCCGCCGGAAGCGCCCGCCTCAGCGCACCTCGGCGATCTCCACGCCGTCCAGGCCCTGGGACAGGGTGCGGGCGTCGCCGCCCTGGGAGAGCTTGATGCGCAGGCGCACCTCGTTCTGCGAGTCGGCGTAGCGCAGCGCGTCCTCGTAGGAGATCTCGCCGGCCTGGTACAGCTCGAACAGGCTCTGGTCGAAGGTCTTCATGCCCAGGTTGGTCGATTCCTTCATGACCTCCTTGAGCTTGTGGATCTCGCCTTCGCGGATGTAGTCCTGGACCAGCGGCGTGCCCAGGAGGATCTCCATCGCCACCCGGCGGCCCTTGCCGTCCGGGGTCGGGATCAGCTGCTGCGCGACCACCGCCTTGAGGTTCAGCGACAGGTCCATCAGCAGCTGGTTGCGCCGGTCCTCGGGGAAGAAGTTGATGATGCGGTCCATCGCCTGGTTGGCGTTGTTCGCGTGCAGCGTGCACAGCACCAGGTGGCCGGTCTCGGCGAAGGCGATGGCGTGGTCCATGCCCTCGCGGGTGCGCACCTCGCCGATCATGATCACGTCCGGCGCCTGGCGCAGGGTGTTCTTCAGCGCGGCCTCCCAGCTGTCGGTGTCGATGCCGACCTCGCGCTGGGTGACGATGCAGCCCTCGTGCTTGTGCACGAACTCGATCGGGTCCTCGATGGTGATGATGTGCCCGGTCGAGTTCTGGTTGCGGTAGCCGATCATCGCCGCCAGCGAGGTCGACTTGCCGGTGCCGGTGGCGCCGACGAAGATGATGATGCCGCGCTTGGTCATCGCCAGGGTCTTGATGATCGGCGGCAGGTTCAGCTCCTCCACCGTCGGGATCCGGGTCTCGATCCGGCGCAGCACCATGCCCACCTGGTTGCGCTGGTAGAAGCAGGAGACGCGGAAGCGGCCGACGCCGGCCACGCCGATGGCGAAGTTGCACTCGTGGGTCTTCTCGAACTCCTCGCGCTGCGCCGGGGTCATCACGTTGAGGACCATGTCGCGGCTCTGCTGCGGGGTCAGCGGCGTCTGCGTGATCGGCGTGATCTTGCCGTGCACCTTCATCGCCGGCGGCATGCCCGCGGTGATGAACAGGTCCGACGCCTTCTGGTGCGCCATCAGCTTGAGGAACGAGGTGAAATCCATGGTGCTCATCGATGGCTCCTGCGGAGCCGGGATTCGTGATTGGTGATTGGTGGTTCGAAAAAGCGCGGCTGCGCCCCAACTCACCGATCCCGCGTCACGACCCCCGGCCTTGTCGAATCACGAATTACAAATCGCCAATCGCGCGCCTTTCCGGTCACTCGAACAGCCGCTTGTCCTTGGCGTACTCGCGCGCCTGCTGGCGGGTGACCAGGCCCCGCTTGACCAGGTCCTGCAGGTGCTGGTCGAGGGTCATCATTCCGTACTGCTGGCCGGTCTGGATCGCCGAGTACATCTGCGCGACCTTGTCCTCGCGGATCAGGTTGCGGATGGCCGGGGTACCGACCATGATCTCCCAGGCCGCGGTGCGGCCGCCGCCGACCTTCTTCAGCAGCGCCTGCGAGATCACCGCGCGCAGCGACTCGGACAGCATCGAACGCACCATCGGCTTCTCGCCGGCGGGGAACACGTCGATGATGCGGTCGATGGTCTTGGCCGCCGAGCTGGTGTGCAGGGTGCCGAACACCAGGTGGCCGGTCTCCGCGGCGGTCAGCGCCAGGCGGATGGTCTCCAGGTCGCGCATTTCGCCGACCAGGATGTAGTCCGGGTCCTCGCGCAGCGCCGAGCGCAGGGCCTCGTTGAAGCCGTGGGTGTCGCGGTGCACCTCGCGCTGGTTGATCAGGCACTTCTGCGAGGTGTGGACGAACTCGATCGGGTCCTCGACGGTGAGGATGTGCCCGTACTCGTTCTTGTTGATGTGGTCGATCATCGCCGCCAGCGTGGTCGACTTGCCCGAGCCGGTCGGGCCGGTGACCAGGATCAGGCCCTGCGGCTGGTTGATCAGCTGGCGGAACACCGGCGGGCAGCCCAGGTCCTCCAGGGTCAGGACCTCGGAGGGAATGGTGCGGAACACCGCGCCGGCGCCGCGGTTCTGGTTGAACGCGTTGACGCGGAAGCGGGCCAGCGAGGGGATCTCGAACGAGAAGTCGACCTCGAGGAACTCCTCGTAGTCCCGGCGCTGCTTGTCCGACATGATGTCGTACACCAGCGCGTGGACCTGCTTGTGGTCCAGGGCGGGAATGTTGATCCGGCGGACGTCGCCATCCACGCGGATCATCGGCGGCAGGCCGGCGGACAGGTGCAGGTCCGAAGCCTTGTTCTTGACCGAGAAGGCCAGCAGTTCGGCGATATCCATTGCGTGAGTTTTCCCCAGAATTCCCCGGCCGCCCGGCCCCTTGGCGGGCTGGCGTGCGATGTCCCCTTGGCGGCAGTATAGCGCCCCATTCCCCCCTGCCAATCCCGTTGCCGACCGTGTCCCAGCCCGCCCCTTCCGAACGCCTGCAGCAGGTCCTCGCGCGCATCGACGCCGCGGCCCGGGCCGCCGGCCGCCCGCGGCCGCGCCTGCTGGCGGTGTCCAAGCTGCAACCGGCCGAGGCGGTCGCCGCCCTGGCCGCTGCCGGGCAGCTGGCGTTCGGCGAGAACTACGTGCAGGAGGGCGCGGCCAAGCGCCAGGCCCTGGATCCGGCGCTGGACGCCCCCCTGGAGTGGCACCTGATCGGGCACCTGCAGTCGAACAAGGCGGCGCTGGCCGCGCGCACCTTCCACTGGGTGCACAGCATCGACCGCCGCAGCGTGGTCGACGCCCTGGCCGCCAGGCGCGACCCGGACGCGCCGCCGCTGAACGTGCTGCTGCAGGTCAACGTCGAAGGCGAGGCCGGCAAGGCCGGCTGCCGCCCGGACGAGGTGGCGGCGCTGGCCGCGGCGGTGGCCGCGCAGCCGCGCCTGGCACTGCGCGGACTGATGGCGATCCCGGTGCCGCACCCGGACCCTGAGGACCGCCGCCCCGCCTTCCGCGCGATGAAGCAGCTGTTCGACGAGCTGGCCGCGCGCCACCCGGCCGTGGACACGCTGTCGATGGGCATGAGCGACGACTTCGCCGTGGCCATCGCCGAGGGCGCCACCCTGGTGCGCATCGGCACCGCCCTGTTCGGGCCGCGCCCGCCGCGCTGAGGCGCCGCGCGCTGGCGCTAGACTGCGGCTTTTCCCATCGCAGGTGGCGTCGATGTCCTCCATCCCCGATCCGACCGAGCTTCCCACCATCGCCTTCATCGGCGGCGGCAACATGGCCCGCAGCCTGATCGGCGGCCTGGTCGCGCGCGGCGCCGATCCGGCGCGGATCCGCGTGGCCGAGCCGGTGCCGGCCCTGCGCGAGGCGCTGGCCGCGGACTTCGGGGTGCAGGCGTTCGCCGAGGCGTCCGCGGCGGTGCAAGGCGCCGGGCTGTGGCTGCTGGCGGTCAAGCCGCAGGTCATGCGCGCGGCATGCGCACCACTGGCCGCGACCGCGGCCGCGGCCAGCCCGCTGGTGGTCTCCATCGCCGCGGGCATCACCGTGGACCGGCTGCGCGAATGGCTCGGCGGCGATGCCGCGGTCGTGCGCTGCATGCCCAACACCCCTGCCCTGCTTGGCGCCGGTGTCACCGGCCTGTACGCCGGCCCCGGCGTGGACGCGCGCCGGCGCGCACAGGCCGAGGCGGTGCTGGCCGCCGCCGGCGCCACGGTGTGGATCGGCGAGGAAACGCTGATGGACGCGGTGACCGCGGTGTCCGGCAGCGGCCCGGCCTACGTGTTCCTGCTGGCCGAGGCGATGCAGGCGGCGGCGCGCGGCGAGGGCCTGGACCCGGAGCAGGCGCGCACCCTGGTCGTGCACACCCTGCTCGGCGCGGCGCGCATGCTGGCCGAGACCGGCGAGCCTGCCGATGAACTGCGCCGGCGCGTGACCTCGCCCGGCGGCACCACCCAGGCGGCGATCGAACGTTTCCAGGCCGACGGCTTCGAGGCCCTGGTCGCGCGCGCGATCCATGCGGCGCGGGTGCGCGGCGCGGAACTGGCGGGAGGCTGAGATGCACGCACGCGCGAGGAAGAGCTGGCTGCTCGCCGCCCTGCTGCCGCTGCTGGCCGGCTGCGGCGGCGAGGCGCCGCAGCCGGCGCAGTTCGTGCCGCCGGCGCCGGCGGTGGCGGAGCTGGATGGACCGCTGCTGGCCCGCTACACCCTGCTGCCAACCCTGGCGCTGGACCCGGCCATGGCGCGCGGCTACGGCATCGAACGCACGCCGGGCAAGGCGCTGCTGCTGGTGGCCCTGCGCCACGACGATGGCGACGGCGACGAACGCCCGGCCGCCGGCCAGGTGCGCGCGCAGGCGCGCGACCTGTCCGGCCGCGTACAGCAGGTGGCGATGCGCGAACTGCGCAGCGGCGGCTACGTCGACCACATCGGCCTGGTCGACATCGCCGCACACGACGTGGTCCGCGTCGACGTCGAGGTACTGGCTGGCGGGCGGCGCCACCGTTTCGATTTCCAGCGCAACTTCTAGTGCGTTTGCATCGTCTCGCTGCTGCACGTTAAGGTCGGCAGCGGGAGCGTCGGCGCGGCATCCGCCCGCGGCGACAAGGGGGGGAACAAGTTGCTGGCCGCATGGCGCCTTCGCGCCAGCGGGCCGCCGTCCGGCGTGCCCGTGCGGCCGGTTGGGGATCATGGGCCGCGCCTGCGGCCACCTTGGGGACGCTTTCAATGCAAAAGACGTTGATTCTGCCCGGCCTGCTGCTGGGCCTGGCCTTCGCCTCCAACGCCGTCGCAGCCGATTGCCCGACGCTGCCGCAAGGCGCCGGCGTGCAGTGGGAGGAAACCGAGGGGAAGAGCTACAAGGTCTGCCGCGCCATCGACCAGGACGGCACCCAGCTGCTGGGGGTGATGTTCACCGACAGCGAGCCGCTGAAGCTGCGCCGCCGCAACCGGGTCGAGGAAGGCTGGGTCGGCCAGCACGTGGTGGTGTGGTACCGCCCCGAGATCGCCGAGGCCGGCGCGGCCGAGAAGCGGATCACCGTGGTCGAGCTGGATAAGGACCGCTACGCCCAGATCTGGCTGGACGCCAACGACCCGAACCAGCTGCGGCGGGCGATGAACCTGGCGCAGCAGCTTTACCTGCACTGAGCCGTCCCTGGCGCCGGCCGCGGCCGGCGCCAGGCCTGCACCCGCGGCTAGAAGCGCCCTTCCTGGAAGTCGACGAAGGCCTGCATCAGCTCCTGGCGGGTGTTCATCACGAACGGGCCGTAGCGGGCCACCGGTTCGCGCAGCGGGCGGCCGGCGACCAGGATCAGCCGCGCCGGCGTCGCGCCGGCGCGCAGCACCAGGCGGGTGCCGCCGCCGAGCACGCCCAGCTCGCTGGTTTCCAGCAGGCGTGCGTCCCCGCCCTCGCCCACCGTGGCCTGTCCTTCGAACACGTAGGCGAAGGCGTTATGGCCCGCGGCCAGTTCGCATTCCCACGCGCTGCCGGCAGCCAGGATGATGTCCAGGTACAGGGGATCGGTGGCCGGCTGCCGGATCGGGCCTTCGACGCCGCCGGCCCGGCCGGCGATCACCCTGACCTCCACGCCCGCGGCCGGATGCGCCACCGGAATGCGCTCGGCGCCGAATTCCTGGTAGCGCGGATCGGTCATCTTCTCGCGCGCCGGCAGGTTCACCCACAGCTGGAAGCCGCGCATGCGCCCGGACTCCTGCTCGGGCATCTCCGAATGCACCAGGCCGCGGCCGGCGGTCATCCACTGCACGCCGCCGGAGGTCAGCAGGCCTTCGTTGCCGTGGTTGTCACGGTGGCGCATGCGCCCGTCGAGCATGTAGGTGACGGTCTCGAAGCCGCGGTGCGGATGGTCCGGGAAGCCGGCGATGTAGTCCTCGGCGCGGTCGGTGCCGAACTCGTCCAGCAGCAGGAACGGGTCCAGGTCCGGCAGCTCCGGGCCGCCGATGACGCGGGTCAGGCGCACGCCGGCGCCGTCGGAGGTGGGCAGGCCGCGGACCTTGCGCAGCACGCGGACGGATTCGACCTGCGGATGGATGCTCATGGTGTTCTCCGGGTTGGATTGCACGGGAGCATGGGGCCCGCGGCCGCGGCCCGAAACCGGGCCTGCGGCGAAGAACCGTTGCGAAAGTGGAACGATTACAGAAAAAGACCCGCCGTCGTTTCAGCTATTGTCCTGCAGCGCCAGCTGCATGTCGCGCTGGCGCCGCTTGTCCTCGCGGTACATCAGCCACCAGCCGACCACCGCCGCCAGCGACACGGCCATCATCAGCAGGGTGGCCAGGGCGTTGATCTTGGGACTCACGCCCAGCCGCACCGAGGAGAAGATCTTGATCGGCAGGGTGGTCGATTCCGGGCCGGAGACGAAGCTGGCGATCACCACGTCGTCCAGCGACAGGGTGAAGGCCAGCAGCCAGCCGGAGACCAAGGCCGGGGCGATGATCGGCAGGGTGATCAGGAAGAACACCTTCAGCCGGTTGGCGCCCAGGTCCATGGCCGCCTCCTCCAGCGAGCGGTCCAGCTCCTGCAGGCGCGAGGACACCACCACGGTCACGAAGGACACGGTGAGGGTCACGTGCGCGATCCAGATCGCGACCATGCCCTTGGACGGCAGGCCCAGCGCACCGCCCACCGAGACCAGCATCAGCAGGATCGACAGGCCGATGATCACCTCCGGCATCACCAGCGGCGCGGTGACCAGGGCGCCGAACAGGGTCTTGCCGGGGAAGCGGCGGAACCGGGTCATCACCATCGCGCCGAGGGTGCCGATCACGGTGGCCGCGGTCGCGGTCCAGAACGCGATGCGCAGGCTGACCCAGGCCGCGTCCAGCATCTGCCGGTCGCGCATCAGCTCGCCGTACCACTTCACCGAGAACCCGGCCCAGACCGTGGCCAGGCGCGAGGAATTGAAGGAGTACACCACCAGCAGCACGATCGGCAGGTACAGGAAGGCGAAGCCCAGCACGAGCACCGCCCAGCGCAGCATGCGCATGCCCAGGGAGTCGTTCATGCCAGCCGGCCCTCCAGGGTGCGCTGCTGGGAGCGGTTGAAGACCAGGATCGGCACCAGCAGCAGGAGCAGCATCACGATCGCCACCGCCGAGGCCGCCGGCCAGTCGCGGTTGTTGAAGAACTCGCCCCACAGCACCCGGCCGATCATCAGCGTGTCCGGGCCGCCGAGCATCTCCGGGATCACGAACTCGCCCACGGTCGGGATCATCACCAGCATGCAGCCGGCGATGATGCCCGAGCGCGACAGCGGCAGGGTGATGCGCACGAACGCCTTCCACGGCCGCGCACCGAGGTCGTAGGCGGCCTCCAGCAGGCGGTGGTCGAGCTTCACCAGGTTGGCGTACAGCGGCAGGATCATGAACGGCAGGTAGCAGTAGACGATGCCGATGTAGGCCGCCAGCGGGGTGTAGAGGATGCGCAGCGGCGCGTCGACCAGCCCGGTCCACAGCAGGAAGCGGTTGAGGATGCCGTTGGCGTCGAGGATGCCGATCCAGGCGTAGACCCGGATCAGGAACGAGGTCCACGACGGCAGCACCACCGCCATCAGCGCGATGTTGCGGGTGGCCGGCTTCATCCGCGCGATGAAGTAGGCCATCGGGTAGCCGATCAGCAGGCACAGCACGGTGGAGACCACCGCAATCCTGATCGAGCTGAGGTAGGCCAGGCCGTACTGCGGGTCGGTGAACAGCGCCGCGTAGTTGCCCAGGTTCAGGCGCAGGTGCAGCGCCTTGTCCACCACCTCCACGATGGGCGTGTACGGCGGCATGGCGATGGCCAGCCGCGAGAAGGAGATCTTCAGCACGATCAGGAACGGGATCGCGAAGAAGAACAGCAGCCACAGGAAGGGGATGGCGATCACCGCCCACCGCCCCGAGGGCAGGTACCTGGCCAGCGCGCGCATGTTCATGACAGCAGCACCACGCCGTCGCTGTCGCGCCACCACACCCAGACCTCGTCGTTCCAGGTCAGGTCGTCGCTGGCCCAGCGCTGCTGGTTGGCGAAGTTGACCAGCAGCTTGGAGCCGCTGGGCAGGCGCACGTGGAACACCGAGTGGCTGCCGAAGTAGGCGATGTCCTCGATGATGCCGCGGGCCTTGTTGTACTGCTGGTCCGGCTCGGACTTGCCGATGCCCAGCTTCTCCGGGCGCAGCGCGAACGACACCGGCTGGCCCTCGAAGCCGGTGATGCCGTGGCCGATGTAGATCGGGGCATCGAACGCCGGGGTGCGCAGGGTGACGTAGTCCGGCTGGTCGTCGTCGATCACCGCGTCCACCAGGTTGACCGAGCCGATGAATTCGGCGGCGAAGCGGTTGGCCGGCTGCTCGTAGATCTCGTCCGGCTTGCCGACCTGCTGGATCCAGCCCTGGTCCATCAGCGCGATGCGGCTGGCCATGGTCATCGCCTCCTCCTGGTCGTGGGTGACCATCACGCAGGTCACCCCGGAGGACTCGATGATGTTGACCAGCTCCAGCTGCATGCGCGAGCGCAGCTTCTTGTCCAGCGCGCCCATCGGCTCGTCCAGCAGCAGCAGCTTCGGCCCCTTGGCCAGCGAGCGGGCCAGGGCCACGCGCTGCTGCTGGCCGCCGGACAGCTGGTGCGGCTTGCGCTTGGCCAGCTTGCCCAGCTGCACCAGCTCCAGCATCTCCCCCACCCGCTTGCGGATGGCGTCGCGCGACAGGCCGTCCTGCTTGAGGCCGAAGGCGATGTTCTGCTCCACGGTCATGTGGGGGAACAGGGCGTAGGACTGGAACATCATGTTGATCGGCCGCTCGTACGGCGGCAGGTCGTTCATGACCTCCCCGTCCAGCACGATGCGGCCGCGGGTCGGGCGCTCGAACCCGGCCAGGCAGCGCAGCAGGGTGGACTTGCCGCTGCCCGAGCCGCCCAGCAGGGCGAAGATCTCGCCCTTGCGGATCTCCAGGCTGACGTCGTCCACGGCGACGAAGCCGTCGAATTCCTTGCGCACGTTCTCGATGCGCAGGTACCCGGCCGGGTCGCCACCGGGGGCGGGAGTCGGGTTAGCGCGTTCGGGGCTTGACGCCATGTTTACTCCATTGGCAGGCATGGGGGCGGGCCGCCGCGGCGGCCCGCACCTGCGGTTGCGTGCAGCCTAGCGGCCGCTCTTCAGTTCGGTCCAGATCCGGGTGTACAGGCGGTCCACTTCCGGCGGCACCACCGCCAGCATGAACAGCTTCCCGGCCACTTCCGGCGGCGGGTAGATGGTCGGGTCGTTGCGGATTTCCTCGTCCACCTGCTCCAGCGAGGCCGGCACCGGGTTGGGAAAGCTGACGTAGTTGGTGTTGCTGGCGGCCACGTCCGGGCGCAGCAGGTAGTCGATGAAGGCGTAGGCCTGGTCGATGTTCTTCGCGTCCCTGGGGATGGCCAGCATGTCGAAGAACAGCGGCGCGCCCTCCTTCGGGATCGCGTAGGCCACCTTGACCCCGTTGCCGGCCTCCTCGGCGCGGTCGCGGGCCTGCAGCACGTCGCCGGACCAGCCCATCACCAGGCAGGCGCTGCCGTTGGCCAGGGCGTCGATGTACTGGCTGGAGTGGAAGGTGCGGATGTAGGGCCGGATCTTCGCCAGCAGCGCCGCGCCCTTGCGGATCACCTCCGGGTCGTGGCTGTTCGGGTCCTCGCCCAGGTAGGCCAGCGCCGCCGGGATCGCCTCGCTCGGCGTGTCCAGCAGCATCACCCCGCAGTGCGCCAGCTTCGAGACCTTGTCCGGGTCGAACAGCAGGCTCCAGCTGTCGGCCACCTCGGCGCTGCCGAAGGCCTCCACCACCTTGTCGACGTTGTAGCCGATGCCGGTGGTGCCCCACAGGTAGGGCACGGCGTACTGGTTGCCGGGGTCCTGGATCGCGATGCGCTCCATCAGCGCCGGGTCCAGCCCGGAGTAGTTCTCCAGCCGCGACTTGTCCAGCGGCTGGAACACCCCGGCCTGGATCTGCCGGCCGAGGAACTGCAGCGAGGGCACGACCACGTCGAAGCCCGAGCCGCCGGCCAGCAGCTTGGCCTCCAGCAGCTCGTTGCTGTCGAACATCCCGTAGGTGACCTTGATCCCGGTCTCGCGCTCGAAGCCGGGGATGGTGTCCTCGGCGATGTAGTCGGACCAGTTGTAGACGTGCACCACCCCGGCCGCGGCGGGCCTGGCCCCGTCCCCGCCGGCTTCCTCCCCGGACCCGCCGCATCCGGCCAGCCCGAGCACCACTACCAGACAGCCCAGCAATCCAGACTTGCACGTACCCATCGCATCCCCTTTGCCCCGCAGGGCCTGTGGTGATCCCCGACTCCATGGCGGCGGACGGCGGCCGGATTGCTCCGGCTGCCGCCCGGCCAGGGCCGCGGCCTCCGACGGATGCGCGGGCCGGGCGCCACCCCGCGGGCGGCGCCGGCCGCAGGGCTTACTTGCCCTGCTTGATCTCCGTCCAGAGCCGCGTGTACAGCCTGTCCGTCTCCGGCGAGTTGATCGCGTAGGTGAACATCTTCGCGGCCACCTCCTCCGGCGGGTAGATCGTGGGATCGTTGCGGATCTCCTCGTCCACCAGCGGGGTCGCGGCGCTCACCGGGTTGGCGTAATGGATGTAATTGGTGTTGTTGGCGGCCACCTGCGGGTCGAGCAGGTAGTTGATGAACGCGTGCGCGTTCTGCGGGTGCTTCGCATCGGCCGGGATGGCCAGCATGTCGAACCACTGCGGGGCGCCTTCCTTCGGGATCGAGTAGGCGACGTTGACGCCGTTCTCGGCCTCCTCGGCGCGGTCGCGGGCCTGGATGATGTCGCCCGACCAGCCCACCGCCAGGCAGATGCTGCCGTTGGCCAGGGCGCTGACGTACTGGCTGGAATGGAAGTTCTGCACGTACGGGCGGATCGACTTGATCAGGTCGGCCGCCTTCTGCAGCTTCTCCGGGTCGCCGCTGTGCGGGTCCTCGCCCAGGTAGTGCAGCGCGATCGGGAGCATGTCCGCCGGGGTATCCAGCAGGGTCACGCCGCAGTCCTTCAGCTTGCTGATGTTCTCCGGCTTGAACACGATGTCCCAGCTGTTGGCGACCTCGGTGGAACCGAAGATCTCGGTGATCTTGTCCACGTTGTAGCCGATGCCGGTGGTGCCCATCATGTAGGGCACGCCGTACTCGTTGCCCGGATCCTGGCCGGCGATGCGCTCCAGGATCTTCGGGTCGATGTTGGCCAGGTTCGGGATCTTGCCCTTGTCGAGCTTCATGAACACGCCGGCCTGGATCTGGCGGCCGAAGAAGTTCAGGGTCGGGACCACCACGTCGTAGCCGCTGGAACCGGCCAGCAGCTTGGTCTCCAGCACCTCGTCGCTGTCGTAGACGTCGTAGGTGACGCGGATGCCGGTCTGCTCCTGGAAGCCGGGGATGGTCTCCTCGGCGATGTAGTCGGAGTAGTTGTAGACGTTGAGGACCTTCTCCTCGCCGCCATCGCCCGGCCCCTGCGCGGCATCGTCCTTGCCGCCACAGGCGGCAAGCAGGGTGGCGGCAATGCCCAGGGAGAGCAGGCGGAGCTTCATCGCAGGTTCCTCGGAGGAAGGGGAGTTCAGGTGGTTCAGGTTAGCGCTGGCGGGGGGCTTTGCCCATCCCTTTTCAGCGGCCGATCGCCTCGGCGGTCTCGTCCAGGGCCTTCCAGGCCTTGTCGAACAGTTCGTCGACCTGCCCGCGGTCCAGGACCAGGGGCGGCGACAGCAGCATGGAGTCGTAGGTGGCGCGCAGGATCAGGCCGTGGCGCAGGGCGATGTCCCGGCACAGGCCGCCGACCTTGCCGCGCTCCGGGAAGAACGCCCGCCGGCGCTTGTCCGGGACCAGCTCCAGGGCGCCCATGAAGCCCACGATCCGGGCCTCGCCCACCAGCCGGTGCTGGCCCAGCTCGGCCCAGCGCTGGGCCAGGTAGGGGGCGACCTCCTCGCGGGCGCGCTCGACGATTTGCTCGTCGCGCATGATCCGCAGGTTCTCCAGGGCCACCGCGGCGCACACCGGGTGGCCGGAATAGGTCGCGCCATGGGCCAGCTCGCCGCCGGCCTCCTTGAGCACCCCCGCCACCCGGTCGTTGAACAGGGCCGCGCCCAGCGGGATGTAGCCGGAGGTGATGCCCTTGGCGATGGTCATCACGTCCGGCTGGAAGCCGAAATGCTGGCAGCCGAACCACTGCCCGGTGCGGCCGAAGCCGCAGATCACCTCGTCGGCCACCAGCAGCACGTCGTACTGGCGGCAGATCCGCTCGACCTCCTTCCAGTAGCTCATCGGCGGGATGTAGACGCCGATGGCGCCCATGACCGGCTCGCCGATGAAGGCGGCCACCCGCTCCGGCCCCAGCTCCAGGATCTTCTGTTCCAGGCGGCGGGCGGCGGCGATGCCGTACTCCTCCTCCGACAGGTCGCCGCCATCGGCGAACCAGAACGGCGGGTCGATGTGGTGGATGTCCGGGATCGGCAGCCCGCCCTGCTCGTGCATGCCCTTCATCCCGCCCAGGCTGGCGCCGGCCACGGTGGTGCCGTGGTAGCCGTTGTGGCGGCCGATGAAGATGTTCTTCTGCGGCTGGTCCTGCACCGCCCAGAAGTGGCGCACCAGGCGCAGGATGGTGTCGTTGGCCTCCGAGCCGGAGTTGACGAAGAAGGCGTGGTTGACGTCCCCGGGGGCCAGCTCGGCCAGCTGCGCGGCCAGGCGGATGGTCGGCTCGGTGGTGCACTGGAAGAAGCTGTTGTAGTAGGCCAGCTGCTCCATCTGCCGGGCCGCGGCCTGGCCCAGCTCCTTGCGGCCGTAGCCGATGTTCACGCACCACAGGCCGGCGAAGGCGTCCAGCAGCCTGTTGCCCTCCGCGTCCCAGACGTAGCAGCCCTCGCCGCGCACCAGCACCCGGGTTCCGCGCTTGGCCAGGGCAGCGTTGTCGTTGAACGGGTGCAGGTGGTGGGCGGCGTCCAGGCGCTGCAGTTCGGGCAGGTCGATCGGGGCCATGCGGCGGGGTTCCTCGGGTTGTCGGGCCACGCGCCAGCCGGCGGCGCGCGGCGGGTCAGACGTTCAGCAGCAGGAACTCGCGTTCCCAGGAGCTGATCACGCGGAAGAAGGTCTCGTATTCCTTGCGCTTGACCGAGACGTAGGCGCGCACGAAGCGCGGCCCCAGCAGGGTCGCCAGCGGGGTACAGGTCTCCAGCTCGTCCAGCGCCTCGCCCAGCGAGCGCGGCAGGTCGTAGCCCAGCTCCTTGGCGCTGACCTCGGTCGGCCCGGTCGGGGTGAGCTTTTCGCGGATGCCCAGCAGGCCGCAGGCCAGGGTCGCGGCCATGGCCAGGTACGGATTGGCGTCGGAGCCGGCGAAGCGGCTCTCCACCCGCTGGTTTTCCGGGGTGTCCATCGGCACGCGCAGGCCGCAGGTGCGGTTGTCGTAGCCCCAGCGCACGTTGCTGGGCGAGACCTCGCCGAACATCAGCCGGCGGTAGGAGTTCACGTTCGGGGCGAAGAACGCCATCGCCATCGGCACGTACTTCTGCAGGCCGGCCAGGTAGTGGCCGAACACCTCGCTGAACTCGCCGGGTTTCTTCCCGGTGAACACGTTGCGGCCCCTGCGGTCCACCAGGCTCTGGTGGATGTGCATGGCGCTGCCCGGCTCGGTCTCCATCGGCTTGGCCAGGAAGGTGGCGTACACGCCGTGGCGCATCGCCGCCTCGCGCATGGTGCGCTTGAACAGGAACACCTGGTCGGCCAGCGACAGCGCGCCGGCGTGGGTGAAGTTGACCTCCAGCTGCGCCGCGCCGGACTCGTGGATCAGGGTGTCCACGTCCAGCTCCATCGCGTCGCAGTAGTCGTACATCAGGTCCAGGATCGGGTCGAACTCGTTGACCGCGTCGATCGAGTACGACTGCCGCGCCGTCTCCGGGCGGCCGGAACGGCCGGCCGGCGGCAGCAGCGGGAAGTCCGGGTCGGTGTTCTTCTGCACCAGGAAGAACTCCAGCTCCGGCGCGACCACCGGCTGCAGCCCTTCCTTCTCGTACTCGGCCAGCACCCGGCGCAACACGTTGCGCGGGGCCAGCTCGTGCGGATGGCCGTCCTTGGTGTAGCAGTCGTGGATGATCTGGGCGGTCGGGTCGGTGGCCCAGGGCACCATCCGCACCGTGTCCGGATCCGGCCGCAGCAGCATGTCCGAATCCGAGGGCGAGGTCAGTTCGTAGTAGTCGTCCGGGTAGTCGCCGGTGACGGTGGTGGCGAAGATGCCTTCCGGCAGGCGGGTGCCGTAGTCGTGGCTGAACTTGTCGGCCGGGATGATCTTGCCGCGCGCGTTGCCGGTGATGTCCGGCACCAGGCACTCCACCTCGGTGATGTGCCGCTCCTTGAGCCAGCGCCGCAGCGAGTTCTCCTGCTGCTGCTCGGCGGTGGCCTCGGGTTTTCGGGTGCGTCTGCGTGTACTCATGCGGTTGTCCGGATGCGTTCGGGAGCCGGCGGGGCGGCGCGGCGTCCGGCCCAGGCCCGGCAGGCATCGCCGAACGCGCGGAAGATCGCCAGGTAGAAGGGATTGGACGCGACCTGCCACTCGGGATGCCACTGCACGCCCAGCAGGAAGCCGGGACCGGTGCCGCGGAAGGCCTCGACCAGGCCGTCCGGGGCGGTGGCTTCCACCACCAGGCCGTCGGCGAGCCGGGCGATGCCCTGCCCATGCAGCGAGTTCACCCGCACCCGCCCGGCGCCGGCCAGCGAGGCCAGCAGCCCGCCCGGGGCGAGGCTGATCTCGTGCGCGGGGCCGTACTGGACGTCCAGCGGGTCCTCCAGGTTCTCGCGGTGGTCCATCATGCCGGGCACCTCGTGCACCTTCTGGTGCAGGCGGCCGCCCAGGGCCACGTTGACCTCCTGCAGGCCGCGGCAGATCGCCAGCACCGGCAGGCCCATGGCAATCGCGCGCGGGGCCAGGGCCAGGGTGCTGGCGTCGCGGGCCGGGTCGTGCAGGTTGCCTTCCCAGCTGGGCTCGTCGCTGTAGTGGTGCGGCTCGATGTTGCTGACCGCGCCGGTCAGCAGCAGGCCGTCCAGGCGCGACAGCCAGGCATCCGGATCCAGCGGCGGATCCAGCGAGGGCATCAGGACCGGGGTCGCGCCGGCGCCTTCGACCACCGCGCGCACGTACTTCTCGCCGGCGGCGAGGAACGGGTGCGCTCCGATCAGTTTGCGGTCGGTGGGCAGTCCGACCAGCGGCGTCAGGGCCATGCGAGCAGCGTCCGATGGCGTTCCGGCAACTTACCCCGGGCGTTTTATTTTTACAACACGGCCCGGCCCGCATCCCGCACCACGGCGGTGCATGGACCCGGTGCGGCGTTGAGTATTCTTGACGACCGGACCGCTGTTACCCTCGTCCCGTCCCGCCGAGGTCCCGTCATGACCCCTCCGTCCGCCCCTGCCCTCCCCGCCGCCGACCTGGCCACCCTGCAGGCCAAGGAGGGCGCGGCCGACGCCCATGTCGACCTGCTGCTGCCGGACGCCAACGGCGTGCTGCGCGGCAAGCGGGTCCCGGCCTCGGCGCTTGGCAAGGTGTACGCCAATGGCGTGTGCCTGCCGATGTCGCTGGTGGCCGCCGACATCCGCGGCAACACCGTGGAGGAAACCGGGCTGGGCTACGACATCGGCGACGAGGACCGGATCTGCCGCCCGATCCCCGGCAGCCTGCGCCCGGTGCCGTGGTCGCCACGGCCGGCGCTGCAGCTGCTGCTGCAGATGGAGGACGGCAACGGCGGCTGGTTCGAGGCGCATCCGCGGCGGGTCCTGCAGCGGGTGCTGGAGCGCTTTGCCGCGGCCGGACTGACCCCGGTGCTGGCGGTGGAACTGGAGTTCTACCTGTTCGACCGCCTGCCCGATGCCAACGGCCGCCCGCAGCCCACGTCCAACCCCGCCAGCGGGCGCCGCAACGACAGCACCCAGGTCTACTCGATCGACGACCTGGACGAGAACGCCGACTTCATCCACGCCGTGGCCAGCGCCTGCCGCGCCCAGGGCATCCCCGCCGACACCGCGGTGGCCGAGTACGCGCCGGGCCAGTTCGAGATCAACCTCGGCCACCGCGCCGACGCCCTGGCCGCCTGCGACGACGCGGTGCTGCTCAAGCGCGTGATCAAGGCCATCGCCCAGCAGCACGGCGCGCTGGCCAGCTTCATGGCCAAGCCGCTGGCCGGGCAGGCCGGCAGCGGCATGCACCTGCACGTGAGCCTGCTGGACCGCGAGGGCCGCAACGTGTTCGCCTGCACCCCGGATGCGCCGGCCGATGCGCTGCGCCACGCCGTGGCCGGACTGCAGGCCAGCGCGCGCGACAACCTGCTGCTGTTCGCGCCGCACGCCAACAGCTACCGCCGCTTCGTCGCCAACGCCTTCGTCCCGCTCAACGACAGCTGGGGCTTCAACAACCGCACCGTGGCCCTGCGCATCCCGCACAGCGACCCGGCCAACACCCGCATCGAGCACCGCATCGCCGGCGCCGACGCCAATCCCTACCTGGTCGCCGCGGCGGTGCTGGCCGGGATCCTGCACGGGCTGGAAACCCGCCAGGATCCGGGCCCGCCGGTGGTCGGCAACGCCTACGAGCAGTTCGAGGCCGGTCAGCCGCACTGGCGCCAGGCGATCGAGGACTTCCTCGCCAGCGGCTTCGCCGCCGACTGGTACGGCGAATCCTTCCGGCACGTCTACGGCCAGCAGAAGCGGCGCGAGATGCTGGATTTCAACACCCTGGTCAGCGACGTCGACTATGCCTGGTACCTGCGCACGGTCTGAGCCCATGCGCGCCCGGAGCCGCCGGTGAACGCGCCCTACCCGCCCAGCTGGTACGCCGCCAGCGCCGCACCCCTGCCGGAACAGCCGGCGCTGGAAGGCGTGGTCGAGGCCGACGTGTGCATCCTTGGCGCCGGCTACACCGGCCTGACCGCGGCGCTGGAGCTGGCCGAGGCCGGTTACAAGGTGGTGGTGGTCGAAGCGCAGCGGGTCGGCTGGGGCGCCTCCGGGCGCAACGGCGGCCAGGCCATCGTTGGCTACGGCTGCGAGCAGTCCACCCTGGAGCGGTTGCTGGGCCCGGAGGAGGCGCGGCTGCTGTTCGACCTGTCGCGCGAGGCCATGGAGCGCCTGCGCGGGCGCATCGCCCGCCACCGCATCGCCTGCGACTGGCGCGACGGCCACGCCCACGTGCCGATCAAGCCGCGCCAGGAACGCGACCTGCGCGCCGGCCTGGTGGAGATGGCCGAGCGCTACGACTACCCGCTGGAGTGGTGGGACCGCGCCCGCCTGCGCCAGGAGCTGGCCAGCGACCGTTACCTCGGCGCGGTGTACGACCGCGCCTCCGGGCACCTGCACCCGCTGGAGTACTGCCTGGGCCTGGCCCGCGCCGCGCTGGCCGCCGGCGTGCGCATCTACGAGCGCTCGCCGGTGGTGCAGCTGGTGCAGGGCCCGAAGCCGGTGCTGCGCACCGCCCGCGGCGAGGCCCGCGGCGACTTCGCCGTGCTGTGCGGCAACGCCTGGCTGCGGGGCATCGCCCCGCAGCTGGAATCCCGGGTGATGCCGGTGGGCACCTACATCGCCGCCACCGCACCGCTGGGCGAGGACGGCGCGCGCGCCCTGATCCGCAACGACATGGCGGTGGCCGACGTGAACTGGGCGCTGGACTACTTCCGCCTGTCCCGCGACCACCGCCTGCTGTTCGGCGGGCGCGCCAGCTATTCCAGCTATCCGCCGCCGAACCTGCGCGGGGTGATGCGGCGGCGCATCCGCAAGGTGTTCCCGCAGCTGGCCGGGGTGCCGATCGAGTACCTGTGGGGCGGCTACGTGGACATCTCGCTCAACCGCGCCCCGCACTGGGGCCGGCTGGGCAGCAACGTGTACTTCGCCCAGGGCTTCTCCGGCCACGGCGTGGCCACCACCGGCCTGGCCGGGCGGCTGATCGCCGAGGCCATCGCCGGGCAGTCGCGGCGGCTGGACGCATTCGCGAAGATCCCGCACGCGCCCTTCCCCGGCGGCCGCCTGCTGCGCATGCCGCTGCTGGTGGCGGCCATGGCCTGGTACCGACTGCGCGACGCGCTGTGGTGAGACCCGGGCCCGGGAAAAACGTGACGCACCTCTAAAGTCCGCCCCGGCCTGGCCGCTAAGCACTGGGACGAACCGTGCAATGGCCGGGGCATGCCCGCGATAGCGCCCAATCCGCCTTCGCCTTCGCTTCCACAGCGTGTCCTGCTGGTGGAGAACTCGCGTGCGTTCGTGCAGGCCGTGGCCCAGGCGATCGAACAGCAGCTGGAACTGCCGGTGACGGTGGCCTCGACCCTGGCCGAGGCCCGCGCCGCGCTGGCCGCCCACGACGACTGGTTCCTGGTGCTGACCGGCCTGGTCCTGGCCGATGGCGACCACGAGGCCGTGGTCGACTGCTTCCTCGGCCGCGAGCTGCCCACCGTCGTGGTCAGCGGCGTGTACGACGAGGAGCTGCGCGAGCGCCTGCTGCGCCGGCAGATCATCGACTTCGTGCTCAAGAACACCCCCGGCAGCCTGGACTACATCGTCTGGCTGGTGCAGCGGCTGGAGCGCAACCGCCGCATCTCGGCCCTGGTGGTGGACGACTCGCCCAGCGCCCGCGCCCATGCCGGCCTGCTGCTGGAACTGTTTGGCTACCGCGTGGTGCAGGCGCCGGACGGCGACCGCGCCCTGGCCGCGGTGGAGGCCGACCCGACCATCCGCCTGGCGATCGTCGACCAGGAGATGCCGGGCATGCAGGGCATCGAGCTGACCCGCCGCCTGCGCGCCCTGCGTGCGCGCGACCGCATGGCGGTGATCGGCGTGTCCGGGCGCGACGACCCCGGCCTGGTCGCGCGCTTCCTCAAGAACGGCGCCAACGACTTCCTGCGCAAGCCGTACTCGCGCGAGGAGTTCTTCTGCCGGGTCTCGCAGAACGTGGACCAGCTGGAGCTGATCGGCAGCCTGCAGGACCTGGCCGCCCGCGACTTCCTCACCGGCCTGCCCAACCGCCGCCACTTCCTCGACCAGGCCGAGCGCCTGGTGCCGCGCATGCGCGACGTGCGCCAGCCGCTGGCGATGGTCATGCTCGACCTGGACCACTTCAAGCACGTCAACGACACCTGGGGCCACGAGACCGGAGACCGCGCCCTGCGCGCGGTGGCCTCGGCGATCTCCGCCCATGCCCGGCCGCAGGACCACATCGCCCGCTTCGGCGGCGAGGAGTTCTGCATGCTGCTGCCGGGCCTGGAAGGCCAGGCCCTGCACGACCACCTCGAGGACCTGCGGCTGCGGGTGGAGGACCTGCGCCTGCCGGTGGAGCACGGCGAGCTGCGCCTGTCGGTGAGCATCGGCGCCTGCAACGCGCGCATCGGCGACACCCTGCACAGCCTGCTGGCCGAGGCCGACCGCCGCCTGTACCTGGCCAAGGCCGGCGGCCGCAACCGGGTGGTCGACGCCGGCTGAGCCATCCGCGGCGGTTGATCAGGATCAAGGTCCGCCGCGCGCCCCTGCCCCTAGCCTTCGCCGGTCCATTCGGTCGCCTCAGGGGGGAGGCAGCATGGCCCGGACCATTACCTGGCAGGACGAACTCGACACCGGCATCGATGTCATCGACCAGCAGCACCGGCGCATCCTGGCGATGATCAACCAGCTGTCCGAACGCACGCCGCAGCGCGCCGGCGAGGTGCTCGCCGACCTGGTCGACTACGCGCAATCGCACTTCGCCTTCGAGGAAGAACTGATGGAGGCGGCCGGCTACCCGCTCGCCGACGCCCACCGCCGGGTGCACGAGCTGTTCGCGCGCAGGGTGGCGCGCTACCAGGAGCGCCACCAGGCCGGCGAGGACGTGATCGCCGAGCTGCGCGACATGCTCTCGGTGTGGCTGTTCAACCACATCCGCAACGACGACAAGGCCTACGCCGGGCAGGTGCGGCGCTACCTGGACGAGTTCGCGCGCAGCCAGGCCGGTGGCGGCTGGATCGCCGCGGCGCTCAAGCGCCTGTTCGGCGGGGGCGCTTGATCGCGATCAAGGCCGGCCGCCGGCCGCGCCCATAGCCTGCGCCCACCATCCACAGAGAGTGCATGACCGCATGTCCCTGATGATCTGGCAGGACGACCTCGATACCGGCATCGAGGTGATCGACGATCAGCATCGCCGCATCGTGTCGATGATCAACCAGCTGCACCAGGCGCAGACCGGGGCCTCGTCCCTGGCCGTGGGCGAGGTGCTGGACGAACTGGTGGACTACACCCTCTCCCACTTCGCCTTCGAGGAGGAGCTGATGGAGGAAGCCGGCTACCCGTTCTGCGCCGCGCACAAGCGGGTGCACGAGGTGTTCACCAAGCGGGTGGCCGAGTACCGCATGCGCTTCCAGGCCGGCGAGGACGTGGTCGACGAGCTGAAGGGGATGCTCTCGCGCTGGCTGTTCAACCACATCCGCAACGACGACAAGGCCTACTCCGAGCAGGTGCGCCGGCACCTGAACCGCTTCGCCCGCGAGCACCAGGAAGGCGGCTGGCTGGCGCGGACCATGGGCCGGCTGTTCCACCGCCACGGCCACAGCAGCCACGCCCGCCACTGAGCCGGGCGCGCCGGCGCGCGGGCAGCGCCGGCGCGCTCAGTCCACCGGCTGGCGCGGCACCAGCAGCAGCGCCAGCAGGGTCAGCGCGGCCATGCCGGCCAGGTAGGCGCCGACCGCGCCGATGCCGTGGCTGGCAGCCAGCCGCGTGGCGATGTACGGGGCCGGCGACGCACCCAGGATCCCGGCCAGGTTGAACGCCAGCGAAGCGCCGGTGTAGCGCACCGGGGTCGGGAACATCTCGGCCAGGATGGTGCCGCAGGGACCGTAGGTCAGTCCCATCAGCCCCAGGCCCACGCACAGGAACAGCAACACCTGCCAGGCGCTGCCGGCCTCGAACAGCGGCTTGAACAGCAGGCCGAACAGGATGATGCCGACGGTGGCCAGGATCATCGCCCGGCGCCGGCCGAAGCGGTCGGCGTACACCGCCGACAGCGGGATGGTCGCGGCGAAGCACAGCACGCCGGCCATCTGCAGCAGCAGGAACTGCTCGCGCCCGTAGCCCAGGCCGGAGGTGCCCCAGCTCAGCGCGAACACCGTCATCAGGTAGAACAGGACGAAGGTCGCCATCAGGGCCAGGGTGCCCACCACCAGGGTGCCGGGGTGGCGCAGCAGCACCGTGGCCATCGGCAGGCGCTCGCGCTCCTCGCGCTCCAGGGTCTTCCGGAACGCCGGGGTTTCGGTGATGCGCAGCCGTACCCACAGGCCCACCAGCACCAGCGCGGCGCTGGCCAGGAACGGCACGCGCCAGCCCCAGGCCATGAACTGGCCCTCGTCCAGGAAGTGCGCCAGCCCCAGGAACACCCCGGTCGAGCACAGGAAGCCCAGCGGCGCGCCCAGCTGCGGGAACATGCCGTACCAGGCACGCTTGCCCGGTGGCGCGTTCTCGGTGGCCAGCAGCACCGCCCCGCCCCATTCGCCGCCCAGGCCCAGGCCCTGGCCGAAGCGGCACAGCGCCAGCAACGCCGGCGCCAGCACCCCGACCTGGGCATAGGTCGGCAGCAGGCCGATCACCACGGTGGAGATGCCCATGGTCAGCAGCGCCGCCACCAGGGTCGCCTTGCGCCCGATGCGGTCGCCGTAGTGGCCGAACACCGCCGAGCCCAGCGGCCGCGCCAGGAAGGCCAGGGCGAAGGTCGCCAGCGACTGCAGGGTGGCCGCGGTCGGCTCCGAGGCCGGGAAGAACAGCTTCGGGAACACCAGCACCGCGGCGGTGGCGTAGATGTAGAAATCGAAGAACTCGATCGTCGTACCGATGAGGCTTGCGAACAGGATGCGGCGTGGCGAGGCGGGTGCACTCATCGGCAGTCTGCAAGGCATTGGAACGGGCGGCCGATTATGGCCCAGGATCCGGCCGGGCCCGGCAGCCGTTGCGCCGGCAACCGGCCTGCGGCCAGAATCGCGCTTTCCCTGCCGCCGCCGTCCCCCGCCGTGGCGCCGGCAATGCCGCATCTCATCGCAAGGACCGGGGCCGCCCGCGCGGCCGCCCCGTCGCGACCCGTCCCCCGTACGACCTGAAGCAATGGAACCCCACATGAGTGCCAGCAAGCCGCAACGCGCCGGGCGCCCGCCATCCACCGGCCGCCGCATGACCCTGATGCTGATCCTGTTCGTCGTCGTGTTCGGCGGCGTGTTCGGGCTGTGGTTCGCGTCGCAGCGCGCGCTCAACAGCTTCTTCGACAACATGCCGCAGCCGCCGGTGGAGGTCAGCACCTTCGAGGCGCGCGCCGAGACCTGGAGCGACACCGCCGAGGCGGTGGGCACCCTGGTCGCCGACAACGGCACCCAGGTCACCACCGAGGCCGGCGGCGTGGTCCAGCGCATCGCCTTCGAGTCCGGCCAGCGGGTGCGCAAGGGCGACCTGCTGGTGCAGCTGAACACCGCCAACGAGCTGGCCCAGCTCAACGCACTGGAGGCGGCCGCCGAGCTGGCCGCCACCCAGCGCGACCGCTGGCGCGAGCTGGGGGCGCAGAAGCTGGTGTCGCAGGCCGAGGTCGACGAGCGCGTCTCCGACGCCGCCCAGACCCGCGCCCAGGCCGAGGCGCAGCGCGCCCTGATCGCGCAGAAGACCATCCGCGCGCCGTTCGACGGGGTGCTGGGCATCCGCCGGATCAACCTGGGCCAGTACCTGAACCCGGGCGACCCGATCGTGGCCCTGCAGGCGCTGGACCCGATCCACGTCGACTTCACCCTGCCCGAGCAGCGCCTGAACCAGGTGGTGGTCGGCAGCAAGGTGCAGGTGAGCGTGGATGCCCTGCCCGAGCAGGCGTTCGAGGCCGAGATCACCGCGGTGGAGCCGGCTGTGGAGACCAACACCCGCAACTTCGGCGTGCGCGCCACCCTGGCCAACCCGGACGGGGTGCTGCGCCCGGGTACCTTCGCCCGGGTGCGCTTCGACCTCGGCCAGCCGCGCCAGGTCGTGGTGGTGCCGCAGACCGCGGTCAGCTTCAACCCGTACGGCAACTCGGTCTACGTGCTGGTCGATGCCCCGGACGAGGTGAAGAACGCCGAGGTCCAGGAAGGCCAGCAGGCACCGCAGCACGTGGTCAGGCAGCGCTTCGTGACCACCGGCCCGACCCGCGGCGACCTGGTCGGCATCACCGACGGCCTCGAGCCCGGCGAGGTGGTGGTCAGCAGCGGCCTGCTGCGCCTGCGCAACGACGCCCCGGTGCTCATCAACAACACGGTGACCCCGCAGGCCGACCCCGACCCGCGTCCCGAGAACCGCTGACCGGCGGCAACGCCGCCGCTCCCGGCCGCCCGCGCGGCGCCCACCACCCCGGCCGCCCCCGCGGCCGGAGGAGGACACGATGAAATTCACCGACATCTTCATCAACAAGCCGGTCCTGGCCCTGGTCGTCAGCCTGTTCATCCTGCTGCTGGGCCTGCGCTCGTTCTCCGAGCTCAACGTGCGCCAGTACCCGGAACTGCAGAACGCGGTGGTCACCGTCAGCACCGCCTACTACGGCGCCGACGCGGACCTGATGCAGGGCTTCATCACCACCCCGCTGGAACGCGAGGTGGCCTCGGCCGAGGGCATCGACTACCTGACCTCGACCAGCGCCGCCGGCATCTCCACCATCCAGGCCTACATCCGCCTGGACCACGACGCCAACGAGGCGCTCACCCAGATCGCGGCCAAGGTCAACAAGCTGCGCAGCCAGCTGCCGGCCGAGTCCGAGGATCCGGTGATCGACCTGCAACAGGGCCAGCAGATCGCGGCGATGTACGTCTCCTTCGCCAGCGACCGGCTCGACAACAACCAGATCACCGACTACCTGGTGCGCGCGGTGGAGCCGCGCATCGCCACCATCCCCGGCGTGCAGCGCGCCGAGATCCTCGGCGCGGGCACCTTCGCCATGCGCGTGTGGCTCAAGCCCGACCGCATGACCGCGCTGCGGGTCACCGCCAGCGACGTGCACCAGGCGCTGCAGGCCAATAACGTGCTCTCGGCGCTGGGCTCGACCAAGGGCCAGATGGTCGCCGTGGACCTGACCGCGCGCACCGACCTGCGCAGCCCGGAGGAGTTCCGCCGGCTGATCGTGCGGGAGGAGAACGGCGCGATCGTGCGCCTGGGCGACGTGGCCGACGTGGAACTGGGCTCGGAGAGCTACGGCACCTCGGTGCAGATCAACGGCGACGCCGCCACCTTCATGGGCATCTTCGTCTCCCCGGACGCCAACTCCCTGGACGTGATCGAGGAGGTGCGCCGGGTGTGGGACGAGGAGATCGTGCCGCAGCTGCCGGAGGGCATCGAGGCGTCCATCCCGTACGACAGCACCGAGGCGATCGAGGACGCGATCAACGAGGTGGTGCGCACGATCATCGAGGCGGTGGTCATCGTGATCGTGGTGATCTTCCTGTTCCTCGGCTCGCTGCGCAGCGTGCTGGTGCCGGCGGTGACCGTGCCGCTGTCGCTGGTCGGCGTGATGTTCCTGATGCTGCTGCTCGGCTACACCATCAACCTGCTGACCCTGCTGGCGATGGTGCTGGCGATCGGCATCGTGGTGGACGACGCGATCATCGTGCTGGAGAACATCCACCGCCACATCGAGGAGGGCATGAGCCCGCACGACGCGGCGATCAAGGGCGCGCGCGAGCTGGCCTGGCCGGTGGTGGCGATGACCACCACCCTGGTGGCGGTGTACCTGCCGATCGGCTTCCAGGGTGGCCTGACCGGCGTGCTGTTCACCGAGTTCGCCTTCACCCTGGCCGGCTCGGTCCTGCTTTCGGGCGTGATCGCCCTGACCCTGTCGCCGATGATGTGCGCGCGCATCCTCAAGCCGCACGCGAACGGCGCCGGCAAGGGCCGCCTGGAGGGCTGGCTGGACGCGCGCTTCGAGAAGCTGCGCAGCGGCTACCAGCGGCGCCTGCACGGCGCGCTGGAGACGCGCAGCGTGATCGCGGTGTTCGGCCTGCTGGTGCTGGTGTCCTGCGGGCTGCTGTACTGGACCGCGCCCAAGGAGCCGGCGCCGCTGGAGGACGAGGGCTTCATCTTCGCCATCGGCAGCGCCGACGCCTACACCACCCTGGACTACGTCGAGCGCTACACCGCGCAGATCAACGCGATGGCCGCGGAGATCCCCGAGGTCAACGACTTCTTCCTGTTCAACGGCGGCTTCGGCGGGGGCGGCGGCGCCAGCAACAGCGCCATGGCCGGCTTCGTGCTCAAGCCATGGAGCGAGCGCGAGCGCTCGACCAACCAGGTGCTGCAGCAGGAGCTGCAGCCGAAGCTGGCCCAGGTCACCGGCCTGAACACCTTCGCCCTGGTCCCGCCCTCGCTGCCCACCGCCGGCGGCGACGGCGGCGGCGAGTTCCTGGTGCTGGGCATCGGCTCGCTGCAGCAGCTCAACGAGCTGTCGGACGCGATCCTGCAGAAGGCGATGGAAAGCCGCCGCTTCATCTTCCTGGACAAGGACCTGAAGATCGACAAGCCACGGGTCGAGGTGCAGATCGACCGCGAGAAGGCGGCCTCGCTGGGCATCGACATGCGCACCCTGGCCGCGGACATGGCCGCCATGCTGTCCGGTGGCTACACCAACCGCTTCGCCATGGAGAACCGCTCGTACCGCGTCATCCCGCAGGTGCGCCGCAGCGACCGCCTCAACGCCGACCAGCTGCGCAACTACTACACCCGCACCCGCGACGGCGAGCTGGTGCCGCTGTCGACCCTGGTCACGCTGAAGGAGACCGCGCAGCCGCAGACGCTCAAGCGCTTCCAGCAGCTCAACGCGGTGGCGATCACCTTCGCCCCGCGCCCGGGCGTGTCCAAGGGCGAGGCGCTGCGGGTGCTGGAGGAGGCGGCGGCCGAGGTGCTGCCGCAGGGCTACAGCGTCGACTACGCCGGCGAGTCGCGCCAGTACAAGCAGGAGGGCGCGACCATGCTGGTCACCCTCGGCTTCGCCCTGGTGGCGATCTTCCTGGTGCTGGCCGCGCAGTTCGAGAGCTTCCGCGACGCGCTGATCATGCTGGTGACCGTGCCGATGGCGATCTCCGGCGCGCTGCTGGTGCTCAACTTCCTGGCCCTGGTGGCCGGCGCGCTGCAGATCGCCGGGATCGAGGCATTCCCGGGCATGAGCATCAACATCTACACCCAGGTTGGCCTGGTCACCCTGGTCGGCGTGATCTCCAAGCACGGCATCCTGATCGTGGAGTTCGCCAACAAGCTGCAGCTGCAAGGCCTGTCCAGGCGCGAGGCGATCGAGCAGGCCGCCGGCATCCGCCTGCGCCCGGTGCTGATGACCACCGCGGCGCTGGTGTTCGCGATGATCCCGCTGCTGCTCGCCAAGGGTCCCGGCGCCGCCGCGCGTTTCTCGCTGGGCATGGTGATCGCCTCGGGCATGACCATCGGCACCGCGTTCACCCTGTTCGTGCTGCCGGCGTTCTACCTGTACCTGGCGCGCGACCACAGCCATGACCGCGTGGCCGCGCGCGAGGCCGGCGCCACCGGCGAGCCGGAGCCGCAGGCCGGCTGAGCCGGCAGGGCCGCGGCGCCCCCGCTGGCGTCGCGGCCTCCCGGCGGCTCAGGCCGCCGGCACCGGGGCCTCGCGTTCGACCAGGCCCTCGTCCTTCAGTTCCGCCCACAGCGTCGGCGGCACGTCCACCGCCATCGAAGCCACGTTCGCCCGCACCTGCTCCGGCGTGCGCGCGCCCGGGATCACCGCCGCCACCACGTCCGGCGCCGCGGCGAACTGCAGGGCCACGGTGCGCAGGTCCACCCCGTGGCGATCGCAGGCCGCCTGCACCCGCGCGCGCTTGCCGGGTGCCCAGTCCGGCACCTCGCCTTCGTAGAGATAGCGGTCGCGCCCGGCCAGGTAGCCGGCCAGCAGGGGTGCACCCACCACCACCGAAGCGCCGCGCGCGGCGATCCTCGGGAAGGTCTCGTGCAGCGCCCGGGCGTGGTCCAGCAGCGAGTACTGGCAGGCCAGCAGGAAGATGTCCGGATCGGCTTCCTCCAGCGCAGCCAGCGCCGGCTCGGGGCGGTTGACCCCGAAACCCCAGGCCTTGATCAGGCCTTCCGCCCGCATCCGGGTCAGTTCGGGCATGGCACCCTTGGCCGCCTCGGTGAAGCGCCGCTCCCAGGGCATGCCCAGGTCCTGCTCGTTGTCCGGCGACAGGTCGTGGATGAACACCACGTCCAGCTGCGATACGCCCATCCGGTTGAGGCTGTCCTCCACCGAGCGCCTTGTCCCGGCGGCCGAATAGTCGTAGCGGTAGCGGAACGGCGCCGGCTCCACCCACATGGTCTCCTGCAGCGGGCCGCTGGTGCCGGTCAGCAGCCGGCCCACCTTGGAGGACAGCACGTATTCCTCCGCCGGATGCCGGTGCAGGACATGGC
This sequence comes from Pseudoxanthomonas sp. SGT-18, assembly GCF_003931645.1. NCBI lineage: Bacteria > Pseudomonadati > Pseudomonadota > Gammaproteobacteria > Lysobacterales > Lysobacteraceae > Pseudoxanthomonas > Pseudoxanthomonas sp. SGT-18. The sequence continues at coordinate 34,607 of NZ_RRYJ01000002.1, read as the reverse complement.
CGAAGCGCCGTTCCGACAGGCCCAGGCCATACCAGGGCGAGGTGTCGAAGTAGCGCACGCCGGCCTCCCAGGCCGCGGCCAGGGTCGCCTCGCACTGCGCGTCGCTGGCTGCGGCGAAGCCATTGCCGAACGCCACCCCGCCCAGGCCCAGCTTGGCCGGCGGGCGATAACGCTGCGAGGGCGGGTTGCGCGGCAGGGAACGGGTGGAAACATGGCCGCGTGTGGGCAGGACGCTGCCGGGCTCCGGCAGCGGGGGCGCGGTCCGGGTCGGATCGGTCATGGCCGCGTGCTCCGCAGGATGGCGCTCCAGACTGCGGCCGGCGCGGTCCACGCCACGTGCAGGCGCGGCCATGATCCGGCGGTCACTTGCCTCCGGCTAGCGTGTGCAGTCCCCGATGGAGGACGGCCATGAACAGCATAGCCATCGCACCGCGCGTGCATTCCGACCCGCAGGCGATCGAACGCCTCAAGGCCCTGCAGCTGGAGCTGGACGGCGAGCTGGAGGTGGAGGTGCACATGCGCGACGGCAGCATCCTGCGCGGCACCCTGCCCGAGCGCCCGGCGATCCAGCAGTTCCTCGATCCGGACGGCAACGAGGGCACCAACGGCCTGTTCCGGGTCGACGACGGCGACGGCGGCATGCACCTGTACTGGTTGGACGAGGTGGAACGCGTGGTGCGGGTCGGCTCCTCCTGAACCCGATCCGCGACCGCGGTCGCCATTGCACGCTTTGCATCGCGGCCACCGCGGCGATTCACGCGCAGGCCCCCCGCGACCGGACAGCGTGGCCGCGCGCCCCACCCCAACGACGGATCAATGCAAAGCCATCGCCACGCCTGTCGACCACGTTGCCTGCCCCCGGCATGCACCATCGCCGGGGGCAGGCCGTGAACGGACCCGCGCCCCACGCGGGCAAGCCCCGCCTCCGCATCCGTCGCAGCCTGACCTTCCAGGCCGGCGCCACGCGCATCCTCGATGCCTGGTGCGATCCGGCCGTGCAGGCACGGATCCTCGACGGCGCGGCCGAGCCCGTGGCCGGCGGGGATGCCGGATTGTGGCGGGTCAGGACGCCGCTGGGACCGTCGCCGCGGGTGCACCTGCGCCTGGATGCGCGCGACGCGGCGCGTGCCTGCCACCACGCCGAAGGCGAAGGCGGATTCCTGCTGTCCAGCGAACTCACCGCCCTGCCCGCCCGCGGTCGCCCGGGCACCGAAGTGGCACTGGAAGTCGCGTTCCACGCCGAAGGCTTCCCCACCGGACTGCTGGGCCGCCAGGCCGACCCGGCACCCCTGCTGCTGGCCGGCCAGGCCCTGCGCCGGCTGCGCGAATGGGTGGAAACCGGCCGCATCTCCCCGGCCTTGCCGGGTCCGCGCGCCGCCGATGATGCCTGAGGGCGGGAGCCTCACCCCGGTTTGACCCTCCGCGCGCGAAGCTGGGCCGCCTCCGGCCATTCCCGTGCAGACGATGACGCGCCCATCTTGCAGCCAGTCCAGCCACCGACGCCGCCGGAGCCGGCCATGAACCCGGACCTGATCGGCTGGGCCGCATCGGCGGTGCTGCTGGCCACCCTCGCGCGGCAGATCCTCAAGCAGGCCCGTAGCGGCGGCGAAGGCGTGTCGACCTGGCTGTTCGTCGGCCAGGCCACCGCCTCGGCCCTGTTCATCGTCTACTCGGTGCTGCTGGACAACACCGTGTTCATCGTCACCAACAGTTGCCTGCTGGCCACCGCCATCGTCGGCCAGGTCATGGCCTGGCGCACGAAGCGGCGCGGCGGCGATGCCAACGCCGCCGCCGGCTAGGCGCGCAACCAGCGCGTGGCCACCGCCACTCCCAGCACCGCCGCACCCAGGCACCAGAACGCGAACTGCAGCGAGGTGCCGTGGGCGACGAAGCCGACCAGCGCCGGCCCGGCCAGCACGCCGGCATAGCCGAGGGTACTGATCGCCGGCACCGCCAGGCTTTCCGGCATCGCGGCCTGGCGCCCGGCGGCGGAGAACATCACCGGCACGATGTTGGCGCAGCCGATCCCCACCAGCACGAACCCGCCCAGCGCCGGCCACGCCCCCGGCGCCAGCACGATCAGCGCGAAACCCGCGAACGCCACCAGTGCGCCGGCCACCACCGCGCGCAGCGGACCGATCGCCTGGACCACGCGGTCGCCGCTCAGGCGCGCCACGGTCATCGCCAGCGAGAAGGCCACGTAGCCCACGCCCGCGCGCGCCGGATCCATGTCCTTGGCCTGGTCGAGGAACACCGCACCCCAGTCGAGCATCGCGCCCTCGGCCAGGAACATCACGAAGCACACCGTGCCGATCAGCAGCACGCTGCCGCGCGGCCAGGCGAAGGCCGGCACGTCCGAATCCACCCGTTCAGCGCGCCAGTGGCGGCAGGCGGCGGCCACCAGCACCAGCACCACCGCCACCGCCGCCACGCACGCCGGCAAGGGCGCGGCGCCGGCACTCAGCAACGCGGTCATGGCGGCCGCGCCGGCGAACCCGCCAATGCTGTAGAACGCGTGGAAACCCGACATCAGCGCGCGCCCGCTCTCGCGCTCCACCGCCACCGCCTGCAGGTTCATGGTGCAGTCCATCGCGCCGATGGCCGCGCCGAACACGAACAGCGCCAGGCCGAGACCGACCGCGCCCGGGGCCACCGCCAGGGCCGGCAGCGCCAGGCTGGCGGCCAGCATCGCCGCGACCATCACCCGGCGGCACCCCTGGCGCGCGGCCAGGGCGCCGGCCAGCGGCATCGCCACCAGCGAGCCCGCGCCCAGGCACAGCAGGACGATGCCCAGCATCGCCTCGTCCAGCCCCGCGCGCGCCTTGGCGAACGGCACCAGCGGCGCCCAGGCGGCGATGGCGAAGCCGGGCATGAAGAAGGCCGCGCGGGTGGCGTGCTGCTCGAGGCGGGGCGTGGTTGGCACTCGGGGAACTCCTGGGTGGGCCGGGCGGCCATTATCCCCGCCGCCAGTGGGGGCCACCGCTTGTCCGCGCGTGGCGGCATGACCTGGATCAAGGACGCCATCCCGCCGCCCTGTGATGCTGGGAGGGCACAGGAGGCATGCGATGGCCAGCGGCAACCTTCCCGCCCTCGAGATCGACGGTGCCCGCGTGGCGGCGCGGGTCGGCCTGGAAGTGCCCGAGTTCCGCCGGCTGATGGACCAGGGCAGGATCGCCGTGCTGTGCGAGCGCGGCACCGGCGAGGACGCCGGCACCTGGCGCGCCACCTTCTACCACGGCCGCCGGCGCGCGCGGTTCCTGATCGACCGCTGCGGCCGGGTGGTGGACGTGGACTGAAGCGCTCGCCCGGAAGATCGTGCAGGCGCGTTGACCTCCCGGGCACGCGCCCGGGAGGAACCTGCAGCCATCCCCACAGCAGCGAGGTGCACCATGATCCGGGGCCTGTTCGTCGGCGGCGTGGTCGACAACACCGAGATCGACCTGGACCCGGGCAAGCCGCCCATGCACTACCCGCCCGACGGCGGCGGTGGCCAGTCCCGCTACCGCCTGCGCCAGGTGGGCACCGGGCAGGACGGCGAGGTCGCCTGCGCGGTCTACGGCGCCCCCGACACGCCCTACGCGGAGGTGGCGCGGGTCAGCGGGGAACGGGGCTACGCGCGCCGCTTCGAGGTGGCGCTGCAGGAAATCGAGGGTGAATGACGGCACGGGCACGGGCCGGGCGGGACCGGGCAGAATCGCGTCCTTCCCGCCACCCGCGCCCGCCGCATGCCTTCCATCACCGCCGCAACCACCGGTACCTGCCGCCGCTACGACCTGGCGGTGTTCGACCTCGACGGCACCCTGGCCGACTCCTTCGGTTTCTTCGTGGCCAACCACAACCGGCTGGCGCAGCGGCACCGCTTCGCCCCGATCGCCGCGCACGAGGTCGAGCACCTGCGCGGCATGAGCCCGCGCCAGGTCATGCGCCACACCCGCCTGCCGGCATGGCGGCTGCCGCTGGTGGCGCGGGATTTCCGCCGGCTGATGCAGGCCGAGGGCCATGCCATCGCCTGCTTCGACGGCGCACGCGAGGCCCTGCACGCCCTGCATGCGCGTGGCATGCGCCTGGCCCTGGTCACCAGCAACTCGGCGCAGAACAGCCGCCGCATCCTGGGCGAGGACTGCTGGGACCTGCTGGCCCACGTCGAATGCGGCGCCTCGCTGTTCGGCAAGGCGCGGCGCCTGCGGCGGGTGCTGGCCCGCACCGGCGTGCCCGCCGCGCGTGCCATCTACATCGGCGACCAGGCCTCCGATGCCGAGGCCGCGCGCCAGGCCGGGCTGGCCTTCGGCGCGGTGGCCTGGGGCTATGCCACGGCCGAGGCGCTGCAGGCCTGCAACCCGGAGGTATGGCTGCAGCAGGTGTCCGAGCTGCAGGCGCTCGGCGGCGCCTGAGCTACTCCGGCAGCAGCGCCGGCCTGGATTCGTACCACTCGCGCGCCCCGGCCAGGTGCAGCCTGCGCTGCCCCGGCTGCAGTTCCACGCCCATGCCCAGCACGCCCCAGCGCGCGTAGAGGTCGCCGTCGGGCTGGCCGCCGGCGATGCGCAGCCGCGCCTGCAGGCCGATGCGGTCGTTGCTGGCGTGGACATGGTCGAACACCAGTTCCTGGTCGCGGATGCGCAACCGCCCGCTGGCCTGGGCCCGTCCGGAATCGACCAGGTTGCCGATCCAGCGCGGGAACGCCTTGCGCTCGGCGAACAGGCCCACCAGCACGCTGGCGTCGCGCATTTCCACCGTGCCGCGGCCGTTGACCTCGAACGGCTCGCGCCAGTGCAGTTCGCCCTGTTCCAGGCGCATGCGCGCCCACCAGGGCGCCTGGCCGCCACGCTCCCGCTCCAGGCGCACGCCGTCCAGGCCCACGCTCAGCGCTTGGACCGCGTAGCGGCGTTCGCCCACCTGCAAGCGGCGCAGGCGGCTGTCCAGCTCCACGTTGCCCGACAGCCGCGAAGGCCCGAGCGCCAAACGCACGTCGCGCCCGCGCAGGCGCATGTGGCCGTCGACCATGCCGCCCTCGCGGTCCAGGTGCAGGTCGCCGCTGGCCAGGCCGCTGCCGCCCAGCAAGCGCGCACTGGCACCGGGCAGGTAGCGGTTGTAGCTGCGCAGGTCCGGCACCTCCGCGTCCTCGAAGCGCAGCCGCGCCCGTAGGTGCTGCTGGAATTCCGCCAACGGGCCGGCCGACACCAGCTCCAGGCGCAGGTCGCGCCCGCGCAGGTCCACCTGGCCCGGACGTGCCTCGGGTCCAAGCGCGAAGTGCCGCAGCCGGATGTCGGCTTCGGTGCGCGGGGCGCCGGCCTGCTCCAGCACGCGGACACGCGCCTGCGCCTGTCCCGCGAAGCGGTTGTCCAGGACGCGCGCGGCCAGCCCCAGGCGGTCCAGGTCCATGCGGCTGCCGGGCCGTGGCTGGCCGTCGGCCAGCACGATATCGGCGTCCAGGTCGCCGCGCCCGTCCACTTCCAGCCAGGCCAGGTCGTCCAGCAGGGTGTCGATCCAGCGCAGCGGCAGCTGCGGCCAGTGCGTGCGCAGGCGGCCGTTGAGCGCACGCACCGGGCGCAGCCAGTCGTCGGGCCCCAGGCGGCGGTCGTCCAGCCGCAGGTCGGCCTGCAGCCAGGGTGCACCGGGCCTGGTGCGCGGCATGCGGAGCGCCAGCTCGATCGCCTCGCGGCGCGTGCGCAGCGCCGCACCCAGCGGGTACCGCACCGGCCGCCCTTCCGCATCCAGCGCGTGCACCGGCGCCGACCAGTCCAGGCGGCTGCCGGGTCGCAACACGCCGCGGCTGAGCGCCAGGTCCGCGCGCAGGTGACCGGCCTGCCCGGGCGCGTCCAGCGGCAGCGCCTCGCCATGGCGCGCGGACAGGTCGATCGCCGGCGCGGCACCCTCGGCGCGCAGGTACGCGTCCAGGATCCCGAACTTCTCCCGGCCCTGCGCCCGTTCCCTGATATGCGCCGGGATCGCCAGGCCGAACTCCAGCCTGCCCCCGCGCAGCAGTTCCACCCCGGCCACCGACAGGGTGGCTTCGGGCATGCGCAGGGTGGATGCGCCCACCGCCATCGGTCCGCCCTGCAGCTGCTTGGTGAACACGAAGCGGGCGTCACCGCGGCCGCTGACCCGCGCCTGGTAGAAATCCAGGCGCAGCAGGCTGGGCGTGGTGATGGCCGGGAAATCCAGGGTCCAGCCACGGCCCTCGCGCTTCGATGGCAGCTTGTCCTCGGCGACCCTGGACACATGCACGGAAACGTCGTGCGCGCGGATGGTGCCGAAGGACACCGTGCGCCACAGCAGCGGCAGCACCCGGATGCGGCCGTCGGCGCGGGTCGCGGCGACCGCCCAGCGGTTGGTGCGCGCATGCCCGCCCATCACCACCCCGCTGGCGTGGATATGCCCCGGGTAGGCGCTCAGCGCCCAGTCCCAGCGCGCGTGGTAGCGGTCGGGCTTGCGGTTGGCCACGCGCTCGCCAATGGCGCTGTTGAGGAACAGGTTGGCGGCGAACAGGTACAGCAGGTACAGGCCCAGCAAGGTCCAGCCGGCCCGGCGCAGGCCGGTGCGATGGGCCTGCAGCCAGGCGCGGGGGGAAGGAATTGGCATGCGCACAGCATCGCCGGCGGCGGGTGATGGCGGCCTCCACGCGCCCGGGGTCCCGTTGCCCGGAGCTTGGCGATGCAGCGGCGCGTGGCGCTTCGCCTGCCCCTACCGCGGCAGCTTCACCGTTACCCAGGTCGGGGCATGGTCGCTGGGCTTCTCCAGCGCCCGCACCCAGCGGTCCACCCCGGCATCCTCCAGCCCGGCCGCCAGCACCGGATTGAGCAGCAGGTGGTCGATGCGCAGGCCGCGGTCGCGTTCGAAGTGCTGGCGGAAGTAGTCCCAGAACGTGTAGATCCGCGCCTGGCCGTGCACCTGGCGCAGGGCGTCGGTCCAGCCCTGGGCCAGCAGCTTCGCGTAGGCCTGGCGTACCTCCGGCTGGATCAGCGCGTCGCGCTTCCACGACTTCGGGTCGTACACGTCCTCGTCGCTGGGGATCACGTTGAAGTCGCCGAGCAGCGCCACCGGATGCGGCAGTTCGACCAGGGTCGCGGCGTGCCGCGCCAAGCGTGCCATCCACTTGAGCTTGTAGTCGAACTTCGGGCCCGGCTGCGGGTTGCCGTTGGGCAGGTACAGCGCGCCCACCACCATGCCATGCACCGCCGCCTCGATGTAGCGGCTCTGGTGGTCGTCGCGGTCGCCCGGCAGCCCGCGGCTTTCCACCGGCCTGGCCCCGCGCCCGAGCAGCGCCACGCCGTTCCAGCGGTGCTCGCCATGCCAGATGGCGCAGTAGCCAGCCGCTTCCAGCTCCGCCGCCGGGAACGCCTCGTCGCGCGCCTTCAACTCCTGCAACGCCACCACGTCCGGCTGCTCGCGCTCCAGCCAGGCCAGCAGGTGCGGCAGGCGCGGGCCGATGCCGTTGACGTTGTAGGTGGCCAGCTTGAGCACGCGTGGCTTGCGGCGGGGCATCATCGCTCCGTGGTCGTGGCGGGATCCTCCTCCGCGCGAAGCTAGGGCCAGTGGGGTCGGCAGGCAGTGAAAGCCCATGCGAACCCGGTCACGTTCGGCGCGCCTTGCGGCTTGCTAAGCTCGCCCGGCATCGACGCGCACGGGGAGGGTGCATGGAGTTCCGGAACATCCTGCAGTCGAAGTGGGCGCTGGCCCTGCTGGGCCTGGTGGTCGTGCCGGCCGCGTCGGCCCGGTCCTCGCGGACCGATCCCGAGCCGCCGCCGCAGTTCCTCGCCCACCCCCTGTACGCCACGCGCTACACCTGCACCGAGCACGCCGCGGGCGACCTCGGCTACCTGGGCGACGACCTTGGCCAGGACTGCCTGGTCCAGGAGTTCGTCGAGAGCGATGGCCGCGCCTTCACCCGCCTGTACCGCAACGACGGCTACAGCAACGCCGACTGGTACGGCTGGAACCAGCCGGTGCTCTCGCCCTGCGATTGCACGGTGCGCAGGATCTCGCTCAACCCGGTCACCAACGAGCCGGGCATCGCCGGCAAGCCGCCGGCTTCGATGATCCTGCTGGATGCCGCGGACGGCACCCAGGTGGTGCTGGGCCATATCCAGGACCCGGTGGTGCGCGAGGGCGAAGCCGTGCGCGCCGGGCAACAGTTGGCCCGGGTCGGCAACAATGGCTATTCGCGCAGCCCGCACATCCATATCGGCGCCTGGCGCGACGAGCAGCCGCTGCAGATCCGCTGGGACCAGCGCCGGATCGCGAGCCCCTGACGCCACCCGCACTGCCAGCCCGCCCTTGCCCGGACAGCGCCTGCAGGTCCCGGGCAGGCAGGCGCCTGGCCCTGCCCCCTGCCCACGCTCCGGGCCAGCGTCCGAGCTGCCGATGATGACCGCCTGCGAACCCACCGGCATGGCGCGTCCGCCATGGAGCGCCGTCGCACTTCGGCCAGCAAGCCGAACCAGGGATTGGGACCGGAAGCGATGCCGCCGGCGAGTCCGGGGTGGCCTCCCTGTGCAGGTCAACCGCGGGCCTGCTTCGGCACGTCCCCATGCAGCAACTCCTGCAGCCGCGCCGCGTCGGGGATCGCGAAGCCGTGGGCGGTGTTGTCGAACACCACCCAGCGCTGCCCCCTGCCCGTCGCCGCGCGCACCTGCGCGGCCAGTTCGCGCAAGGCCGGCTCTGCGTAGTCGCTGTAGTAGATCCGGGGCGAGCCATGCCAGCGCCAGTAGCGCCAGCGCGGCGCGGCCGCAGGCGCGTCGCCGCCGGGCACCCGCGGCGGATCGGCCGCCACCCGGGCCACGTCGTACCGCCGCAGCAGGTCCTCCGCGCGTGGCGTGAACCAGCCGGGATGGCGGGGCTCGCACGCCAGCGGCACGTCGCTGCGGCGGCGGAACATGGCGAAGAACGCCGATGCGCTGCGCGCGTCCAGTTCCAGTCCGGGCGGCAACTGCAACAGGAAGCCGCCAAGCTTCCGGCCCAGGCCATCGACCTGCTCCAGGAAGCGGTCCAGCGCCGGGCCGGCGCCGCGCAGCCCCAGTTCGTGCGAGATCTCCTGCGGCAGTTTCACCGAGAAGCGGAAGCCGCGCGGCACCGCGGCGGCCCAGCGCTGCCAGGTGGCGTGCTGGTGCGGGCGGTAGAACGAGGAATTGACCTCGACCACGTCGAAGCGCGTGGCATAACGCGCCAGTGCGCTGTCGCCCGCGCCGAACAGCGCTGCGTGGCGGCCCGGGATGGACCAGCCGGCGCAGCCGATGCGTACCCCGCCGGTTCCCGCGCCCATGGTCCCTCCCGCCAGACCGGGGGAGTGTCCGGCACGCGGCGTGAGTGTGCGGCGAAGCCCGTCAGCCTTCGAGCAGGCCGGCCTCGCGCAACGCGGCCTCGACCTTTGCCTGGTTGGCGGGCTCCAGCTCGGTCAGCGGCAGGCGCAAGTGGCCACCGATGCGGCCCAGGCGCTTGAGCGCCCACTTCACCGGGATCGGATTGGCCTCGCAGAACAACTGGCGGTGCAGCGGCAGCAGGCGCAGCTGGATGCGCATGGCTGCCTCCACGTCCTTCGCCAGCGCCGCGGCGCACAGTTCGCGCATCAGCCGCGGGGCGACGTTGGCGGTCACGCTGACATTGCCATGGCCGCCGCACAGCATCAGTGCCACCGCGGTGGCGTCGTCGCCGGAGAACACTGCGAACCCGTGGGGCGCCTCGCGCACCAGCCACTGGGCGCGCTCGATGTTGCCGGTGGCTTCCTTGATGCCGGCGATCCCCGGTACCTGGGCCAGGCGCAGTACGGTGTCGTGCTGCAGGTCGGCGCCGGTGCGGCCGGGCACGTTGTACAGCACCACCGGCAGGTCGCCGGTGGCCTCGGCAATGGCGCGGAAGTGGCGGTACTGCCCTTCCTGGCCGGGCTTGTTGTAGTACGGCACCACCTGCAACTGGCTGTGCGCCCCGACCTTGCGCGCGTATTCGGCGAGGGCGATCGCTTCGGCGGTGGAATTGCCGCCGCAGCCGGCCATTACCGACACCCGCCCGGCCGCCTGCTCGACCGCGACGCGGATGATCTCGCAATGCTCCTCGACGCTGACCGTGGGCGACTCGCCGGTGGTGCCGACCACGCCGATGCAGTCGGTGCCTTCGGCCACGTGCCAGTCCACGAGTTTGCGCAGCGCGTCGTAGTCGACGCTGCCGTCGTCGTGCATGGGCGTGACGAGCGCGACGATGCTGCCGCGCAGGAAGACATCCGGACCGGTCATGGCGTGGGGTGTTGTTGGCGTGGAAGCGCCGATTCTATCGGCCCCGGCGCGGCATGCACGGGTAGTCACCGCTGCAACAAAACCCGCCACCGCCACCGTGGCCGGGTAAGCCAAGCGCACCGGGGAGGCGGCGACAGGCCATCCAGGTTCCCGGCGGGAGCAGGGTGCTTCCTTTGCACGAGGCGCACACCGGGACGACGGCATGCGCCTTCCAGGCCCGGGACGGGCCGGCCCCCTGCCCTCGCCCAGGACAGGGTGGCCGGCCGGACTGCTCAACGCACCGGATTGCCCGTGTGCGGGGTGAGGATCAGGTCCTGCAGTTCGTAGCCCTGCGCCCGCGCCGTGTCCAGGAAATCCTGCTGCACCGGCGCCGGCAACACTGGCTCGCGCGCCAGCAGCCACAGGTACTTGTGGTCCGGCGAACCGACCAGGGCGGTGCGGTAGTCCGGGTCCAGGCGCAGGATCCAGTAGTCGCCCTTGGTGAACGGAATCCACTTCAGCCCGTCGGGCATGAAGCTCACTTCCAGCTTTGCGTTTCCGCTGCCCTCGACCACGGTGGCCTCGCCCTCGGACTCCTGCGGCTCGCCCTCGCCGTCGCGCGCGCGGTTGAGCACCCGCACGCTGCCGCCCGGGTTGAGCGAATAGGTCGCGGTGATGTCGGTGTAGTCCGCCGGCTCGTGGCGCATCGGCAGGCGCGCGATCTCGTACCAGGTGCCGAGGTAACGCTGCAGGTCGACGGCGGCGACGGTCACGGGCATGGAAGCATCGTTCATGGGCATGTCCGCTTGGGAAGGAGCCCGCATTGCAGACGCAGCAGCGTGAATCCGCCGTCGTCCGCGCCCGCCTGCGGTTCAGTCTTCGCCACTGTCGCGGATGCCATGCGGCGCGTCGCTGCGCACGTCGTCGGCGAACGAGCGGCCATAGGCATCGCGGTCGCCGGGCTCCTCGTCCAGCGCCACGTCGAGCAGGTCGGCCTGGTCGTCCACGCCGATGTTGTCGATCGCCGCGACCGAACGCGGGTCCTTCAGTTCAGGCCCCTGCTGTTGCAGCGGCACGCGTCCTCGCCCAGGCAGACCTCGTCCTCGGGCGCGTCGGGGGTGGTGGGATTGGACCTGGCCATGGCGGCCTCCTGCGATAAGGAAGCCCGACCGTAGCCCCGCGCGGGGAAGCATGGCGTCAATGCCTCGTGCCTGTCCGTTGACGTCGACGTTGCTTCCCGACCGCACGGCGGGAGTGCGTGCTTCCCGCGATCCGGTGCCTGCGCGGCGTGCCAGGCCGGCGCTTCACCGCATGACGATCACCTGCGTGCTATCCCGGCCTCCCCGATGGAGGCCCCCCGCCATGCACCGGACCCGCGCCGCATTGCCCCTGCTGGCCCTCGCCCTTGCCGCCTGCACCGGCGGCGACCGCGTCGATCCGGCGGTAACGCCGCCCGGCGCGGACGAATCCGCCCGTACCAGTGCCCTGGAGGCCGGCGCCGCCCTGCTGCAGGGCAATGGGCCGCTGGGAAAGATGGACATGTACGTGGTCGGCTTCCATCCGATGAAGGACCATCCGTTGCAGCAGATGGAGGCGCACCACTTCTGCCGCCAGGTCAACGAGGACTTCGCCCAGTGCACGCTGTTCGACGGCAACGGGGCCGAGGCCAACCTCACCGGCATCGAGTACATCATCTCCGAGACGCTTTACGAGTCGCTGCCGGAGGACGAACGCGGCTACTGGCATCCGCACAACGGCGAGATCCTGTCCGGCCAGCTGGTCGCGCCCAACCTGCCCGAGGCAGCGGAGAAGGAGCTGATGCGCTCCAAGATGAACAGCTATGGCAAGACCTGGCATACCTGGCACACGCGAGACGGCGTGCAGCCCGGCGACAGGATGCCGCTGGGCCCGGCGATGCTGGCCTGGTCGTTCAGCCGCGATGGCGAAGTGCGGCCGGAACTGGTCGACGAGCGCGACAAGCGCATGGACATCTCCACCGACGAACGCCGCCGCGACCGCGCCGACCTGGTCGAGCTGGCGCGGCCGCAGGACGGCGTGAACACCTTGCGCCGCCAGTTCCCACAGTCCCAGCCAATCCCGGGCGTGGTCGACAAGGCCGAGGCCGCTACGCCGGCTCCGGTGGCGATGTTCTATTGAGGCCGGGATCCGGGGATTGGTGATTGGTGGGGGTGGCGTGGCAGGGCCACGGAAGTGGGGCGACCGCAGGCGAAGCGCAGCACGTCGCTGCAAAGGCCGTACGCGGACTCAACGCTGGGCGCGGGGGCGCTGCTCGTCGGCTTCCGGGTCCTCGCCTACCCGGGTTTCCTGCGCGCCGGTGGCGTAGCGTGCATCGGCCTCCGGCTGGTGCGCTTCGGCGGTGGGCGCGGGATTGTCCCGCGCCGGGTCGGCCGGGTGTTCCTGGCGGCATGCCGGCAGGCAAAGCGCGGCGACCAGCGCCGGCAGTAGCAGTGTCCTCATCGATGCGTCCTCTTTCCTGGATGGCCAGGCGATGGTCGACGCCGGCAGGTGAACGCGGCGCATCCCCGGGGCGCACGAGCGCCTGAACACCGGCGTCACGAGCACGGAAACACCGTCCAGCCCTAATCACAGGCGCCATGCCCGTGCGGTGGACGCAACCTCGCACGCAAACCGGCACGCAGCCCTGCCCGGACGCCCGGCCAAGTTTTCCGGACGCCACGGCCGCCCGCGCCCGCGGGACGGCGGCACAGTAGGCCTCGCCGGATGCGCCGCTCCGGCCCCATCCAAGGAGCCCACCATGCCCCCCGAGAAGATCCTCTACACCGGCACCGCCACCTCCACCGGCGGCCGCGAAGGCCGTGCTTCCACTTCCGACGGCAGGCTCGACCTGGCCCTGTCCACCCCGCGCGAACTGGGCGGCCCGGGTGGCGACGGCACCAACCCGGAGCAGCTGTTCGCCGCAGGCTATTCGGCCTGTTTCCTCAGTGCGCTGAAGTTCGTCGCCGGCAAGCAGAAGATCGCCCTGCCGGCCTCGACCTCGGTGACCGCCGGTATCGGCATCGGCCCGCTGGGTGGTGGCTTCGGCCTGCAGGCCACGCTCACCATCTCCGCTCCGGAGATCGATCGCGACACCCTGCAGTCGCTGGTCGGGCAGGCCCACCAGGTCTGCCCGTACTCCAACGCCACCCGCGGCAACATCGAGGTGGAGCTGCGCCTCGCCAGCTGACTGAAGCCCCGATACATCGCGCCCCTCGCCGCTGCCCCCGCAGCGGCCGGCGCCCACCCAAGGACATCGCCATGAACACCCTGCTTCGCGCCCTACTGGCCACCGCCATCACCGCAGCCGCGCGCGAGGCCGGAAAGGCAAGGAAGTAGGCCATCTGCCGATGCCGGCACCGCGCAACCGGTGCCGGCATTCCCTTCGCCGGACATCCGGAAACGGAACTAACCTGCAGCTGCGGCGCCCCTGCGGATCTGGTAACGCAGCTCGACCATCTCGCCCCCCAGCTTCCGCACGGATGCCAGGTGCAGCGCCGGACTCAGGACCTGGCGCGGGAACAATGGCTTGCCGGCGCCAAGGGTCGCCGAACCGATCTGGACGATCAGCTCGTCAAGCAGCCCGGCATCGTGGAACTGCCCAGCGAGGTCTCCCCCGCCAACGACCCAGATGTTCTTGCCATCCGCCACCCTGCTCATCTCGCGGTGGACGGCGACGACGTCGCCCTGCACAAACCTGATGTCCGCATTTGGAACAGTTGGCAGGTTGCGCCGGGTGAATACCCAGGCGGGCTGCGTGTACGGCCAGGGAGACCCGGTTTCCCTGGCGACCGTTTCCGCGTTGTGCAGCATCCACTCGTACGTCGCCGCCCCCATGGCCAACGCACCGACATCGCGGATGAACTCTGGATAGCTGGACTCCTCCAGGCTGCCCAAGGGGAACAGCCAATCCAGCGAGTCGCCCTCCGTAGCAATGAATCCATCGAGGGTGGAAGCCACGTAATACTGCGTCTTCATCGAGCGAGCGTCCTCCGTGGGTGGTTCCCGGTTTCAGGCAACCGACGAACCGTAACCGGCTGCTGCCACGCCGGACAACCCGCGGACAGGGGCGGGTTCACGTGCAGGCAGGCCTGCCCGCCACGGCAGGAACGCCCGGGGCATGACGCTCACCCGTTCATGGCCCGCTTGCGCGAAAACCCCTCGCCCGGACACCCGGCCCGCAAGCTCCTCGAAACGGTGCCCGCGAACGCCACGGGACGGCAATGCCCGGGCAGGCTCCAGCTTTGGGGATATCGAACGCCAGCGTGCTCCCGTTGCATGCAGGTGGCCTCCCGGAGATTGCCGCGGCAGGTGGAGCCATGCAGGAACCCATTCCCCTGGCGATCGACATCCGCCAACGGTTCGCACGATTGCCTGCGCCGGGATTGGCCGCACTGGCCGCCCCTCCATCCTGCCGCTGCGCCGCGCGCGTTCGGCCGGGCGCTGCTCCACCAGGCCTGGCTGGCCAGCGCAGGCGGTATCAGGCGCCCGGAGCAGCGATGCCCTGCCCCGCGATCCAGCCCGGCAGGTCCTGCGGCGCCATCGGCCTGGCGAAGCGGTAGCCCTGCGCCAGCCGGTAGCCCTGGGCCTGCAGGATGTCCTTCTGCGCGGCGGTTTCCACGCCCTCGGCGACCACGGTCAGCCCCAGGCTGGTGCCGATGCCCAGGATCGCGGCGCTCAGCGCGCGCGCGGTGGGTTCGTGCTCCAGGTCGGCCACGAAACTGCGGTCCAGCTTGAGCTCGGTGATCGGCAGGCGGCGCAGGTAGCTCAGGCTGGAGTAGCCGGTGCCGAAGTCGTCCATGGACAGGCGCACCCCCTGGGCGTGCAGGCGACCGATGGTCTGCAAGGTGGAGCCGTCGCTGTCGAGCAGGGTGCTTTCGGTGAGTTCCACGATCAGGTCCCTGGGCTGCAGGCCATGGCGCTGCAGGGTCCGGGCCACGAGGGCGGGCAGTTCCAGGTCGCGGAAGTTGGAGGCCGAGAGATTGACCGCGACCACCGGAACGTCCAGCCCGTCGCGGCGCCACAGCGCCAGTTGCCGGCAGGCCTGGTCCAGCGCCCAGCGCCCCAGGGCGCCCACCAGGCCGCATTCTTCGGCCAGGGGGATGAAGCGGGCAGGCGAAACGGAACCCAGCTGCGGATGCTCCCAGCGCGCGAGCGCCTCCAAGCCATGCAGGCGCCCGGTGGCCAGGTCCACCTGCGGCTGGTAATGCAGCTGCAAGCCCCCTGCCTGCAGGGCCTCGCGCAGGGCCCTCTCCAGCGCAAGACGCTCTTCGGCAGCAAGGCTCAGCTCCGGGCTGAAGAAGCCGACGCGCCCCGTCCCGCCGCCCTTGGCCTGGTGCAGGGCCATCTCGGCCCGGTGCAGGAGGCTGGCCACGGCCGTACCGTCCTGCGGATACATGGCCACGCCCACGCTGACGCACAGGTCCACCCGGGCATCGGGCAGCTGCAGCATGCGCACCAGGTGCGCCTGCCAGCGCTCGACCAGGGCATTGACCTCCTCCCCGGCACGCAGGGACAGGGCCAGGACGAACTCATCGCCCGGCAGGCGCCCCGCCACGCCGCCCTGGTGCACCAGTTCCCTGGCGCGCACGGCCACTTCCCGCAGCAGTGCATCGCCGCTGGCATGCCCGAGGGAGTCGTTGATGCTCTTGAAGCGGTCCAGGTCCACGTGCAGGACGGCCACGCGCTGGTCGCTCTCCTGGGCCGCGTCCAGCAGCAGCGCCACCTGGGTTTCCAGCAGGCTGCGGTTGGGCAGGCCGGTGAGCGCGTCATGGAACGCCAGCTGCCGGATCCGCTGGCGCGCCGTCTCCCGTTCCATGGCCAGGGCGCAAAGGTCCGTACAGGCTTCCACCAGCTGCTGGTGGAAACTGGACGCCACCACCGGACTGTTCTGGCGGTAATAGAAGGCGAACGTCCCCCGCACCCTGCCATCCTTGCGCAGGATGGGCGTGGACCAGCAGACATTGAAGCCCAGCGGCAGGACCAGGTGGCGGAAATCCGCCCATAGCGGATCGGTGGCGATGTCGGTGACCAGCACCGGGCTCTTGCGCCACGCGGCGGCACCGCAGGAACCCACCTGCGGCCCGATCGGCACGCCGTCCAGCTGCGAGGAATAGCTGAACGGCAGGCTGGGACTGGCCAGCGGATGCAACAGGCCCTGCTCGTCCACCTGCAGGATCGACGCGCACACCTCCGGGGCCAGGCGCTCGACCTCCTCGCACACCACCTCCAGCACCTGCATCAGCGGCAGGTCGCTGGACATGGCCTGCAGGGCGCGGTGGTGCAGCACCTCGTGGATCTTGGTCTTGGTGATGTCCAGCAGCACCGAAACGGTGTAGGCCCACTGGCCCTGGGCATCCGTGACGGGGTTGCAGATGATCTTGCCCCAGTAGCGCCGCCCGCCCTTGCCGGTCACCACCTCTTCCATTTCCGCCGGATGCCCCTGGCGCAGGTCGCCGCGGATGCGCTCGAACAACTCGACCGGCGATTGCCGCGCCAGCAGTTCCAGCATCTTCTGGTCCTGCAGCTCGCGCAGGGTCCAGCCGAACATGCGGTGGAAGCCGTCGTTGCTGTAGACCACCCGCGAATTCGCATCGGTGATCACGATCGCCGCATCGGTGGTGTCGGCCACCAGCGACAGGCGCCACAGGTGGTCCCGCCTTGCCAGCTCCGTGCGCTTGCTCTGGGTGACATCGGTGGCGACCATCATGATGTGGTTGACCACGCCCTGCCTGTCGCGCATCGGGGCGTAGAGCGCTTCCAGCCAGCAGGAACTGCCGTCGCTGCACAGCCGCTCGACCACGCCCGAGAACTCGTGGCCGGCACACAGGGACTGCCACATCGCCTCGTAGGCCTGGCTTTGCGCCTGGCCCGCCGGGCACAGCTGGGCATGGTGCAACGTGCCCACGTGCTCCGGCGCCAGCCGCAGCAGGTCCAGGAACCTGGGATTGGCGGAGATGAGCCGGCCGTCGAGCGAGAACTCCGCCAGCGCCATGGCCTTGTCAAGCGCTTCCCACCGGTCTTCCAGCTGTGCGGCAGCTTTGGATTGGCTGGCGGCGGGTGACTGCATGCAGGGGACTCCAAACAGGCGGCAAGCGGAGGAATCGGTGGCGACGGGCCTGGGGCGGTCCAGCATGCATCGTGGAAGGGAACCTGGATATAAGCCCTAAGTCGCCCCGTCCCCTACATACGCCTGCGGCACAGGAGGCGGCGTGAACCGCCGGTGGCGCCGTCCCCCGCGGGGCCGGCGGCGGAAACGCTGGACCGCGGCGACGGCCACCACGGCATGGCGCGGGCAGACGTAGCCGAAGACCACCTGCGCGGCGAGCACGCAATCGCCCGGATGGCATGGGCCCGCGCGCCCTGGGCCTGCCTCCATCCGTTGCGCACGCTGCGCCTTGCGTACCCGGTGCATCGGCAGGACCGTCGCCACCAGCAGCACGATGGCCACGGCGAACGCGACCGGCACGCAGCAATGGCACGCAGGCGTGCCGCGCGGTGCCTCCGCGGGCGGTGGCACCGCGGCTCAATCCGCCAGGTTGATCCAGGTGGCCTTGATCTCGGTGTACTTGTCGAAGGCGTGCAGCGACTTGTCGCGGCCATTGCCGGACTGCTTGTAGCCGCCGAAGGGCGCGGTCATGTCACCGCCGTCCCAGTAGTTGACCCAGACGCTGCCGGCGCGCAGGCCGCGGGCGACGCGGTGGGCGCGGGCGAGGTTGGCGGTCCACACGCCGGCAGCCAGGCCGTATTCGGTGTCGTTGGCGATCTCCAGTGCCTGGGCCTCGTCGTCGAACGGGATCACCGCCAGCACCGGGCCGAAGATCTCCTCGCGGGAGATGGTGTGCTCCGGGCGCACCTCGTCGAACACGGTCGGCTCGACATAGCAGCCACCTTCCACTGGGGCGATGCGCTTGCCGCCCAGGGCCAGCTTCGCGCCCTCGGCCTGGCCCCTGGCGATGTAGTCCAGCACGCGCCTGGTCTGGGTCTCGTCGACCAGGGCGCCCATCGGCGCGCCCGGCTCCAGCGGGTGGCGCGGCTGCATCTTGCGGCCGGCCTCGACCACGCGGGCGACGAACTCGTCCTTGATGCTGCGCTCCACCAGCAGGCGCGAGGCCGCGGTGCAGACCTCGCCCTGGTTGTAGAAGATGCCCACCGCCGCGGCCTCGGCCGCCTTGTCCAGGTCGGGGGCATCGGCAAACACGATGTTCGGGCTCTTGCCGCCGCACTCCATGTACGCGCGCTTCATGTTGGACAGGCCGGCGCACTGCAGCAGGCGCTTGCCCACCGCGGTGGAACCGGTGAACACCAGCCCGTCCACGTCCATGTGCAGGGCCAGGGCCTCGCCCGCTTCCTGGCCGTAGCCGGGCAGGACGTTGAACACGCCTTCGGGGATGCCGGCCTCGGCCACCAGCTCGGCCAGGCGCAGCGCGCTCAACGGCGACTTCTCCGAGGGCTTGAGCACCACCGAGTTGCCCATGGCCAGCGCCGGGGCCAGCTTCCAGGCCGCCATCAGCAGCGGGAAGTTCCACGGCACGATCGCGGCGACCACGCCCAGCGGTTCGCGGGTGACCAGGCCCAGTTCGTCCTCGCCGGTGGGCGCGACCTCGCCGTAGACCTTGTCCAGCGCCTCGGCGGTCCAGCCGAAGCAGCGGATGGTGGCGGCCAGGTCGACGTTGCGCGCGTCGTCGATCGGCTTGCCCATGTCCAGGGTTTCCAGCAGGGCCAGCTCGTCGGCGTGCTGCTCGATCAGCGCGGTCAGCCTCTGCAGTACCTTCTTGCGCTTGACCGGCTTGGCCCGCGACCAGTGCTCGGCCTCGAAGCTGCGCCGCGCCGCGCGCACCGCGCGCTCGACGTCGGCCTGGCCGCAGCGCGCCACCTGGCCCAGCACGCGGCCGTCGATCGGACTGGTGCAGGCGAAGGTACGGCCGTCGGCCGCATCGACGTACTGGCCGTCGATGAAGGCGCGGGTGCGCAGTTGCAGCCCGTCGGCCATGGCCTGCCAGTCGGCGCGGGTACGTGGGGTGGACATGGATCGCCTCCGGATTCTCTAAAGGGAATGACCGGCGGGCCGGTCAGAGTGCTTCGATATGTGCCGGCCTGGGCGGCGGCCGGAACCACCACAGCCCGACCAGCCACGCAGGCAGGCCGACCCAGGCCGGCAGGCGCTTGCGGATCGCGGGCGCCGCCAGTGCCCCGGTGGAAGGCACGCCGCTGGCGCGGGCCGGCGCAGCGCGGCCCGGGATGGCGGACGCCGCCAGCAGCACGGACCGCGGCTTGCGGTGGCGGGGCTGCGCGCCGCTCCACGCGCGCGGCAGGCGCGCGCCGGCTCCAGCGGGGTGCCGGCGGTGCGTTCGGCCTGCTCGCGGTCCATGCTGCGCCTCAGAACGTCGCCGGCGTGTTGGCGCTGACGATCACCGCCTCGCCCTCGCCCACGTTGCGGAAACGGTGCGGGATCCGGCTCTCGAAGTAGTACGCGTCGCCGGGCCCGAGCACGCGCACCTGGCTGCCGACGGTCACCTCGACCTGGCCGGAGACGATGACGCCGCCCTCCTCGCCCTCGTGCACCAGCATGGCCTCGCCGGTGTCGCTGCCCGGCGGCATCACCTCGCGCAGGATGCACATCTGCCGCTGCGGCCGGCGCTGGCCCACCAGGAAATAGTGGATGTCGTTGTTGCCCACGTCCGGCAGTTCGGCCGCCGCGTAGAACGGCTGCTCCGGCTCGCCGGGATCCAGGTCCTGGGTGAAGAAGTCGGCCAGAGAGATCGGGATGCCGTCCAGCACCTTCTTCAGCGAGCTGACCGAGGGACTGACCTTGTTCTGCTCGATCAGCGAGATCGTGCTGTTGGTGACGCCCACGCGACGGGCCAGCTCGCGCTGGCTGAGGCCGCGGGCCGTGCGTACCCGCTGCAGGCGTGCGCCGATGTCCATCCGCGTAGGTCTGCTCCGCTGCCGGACGCGCCGGCGTGTTGCCGGATACTTTACATGGCACCCCGCCACGGTCAATTTTTTTGGCTTAGACTCGCCCCAGCGTTGAATTTATCGAACGGCCCCCGCCCAGGCGGGTGCCGGCCCCGCCCTCCCGAACGGAGCCTGCGCATGAGTCGTGACGACGCCTTCCCCGCTCCCGGAGCGACCGCACCGGGACTGACCGCCCCGGCGTCGATGGACGCCTTCTGGATGCCGTTCACCGCCAACCGCCAGTTCAGGCGCAGCCCGCGCCTGCTGGCCGCGGCCGAGGGCATGTACTACCGCGACGTCGAGGGCCGCCCGATCCTGGACGGCACCGCCGGGCTGTGGTGCTGCAACGCCGGCCATGCGCGCCCGCGCATCGTCCAGGCGATCGCGCGCCAGGCCGCGACCATGGACTTCGCCCCGCACTTCCAGATGGGCTCGCCGCTGCCGTTCGAGCTGGCCGGGCGGCTGAAGGAACTGGCGCCGCGGCCGCTGGACCATGTGTTCTTCACCAACTCCGGCTCCGAGTCGGTGGATACCGCGCTGAAGATCGCCATCGCCTGGCACCGCGCCCGCGGCGAGGGCCAGCGCGCGAAGCTGATCGGCCGCGAGAAGGCCTACCACGGCGTCGGCTTCGGCGGCATCTCGGTCGGCGGCCTGCCCAACAACCGCAAGTGGTTCGGCCCCGGCCTGCCAGGGGTGGACCATATGCGCCACACCCTGGACATCGCCCGCAATGCGTTCTCGCGTGGCCTGCCGCCGCACGGCGTGGAGCTGGCCGAGGACCTGGAGCGGCTGGTGCAGCTGCACGACCCGTCCACCATCGCCGCGGTGATCGTGGAGCCGATCTCCGGCTCGGCCGGGGTGATCCTGCCGCCGCCGGGCTACCTGCAGCGCCTGCGCGAGATCTGCGACAAGTACGGCATCCTGCTGGTCTTCGACGAGGTGATCACCGGCTTCGGCCGCGTCGGCGCGCCGTTCGCGGCGCAGCGCTTCGGGGTCACCCCGGACATGATGACCGTGGCCAAGGGCCTGACCTCCGGCTGCGTGCCGATGGGCGCGGTGTTCGTGTCCGATCGCGTGCATGAGGCCTTCATGCAGGGCCCGGAAGGGGCGATCGACCTGTTCCATGGCTACACCTACAGCGGCCATCCGCTGGCCTGCGCCGCGGCCCTGGCCACGCTCGATACCTATGCCAAGGAAGGCCTGCTCACCCGCGCGCTGGAACTGGAGGACTACTGGGCCGACGGCCTGCATGCGCTGCGCGGCAGCAGCCCGCACATCATCGACATCCGCAACTACGGCCTGATCGGCGCGATCGAGCTGGCGCCGCAGGACGGTGCACCCGGCGCGCGCGGCTACCAGGTGCTGGAACAGGCCTTCCGCAAGGGCCTGCTGGTGCGCACCACCGGCGACACCATCGCCTTGTCGCCACCGCTGATCGTGGAACGACGGCACATCGACGACATGTTCTCGATGCTGGGCGAGGTGCTGGCGACGCTGTGACGCCGGCAAGGCTTCCGCAACGGAGAACCGCCCATGCTCGTCGGCGTCCCCACCGAAACCAAGGTCCATGAATACCGCGTCGGCCTCACCCCGGCCGGCGCGCGCGAACTGTCCGCCCGCGGCCACCAGGTGCTGGTGCAGCGTGGCGCCGGGCTGGGCGCAGGCCTGGCCGACGAGGCCTACGAGGCCGCCGGCGCGCAGCTGGTGGACGGCGCCGCCGAGGTCTACGCCCGCGCCGAGCTGGTGGTGAAGGTCAAGGAGCCGCAGCCGGACGAGTGCGCGATGCTGCGCCCCGGCCAGGTGCTGTTCGCCTACCTGCACCTGGCCCCCGACCGTGCCCAGGCCGAGGCATTGCTGGCCTCCGGCGCGACCGCCATCGCCTACGAGACCGTGACCGACGCCGGCGGCGGGCTTCCGCTGCTGGCGCCGATGAGCGAGGTCGCCGGGCGCATGGCCATCCAGGCCGGCGCGCATGCGCTGGAAAAGGCGCAGGGCGGCTCCGGCGTGCTGCTGGGCGGCGTGCCCGGCGTGGCCCCGGCCGAGGTGTTGGTGCTCGGCGGCGGCACGGTCGGGCTCAACGCCGCGCGCATGGCCATGGGCCTGGGCGCGCGGGTGACCGTCGTGGACCGTTCGCTGGAGCGGCTGCGCCAGATCGACGAACTGTACGGCGACCGCATCGCCACGCTTTATTCCACCCGCGATTCGATCGACGACCGCCTGCCGCGCAGCGACCTGGTGGTCGGCGCGGTGCTGGTGCCCGGCGCCGCCGCGCCGCGGCTGGTCACCCGCGCACAGCTGGCGCTGATGCGCCCGGGCTCGGTGCTGGTGGACGTGGCCATCGACCAGGGCGGCTGTTTCGGGACCAGCCGCCCGACCACCCACGACGCACCGACCTACGAGGTCGACGGGATCATCCACTACTGCGTGGCCAACATGCCCGGCGCGGTGGCGCGCACCTCGACCTTCGCGCTCACCAACGCCACCCTGCCGCGGGTGCTGGAGCTGGCCGACAAGGGCCTGGTGCAGGCGCTGGCCGACGACGTGCACCTGCGCAACGGGCTGAACGTGCATGCCGGGCGCATCACCCACCGCGCGGTGGCCGACGCGCTTTCGCTTCCCCATACCCAGGCCACCGAGGCACTGGCCCCCTGAGGCCGCGCCGGCCACATCCGAAGGAGCTGCCATGACCCGACAGCTGCACCACTACATCGGCGGCCAGGCCCGGCCCGGCACCGGCGGCCGCCACGGCGACGTGTTCGACCCGGCCACCGGCCAGGTGGCCGCGCAGGTGCCGCTGGCCTCCGGCGCCGAGGTGCGCGCGGCGGTGGATGCGGCCCAGGCCGCGTTCCCGGCGTGGGCGGCCACGCCGCCGCTGCAACGGGCGCGGGTGATGTTCCGGCTGCGGGCGCTGCTCGAGCGCGATGCCGACGTGCTGGCGCGGCTGATCACCGCCGAGCACGGCAAGACCCTGTCCGATGCACGCGGCGAGGTCACCCGCGGCATGGAGGTGGTGGAGTTTTCCTCCGGCATCCCGCACCTGCTCCAGGGCGAGTACTCGGCCGCGGTGGGCCGCGACGTGGACAGCTGGAGCGAGCGCATGCCGCTGGGCGTGGTCGCCGGCATCACCCCGTTCAACTTCCCGGCCATGGTCCCGCTGTGGATGGCGCCGGTGGCGCTGGCCTGCGGCAACAGCTTCGTGCTCAAGCCTTCGGAGAAGGTGCCCTCGGCGGCCCTGCACCTGGCCGGCCTGTTCGCCGAGGCGGGGCTGCCGGAGGGCGTGTTCAACGTGGTCAACGGCGACCGCGGCGCGGTCGAGGCGCTGCTGGACGAGCCGCGGGTGCAGGCCCTGTCCTTCGTCGGCTCCACCCCGGTGGCCGCGGCGCTGTACGCGCGCGGCAGCGAGCGCGGCAAGCGCGTGCAGGCCCTGGGCGGGGCCAAGAACCACGCCGTGGTGCTGCCGGACGCGGACGTGGCGCTGGCGGCCGACGCCCTGCTGGGCGCGGCCTACGGCTCGGCCGGCGAGCGCTGCATGGCGATCTCGGTGGCGGTGTGCGTGGGCGACCAGGTCGCCGATGCCCTGGTCGCGGCGCTGGCCGAACGCGTGCGCAACCTGCGCATCGGCCCGGGCATCGAGGATCCGGACATGGGCCCGCTGGTCGACGCCGCGCACCGCGCGCGGGTGCGCGCTGCGATCGACGCCGGCGTGGCCGACGGCGCCACCCTGGTGGTCGATGGTCGCCGCCATCCCTGCGCTTCCGGTCCCGGGTTCTTCCTGGGCGGCAGCCTGTTCGACCATGTGCAGCCAGGCATGCGCCTGTGGCGCGAGGAAATCTTCGGCCCGGTGCTGTGCGTGGTGCGCGTGCCCGACTTCGAGGCCGCGCTGGCACTGGTCGACAGCCACGAGTATGGCAACGGCACCGCGGTGTTCACCCGCAGCGGCGGCGCCGCGCGCGAGTATGCGCGGCGGGTGCAGGCGGGCATGGTCGGGATCAACGTGCCGATCCCGGTACCGATGGCGTTCCACTGCTTCGGCGGCTGGAAGCGCTCGCTGTTCGGCCCGCTGCACATGCACGGCCCCGATGGCGTGCGCTTCTTCACCCGCCTGCGCACCATCACCGCGCGCTGGCCCGAAGGTGCATCCGGCGCCGAGTTCGTGATGCCGACGATGCGCTAGCACGTCTTCCGCCTCACGGCGGGCGGCTTGCGTGCGCCACGGATGCAGCCTCCGGCCTTGTCCGGGCTACACCCCGGTGCCGCTACACTGCCTTGCCATGTGCCACCGCGCCGGGCGCGGCGGGAGGCATGCCCACGGGAACCGCATGAGCACACAGGATCCACGCCCCGCGCAGCTGCGCCGCATGAAGGCCATCGCCCTGGCGATGCTGCTGGCGATGGTCGCCGGCTTCGCCACCAGCCACGTG
This sequence comes from Pseudoxanthomonas sp. SGT-18, assembly GCF_003931645.1. NCBI lineage: Bacteria > Pseudomonadati > Pseudomonadota > Gammaproteobacteria > Lysobacterales > Lysobacteraceae > Pseudoxanthomonas > Pseudoxanthomonas sp. SGT-18. The sequence goes on along the minus strand of NZ_RRYJ01000002.1, from coordinate 10,012 downwards.
ATGGGCAACCAGGGCGCGTGGGCCTGGGTTTCGGCGTTCTGCGAGGCGGCCACGGTCGGCGCGCTGGCCGACTGGTTCGCGGTGGTGGCCCTGTTCCGCCGCCCGCTGGGCCTGCCGATCCCGCATACCGCCATCGTCCCGCGCAGCAAGGCGCGCATCGCCGACAGCCTGGCCGCGTTCGTGCGCGACCACTTCCTCGAGCCGCAGACCCTGCTGGCGCGGCTGGAGGTGTTCGATCCGGCCGAGCGCCTGGGCCAGTGGCTGTCGCGCCCGGAGCAGTCGCGCAAGCTGGCCGGCATGGCCCGCGGCTGGGCGCTGCAGGCGCTGGACCTGCTGGACGAGCGCGCGGTGCGCGAGCGCATCCGCGAGTTCGTGATCGCGCGCCTGCACGCCTGGGACGCCTCGGCCACCGCCGGCGACGTGCTCGGCCTGCTGACCGCCGACGGCCGCCACCAGGAGGTGCTGGACGAGGCCCTGCGCCGGCTTGGCCGCTACCTGGACAGCGAGGACATCAAGCAGCGCGCCTCCGCCATGCTGGTCAGGCACGCCCGCCGCGAGTGGCCGCGGCTGGTGGGCACGGTGGACTGGGTCAAGCCGGTGGAAGGCATCGCCGACCGCATGGCCGAGCGCATCGCCCGCGCCCTGCTGGACGAGCTCAACGAGATCCTGGTGCAGCCGGAGCATCCGCTGCGCCGCGACTACGAACAGTGGCTGCAGGGCTACGTGCAACGCCTGCGCGGGGACCCGGCGCTGGCGCAGCGGGTGGAGCAGATCAAGCAGCAGCTGATCGCCCATCCCAGCGTGCAGGAATACGTCAGCGGGCTGTGGGACCAGGTCCACGCCGCGCTGCGCCAGGACCTGGAGCAGGAGGACGGGGTGCTGGCCTCGCACCTGGACAGTTCGCTGGCCGGGCTGGGCGCGGCGCTGGGCCGCGATCCGGAACTGCGCGAGGCGATCAACCAGCATGTGATGGGCGGGGCCGAGAAGCTGGCGCTGCGCCTGCGCGGCGGCGTCACCGACTACATCGCCCAGACGGTCAAGGGCTGGGACGAGCGCCACCTGGTGCGCGAGCTGGAACTGGGCGTGGGCCGCGACCTGCAGTACATCCGCTACAACGGCACCCTGGTCGGCGGGCTGATCGGCCTGCTGCTGCACGCGGCCATCGTCCTGCTGGAGGGCTGAGCGCCGGAGCGATGCCCGGCCGCCCGGCCGCCCCCTCCCCGTCCGCATCCTCGGCGAGTTCCGGCGGCAACGCCGCGCAGGTCACGGCAGCCCTCCCACCGCGGCCACGAACCGACCCCTCAAGTATCCGGCACGCCGGCCGATAGGCCGATCGGGGCCCCATGCGGCCCATCAACGGGGGGAAAAATCTGATGACGACCGCACGACCGACCGTGCTGCTTTGCGACGACTCGCGCGCCCTGCGCATGCTGGCCGCCAGCCAGCTGGAGGAGGCCGGGTTCCAGGTCGTGGGCGAGGCCGGCAATGGCAACGAAGCGCTGGCGCAGTACCGCACCCTGAAGCCGGACCTGGTGCTGCTGGACCTGGTGATGCCCGAATGCGACGGCCGCCAGGCGCTGGCCGCCATCCTCGCCGAGGACCCGCAGGCCAGGGTGGTGATCCTCAGCTCGCTGGGAGCCCAGGCCGACATCGAGCAGTGCCTGCGCAACGGCGCCCGCTCCTACCTGCAGAAGCCGATCGACCCGGAAGTCATGGAGCGCGTGCTCCGTGAAGTCCTGGCCTGAGCGGCCGGCCCACACCACCGGAGCACCACATGGCAGTCAAGTTCCTGGGCCAGTTCCTGCTGGAACGCGGCCTGATCACGCCGCAGCAGCTGCTGGCGGCCACCGAGGCGCAGCGCGCCTCCAATCCCCTGCTGGGCGAACTGGCCGTGCGCCAGGGCCTGCTGACCGAGGCGCAGGCGCGCCGCATCAACGAGCGCCAGCGCGCCGAGGACCGGCGCTTCGGCGACATCGCCATCGAGCTGGGCCTGCTCGACGCGCAGGAGGTCGAGGCGCTGCTGTCGGCGCAGAAGGCCGGGTGCAAGCTGTTCGGCCAGGTCCTGGTCGAACAGGGCGTGCTCGACGCCGAGACCCTGGAGCAGGCGCTGGCCGAACACCGCGCCGAGCAGCAGGCCGGCAACGAGGAGCTGGCCGGCGCCCTGGCCGGCCACCGCCTGGGCGCGCTGGCCCAGGAGGCGACCGAACTGTGCGTGCGCCTGTTCCCGCGCATGCTCGGCACCCAGTGCCAGCCGGCCGGCCTGGTCGACGACGCCCTGCCCACCGCGACCTGGCCGTACACCGCGCACGTGCGCATCAGCGGCGAGCGCAGCCTGCGCGTGGGCCTGTCCTGCGACCGCGCCACCCTGCAGGCACTGGCCTGCGCCTTCCTGCGCATGCCCAGCGAACAGTGCGACAGCGAGCTGGCGGTGGACGCGCTGGGCGAGATCGTCAACGTGCTGATGGGCTACGTGGTGCGCAACACCCTGCCCGACGACGCCGACTACCGCGCCACGCCGCCGGACTTCAGCCGCACCGCCGCCTCGCTGGTGGACGAGGGCGCGCTTGCGCTGCAGCTCAACAGCCCGCTGGGGCAGTTGCTGCTGCTGGTCGGCGACTGAGCCGCGCGCACGCTGGCGCCAATGGCGGCCCGGGAGCGATCCCGGGCCGCTTCCGCATCAGGCGTGGGTCAGGCGCCAGGCGCGGTGGATGCGCCGGTTGCGCTCGAAGTCCGCCGGGATGGTCGAGGCGCTGATCTCCTCGCATTCGGCGAACTGCGCCACCGCCTCCGCGTCCAGGCGGAAGCGGCGGAAGTTGTTGGAGAAGTACAGCACCCCGCCCTGCGCCAGCCGCGCCGTCGCCGCTCGCAGCAGGCGCACGTGCTCGCGCTGCACGTCGAAGTCCTCGGCGCGCGCGGAATTGGAGAAGGTCGGCGGGTCGCAGAAGATCACGTCGTACCAGCCGCGGTCGGCCTCCAGCCAGGACAGCGCGTCGCCCTGCACCAGGCGGTGCGCGGTGCCGCCGAGGCCATTGAGCGCCAGGTTGTCCGCGCACCACTGCAGGTAGGTGGCCGACAGGTCCACGCTGGTCGTCTGCGCCGCGCCGGCCACCGCGGCCTGCACGCTGGCCACGCCGGTGTAGCAGAACAGGTTGAGGAAGCGCCTGCCCTTGGCCTCCTTGGCCATGCGCCGGCGCAGCGGGCGGTGGTCGAGGAACAGGCCGGTGTCCAGGTATTCGAACAGGTTCACCCACAGCCGCGCGCCGTTCTCGCGCACCACGAAGCGCTCGCCGTGCTGCTGGAAACGGCCATACTTGGAACCGCCCTTGCCGCGCTCGCGGGTCTTCAGCGCCACCCGCTCCGGGGGCACATCGAAGCTGGCGCGCGCGGCGGCCAGCAGCTCGCCGCGGCGGCGGCGCACGTCGGCCTCGGGGATCTCCTTCGGCGGTGCGTATTCCTGCACGTGCAGGAAGGTGCGTTCGTCGCCGCCGTCCTCGGCGTAGACGTCGATCGCGGCGGCGTACTCGGGGATGTCGGCGTCGTAGGCGCGGAAGCAGGTCACGCCCTCGCCGTTGCGCCAGCCCTTGAGCTTGCGCAGGTTGCGCTGGATGCGGTTGGCGACCATCCGTGCGCCCTCGGACAGCTCGCGCGGCGCGGCATCGCGCGGCGCCACCTGCACCGGGTCGCACACGACCAGCGCGCATTCCAGCGCGCCGTTGAACAGCTGGTACTTCTTCGCCGCGCGCAGGCCGGTGGCATGCGCCAGCTCGGCATCGCCGCACAGCAGGCTGGCGCGCCATTGCGGCACCGCCCGCTGCAGGGCCTGGCCCAGGCGCCGGTACAGCGCGCCGTCGGCGGCCAGGCGGCGGTCGTAGGGCGGATTGCATGCGACCAGGCCGCGTTCGGCGGCCTGCGGCGGCAGCGCATCGATGTCGCCCACCTGCAAGTCGATCGCCGCCGCCACGCCGGCGCGGGCGGCATTGGCGCGCGCGGCCTCGATCGCGCGCGGGTCCAGGTCGCTGCCATGGAACACCGGGCGCAGCGCCGCCAGGCCGGCTTGCGCGCGCTCGCGCGCCTCGGCCACCAGCGCGTTCCATTGCGCAAGGTCGAAGCCGCGCCAGCGCGAGGGTGGCGGCACTGCGTCGCCGGCACCATCCGGCATGGCGGCCTTTCCGCGCGCGGCGGCCCAGCGATCATCGGCCACCCCCGCCTCATCCACCTCCGGCACGGCCTGCACGCGGCCCAGGCCAGGGGCGACGTCGGCGGCCATCAACGCGCCCTCGATGAGCAGCGTGCCGCTGCCGCACATCGGATCCAGCAGTGCACCGCCCTCGGCGTACAGCCGCGGCCAGCCGCCGCGCAGCAACACCGCCGCGGCCAGGTTCTCCTTCAGCGGCGCCTCGTGCTGCGCGCTGCGCCAGCCACGCCGGTGCAGGGCGCCGCCGCCCAGGTCCACCGACAGGGTGGCCTTGCCCTTGCGCAGCGACAGGTTCAGGCGCAGGTCCGGCGCGTCCACGTCCACCGACGGGCGCTCCAGCCCCCGGGCGCGGAACACGTCGACCACCGCGTCCTTGACCCGCTGCGCGGCAAAGCGCGCATGGGTGATGGCTTCGCCCGACACGTGGGCATCGACCGCCAGGGTCTGGCCCTCGGCCAGGTGCTCGGTCCACGGCAGCGCGGCCGCGCCGGCGTACAGCGCCTGCTCGTCCGGGCAGTCGAACGTGGCCAGCGGCCACAGCACGCGGCTGGCCAGGCGCGACCACAGCACGGCGCGCTGCGCATCGGCCAGGCTGCCCTCGGCATTGGCACCGGCGACCGCGGCGGTGGCGCGGCTGGCGCCCAGCGCGACCAGTTCGTCGGCAAGCAGGTATTCCAGGCCCTTGGCGCAGGAAACGAAGAACTTCATCGGGAAGCGGACTCGCGGTCAGGGCCGCCCGGCCGCGGGGGCGGCGACGGGCATCGGCATGGGATGCGAATGGTCGGGCATCGGGCGCGGCGGCGCCAGCCCGACGGCCCCGCGCGGCTCACCATGGCCTGGCCTCCCAGGCGCCGGCACCGGCTTCCAGCCGCGTGTCCAGGCCCAGGCGGCCGAGGAAATCCTCGTCGTGGGAGACCACCGCCAGCGCGCCCGGATACTCGCGCAGCACCTGCTCCAGCGCCTCCTTCGATGCCAGGTCGAGGTGGTTGTCCGGCTCGTCGAGCAGGAGCAGCTGCGGCGGGTGGGCGGCGTAAAGCACGCAGGCCAGCGCCGCCTTGAGGCGCTCGCCGCCGCTGAGTGCCGCCGCCGGCGTGGCGATGCGCGCGGCATCCAGGCCGAGCAGCGCCAGGCGCGTGCGCAGGACGCCCTCGCCCACGCCCGGCGCCGCCTGGCGCAGTGCCTGCAGCGCGGTGGCACGGGCCGGCAATGCGGCCAGGTCCTGGTCCAGCAGGGCGACGCTGCCGTGCACGCGGCACTGGCCCTGCGCCGGCGCCACCTTGCCGGCCAGGATCCGCAACAGGGTCGACTTGCCGCTGCCGTTGTCGCCGACGACGCCGATCCGCTACGTGCCCAGGATCACCAGGGACAGCGGCGCCATGCCGGGCGGGTATGGCGGCAGCACCGCGTCCAGCACCGCGACCCGCCGCTGCGCCGCGGCCGCCGGCAGCGGGGCGGACATCGCCACTGGCGCCGCGTCCGTGATCCTGGCCGCGGCCTCGCGCACGCGCTGGTCGGCCTGCGCCGCCAGCTGCCCGCGCACCAGCGCGCGGCGCGCGGCCGAGCGCTCGCTGCGCTGCTGCTGGCGGTCGAGCAGGATCGCCGCCTGGTTGGCCTCGCTGCGCCGGCGTTCGCCGCGCGCCTGCCGCCGCTGCTCGCGCTCCAGCTGCAGCGCGGCCTCGCGCCGCTGGCGCGCGCGTGCGGCCCGCGCGTGCTCCAGCTCGCGCCGGGCGGCATCGTCCGCGAGCTTCCGCTGCTCCAGGTACTCGGCGAAGCCACCGCCATGGCTGCGCAGGCCAGTGGGGACCAGTTCGACCACCCGCGCCATCTCCCGCAGCAGGGCGCGGTCGTGGCTGACCACCAGCAGGCCGCGCGGCCATTGCCGCAGCTGTTGCAGCAGGCGCAGGCGCGCGCCACGGTCGAGGTGGTTGCCGGGCTCGTCGAGGACCAGGAAATCGGCGTCGGACAGCCATGCGCCGGCCAGGGCCACGCGCATCGCCTCGCCCCCGCTCAGCCGCGTGGCGGGGGTGTCCGGGTCGAGGCCTTGCAGCCCCTGGGCATGCAGCGCCGCCTCGAGCCTGGCTCGCAGGTCCCAGCGCTCGCCGACCAGCGCGAAATCCTCCGGATCACTGCTGCCGACCTCGATCCGGCGCAATGCCGCCAGCGGTTCATGCACGCCGGCCAGGCCGGCAACGGTGGCGCCCGGCGCCGGGCTGGCCTGCTGCGGCAGGAAGTGCACGCGCCCGCTGCGCAGGCAACGTCCGCGGGTCGGCGCGATGGTGCCGGCGAGGATTCCGGCCAGCACGCTCTTGCCCACGCCGTTGCGTCCGACCAGCGCGGTGGGGCGCGCATCGAACCGCTCATGCAGGTCTTCGAACAGGATCCGGCCGTCGGCCAGCTGATGGCTGACGCCTTCCAGCGCCAGGAATGGATGCGACATATGCGCTCCGGATTGATGCCATGGACCTCCGGCCGGCCACGCGGGCGGCGGAGACTCGGGCCGTCGGTGACGGCGGCATCAGTGGCGCATCGGACGCATCCTCCAGCAGGGTCTGCAGGCCGCGCATGCTAGCGCGGCGCGGGCGCGCCGGGCTGAACCGGACACGACCCGCGATCCGTGCGGGACCAGCGGGCCTAGAGGGTTTCCAGCAGTTCGGCGAAGGCGCGCGCGGTGGTTTCCACGTGCGCCGAAAGGCGGTGGCTGTCGTCCAGCAGCAGCAGCCGCGCCGAACGCGCGCGCGCCCACTCGACGACACCCATCGCCGGGATGATCTCGTCGTGCCAGGCGTGGACCACCGACAGCGGCACCGGCGCGGCATCGAGCCGCGGCATCGGCCCCATCTCCAGCGGCGGCACCATCAGGAACAGCGCGCGGGTCGGCACCTGCAGCGAGGCGAGCGCGGAGATGTAGGCGCCCAGGCTGGAACCGCCCAGCACCACCGGCCCGCCGCGCTCGACCGCGCGGGTCGCCAGGTCCACCAGGCGTTGCAGGCGTGCGGGCACGTCGCCGACGCGGCTGATGTCGCTGCGTGCGTCCAGGTCGGTGTAGTCAGGGCGCTCGGTGGTGAAGCCCAGGGTCTCGGCCGCGGCGGCCAGGGCGGTGACCTTGGTCGCGTCCGGACCGCTTTCGAAGCCGTGCGAGAGGATGCAGTGGCCGCGGCTCATGCACCCTCCTCCGCCAGCGGCACGACCGCGTCGCCCACGCGCAGGGTGCCGCCGGAGACGATCCGCGCGCACAGGCCGCCATGGCCGCGCATGGCATTGAATCCGCCCGGGCCCAGCGCGTCCTCCATGCGCGAGCACGGATCGCAGGGCACGGTGCCTTCCAGCACCACCTCGCCGATGCGGAAGCGGCGGCCCTTGAGCGCCACCAGCGGGATCCCGGAAACCATCAGGTTGCGGCGCAGGGTCGCCGGGGCGACCGCGTCATGCCCGGCAAGGGCCGCGATCACCGGCAGGTGCTCGGCCTGGAGCAGGGTCACGTCGCGCTTGCCGCTGCCGCCCTTGTAGCGGTCGCCGGCCAGGCCGGCACCGACCACGGCCTCGGCGCTGTCCACCTCGCGCATGGGCACGCCGCGCGCCGGGCGCAGGCCGATCCACTCGACCCGGCCGGCGCGCGGCAGGGTCGACATCAGTTGTCCCAGCGGGCTGTCCGCGGGAGGTCGGGAAAGTGCAGGCATGCGCGGATGCTAGCATCCCGCCCCATGCCGCCCCTGCCCGCACCGACCGTCATCGACCAGCCGCTGCCCTACGTGGAACGGCTGGCGCGCCGGGCGCCGGGGCAGGTCGACCTGGTGGTGATCCACTGCACCGAACTGCCGGACCTGGCCACCGCGCGCGAGTACGGCGAGCGCGTTCTGCATGCCAGCGGCACCGGCAACAGCGGGCACTACTACGTCGACCGCGACGGCACCGTGCTGCGCTACGTGCCCGAGGAACGCGTCGCCCACCACGTGCGCGGCTGGAACGAGCGCGCGGTCGGGATCGAGCTGGTCAACCGCGGCCGCTGGCCGCACTGGCTGGACTCGCGCCACCAGGCCATGGACGAGCCCTACACCGAACCGCAGCTGGAGGCGCTGGTCGCGCTGCTGCGGCGGCTGGCGCAAACCCTGCCGGCGCTGCGCTACATCGCCGGGCACGAGGACCTGGACCGCGAGCGGGTGCCGGCCAGCGACGATCCCTCGCTGCAGGTGCCGCGCAAGCGCGACCCGGGCCCGCGCTTTCCCTGGGAGCGGGTACTGGCCGCGGTGCCGCTGCAGCGCCTGCCCGATCCGCTGCCGCCGGCCTGAGCGCGGGCCGCGCCCACCGGGGCGTGCGCGCCTGGCCGGTATAATCGCCCGTTCCTTCCCGAGCTGGCCCGCCCCGTGTCCGCCGTCCTTGGTCCCGTGGTATCCGAACTGATCGACCTGCTTGCCCTGGAACGGCTGGAGGACAACCTCTTCCGCGGGCAGAGCCGCGACATCGGCACCCGCTACGTGTTCGGCGGGCAGGTCCTGGGCCAGGCCCTGGCCGCTGCCCAGGCCACGATCGACAACGGCCGCCAGGTGCACTCGCTGCACGCCTACTTCCTGCGCGCCGGCGACATCGACCACCCGATCGTGTACGACGTGGACCGCACCCGCGACGGCGGCAGCTTCTCCGTGCGCCGGGTCACCGCGATCCAGCACGGCAAGGTGATCTTCTTCTGCGCCGCGTCGTTCCAGGACGGCGAGAGCGGCGCCGAGCACCAGCTGAAGATGCCGGAGGTTCCGCAGCCGGAGGACATCGCCCCGGCCGAGCCGGTGCCGGCCGACGTGATGGCCACCCTGCCGACCAAGGTCCAGCGCTGGCTGTCGCGCGGCGGGCCGTTCGAGTTCCGCCACGTGTACCCGCGCGACGAGCTCAACCCGCCCAAGCGCCCGCCCTACCAGCAGGTCTGGTTCCGCCTGCGCGAGAACGTCGGCGACATCCCGGCCGAGCTGCACCAGGCGCTGCTGGCCTACGCCTCCGATTTCCACCTGCTGGGCACGGCCACCTTCCCGCACGGGATCAGCTACTACACGCCCAACGTGCAGATGGCCTCGCTGGACCACGCGCTGTGGTTCCACCGCCCGTTCCGCGCCGACGAATGGCTGCTGTATTCGCTGGACAGCCCCAGTTCGCAGTCCTCGCGTGGCCTGGCACGCGGGCAGATCTTCGACCGCCAGGGCCGCCTGGTGGCCAGCACCGCCCAGGAAGGCCTGATCCGGGTGGTGTCCGACGGCAAGGCCGCACGCGCCGTGCCGGCGCCGGAGTAGACCCATGCGCCAGATCTTCACCAGCCAGCGGCTGGAAACCGTCGAAGGCGTGGCCAGGCTGCTGGAGGAAGCCGGCATCCCGGTGCACATCAGCCAGCCGCGCTCCTACCACAGCCGCCGCAGCGGCCAGTTCAGCTACGCCGAACCGGTGGCGCCGAACAAGCAGCCGGCGGTGTGGGTGCGCATCCCCGAGGACCAGCCGCGCGCGCGCGAACTGCTGCGCCAGCACGGCCTGCTGGCCACCACCCGCACCTACGCGGACCTGCCACCGAGCGCGTTCGCGCCGCTGGAACTGGCCGGCGACAAGCCGGCGGGCAACCGCTGGGCCTGGCGCCTGCGCATCGGCCTGCTGGCGGTGATCGCCGCGGCGGCGGTGTTCATCTGGCTGCGCCGCCCGGCGCCGGCGCCCGTGCCGGCCGCGCCCGCGCCGGTGGAAGCAGCCGCGCAGACGCAGGACGGCGGGGAAGAGGAGATCCGCATCCGCATCTCCCCCGCCCCGCCGGCCACCGACGGCTCCGCGGAGCCGTCGCCGCAGGCGCCGCGC
>NZ_RRYJ01000018.1:0-2434 GCF_003931645.1 Pseudoxanthomonas sp. SGT-18 | reverse complement strand
CTCGGCCTCGCAGGAACAGGCCGACAGCGTGGCCCAGGCCAGCCGCACCATCGCGCAGATCGACGAGACCACCCAGCAGAACGCCGCCCTGGTCGAGGAAGCCTCCGCCGCCGCGCGCGCCATGGAAGAACAGGCAGTCGGCCTGGTCCAGGCGATCGCCGCGTTCCGCCTGGAGGACGGCGCCGCAGGTCCCCTGCCCGCCCCGGTGTTCCGCCCGACCGCAGTCACGACCCCGCTGCCCGCGCCGGTGCGCGGGCACAGGCCGGTGGCGCGCGCCGAAGGCAATGCCGCGCTGGACCAGGAGTCGGACTGGGCCGAATTCTGAGCGCGCCATGCGGCAAAGAGTGCGGACGATCGCAATAGCGATTAAAACCACTCAAACCACCTAAATACCCGCAAATTGCGGCCGATCAACCCGATACGACCCTGGGAGGGGTACGTGCAGTTGAAGTGCTGGCTCATGGGAGCCTGTCGTGATCGTGTTCGATTCGCGCTCCTGCCCGCGCGCCGGGATGACCGTCGCGCGCGGCCGCGTGCCGCTGGCTACAGGATTCGCCGCCCTGGCGACCGTCCCCACCTGCCTGCAACCGCGGGCCAGGGCCGGTACGTGTGCCGACGCCCGGACGACCGGGGGCGCGGCCACCCCATTTCCGCATTGCCCTGATCCGCCTGCCTGCCGGCACCGCGGACGTCGTTTGCCATCCTTTTCCCGCCGATACCACCGCCCGCCCGCGCTGCGCCGGCGACCGGAGCCGTGGCGCCGCCCGCCTGCCACGGCCACGCCTGCCCGGCGCGGCCATTGCCATGCCTTCTGCCGGCCAGGCCAGCTCCCGCCTCCATCCCATGAGGACCCCCCGATGAACCATGCAACGTCCGCGGCCAGGCTGACGGGTCGCCAACCTCACGACTTCCTGCAGGAACGGGACGCGGCAGCGGACCGGCCATTCCTGGCGCTGGCCTGCATCCTGGCCACCGCCTCGCTGGGCGTGGCCGCATGGCGGGGCGAATGGAGCCCGGCCTTGCTGGCGGCCCTGCCCGCGGCCGCGGTGACGGTGGTACTTGGACGACTGGCCCGCGGCACCCGGACCAGCCGCGCCGTGGTCGCGCTGGCCCTGATGGTGCTGGTGGCAACCCTGGCCCACCAGGCCGGCGATGCGGCCGACCTGCGCATCGGCGCGATCGTGCTGGTCGCGGCATTGCTGTACTACCGCGACTGGCTGCCGCTGGCGGTGGCCGCAGCGGCGATCGCCGGCTACGCCCTCGTCGGGCCCGGTCTGCAGGGCATGGCCGGCGGCACGGTCATGCTGCAGCTGGCCTGCATGGCCATTGCGGCCGCCCTGCTGGCGGCGATGGCAGCGCAGCTGCGCCGCGAACTGCTCGAGCTGGGCGGCGAACCACCCCGGCTGGCGCAGCTGGCCCGCGGACTGGCCGCCGGACAGCCGCTGCCCGCGGACGCCGCGGCCATGGCGGTGACGCCCGGCTCGCTGGCCGGAGCCTTGCTGGCACTGGACGCCCGGCTGGCGCGGCACCTGGAGCACGGGCGCGAGGCCGACCGCGAGGCCCTGCGCATCCGCGCCGCGCTGGATTGCGTGACCACCAACGTGATGATCGCCGACGCCGACCGCACGATCGTCTACGCCAACCCGTCGTTGCTGGAAACCCTGGGCCGGGCCGAAGCCGATATCCGCCGCGAGCTGCCGCACTTCGAAGTGGCCAACCTGATCGGCGGCAGCATCGACAGCTTCCACCGCAATCCTGCCCACCAGTCCCGCATCCTGTCGGCGCTCGAAGGCACCCACCGGACGCAGATCCAGGTCGGCGGCCACGTCATGCGACTGACGGTGAACCCGGTGAAGGACGCGGCCGGCCAGGTGATCGGGTACGTGGTCGAGTGGCTGGACCGCACCGAGGAGGTCCGGACCGAGGAGGAACTGTCGCGCGTGGTCGAAGACGCCGTCGCCGGCAACCTGTCCGGGCGCCTGCGCCTGGACGACAAGCATGGGTTCACCCTGTCGCTGTCGCGCAGCCTCAACGGCCTGCTGGACAACTTCGCCCACACCGCCAGCCGCCTGTCCGCGGTGCTGACCGCCCTGGCCCAGGGCGACCTGACCGCGCGCATGGAAGGCGAGTTCCACGGCGTGTTCGCGCGCATGCGCGACGACGCCAACGCCACCGTCGACCAGCTGACCGCGATCGTGCACCGCATCCAGGAGGCCTCCGGCGCGATCAGCATCGCCTCCACCGAGATCGCCGCCGGCAACAGCGACCTGTCGCGCCGCACCGAGCAGCAGGCCGCGAACCTGGAGGAAACCGCCGCCTCGATGGAGGAGCTGACCTCCACCGTCAAGCAGAACGCCGACCACGCCCGCCAGGCCAACCAGCTGGCCATCGGCGCCCACGATGTGGCCACCCGCGGCGGCGAGGTGGTCGGCCA
>NZ_RRYJ01000017.1:0-5887 GCF_003931645.1 Pseudoxanthomonas sp. SGT-18 | reverse complement strand
GTGCACAATGCGCGCCCTCCCGACGACACCACGGTGTTGCCGGTGGTCCGGGAAAACGGAGTGGCTTCAACACGAAGTGCTTGCGGATTTCTGGAAGTCGCCTATACTGGGCGGCTCGCTCACCAAGGACGCTTCGGCGGGTTGGTGAGGGGTTTGGAAAACGACCTCTTCACGAGGTGTTGACGAAACCCAAACGGGCTGCCAGAATGTGCGGCTCCCTCGGCGGAAACGGCTACGGCCACCGGCGAGGCGGTTCGGAAGCTTCCTCCTCGCGAGGGGGTTGACGAAACGAAGACGGGCTGCCAGAATGAGCGGCTCACCTCGACGGAAACGTCGGGCAACGGAGGAAGGCGCTGAGGCCGACTCCGAGGTTCTTTGAAAGTGTGCGCAGGTAACTTGTGCGGACGCCTGCAGGAAGGATGACTGTCCATCTTGCAGACGTTTGAAACAGCAACAAGTCAATTGCTTTAAGCAAGCGATTCGTAGCTGGGTTCGACTTCTGCAGCTAAAAGCTTTAAGCCTTCGGGCTTTGCAGTTTTAAGTGAAGAGTTTGATCCTGGCTCAGAGTGAACGCTGGCGGTAGGCCTAACACATGCAAGTCGAACGGCAGCGGGTAGGGAGCTTGCTCCCTATGCCGGCGAGTGGCGGACGGGTGAGGAATACATCGGAATCTACTCTGTCGTGGGGGATAACGTAGGGAAACTTACGCTAATACCGCATACGACCTACGGGTGAAAGTGGGGGACCGCAAGGCCTCACGCGATAGAATGAGCCGATGTCCGATTAGCTAGTTGGCGGGGTAAAGGCCCACCAAGGCGACGATCGGTAGCTGGTCTGAGAGGATGATCAGCCACACTGGGACTGAGACACGGCCCAGACTCCTACGGGAGGCAGCAGTGGGGAATATTGGACAATGGGCGCAAGCCTGATCCAGCCATACCGCGTGAGTGAAGAAGGCCCTCGGGTTGTAAAGCTCTTTTGTTGGGAAAGAAATCCTGTTGGCTAATACCCGGCAGGGATGACGGTACCCAAAGAATAAGCACCGGCTAACTTCGTGCCAGCAGCCGCGGTAATACGAAGGGTGCAAGCGTTACTCGGAATTACTGGGCGTAAAGCGTGCGTAGGTGGTGGTTTAAGTCTGTTGTGAAAGCCCTGGGCTCAACCTGGGAATTGCAGTGGATACTGGATCACTAGAGTGTGGTAGAGGGTGGCGGAATTCCCGGTGTAGCAGTGAAATGCGTAGAGATCGGGAGGAACACCCGTGGCGAAGGCGGCCACCTGGGCCAACACTGACACTGAGGCACGAAAGCGTGGGGAGCAAACAGGATTAGATACCCTGGTAGTCCACGCCCTAAACGATGCGAACTGGATGTTGGGTTCAACTTGGAACCCAGTATCGAAGCTAACGCGTTAAGTTCGCCGCCTGGGGAGTACGGTCGCAAGACTGAAACTCAAAGGAATTGACGGGGGCCCGCACAAGCGGTGGAGTATGTGGTTTAATTCGATGCAACGCGAAGAACCTTACCTGGTCTTGACATCCACGGAACTTTCCAGAGATGGATTGGTGCCTTCGGGAACCGTGAGACAGGTGCTGCATGGCTGTCGTCAGCTCGTGTCGTGAGATGTTGGGTTAAGTCCCGCAACGAGCGCAACCCTTGTCCTTAGTTGCCAGCACGTAATGGTGGGAACTCTAAGGAGACCGCCGGTGACAAACCGGAGGAAGGTGGGGATGACGTCAAGTCATCATGGCCCTTACGACCAGGGCTACACACGTACTACAATGGTGGGGACAGAGGGCTGCGATCCCGCGAGGGTGAGCCAATCCCAGAAACCCCATCTCAGTCCGGATTGGAGTCTGCAACTCGACTCCATGAAGTCGGAATCGCTAGTAATCGCAGATCAGCATTGCTGCGGTGAATACGTTCCCGGGCCTTGTACACACCGCCCGTCACACCATGGGAGTTTGTTGCACCAGAAGCAGGTAGCTTAACCGCAAGGAGGGCGCTTGCCACGGTGTGGCCGATGACTGGGGTGAAGTCGTAACAAGGTAGCCGTATCGGAAGGTGCGGCTGGATCACCTCCTTTTGAGCACGGCAGCATTTTCCTGTCGGGCGTCCTCACAAGTTTCCTGCATCTAGAGTTCCTGGTCCGCCGGTGGCGGGTCGGGCGAGTCCCTTCAAGGGGCCTTAGCTCAGCTGGGAGAGCACCTGCTTTGCAAGCAGGGGGTCGTCGGTTCGATCCCGACAGGCTCCACCAAATGAGTAATCGATCTTTGGGTCTGTAGCTCAGGTGGTTAGAGCGCACCCCTGATAAGGGTGAGGTCGGTGGTTCGAGTCCTCCCAGACCCACCAACTCTGGATGTAAGCGCACACAGAATTGATCTGGATCGGCGCTGAGGCCGGTACGTGTTCTTTAATAACTTGGGATGTAGCGAGCGTTTGAGATGACTATCTCGACGTGTCGTTGAGGCTAAGGCGGGAATCGAGAGATTCCTGAAATTGAGTCGTTGCAATTCGCGCCTGGGGATTTGTACCCCCGGGCACAGTGACTCCGAGGCGACTTGGGGTTATATGGTCAAGCGAATAAGCGCACACGGTGGATGCCTTGGCGGTCAGAGGCGATGAAGGACGTGGCAGCCTGCGAAAAGCGCGGGGGAGCTGGCAACAAGCATTGATCCCGCGATGTCCGAATGGGGAAACCCACTGCTTCGGCAGTATCCTGCACTGAATCCATAGGTGCTGGAGGCGAACCCGGTGAACTGAAATATCTAAGTAACCGGAGGAAAAGAAATCAACCGAGATTCCCTCAGTAGTGACGAGCGAACGGGGACTAGCCCTTAAGCTGGCATGGTTCTAGAAAAACGACCTGGAAAGGTCGGCCATAGAAGGTGATAGCCCTGTATTCGAAAGGGTCATGCCAGTGAAGACGAGTAGGGCGGGGCACGAGAAACCCTGTCTGAACATGGGGGGACCATCCTCCAAGGCTAAATACTCCTGACCGACCGATAGTGAACCAGTACCGTGAGGGAAAGGCGAAAAGAACCCCGGAGAGGGGAGTGAAATAGACCCTGAAACCGTGTGCGTACAAGCAGTAGGAGCCCGCAAGGGTGACTGCGTACCTTTTGTATAATGGGTCAGCGACTTACAGTTCGTGGCAAGCTTAACCGTATAGGGGAGGCGAAGGGAAACCGAGTCTGAATAGGGCGCATAGTCGCGGGCTGTAGACCCGAAACCGGGTGATCTAGTCATGCCCAGGGTGAAGGTGCGGTAACACGCACTGGAGGCCCGAACCCACTCCCGTTGCAAAGGTAGGGGATGAGGTGTGATTAGGAGTGAAAAGCTAATCGAACCCGGAGATAGCTGGTTCTCCTCGAAAGCTATTTAGGTAGCGCCTCATATGTATCCTCTCGGGGGTAGAGCACTGTTATGGCTAGGGGGTCATCGCGACTTACCAAACCATTGCAAACTCCGAATACCGAGACGGACTGTATGGGAGACACACGGCGGGTGCTAACGTCCGTCGTGAAAAGGGAAACAACCCAGACCCACAGCTAAGGTCCCAAATTACCGCTAAGTGGGAAACGATGTGGAAAGGCACAGACAGCCAGGAGGTTGGCTTAGAAGCAGCCACCCTTTAAAGAAAGCGTAATAGCTCACTGGTCGAGTCGGTCTGCGCGGAAGATTTAACGGGGCTAAGCGGTAAACCGAAGCTTGGGGTGCACACTTTGTGTGCGCGGTAGAGGAGCGTTCCGTAAGCCTGCGAAGGTGGGTCGAGAGGCCTGCTGGAGGTATCGGAAGTGCGAATGCTGACATGAGTAACGATAATGCGGGTGAAAAGCCCGCACGCCGAAAGCCCAAGGTTTCCTTGCGCAACGTTAATCGGCGCAGGGTGAGTCGGCCCCTAAGGCGAGGGCGAAAGCCGTAGTCGATGGGAAACTGGTTAATATTCCAGTACCTCGCGTGAGTGCGATGGGGGGACGGAGAAGGTTAGGTCTACCGGGCGTTGGTTGTCCCGGGGAAAGGCGGTAGGTGGATCTCTTAGGCAAATCCGGGAGGTCAACACCGAGCACCGAGACGAGCCCTTTAGGGCGAAGTGACTGATACCACGCTTCCAGGAAAAGCCCCTAAGCTTCAGCTCACGCAGACCGTACCGAAAACCGACACAGGTGGGTAGGATGAGAATTCTCAGGCGCTTGAGAGAACTCGGGTGAAGGAACTAGGCAACATGGCACCGTAACTTCGGGAGAAGGTGCGCCTCCTTTGGTGGCCCATGCGGGCTATAGCTGAGGGAGGCCGAAGTGACCAGGCCGCTGCGACTGTTTATCAAAAACACAGCACTCTGCAAACACGAAAGTGGACGTATAGGGTGTGACGCCTGCCCGGTGCCGGAAGGTTAATTGATGGGGTCAGCCGCAAGGCGAAGCTCTTGATCGAAGCCCCGGTAAACGGCGGCCGTAACTATAACGGTCCTAAGGTAGCGAAATTCCTTGTCGGGTAAGTTCCGACCTGCACGAATGGCGTAACGACAGCGGCGCTGTCTCCACCCGAGACTCAGTGAAATTGAAATCGCTGTGAAGATGCAGCGTTCCCGTGGCAAGACGGAAAGACCCCGTGAACCTTTACTATAGCTTTACACTGAACGTTGAGTTCGTCTGTGTAGGATAGGTGGGAGGCTATGAAGTGTCGGCGCCAGCTGGCATGGAGCCATCCTTGAAATACCACCCTGATGTGCTTGACGTTCTAACCTGGGCCCGTAATCCGGGTCGGGGACCGTGTATGGTGGGTAGTTTGACTGGGGCGGTCTCCTCCTAAAGAGTAACGGAGGAGCTCGAAGGTACGCTCAGCGCGGTCGGACATCGCGCACTGTGTGCAAAGGCATAAGCGTGCTTGACTGCAAGATCGACGGATCAAGCAGGTACGAAAGTAGGACTTAGTGATCCGGTGGTTCTGTATGGAAGGGCCATCGCTCAACGGATAAAAGGTACTCCGGGGATAACAGGCTGATACCGCCCAAGAGTTCATATCGACGGCGGTGTTTGGCACCTCGATGTCGGCTCATCACATCCTGGGGCTGTAGTCGGTCCCAAGGGTATGGCTGTTCGCCATTTAAAGTGGTACGCGAGCTGGGTTCAGAACGTCGTGAGACAGTTCGGTCCCTATCTGCCATGGGCGTTGGAGATTTGAGAGGGGCTGCTCCTAGTACGAGAGGACCGGAGTGGACGAACCTCTGGTGTTCCGGTTGTCACGCCAGTGGCACTGCCGGGTAGCTATGTTCGGAAGCGATAACCGCTGAAAGCATCTAAGCGGGAAGCGCGCCTCAAGATGAGATCTCCCGGGACACAAGTCCCCTGAAGGAACCATCAAGACCAGGTGGTTGATAGGCTGGGTGTGTAAGCGCAGCAATGCGTTGAGCTAACCAGTACTAATGATCCGTGCGGCTTGACCATATAACCTCAAGTGGCCTTGGACTCGACGACAGTCGATAGCCATCCGCCGCTCACTACATCCCAAGTCCCTATGCGAGACGGTGCGGCTCCACCTCACGGACGCCTGCACGCTCCAACCGTCTCCCTGGTGAAATTAGCGTTGTGGAACCACCCGATCCCATCCCGAACTCGGAAGTGAAACGCAACAGCGCCGATGGTAGTGTGGGTCTCCCATGCGAGAGTAGGTCATCGCCAGGGTTTTATCCCGGAAGCCCCCAGCCAAACGCTGGGGGCTTCTTCTTTTGCCGGACACCCCCGTGTCCGCCACCGGCACCAGGCCCCAGGCCTGCACCGGCCGCCAGTTACCCCGGTGCGGGGTGGAGCAGTCTGGCAGCTCGTCGGGCTCATAACCCGAAGGTCGCAGGTTCAAATCCTGCCCCCGCTACCAATGCACAACGCAAA
>NZ_RRYJ01000016.1:0-8134 GCF_003931645.1 Pseudoxanthomonas sp. SGT-18 | reverse complement strand
GAAAAAAAGGCCCGGAACCCGGGCCTTTTTTTCCTCAGTGCTGCTCGCCGCGCAGATGCCCCATGCGCGGGGCCGAGCGGCCCATCGGCAGCTTGAGCTTGCCGATCGCCGACAGGCGCGCCTCGGCGATGCGGTCGGCGGCGTACTGCGGGCTGATGTTCTCGCGCTCGGACAGGTCGAAGATCTTCGCCACGTTGTGGTAGATGCTGCGGATCAGGCGCATCGCCCGCTCGCGGTTGTAGCCGTCGATCTCCAGCGACACGTTCATCACGCCGCCGGCGTTGACCGCGTAGTCCGGCGCGAACAGGATGCCGCGCCGGTGCAGCTCGTCGCCCACCGCATGGCTGGCCAGCTGGTTGTTGGCCGAGCCGCACACGATCTTCGCCTTGAGCCGCTCGATGGTCTCCATCGTCAGCGCGCCTTCCATCGCGCACGGCGCGAACACGTCGGCGGCCACGTCGTAGATCTCGTCCACGCCGACCACCTCCACCCCGTACTCGGACACCGCGTACTCCACGCGTGCCGGGTCCAGGTCGGTGACGAACAGCTTGGCCCCGCGCTCGCGCAGCAGCTTCACCAGCTCCATGCCGATATGGCCCAGGCCCTGCACCGCGATGCTGGTCTTGCCGATTTCCTCGTGGCCCAGCTTGCGCTGCAGGCTGGCCATCAGCGCCTGCAGGGTTCCGTAGGCGGTGAACGGGGCCGGGTCGCCGGAGCCACCGTGGACCTGGTGCACGCCGGTGACGTACTCGGTCTCCAGGTACACCAGCTCCATGTCGTTGACGTCCGTGCCCACGTCCTCGGCGGTGATGTAGCGCCCGCCCAGCGCATCGACCGCGCGGCCGAAGGCGCGGAACAGGGCCTCGGTCTTGTCGGTCTTCGGGTCGCCCAGGATCACCGCCTTGCCGCCGCCGATGTTCAGGCCGGCCAGCGCGTTCTTGTAGGTCATGGTGCGGCTCAGGCGCAGCACGTCGCGCACCGCGTCGGCCTCGTCGGCGTAGTGGCGCATGCGCACACCGCCCAGGGCCGGGCCCAGCACGGTGCTGTGGATCGCGATGATCGCCTTCAGGCCCACGTCGGGGTTGTTGCAGAAGACCACCTGTTCGTGGCCGGAGGTGGCGAGGGTTTCAAACAGCATGGCGGGCTCCGCGTCGTCGGGTCGCGCGTGGCGGCGGGCCGGCCGGCACCGCCGGGCGCCGGGTCCGGAAACAAAAAAGCGACGTGGCCGGGTGGGGGAGGGCATGCGTCGCGGGTCACATTCTAAACCGGTTCCAACTCCGCTCCCGCGAAGGCTTGTCCGAACGAACGATCGTGCTATTTTGCGTTCCATGAACCTGCCCGCGCCTGCCACCGCCAAGGGAGCCCATACCCGCGACATGCTCCTGGGCCGCGCCTGCGAGCTTGCGGCCCGGGTCGGGCTGGAGGGGGTGAGCATCGGCGAGCTGGCCAATGCCGCGGGCATGTCCAAGAGCGGCGTGTTCGCCCACTTCGGCTCGCGCGAGGACCTGGTGCGGCAGACCCTGGAATGGGCCGCTGCCGGCTTCACCGATCAGGTCCTGGTGCCGGCCCTGCGCCGGCCGCGTGGCCTGCCGCGGCTGCAGGCGGTCATCGAAGGCTGGATGGACTGGATCCTGGCCCATCCCGACGGCTGCGTGTTCCTCGGCGCGATCTCCGAGTACGACGGCCGCCCCGGCCCGATGCGCGAATTCGTCACCGAACTGATGGAGCGTTGGCGCGGCGTGGTCGAAACCGCGGTGCGCAAGGCCGTCGAGGAGGGCCACCTACGCCCTGGCACCGACCCGAAGCTGCTGGCCTTCGAGCTGCACGGCCTGATGTACGGCCTGCACCACGTACGCCTGCACGACCCGCAGGCCCCGGACCTGACGCGCCGCGCCCTGCACGACCTGTTCGACCGCTACCGGGCCGATGCCGGCCCGGCCACTCCCCCCCGCTGATACGGAGCTGTGCCATGGATGCCGCAAAGCCTTCTTCTTTGCCTCAAAAAAGCACGACCGTTCGCAAATCCGGCGTCCCGCGCCCCCTGCGCTGGGCCTTCCGCGCCGGCAGCTGGCTGGCACCGCGCACCACCGTGCGCCATGCCTCGCGGCTGTTCGCCACGCCGCTGCCCAGCTCGCGCAGCCGCGCCCTGGCCGCCCCCTGCGACGACGCCCACATCGGCCAGGTGGAAAGCGGCGGCGACGTGCTGACCACCTACACCTGGGGCGATCCGGCGTTGCAGCCCTATGTGCTGTTCGCGCATGGCTGGTCCAGCTTCGGCCTGCGCTGCCGGCCGTGGGTGGAGCCGCTGCGCGCGGCCGGCTACGCCGTGGTCGCCTTCGACCTGCCCGGGCACGGGCGCAACCCGCCATGCCAGACCAACCTGCCGGCCTGCGCCGCGGCGCTGGCCGACGTGGCCCGCCAGCACGGCCCGGCCGCTGCCCTTGTCGCGCACTCGATGGGCGGCGCGGCGGCGGTGCTGGCGCTGCGCGAAGGCGTGCGCGCCGGCCGGGTGGTGCTGCTGGCGCCGGCGGCGGACATGCGTGAGGCCGGCCACCGCTTCGGACGCACGATCGGCCTGAGTCCGCCGCTGGTGGCGCGCATGTTCGAGCGCTTCGAACGCCAGATCGGCATTGCCGTGGACCAGCTGGCCGCGCACCTGCACCTGCCCGCGCTGGGCGTGCCGGCGCTGGTCGTGCACGACGTGGAGGACGAGGACGTGCCGTGGGAGGAGGGCGAGCGCTACGCCCGCCTGTGGCCGGGCGCGCGCCTGCTGAGCACCCGCGGCCTGGGCCACCACCGCATCGCCTCCGAACCGCAGGTGGTGGAGGCGGCGCTGCGCTTCCTGCGCGGCGAGGCGGTGGGCGAGCGGGTGGTGTCCTCGCCCAACCTGCCGTTCGGGCTCGCCTGAAACCATGTTTGACTTTATGTGAACCGCATCGCAGATTGCGCGCCGCACGGGGGGATCCGTCGGCGCGCCTGCGCGCCCAGCAACTGCCCGACCACACGCCGGCGCCGCCGGCGTGGTGGTCGCGCGCGGCTTTCCCCGGCCCGCCAGGGAATTGGCGGCCTGGTCCCCCTTCCGCACGGATGCGGGGATCGTCCACACCACAGGGGGGAAGCCCATGAACCGTCATGCAGTCGTCCTCGCCGCGCTGTTGCTGGCCGGCGCCACCCAGCCCGCGCACGCCCAGGCCGTGTCCCAGGCGTGGAAGCAGTACCGCGAAGGCCGCACCACCCAGGCACCGCCGCCGCCGTCCGAGCCGGAGCTTCCGGCGGCGATGAGCCACCAGCAGGCCCAGTACTACCGCCCGGTGCAGCGCGACGGCAGCGGCTTCTTCGTTGGCGCCCAGCTCGGCAAGGGCTGGATCTACGAGGAGATCGACCAGGACGCGGTTTCGTTCAACGCCGGCTACCGCTGGCAGGCGGGTCCGGTCGCGCTGCTGGGCATCGAGGTGGGCGCCGGCCGCCTGGCCGACACCCGCTGGCAGGGGATCCATTTCGATGAGGTGAAGTTCCGCAGCATCGGCTTCAATGGCCGCTTCAACTTCGGCCGCCACAACCCGTGGTACGGCATCGTCCGTGCCGGCTACTGGGCCGCCGACGTGGGCGAGGGCGAGTGGGCCGGGGAAGTGGATGGCGGCTACGCCGGCATCGGCGTCGGCGTGGACCTGGGCCGCAACGCCAACCTCAACCTGCTCTACACCAGCTACGTCTACGCCAGCTCCTACTACTGGGCCGACTACGAGTTCAACCGCGCCGACACCGTGACCGTCGGCATCGAAGCGCGGTTCTGATCGCGATCACTGGCGGCATATAGCCCGGGCAGGCGGAACGCACCGCGCCGCTACAGTGCCGGGGCGATGGCGGGGCCCGACGCGTCGCCAACGCGCTGCGGCGGAGTCCCGGATGCGGCCTTCCTTATCCGGGCTAGGCGTAGGCGTCGCATTTCAATGGCCGGGGCCGCGAGGGCGGCCCCGATGCCATCGCACATCGATGGCGCAGGGCGCGGCCCGCCGCTGCTGCCGGGGAACCGCCGCCGGACGGCGTTGGCGGACGACTTCGCGTGCATGGCGGGATCCCGGGTGCCATCCGGCCTTATCCGGCCGCCGCCGCGATGCAGGGCGTCGCCATCGCACCTGCGCGAAAGTCACGCTGCACCGCGCCAATCCGTTTCGGATGCAAGCACTAGAATCGGGTCGAATCCCGACTTTCCGGTGACGCATACGCATGAGCACGCCCGCCAGCCATCTCCAGGGCGCACGCCCCGAAGCCCACGCCGACACCACGCCGCTGCGCTTCGTGACCGCGGCCAGCCTGTTCGACGGCCACGACGCGGCGATCAACATCATGCGCCGGCTGATCCAGGCCCAGGGCGCTGAAGTGATCCACCTCGGCCACAACCGCAGCGTCGAGGACGTGGTCCGCGCCGCGCTGCAGGAAGACGCCGACGCCATCGCCCTGTCCAGCTACCAGGGCGGCCACGTCGAGTACTTCAAGTACATGGTGGACATGCTGCGCGAGAAGGGCGCCTCGCACATCCGCGTGTTCGGCGGCGGCGGCGGCACCATCACCCCCGAGGAAATCCGCGAGCTTGAGGCCTACGGCGTCGAGCGCATCTACCACCCCAACGACGGAATGAAGATGGGGCTGGTGGAAATGATCGGGGATGTGGTTGCGCGCGCCAAGCGCGCGCGTGATTCGTCATTGCTGACTGATGATCCGCAAGGGCACGACGCGGCCGACGAGTTTGCGATCGCCCGCATGCTCTCGAAGATCGAAGACGGCGTCTTCTCCGAAGCGGAACTGGCCCTGATGCGCCGGGGCTGGGCTGCCGCTCCCAGCGAATCACGAACCACGCATCACCAATCATCACGCCAGACCACGCCAGTGGTCGGCATCACCGGCACCGGCGGCGCCGGCAAGTCCTCGGTCACCGACGAGCTGCTCAACCGCTTCCTGGCCTGCTTCCCGCAGATGCGCATCGCCGTGCTGTCGGTGGACCCGACCCGCCGGCGCACGGGCGGGGCGCTGCTGGGCGACCGCATCCGCATGAACTCGCTGCGCAGCCACCGCGTGTACATGCGCTCGATGGCCACCCGCCGCCAGCACAGCGCCACCAACACCGTGCTGCGCGACTGCATCGGCTACCTGCGCTCGCTGGATTTCGATCTGGTGATCGTGGAGACCGCCGGCATCGGCCAGTCCGACTCGGAGATCGTCGACCTGGTCGACTTCCCGGTGTACGTGATGACCTCCGACTACGGCGCCGCCAGCCAGCTGGAGAAGATCGACATGCTCGACTTCGCCGAACTGGTGGTGCTGAACAAGTACGACCGCCGCGGCGCCGAGGACGCCCTGCGCGACGTGCGCAAGCAGTGGAAGCGCAACCGCAACGCCTTCCAGGTGACGGACGAGGAGATCCCGGTCTACCCGACCATCGCCAGCCAGTTCAACGATCCCGGCGTGAGCTGGATGTTCGCCAACCTCTGTCGCCTGCTGCGTGGGAAACTGGACTCCGCCCTTGGTTCTGCTGTCGGCTCCCCCCGCTGCGACTTCAACCCCAGCATCGACACCTCGCTGAAGGAACCGCGGGCCACCGTGCTGATCCCCGGCAACCGCGTGCGCTACCTGGCCGAGATCGCCGAGCAGGGCAGGGCGATCAACCGCCGCATCGAAAGCGAGGCCGAGACCGCCGCCCGCGCCCAGCATTACTGGGAAGCCCTGCGCGAGCTGGGCGACCCGCTGCCGCCCGAGCCGCTGGCGCTCTACGACGGCGCCGCCCTGCAACCCCCGTCCTCCGGGGAGGCTGTCGAAGCCGACCGCAGCCTGCTCACCCTGCGCCAGCGCTACAACGACGCCATCCAGTCGCTTTCCAGCGACTCCCAGCGCCTGCTGCGCGAATGGCCGCAGCGGCTGAAGTCGATCACCGACGAGGTCAACGAGTACCAGGTCCGCGGCAAGACCATCCGGGTCGAGAACTACCGTGAGTCCCTCAGCCACCAGAAGATCCCGAAGATCGCCGCGCCGCGCTTCAGGTCCTGGGGCGAGCTGCTGACCTTTCTCGGCAAGGAGAACCTGCCCGGCAGCTACCCGTACACCGGCGGCGTCTACCCGTACCGCCGCACCGGCGAGGATCCGATCCGCATGTTCGCCGGCGAGGGCACGCCCGAGCGCACCAACCGCCGCTTCCACTACCTGTCCGCCGGGCAGCCGGCCGCGCGCCTGTCCACCGCGTTCGACTCGGTGACCCTGTACGGCGAGGACCCGGCGCCGCGCCCGGACATCTACGGCAAGATCGGCAACTCCGGCGTCAACGTGCCCACGCTGGACGACATGAAGAAGCTGTACTCCGGCTTCGACCTGTGCGCGCCGAACACCAGCGTGTCCATGACCATCAACGGCCCGGCGCCGATCATCCTGGCGATGTTCATGAACACCGCCATCGACCAGCAGGTGGAGAAGTACCTCAAGGCCGACCCGGACCGCTGGGCCGAGGCGCAGCGGAAAATGGACGCCTTCTTCGAAGGCCGCCAGCGCCCGCGCTACCACGGCGACCTGCCGCCGGGGAACGGCGGCCTCGGTCTGGGTCTGCTGGGCGTCACCGGCGACCAGCTGGTGGACCGCGAGACCTACGAGAAGATCAAGGCACAGACCCTGCGCACCGTGCGCGGCACCGTCCAGGCCGACATCCTCAAGGAAGACCAGGCCCAGAACACCTGCATCTTCAGCACCGAGTTCGCCCTGCGCATGATGGGCGACATCCAGCAGTACTTCGTCGAGCACCAGGTCCGCAACTTCTACTCGGTGTCCATCTCCGGCTACCACATCGCCGAGGCCGGGGCGAACCCGATCAGCCAGCTCGCCTTCACCCTCAGCAATGGCTTCACCATCGTCGAGTACTACCTCGCCCGGGGCATGCACATCGACGACTTCGCGCCCAACCTGAGCTTCTTCTTCAGCAACGGCATGGACCCGGAGTACACCGTCATCGGCCGCGTCGCCCGCCGCATCTGGGCCCGCGCCATGCGCGAGCGCTACGGCGCCAACGAGCGCAGCCAGATGATGAAGTACCACATCCAGACCTCCGGCCGTTCCCTGCACGCGCAGGAGATCCAGTTCAACGACATCCGCACCACGCTGCAGGCGCTCTATGCGCTGTTCGACAACTGCAACAGCCTGCACACCAACGCCTACGACGAGGCCATCACCACGCCGACCGAAGAGAGCGTGCGCCGCGCCGTGGCCATCCAGATGATCATCAACAAGGAGCTGGGCCTGAACTTCATCGAGAACCCCTGGCAGGGGAGCTTCGCGGTGGAGTACCTGACCGACCTGGTGGAGGAGGCGGTCTACAAGGAGTTCGAGGCCATCAGCGAGCGCGGCGGCGTGCTCGGCGCCATGGACACCATGTACCAGCGCGGCAAGATCCAGGAAGAGAGCCTGTACTACGAGCACCGCAAGCACGACGGCAGCCTGCCCCTGGTCGGCGTCAACACCTTCCTGCCCAAGGAACACGCCGGCGAAGTGGCCACCGAGATCGAGCTGATCCGATCCACCGAGGCCGAGAAGGCCCAGCAGATCGCCAACGTCCGCGCCTGGCAGGCCAACCGCAATGTGCTGGCGCCGGAAGGGGAAACCGGCCATGCCCATGTGGTTGAGGATGAAACTGTGACCGAGGTCCACAACGGCCACGGCCTGGCGTATCTTCAGGACACCGCGCGTCGGCGAGGGAACGTCTTCGAAGCGCTGGTCGAAGCGGTCAAGACGCACTCACTCGGGCAGATCAGTCATGCCTTGTATGACGTGGGTGGGGAGTATCGGCGGAATATGTAGTCGGCTGTTTAGTTGGGGAGCGGGTAGTCCCGGAGTCATGCGCGCCATCTGCGTTTCGCCGCTAGCTGGACCAGATATGGCCTGGCGCCGCTGGCCGTACTAGTGCCTCCTGATAAAGCACGGGGTTGAAGGCCGCTGGGTTGTTGGCTTGCCGTGCGTGGTGGTTGGCGGCAGCGAACTGGACAGGCGGGATCCGCGCGACGTCCCACCTTGGCCGGGCGAGAGGACGTGCTCCTCCGCCCACGCACCAACCGCCCGTTCTCCGGTGTACGGCCTGGCCGCCGCGGGCCATGGTACGCGC
>NZ_RRYJ01000015.1:0-29793 GCF_003931645.1 Pseudoxanthomonas sp. SGT-18 | reverse complement strand
GGTGCGCCGGCCATAGCGGTCGGCCAGGGTGCCGGCGAACCAGGCGCCCACCGCGCAGCCCAGCAGCATCGAGGCCACGTTGAAGCCGGTCACCGCCGCGTCGGACTGGAATGCCGCGGTCAGGCCGTCGACCGTGCCGTTGATCACGCCGCTGTCGTAGCCGAACAGGAAGCCACCGATGGTGGCCACCAGGCTGATCAGGATGATGAAACGCGTGTTTTCGCCGCCGGCGGCCTCGAACTCGCTCGCGCCGGACTGCGTGGTTTCCACTACCGCCATCGGGGGCCCCTCCCTCGAGAATCCGCGCGCCCGCCGGCAAGGCGGCTGGCGGGCGCGGCGCGGTCGCCGGGGCGCGCGGCGCGCCCCGGCACTGGCTGCGTCAGCGCCGCAGCAGGTACTGGTTCAGCAGGTTCTCGTAGCGCTCCTGCTTGCCGCTGGTCTGCTTCGGCTCGCCGATCTTGGCCGACAGCGCGGCCAGGTCGGCCAGGCCCAGCTTGCCTTCCTCGAAGGCCTTGCCGTCGCCGGCGTCGAAGCTGGCGTAGCGCTCCTTGCGCCACTGCTCCCACGGCGAGTCGTTGAGCAGCGCATGGGCCACTTCCAGGCCCTTGGCGAACGCGTCCATGCCGCCGATGTGGGCGATGAACAGGTCCTCCATGTCGGTGGACTCGCGGCGCGGCTTGGCGTCGAAGTTCAGGCCGCCGACCAGGCCGCCCTGGCGCAGCACCACCATCATGGCGCCGACGGTGTCGTACAGGTCGGTCGGGAACTGGTCGGTGTCCCAGCCGTTCTGCGCGTTGCCGCGGTTGGCGTCGATGCTGCCCAGCAGGCCGTGGTCGGAGGCCACCTGCAGGTCGTGCTCGAAGGTGTGGCCCGACAGCGTGGCGTGGTTGGCCTCGATGTTGAGCATGAAGTCGTTCTGCAGGCCGTGCTCCTTGAGGAAGCCGGCGACGGTGGCGCTGTCGAAGTCGTACTGGTGCTTCATCGGCTCCATCGGCTTGGGCTCGATGAAGAACTTGCCCTTGAAGCCGATGCTGCGGCCGTAGTCGCGCGCGGCGGCCAGGAAGCGGGCGAAGTGCTCCAGCTCGCGCTTCATGTTGGTGTTGTGCAGGGTGGCGTAGCCCTCGCGGCCGCCCCAGAACACGTAGTGCTCGCCGCCCAGCTCGACCACCGCGTCCAGCACGTTCTTCACCTGCACCGCGGCGCGCGCGACGACGGCGAAGTCCGGGTTGGTGGAGGCGCCGTTCATGTAGCGCGGGTGCGAGAACAGGTTGGCGGTGCCCCACAGCAGCTTCACGCCGGTGGCGTCCTGGCGCGCCTTGGCCAGGCCGACCAGGTGCTTGAGGTTCTTCTCGTAGGTGGCGATGTCGTCGGCGTCCGGCGCCAGGTCGACGTCGTGGAAGCACCAGTACGGCACGCCCAGCTTGGTGAAGAACTCGAACGCGGCGTCGACCTTGGCCTCGGCGGTGGCCATCGCGTCGCCCTTCTCCCACGGGAAGCGGCGGGTGCCCGGGCCGAACGGGTCGGCGCCGGCGTTGCAGAAGGTGTGCCAGTAGCAGACCGCGAAGCGCAGGTGGTCGCGCATGGTCTTGCCGCCGATCACCTTGTTGGCATCGTAGACCTTGAACGCCAGCGGGTTGTCCGATTCCGGACCTTCGTAGGGGATCGCGCCGATGCCGGGGAAGTACTCGGTGGCGCCGATGAAGGGCTTGCTCATCTTGTGGTTTCCGTTTGGGAGTTCGTACAGCGGGGATGCGCTCAGGCGTACAGCGGCCGGATCGCGTCGAGGTGGGAAAGGAAGCGGGCGTACTGCGCCGCGTAGGCGGCGGTGGCCTCGGCGTGCGGGTGCGCGGACAGGCGCGGCTCCAGGCGCACGTGCGCGGCCGCCAGCGCGGCCAGGTCCGAACCGCCGCCCTGGGCGCGGCCGGTGGCCCACAGGGCCTGCAGGGCCGCGCCGAACGCGGCGCCCTCGGCCTGCTCGGGCACGTCCACCGGCAGGCCGAACACGTCGGCGACCATCTGCCGCCACACCGCACTGTGGCTGCCGCCGCCGGTCAGGCGGATGGCCTCGAAGCGCATGCCGGCGTCGACGAAGGCGTCGTAGCCGTTCTTGAGGCTGTACACCGCGCCTTCCATCGCCGCGCGATAGAGGTTGGCCACGGTGAAGTTGGTGGCGGTCATGCCGAACAGGCTGCCGCGGCCGTTGGGCAGGTTCGGGGTGCGCTCGCCGTTGAGGAACGGCAGCATCAGCAGGCCATCGGCGCCGGGGCGGGTGCCGGACAGCAGGGCGTCGCCTTCCTTGGTCGAGAAGCTGCACAGCTTGCCCACCGCCTCGGTGGCCACGGTGCAGTTCATGGTGCAGATCAGCGGCAGCCAGCCGCCGGTGGAATCGCAGAACGCGGCCCAGCGGCCGGCCTCGTCGACCATGGCGCGGTCGGAGTAGGCGAACAGCGTGCCCGAGGTGCCCAGGCTCATGCTCAGCACGCCCGGGGTCACGTTGCCGGTGCCGATGGCGGCCATCATGTTGTCGCCGCCGCCGGCCGACACGCGCACGTTGCGCGGCAGGCCCAGGGCGTCGGCGATGTGCGCGGCGATCGGGAAGGTGGCGTCGGCCTCGACCAGCGGCGGTAGCAGCGCGGCCAGGTCGCGGTCCGGGTCGGTGGCGCGCAGCATCTCCTCCGACCAGCGGCGGTTGCGCACGTCCAGCCAGCCGGTGCCGGAGGCGTCGCCGCACTCCATCCAGCGCTCGCCGGTGAGCCAGAAGTTGACGTAGTCGTGCGGCAGCATGATCGCGGCCAGCTGCGCGTAGGCCTGCGAGCGGTGCTTGCGGGTCCACGGCAGCTTGGAGGCGGTGTAGCCGACCAGGATCGGGTTGCCGGCCAGCTCGATGCTGCGCTGCGCGCCGCCGACCGCGTCCATGATCAGGTCGCACTCGGCCGCGGTGCTGGTGTCGCACCACAGCTTGGCCGGGGCCAGCACGTTGCCGTCGCGGTCCAGCGGCACGAAACCGTGCTGCTGGCCGGACACGCCGATCGCCACCACGCGCTCGCGCAGGGCCGGGTCCAGCCGCGCGAAGCAGCTGCGGATCGCGTCGATCCACCACTCGGCGCGCTGCTCGCGGCTGCCGTCGTCGCCGGCGGCCAGCTCCAGGGCGTGGCCGATGGTCGCCGCGACCTGGCGCGCTTCCGGGTCGTAGGCGACCAGCTTGACGCTCTGGGTGCCTACATCCAGGCCGACATACAGGCTCATGCGCGCACCCCGTGCGCGGACGGGCAGCCGTGCGGCCGCGGGATGGAACAGCTTGCGGGGGATTTGCTCATGGAGCGCTCCGGTGCGCGGAAACTTCGCAGGGTCCCGCCAGCCAGGCCTTGTTGCGACGCAACAAATACCTCGGCCACGACCTGGCCCCGGCGGGGTTCGAGGCCCCGTCCGGGCGCCAAGTTAGCGGTATCATTCGCGCTTTCTACCACGATCCGCACCCGCGCGCATGCTGCGGGTGCGCAGCGGCGGAACCGGTCACGCGCCGGCTGCGTATTCAGCAAGTACCAGCTGGCGGCGCCATGCGAAGCTTTGCCTTCCCGCCGCCGGATGCCGCCATGCGCGACCATTTCGCCCTGCTGGCCGACTACAACCACTGGATGAACGCCGCCCTGCACGCAGCCGCGGCCCGGTTGGACGCCGGACTGCTGGCCGAGCCGCGCGGCGCGTTCTTCGGCTCCATCCTCGGCACCCTCAACCACCTGGTGGTGGCCGACACCCTCTGGCTGCAGCGCTTCGCCGCCAACGACCCCGGCCACTGGCAGCCACTGCAGCCGGTCGCCGCCCTGCCGCCACCGCGGCGCCTGGACGAGACCGCGTGCCCGGACCTGGATGCCTGGTGGCAGCGCCGGCAGCTGCTGGACCAGGCCATTGCCGACTGGATCGGCACGCTGCAGCCGGGGGATCTGGAGCGGGTCATCGAGTACCGCAACATGGCCGGCCAGGCGCACCGGCGCCGGCTGTCGCACCTGCTGCTGCACTTCTTCAACCACCAGGCGCACCACCGCGGCCAGGCCACGACCCTGTTCCATCAGCTGGGCGTGGACGTGGGCCCGACCGACCTGTTGCTGCGCCTGCCGGCGGCCTGAGCGCGGCCGGCGAGCCGCTAGAATGCGCGTTTGCCGTTGCGAGACCGCCCCATGCGTCCTGTCCTGTCCTGCGCCGCCGTGCTCGTGCTGGCGCTCGCCGCCTGCCAACCGGTGCGGCCCGATGCCCCGCCCGCCGCCGCCCCGGCCACCGTGGCCGCCGACGACAACCTCAATGCCGTGCTGTGGGTGCAGCGCTCGGCCGAGTACCGCGCCATCGCCGAGCAGACCTACCGCGCCGCCGCCGCGACCCTGGACCAGGCCCTGGCCGACCCGGCCTGGGACGCGCTGGTGGATGGCGAGCGCGAGGGCAGCGGCCCCGGCCTGAAGCCGGCGGTGGTGCTGGACATCGACGAGACCGTGCTCGACAACTCGCCCTACCAGGCGCGCCTGGTGCGCGACGGCGGCGAGTACAGCGACCCCTCCTGGGACGCCTGGGTCGAGGAGCGCAAGGCGCGTGCCGTGCCGGGCGTGGTCGAGTTCGCCCGCGCCGCCAACGCCCGCGGCGTCACCCTGGTCTACATCTCCAACCGCGCCGTGCACCTGACCCAGGCCACCCTGGACAACCTGCGCGCCGAGGGCCTGCCGGTGGAGGGCGAGGACGTGTTCCTGGGCCTGGGCACGGTGGTCCCGGGCTGCGAGCAGCACGGCAGCGAGAAGGACTGCCGCCGCCGCCTGGCCAGCCGCAAGTACCGGGTGCTGATGCAGTTCGGCGACCAGCTGGGCGACTTCCTCAAGATCGAGGACAACAGCCCCGCCGGCCGCCAGGCCCTGCTGGAACGCCACCGCGACTGGTTCGGCAGCCGCTGGTGGATCCTGCCCAACCCGACCTACGGCGGCTGGGAGCCGGCGCTGTTCGACAACCACTGGAAGCAGCCGCGCGACGCGCGACGCGCCGCCAAGCGCGCCGCGCTGGAGACCGCGCCGTGAGCCGCGCCCCGCTGCCGCTGGCGCCGGAGGAGCGCCTGATCTTCGCCCTGGACGTGCCCGGCCGCGCCGAGGCCGAGGCCTGGATCGACCGCCTCGGCGACAACGTGCGCTTCTACAAGATCGGCATGGAACTGCTGGCCTCCGGCGAGTACTTCCAGGTGCTGGACCTGCTGGGCCAGCGCGGCAAGCGCGTGTTCGTGGACCTGAAGTTCTTCGACATCCCGGCCACGGTGGCCGGGGTGATCCGCGGCCTGGGCCGCTGGAAGGTGGACTACTGCACCATCCACGGCTGGCACCCGGCGATGATGCAGGCCGCCGCCGAGGCCAACCAGGGCGACATGCGCCTGCTGGCGGTGACCGTGCTGACCTCGATGGACGGGGCCGACCTGCGCGCCATGGGCATCGACGCCGGGCCGGAGCAGGTGGTGGTGCAGCGCGCGCTGGCGGCGCAGGCGGCCGGCATCGACGGGGTGATCGCCTCCGGGCGCGAGGCCGGCCCGATCCGCGCCGCCACCGGCGGCGGGTTCTCGATCGTCTGTCCCGGCATCCGCCCGGACGGCGGTGGCGGCGACGACCAGAAGCGCAGCGTGGGCGTGGCCGAGGCGTTTGCCGCCGGCGCGGACGCGATCGTGGTCGGGCGGCCGATCCGCAACGCCCCCGATCCGGCGGCCGCGGCCGCATTGATCCAGCGGCAGATCCGCGAAGCGCTCAGCTAAATCAATCGGTTAGCCAGGAAAACCTAACGTATTGCATTAGCTGGAGGAGCGGGCTAGAGTGCCCCGCAGCCGGCCGCTGGCCGGCGCCGTGCCACAACACGATGTCCTCCGGCGTTGCCGGATTTGGGGAGGCTCAGGCCTCCCCGTTTTGTATCCGGGCGTTGCCCTCGCGCCCCGGCAGCGGCCACACTCGACGCCCGGGGCCCCAGGACCAGACTCATGCAACGATCGCGCCTCGCCCGATCCACGCTGCGCGCGCGCCTGCGCCTGCTGCTGCCGGCCATGCTGCTGTTGCTGGCCGCCTGCCGCCCGGACCCGGGCGCGCCCGCGGAACTGCCCGGCGCCGCCAGCGAACCGGCCGGCGCCGTGCGCCAGCTGGCCGGCCACCTGCAGCGCAACGACCTGGTGGCGTTCGCGCGCGACGCCCTGCCGCCGCAAACCCATGCCGCCCTGGCCGCGGCCTGGCGCGAGGACCGCAGCCGCTGGCCGCTGACCGAGCTGCCGCTGGACGACCAACTGCCCTCGCTGCTGGCGACCCTGGCCGAGCCGGGCGCCGAAGCCGACCTGCGCCGGCGCTTCGACCGGCAGCTGGCCGGCCAGGACACCGCCCTGCGCGACGCCGCCCGCTCGCTGTCCCTGTTCGGCGTGCAGTACCTGCGCCAACAGGCGCATTACAGCGACGAGGAACGGGCCCATTACGTGCAGACGGTGGAGGCGCTGGGCGCCTGGGCCGGACAGGCGCCGCTGGGCGATCCGCGGCTCGGCCACGCGGCGATCGAGCGGCTGGCCGCGGCGGCGCGCCAGACCGGGCTGGCCAGCGAGGAGGACCTGCGCCAGGCCGGCATGGAGGACAGCCTGCGCCGGCTGGGGCCGTTCCTGGCCGCGGTGAAGGCGACCACCGCCGACTACGGCCTGGACCTGGACCACAGCCTCACCGACCTGCGCACCGGCCTGGTCGAGGAACGGGGCGACCACGCCACCGTGCGCCTGCACTACCCGCTGGCCGGGCGCGAGATCGACACCACCCTGCGCCTGACCCGGCTTGGCGGCCACTGGTACCTGGACGGCTACCTGGAGGAAGCCGCCCGGGTGCTGGCCGCGGCCACCCCGGCCGAGGCCTTGCCCGAGCCCCCGGAAGCGGCCGCGGACCCGGGTGGGCGATAATCGCCCAATGCCAGAACAGAATCCCCTGCCCTTCCCGGGGCCTGCCACCGACGACCCGGCCACGCCCGCGCCCGCCGATTCCGGCGGCGCCACGCCGTCCGGCGAGCCGCCGCGCCAGCCGATCGCCCCCCGCCCCGTGGCCGCGCGGCGGCCGCTGTGGGCGCGCCTGCTCGGTTGGGTGGTCGACCCGTGGCTGGACCTGAAGCTGGAGCCGGCACAGCAGCCGCAGGACGACCCGCGCCCGGTGTGCTACGTGCTGGAGGACTACGGCCTGTCCAACGCCCTGATCCTGGACAAGGCCTGCCGCCAGGCCGGCCTGCCCTCGCCGCTGGTGCCGCTGCCGGGCGACCCGCTGGGCCGCCGCCGCGCCTACGTGGCCCTGTCCCGGCGCAGCGTCACCCCGCTGATCCCGGACCAGCGCCCGGCCGCGCGCACCCATTCGGACTCGCTGGCGCGCCTGCTCCAGGCGCACCGCGACGACCCGGCACTGGACGTGCGCCTGGTGCCGGTATCGATCTTCGTCGGCCGCGCCCCGGACCGGCACAGCGGCTGGTTCTCGGTGCTGTTCTCGGAGAACTGGGCGATCGTTGGCCGCTTCCGCCGCCTGCTGGCGCTGCTGCTCAATGGCCGCGACACCCTGGTGCGCTTCGCCGAGCCGGTGTCGCTGCGCGAGACCGTGGCCGAGGGCCTGCCGCCGGAGCGCACCGTGCGCAAGCTGCAGCGCGTGCTGCGCGCGCACTTCCGCCGCATCCGCGCCGCGGTGATCGGCCCGGACCTGTCCACCCGGCGCCTGCTGGTGGACAAGGTGCTGGCGGCCGAAACCGTGCGCGAGGCGATCGCCGACCAGGCCCGGCGCGACAGCACCACCGTGGCCGAGGCCTGGAAGAAGGCGCACGCCTACGCCTGGGAGATCGCGGCCGACTACTCGCACCCGGTGGTGCGCTCGGCCAGCGTCATCCTCACCCCGGTGTGGAACAAGATCTACCGCGGCGTGCTGGTGCACCACCTGGACCGCCTGAAGGAGGTCGCCCCGGGCCACGAGGTGGTGTACGTGCCCTGCCACCGCAGCCACATGGACTACCTGCTGCTGTCGTACCTGCTGTACGAGCGCGGCATCGTCCCGCCGCACATCGCCGCCGGCATCAACCTCAACCTGCCGGTGGTCGGCACCATCCTGCGCAAGGGCGGCGCGTTCTTCATGCGCCGCAGCTTCCGCGGCAACCCGCTGTACTCGGCGGTGTTCACCGAATACGTGGCGCAGCTGGTGTCCGGCGGCTACTCGCTGGAGTACTTCATCGAGGGCGGGCGCTCGCGCACCGGCCGCCTGCTGCAGCCCAAGGGCGGCATGATCGCCATGACCGTGCGCGCCTACCTGCGCCAGCCCACCCGCCCGGTGCTGTTCCAGCCGGTGTACATCGGCTACGAGAAGCTGATGGAGGGCAACAGCTACCTGGACGAGCTGTCGGGCAAGCCCAAGGAGAAGGAATCGATCTGGCAGCTGCTGATGGGCATCCCCAAGGTGCTGCGCAGCAACTACGGCCAGGTGGTGGTGAACTTCGGCGAGCCGATCCGGCTGGGCGAGGTGCTGTCCAGCCACGCCCCGGAATGGGACGGCCGCCCGCTGCCGGAGGACGAGAAGCCGGCGTGGCTGGCCGAGACCGTGGACGCCCTCGCCCAGCGCATCCAGGTGCGCATCAACGAGGCCGCCGACGTCAACCCGATCAACCTGCTGGCCCTGGCGCTGCTGTCCACGCCCAAGCACGCCATGGGCGAGCGCGACCTGCTGGCGCAGATCGCCCTGTCCAAGACCCTGCTGGCGGAGCTGCCGTATTCGGACCGCACCACGGTGACCCCGCACACGCCGGAGGAGATCATCGCCCACGGCGAGGAGATCGGCGTGCTGCGGCGCATCCCGCACCCGCTGGGCGACGTGCTGAGCGTGGACGACGACACCGCGGTGCTGCTGTCGTACTTCCGCAACAACGTCGCCCACCTGTTCACCGCCTCGTCCTGGATCGCCTGCTGCTTCCAGCACAACCGGCGCATGAGCCGGCGCACCCTGGTGCGGCTGGGCCGCACCCTGTACCCGTTCCTGCAGGCCGAGCTGTTCCTGCCCTGGGACGAGGACGGCTTCGCCGAGCGCGTGGACCGCATCGCCGACGTGTTCGTGCGCGAGGGCCTGCTGCAGCTGGTCAACGACGAGGACGGCGGCGTGCTGCAGCGCAGCCCGGGCCAGAGCGACGAGGTGTTCCGCCTGCGCGCGATCGGCCACACCCTGCAGCAGGCGTTCGAGCGCTACTACATCGCCATCTCGGTGCTGGTGAAGAACGGCCCCGGCACGCTCGGCGCGGCCGAGCTGGAGAGCCTGTGCCAGCTGGCGGCGCAGCGCCTGAGCCTGCTTTACGCGCCGGCGGCGCCGGAATTCTTCGACAAGAGCCTGTTCCGCGGCTTCATCCAGAAGCTGCGCGAGATGAAGCTGGTGTGGCCGGACCAGAACAGCAAGCTGGTGTTCGACGAGCGCCTGGACGTGTGGGCCAAGGACGCCAAGCTGATCCTGGGCCGCGAGCTGCGCCACACCATCGAGCGGGTGAGCCCGGAAGCGGCGCGGCCAGCCGAAGCGGAAGCGGCGCCGGCCGAGTAAGCCGGCGCCGGACCGCGGCAGAAAAAGCGGCGCCCGCGGTCCTTCGCGGGACGCCACCCCCTCCTCCGGGATCCGGGGGACCGCGCGCCGCTCAGGGCGCGGCCGGGTCCAGCAGCGCCTCGCTGAAGTGCAGGCCGCTGTCGAGCTGGTAGTACACGTGCAGGGCCTCGCCCTTGCCCAGCGGGGTGAGGTGCTCGACCACGCCGCCGCGCCCCATGGAGCAGGTGCCGCGTCCGGCCGGGTCGCCGCCGACGCCGATGCGCAGCTCGCCGGCAGGGACCCGGAAGGTGGCCGTCTCGCCGCCGACCATGCGCGCGGCCAGGCGGTCGTTGATGTACACGGCCAGGTAGCAGATGCCGTCGCCCCAGGTCTTGCCGCGGGTCACCCGCAACATGCCCGAACCGCCGCGCAGCGGCTCCTGGTAGGCCAGCACCCGCTCGGCCGGCACCGGCACCGATTCCACCGCCGGCACGCCGGCCGCGCGCCGCGCGGCGACCGCCTCGGCGCGCTTGCGCACCTCCTCCACGGCCTTGGCCTCCTGCACTGCCTGGTACTGCGCCGAGGCGATGTCCAGGTACACCCGCTGGTCCACCACTCCGCCGCTCCGGAGCGTCGCCTCCTCGAACGTCCGCGCACCGGTGACGCGGCGGGTGGTCTGGTAGCCGAACCGCTTGTTCGACTCCAGGTTCTCCGCGTCGACGATGTTCCAGGCCCCTTTGGGACCAGGCTTCGGGTCCACGGTGAGCGTGGCTGGCTGCTTGCCGGCCACCACCGTGTACGTGTACCAACGCTTCCCGTCCACGAGGTAGCCGGTCTCGACCATGACCTTGCCCGGCTCCTCCCAGGCGATGGTGATCCGGTGGGCGCCGTACTCGCTGCTGCCCTGGCGCTCGAAGGTGCGGCCGACCCATTGCGCGTAGGGTCCCCATACCGCGGGATCGGCACCGGACTCGTCCTGCGCAACCTCCTGCGCGGTCTCCTGCGTGGCTTCCTGCGCCGCAGCCGGCAGCGCCAGGCCTGCCCACAACAGGGCAGCGGTGATCACGGATACCGCTGTTGGCATGGTCATTCCCCCGGGCCCGGTGGTTCCGCCGCCTCGCCCGGCGCGGCGGCGAACAGCGCGGCCATCTGGCTGCGGAAGGCGCGGTCGCGCTGCTCGTTGCGCTTGAGCAGCTTGCGGCGCTCCGGTTCGGACAGGTTGGACACCGCCTGCGCGCGCAGGGTCGCCGGCTCGCGCGTGCGGTACAGCACCAGCCGGCAGGCGCCTGCACGGCGGTCGATCACCGGCGCCTCGATCGGCCACTGCTCGCCGTCGCCCTCGGCTTCGCTGACCGGCGGCAACGGCCGCGCACCGCCGGCGACGAAGCCGCCGTAGATGCGGTCCGGCAGGTTGTCCCAGGCGCGGATGTCGGCCTTGGCCTTGACCGCGCCGCCGATCAGCGTGGCCGCCACGCCGACCACCGCCAGCGCACCGGCCACCGCCAGGCTGTCGTCGCCCGGCGCGAACGCGGCCACCTGCGCGCCCAGCGACACGCCGGCCGAGCCCACGGTCTCCGCGCCCTCGCGGAAGCTGGCCTTGCCGTCGAGCACCACGTCGATCATGCGTCCGCCGCGGGTGCGTGCCTGCCAGCCGACGTCGCCCAGCGCCGCCAGTTCCTGGCCGCCCATGCGCACCGCCACGAACGGGTTGTCGCCCGGCTTCAGCTGCAGCGCCTCGCCGTAGCCGCCGGTGGCCACCTTCACCGGCGCGCCGCCGGATTCGACCAGCACCAGGGTGTCGGCACCGGGCGCGGGCGGCTGCAGGCCCTGCGGCTGCTGCGCGGCGGCGCGCCCGTAGAACTCCGCGGCCATGGCGGCGTCGCCCTCGCATTGCGAGGCCCAGCCGGCCAGCAGCGACATCAGGCCGAAGTCGCCGGCGTACTCCTCCTGCTCGGCCACCGTGTCCTGGTACTCGGCGGCGCGGAACGCGGCGCGGGCGTTGCCGTAGTCGCCCTCGGCCAGGAACAGCAGGCCGCGGTAGTAGTAGGCCATCGCCCGCTCGTAGGGCTCGCCCTTGAAGTCCTTGACCCCTTCGGACGACCACAGCGAACGTGCCTTCTTCGCCGCCTGCGAGTCGGCGTAGACCAGTTCGATCCGTTCGATCGCCGCGTCGAACGCGGTTGCCGCCACCTCCGGCTGGCCCTGGTCGATGGCTTCCAGGCCCATGCGCTGCAGGTTCAGCACCGCGCCCCACTCGCCGTCGGCAAGCAAGGCCTCGTAGTACGGCTGCAGGGCGGCAGGCAGGCCCGGCACCTGGGCCTGCGCCGGCAGGGCCAGGGCCAGGGCGAGCGCCGCCGCCAGCCGAGGCGGACGGGTGCGGCCGCTCACAGCGCCCCCTGCATGCGCCGCGCGGTCTCCAGCGCCAGCACCCGGGCGACGTCCGCCAGGCCGGGCGCAGCCGCGGCCTGGCGTTCGAAACCATTGGCCGTGGCCACGTAGCGCCCCGGCGCGGCGGCCGGCGGCGCGGCCTGGGTATGGAACTCCAGCACGGTGCCGCCGTCGGCCACGTCCAGCAGCACCACGTGGAAGGCGCGCCCGGACGCGGACTGCAGGTCGACGGCCGAGGTCACCTGCAGCAGGTAGTCGGCATGGCCGGCCAGGGCGCGGGTCTCGATCGCGTGCACGTTGGGGCGCTCGCCCTCCACCGCCGCGCCCGCCAGGCGGGTGGCCAGGGCGCGGTCGATGAAGCGCACGCCGCCCTGGCGCAGCTGCTCCATGAAATGCGCGCGGATCTGCCGCGATTCGCCCTCAACCCGCGGCGCCGCCGGCGCCTCGGCCTCGAGGAAGCGTTCGCTGCGTTGGTGCATGCCGGCATCGGCACCGGCCACGCTGGTGCCGACGTGGCCGTGGCGGTCGCGGTCCACGCCCTCGCTGCGGGTCACCGCGGCGTGGCCGTGGCGGTCGAGGGTTTCCACCTCGCGGTAGCGGGTGGCGACCTCGCCTTCCAGCTCCGCCTCCCAGAACAGCATCACCCGGTTGCGCTTGCCGAGCTGCTGGCGCAGCGCCTCCCACGGCAGGGCCTCGGCGGTTTCCGGCGCGGCCGCCGGGCCCAGCACCACCGGCTGGCCGGCACGGTAGCCGGGCGCCGGCGCTGGCTCGCGCCACTGCGCCGCTGCGGGCAGCGGCACCAGTGCCACGCCCAGCAGTGCAAGGACTGCCTTGTGCATGTCGCCTCCGCTCAGTTCGGTGCCAGCTCGATGTAGTAGTGGGTGGCCTTCGGCGACAGCGACGACTCCTGGTACACGGCCATGCCGCCGTGCGGCAGGAACACCGGGCGCCAGGCCGAGACCGCTTCCACCGGGGCCATGTTCGAGTCGAGGAACGCGACCCGGGCGCGCACACCCAGCGGGCCGGCGGTGCAGTTGGCCAGGCGCGCGGTCACCTGGACCGTGCCGCCGGGCGTGGTGCTGGTGCTCAGGTGCTGCACGATCACGCTGCGGAACAGGCGCTCGTCGCTCATCAGCACGGCGTCGGCCGGGATGTCCTTGACCGAGCCGTAGGCAACCGCGGTCAGCGCCGGGCCGCCGCTGGGCGCGTTGCGCTTGAGCGCCTTGTAGTCGCACTCCAGCACCGCCTGCGGGCGCGCGGCGGGGGTCGAACAGCCGGCCGTGGCCACCACGGCCACGAGCACGGCGGCAGCAAGGGCATTCTTCATCGGGATCTCCGGTACACGCTGGCCCGGGGCCGGGCCATGGACGGTGGGATGGCGCGGCTCAGCGGTAGATCACGTCCTCGGCCGCGGCGCGCTGGAACTCGTACATGCCGGTCCAGGCCAGCTCGCCGGTCTCCGCGTCCACCAGCTCGAACGCGATCTGGTTCAGGCGCTGGACCACGCCGGTGCGGGGGTCGCGGCTGTCGAGGGTCATGATTGCCCCGCCGAGGAAGAAGTCGACGCCGGCCTGGCCCTGGGTCAGGCCGGTGGTGCCGGTGTCGGTGACGCCCTCGCGCTTGAGGTCGCGCTGGCGGGCCACCATGCCGGCGTAGCGCTGGCCGACGAAGGTGATCTTGCCCTGCGCGGCGCGGTTGAGCTCCACCAGCAGGCGCTGGGTGATCATGCGCCGGTTGATGATCTGCGAGCCCTCGTTGCGGAATTCCTGCTCGTCGATCAGGACCCGCGGCGGAGTGCTGAAGCGGCCCAGGAACCCGCTGGCGATCAGGTCCCGCGCCATCTGGTTGGTCATTGCCTGGATGTCCTGGCTCTCGATGCCCACCCCGGTCACCAGCCCCTTCTCCGACGGGTCCAGGTCACGGGCGGGCACGCCGCCGCGATTCTCCAGCCGGGGCCGGCGCTCGCGGGCGTCGGCGACGGTGGAGGCGGCCAGCAGCAGGCCGGCCAGCGCGCAGGCAGTGGCGCGCATGTGGTGCTTCCACGGCATTGTTCTTTACCCCTGTATTCGGGAAGCGGCCCCTCTGCACGCCCCCCAGGACGGTGTTCTAGGCGGCGGTGCGGCCGGATTCATTCCAGGGGGCTGAAAACTTTTGAAAAGTTCTGACCGCCGCGGACCCTGCCCGCCGGACCGCGGACAAGGCGCGGCGCCGGCGCGTTCCTTCGCGCCGGACCGCTCCCTGGACCTCCCTGTCCGCTGTTCCGGGCCCGCCCCCCGCGGCCCCGGAACCTGCCCCCGCCGATGGCTCCCCCCAGCCCACCTGCGTCCCGGGCCGGGCTGCCGGATGCCGCCCGCGTGGTGGCCACCTTGCCGTGCAGGGCCCGGGGCGTCTTTGCCGGGCGCGGAAAATCCTGAAAAGTTGTGACCGGACCGCTAAAGTGGCGCCGCAGCCTGCCGTAGCAACAGGCAGTTACAGCCGCCGGGGGGGCGAGGACGCATGCAGCAGGGAGGACACAGGCCGGTGCCGGGCGTCTGGCGGTTCGGCCAGGCCGAGCTGCATGAGACCGACGGCCACCTGCGGGTGGCGGGCAGCGCGCGCGCGCTGGACCGCAGCAGCCTGCAGGTCCTGCGCCACCTGCTGCGCCACGCCGGCGAGGTGGTCACCAAGGACGAACTGCTGGAGGCCGGCTGGCCCGGGCGCGTGGTCGCCGAGAACTCGCTGGCCAAGGCCGTCAGCCGCCTGCGCGCGGCGCTGGACGGCGCCGCCGAGGTCCGCGCCGTGCACGGCTACGGCTACCGCCTGGCGTGCCCGACCCGCTTCGAACCTTCCGGCGCCCCGGCGCCCGTCCCCAGCACTGCCCTGCCCGCGGCGGGCCAGACCCTGCCGGGCGAGGCCGCCTGGACCCTGCTGCGCCGCCTGGGCGAGGGCAGCACCGGCGTGACCTTCCTGGCCCACTCGCCCACCCACGGCGAACGGGTACTGAAGCTGGCCCGCGACGAGGCCGGCCTGCGCGGCCTGCGCCGCGAGATCGCGCTGTCCCGCTACATCGCCCAGGCCCTGCCCGGCCAGGACTGCGTGGCCCCGGTGCTGGGCTGGAACCTGGAGGAGCCGCCTTGCTGGCTGGAACTGCCCTACTTCCCCGGGGGCAACCTGCACGACTGGATCCGCGCCCGCGGCGGCCTGGCCACACTGGACGAGGCCACCCGCCTGGCCCTGTGCGTGGCCCTGTGCGAGGCAGTGGCGGCGATCCACGACCTCGGCATCATCCACCGCGACCTCAAGCCCGAGAACCTGTACCCGGTCGAGGCCGACGGCCGCCTGCGGGTGGTGCTGGCCGATCTCGGCGCCGGCGAGGCGGTGCTGTCGCCGCAGCTGGAAGGCATCGCCCCGACCCTGGGCCTGACCATGGGCGCGGCCGCGCCGCATTCCCCCGCCGCCGGCAGCCTGCTGTACATCGCCCCGGAAGTGGTGGCCGGCGAGGCCGCGACCCTGCGCTCGGACGTCTACGCCCTGGGCGTGCTGGTGTTCCAGCTGCTGGGCGGCGACCTGCGCGGCGCGCTCGGGCCCGGCTGGGAGGCGCGCATCGCCGATCCGCTGCTGCGCGAGGACATCGCCCTGGCCGCGGCGATCGACCCGCAGCAGCGCAGCCTGGACGCGCGCAGCCTGGCCGCCCGCCTGCGCGGGCTGGAGCCGCGCCGCGCGGCCCGCCGCCAGGCCCGGGAACAGGCGCTGCAGGCGCGGCTGCAGGCCTGGCGCCGGCGCCGCGAACTGCGCCGGCGCCGCCTTGGCGCCGGCCTGACCGCAGTCCTCGGTGTGGCCCTGCTGGCCACCGGGGCGATGTACCTGAAGACCGAACAGCGCCGGCAGCAGGCCGAGACCGCCACCGCCCAACGCGAGGCGATGCTCGCCTTCGTGACCGGCGACATCCTCGGCCAGGCCGATCCCTACGACAGCCGCAGCAGCGGGGCCGCCGGCGGCGGCATCCGCGCCGCGGTGGACCGCGCCGCCGCGCGGGTGGACGCACGCCTGCACGGCGACCCGCTGGCGGCGGCGGCGGTGCACGGCATGCTCGGCAACATCTATTTCGCCCAGGACGCCCACGACCGCGCCATCACCCACCTGGAGAAGGCGCGCACCTACGCCCTGGCCAGCGGCGCCGGCGACCCCGCCGGCCTGGTCCAGGTCGAGACCACCCTGTGCGACGTGCACCGCATCGGCGGCCACCTGGCCCAGGCCGAGGAAGCCTGCGCCAGTGCGCTGGAGCACGCGCGCCGCGCCGGCCCCGGCGCGCGCCACCTGGCCACGCTCAAGCTCGGCCAGCTGCGCAGCGAGCAGGGCCGGCACCAGGAAAGCCGGCAGCTGCTGCAGCCGCTGCTGGAGCAGGACACCCTCGGCACCGACCCGCGCCTGCGCGGCGAGCTGCACTGGGCGCTGGGCCTGTCAGCGCGCGCACTGGGCGACTATGTGGCCGCGCGCGAACACTTCGGGCAGCTGCTGCAGGTGGCCAAGGCCATGGGCGAGGACAGCTCCTGGCTGGGCTGGGCCTACAACTCGCTGGGCAGCGTGCTGGTGGAAACCGGCGAGTACGAGCGCGCCGACGCCCTGCTGCAGCGCGCGCACGAGGTGTTCGCCCGCACCCAGGGCGAGGAGCAGATCGAGACCCAGATGCCGGACGCCTGGCGCGCCGAGATCCGGCTGCTGCGCGGGCAGTGGGACGAGGCCAGCGCGATCCTGCAGCGGATCCGCCAGGCCTGGCAGGATCGGCTGCCGCCGGAGCACGCGCAGCAGCAGCGGATCGCCGCCAGCCTGGCCTGGGCCGACGCCATGGCCGGGCGCACCGAACAGGCACGCGCCGCGCTGGCCGCGGTGCCGCGCCGCAACGACCCGGCGCAGGCACGCGCGCGCAGCAGTGCCTGGCGCACGCTGCGCTGGAGCCGGGTGGCCCTGGCCCTGGACGAACTGGAGCGCGCCGGCGAACTGCTGGACCTGTTCGAGGAGGAACTGGCGCAGGAACTGCCCGACCCGCACCCGCTGCGCGGCGAGACGCGCTGCCTGCGCAGCGAATGGGCGCGGCGCCGCGGCGACGCGGCCCTGGCCGTGGAAGGCGCCGCCGCCTGCCGCGACAGCCTCGCCCGCTACTACGCGCCCGGCGACCCGCGCCTGCAGCACCTGGAGGCGACCCGCGCCGCGTTCGCGGCCGCGCCCTGAGCCCGCCGCCGCGCTCTCAGGCCGGCTCGTCCGGGATCAGCATGCTTTCCAGCCGGGCGATGCAGTCCTTCAGCTGCAGCTTGCGCTT
This sequence comes from Pseudoxanthomonas sp. SGT-18, assembly GCF_003931645.1. Classification (NCBI taxonomy): domain Bacteria; kingdom Pseudomonadati; phylum Pseudomonadota; class Gammaproteobacteria; order Lysobacterales; family Lysobacteraceae; genus Pseudoxanthomonas; species Pseudoxanthomonas sp. SGT-18. Next base: position 12,558 of record NZ_RRYJ01000015.1, on the reverse strand, counting down.
CTTCAGCCGCTTGGCCTCCAGCTCGTCGCCGGCGTTGGCCGCCAGCTGCGCGATGCGTTCGTCCAGCGCGCGGTGCTGCTGGCGCAGTTCCGCCAGTTTCAGGGCCAGTTCGGACGGGCTGGTCGTGTCCACCGCCCAAGCATAGCGCGGGCAGGCGGGCGCCCGAAGGTAGAATGGCGGTCCTATGAACGCCGTCCTGCCCCTGCCCGAACCGGCCCCGCGCCGCACCGACCCGCGCGCGGCCCAGCGCGAACAGGCCAAGCTGGCCAAGCGCCTGCGCCGCCAGGTCGGCCAGGCGATCGCCGACTACGCCATGATCGAGGACGGCGACAAGGTGATGGTCTGCCTGTCCGGCGGCAAGGACAGTTACACCCTGCTGGACATCCTGCTGCAGCTGCAGAAGAAGGCGCCGGTGCGGTTCGAGCTGGTGGCGGTGAACCTGGACCAGAAGCAGCCGGGCTTCCCCGAGCACGTGCTGCCCGAATACCTGCGCTCGATCGGCGTGCCGTTCCACATCATCGAGCAGGACACCTACTCGGTGGTCACGCGCGTGGTGCCCGAGGGCAAGACCATGTGCTCGCTGTGCTCGCGCCTGCGCCGCGGCGCGCTGTACTCCTACGCGGCCGAGCACGGCTTCACCAAGATCGCGCTGGGCCACCACCGCGACGACATGGTGGCCACGTTCTTCATGAACCTGTTCCACCACGCCAAGATCTCGGGCATGCCACCCAAGCTGCTGTCCGACGACGGCCGCCACGTGGTGATCCGGCCGCTGGCCTACGTGCGCGAGGAGGACATCGTGCAGTACGCGGCCGCGCGCCAGTTCCCGATCATTCCCTGCAACCTGTGCGGCAGCCAGGAGAACCTGCAGCGCCGCCAGGTCGGGCTGATGCTCAAACAGTGGGAGAAGGAGCACCCGGGCCGGATCGAGCAGATCGCCCGCGCCATGGCCGACATCCGTCCCTCGCAGCTGGCCGACCCGAAGCTGTTCGACTTCGCCTCCCTGGGCCACCGCGAGGGCGCGGCCCGCGCCGACGCCCACGCCTGGCTGGCCGGCGAGCCGCACGGCGAGGCCGCAGCCGAGCCGCCGTCCGCGGCAACCTGACCTCGCGGTCGCAGTGCTTGCGACCGCCTCCTGATCTCCTGCACGGCGCGCGCCCGCGCCGCCGTCACGCACCGAGCAACCGCATGTTCTTCCGCAACCTGACCTTCTTCCGCTTCCCCACGTCCCACGATTTCTCCCAGCTCGACGAACTGCTGCCGGAAGCCGCGCTGCGCCCGGTCGGTCCGCTGGAACTGAACTCCACCGGCTTCATCCCGCCCTTCGGCCGCGGCGAGGAGGCGCTGTCGCACCGCGTGGGCAACGCGATCTGGCTGGCGGTGGGCAGCGAGAACAAGATCCTGCCCGGCTCGGTGGTCAACGACCTGCTGGCGCAGAAGGTGGCCGAGATCGAGGAGAAGGAGGGCCGCAAGCTCGGCGGCAAGGCGCGCAAGCGGCTCAAGGACGACCTCCTGCACGAGCTGCTGCCGCGCGCCTTCGTGAAGTCCTCGCGCACCGACGCCCTGCTGGACCTGGAGCACGGCTTCCTCGCCGTGGACAGCTCCTCGCGCAAGACCGCCGAGACGGTGGCCTCGGAGATCCGCCGCGCCCTGGGCAGCTTCCCGGCGATCCCGCCCAATGCGGAAGTGGCCCCGCGCAGCGTGCTCACCGGCTGGATCGCCGGCGAGCCGCTGCCGGAAGGGCTCAGCCTGGGCGAGGAATGCGAGCTGAAGGACGCGATGGACGGCGGCGCGGTGGTCAAGGCGCAGAACCAGGAGCTGATCAGCGACGAGATCGCCAAGCACCTGGAGGCCGGCAAGCAGGTGACCAAGCTGGCGCTCAACCTCGACGACCACCTGTCCTTCGTGCTCGGCGAGGACCTGATCGTGCGCAAGCTGAAGTTCCTGGAAGGCGCGGTCGACCAGCTGGAAAGCACCGAGCGCGACGACCTGCGCGCCGAGCTGGACGCGCGCTTCGCGCTGATGGCCGGCGAGGCGCGGCGCCTGTTCCTGGTACTGGAATCGGCGCTGAAGATCTCCAAGGCCGAGGCCTGAGCGGCTGCCCGGCGGCCGCGGGCAACCGCGGCCACCGGCGTAGAATCGGCCCATGCCTGCCCTGTCCCGCCATCTGGTCGCCCGCGTCCCGCAACGCGTGGAACGCGACACGGTCGAGCTGGCGCTGGAGGACGGCCGCAGCATCACCGTGCAGCGCGTGCGCGATCCGCGCGCGCGCCGGCTGAAGCTGAGCATCGACGAACGCGGCCCGCGCCTGACCCTGCCGCTGCGCGCCAGCCTGGTGTCCGGCGAGCGCTTCCTGCACGAGCACCGGCACTGGCTGCAGTCGCAGCTGGAGCGGCACCAGCCGGCGGAGGGCTGCGCGCCGCTGCAACCGTGGACCAGCACCACCCTGCCGCTGCGCGGGCAGGACGTGCCGCTGCTGTGGGGCGAGGGCCGCTACTTGCGCATCGAACGCCGCGAGGATGGCGTCCACGTGCAGCTGCCGCCGCGTGCGCCGTCGGCGGCGTCGCTGGCCCGCGCCCTGCGCGCGTTCTACGAGGCCGAGGCGCGCGCCGACATCGGCCGCTGGCTGCCGGCCTACCTGCCCGGGCTGCCGCGCGCGCCGCGCGCGATCCGGCTGAAGGTCCTGTCCTCGCTGTGGGGCTCGCTGGCCCCGGACGGCAGCATCGCCCTGGACCTGGCGCTGGTACTGGGGCGTCCCTCGGCGTTCGAGTACGTGCTGGTCCATGAGCTGTGCCACCTCATCCAGGCCAACCACTCGCCCGCGTTCTGGCGCGAGGTGGAACGGCGCTTCCCCGCCTGGCGCGCCGAACGCGAGTACTTCCACCGCGAGGGCCGCCGGCTGAAGGCGCGCCTGCGCGGCCTGCTCGGCTGAGCGCCTCCATACGCCGCCGATCCCGGGCCCGCCCGCGGCCGGCTAGGATGCAGCGGACGTCCACCCCGGAGCCGCCATGATCCAGCCGACCCGTACCATCCTTTCCGCCGCCGTGCTGGCGCTGCTGCTGGGCGCCTGCCAACGCGGCGAGGAGGCCACGCCCGCCGATCCGGCCCCGTCCACCGCCGCGGATGCGCAGGCCCCGGCCGTGGATGCCGATGCGGATGCGCCGGCCACCGCCGCCACGCACAACCCGTACTGCAGCGGCGAGCCCGGCACCGCGCCCTCCGGCGAACTGGTGGCGCAGCGCATTCCTGCCGCCAATGGCGATGGCGCCAACGGCCTGTACGAAGGCCCGGTCTGGAACGGCGAGGCGCTGTATTTCTCCGACTTCCGCTTCAGCGAGGGCTTCCCCTCGCGCATCCGCCGCCTGGGCGCCGATGGCAGCATGCAGACCGTCATCGAGGACAGCGGCAGCAATGGCCTGGCCCTGGGCAGCGACGGCGCGCTCGTGGCCGCCACCCACGACCGCAAGGAACTGTCGCGCTACGACCCGGCCGACGGCTCGCGCATGCGCATCGTCGGCGAGTTCGAGGGCCAGCCGTTCAACTCGCCCAACGACCTGGTGATCGGCAGCGACGGCACGATCTGGTTCACCGACCCGGACTTCCAGCGCGCGGCCGCGCCCGGCGGGCAGCCGAAGACCCGCGTGTACCGGGTGGGCAGCGACGGCCGGGTGTCGGTGGTGGACGACAGCATCGCCAACCCCAACGGCATCGCCCTGGCGCCGGACGGCCGCACCCTGTACGTGGCCGGCGGCGGGGAGCAGGGCGTGCTGCGCGCCTACCCGCTGGACGCGGCCGGGCAGCCGGGGCCGGGCCGCGACCTGGCCCGCACCCACGTGCCCGACGGCCTGGCGATCGACTGCCTGGGCAACATCTACCTGACCGAGCACGAGCGCCGGCGCGTGCGCGTGCTGTCGCCGGCGGGCGAGGACCTGGCCACGATCAAGGTCGACGCCAACGTCACCAATGCCGCCTTCGGCGGCCCGCAGCGCCGCACCCTGTACATCACCGGCGCCGGCGCGGTGTGGTCGCTCGAGCTGGACGTGGCCGGCCTGCCCTACTGAGCCGCCGCGGCATCGGCACAAAAGAAAAGCCCCCGCGGATGCGGGGGCTTCTTGTTGCGCCGTGGTGCCTGGATCAGAACTTGTAGTTGATCGAGGCGGCCAGGATGTCGCCGCCGACGTCGTACTTGCCCTTGAGGGTGCTGCCGGTCGGCGAGACCAGGCTGATCGACGGGTCGGTGGTGAACAGGTGGGTGTAGCCGAAGTTGTATTCCACCTTCTCCGACGGGGTCCAGCCGATGCCGAACGACAGCCACTTGCGGGTCACGTCCGGCACGCGCACGTCGCGGTGGGCGTCGGTGGTCGGGGTCTCGTCGTAGGCCACGCCGCCACGCAGGGTGACGGTCGGGGACAGGCGGTACTCGGCGCCCAGGGACACGAAGGTGGTGTCGTCGTAGCCGAACTCCAGCTGCGCGTCCTCCTGCGCCGAGGCGAAGTCCACGGTCACGCGGTCGAACGCCGGGGCCCAGGCGGTGCGGCTGATGTCGGCCATCACCGTCCACTGCTCGTTGGCCTTGTGGGTGATGCTGACGCTGGCCGAGGCCGGCAGGGTCACGGTGGCGCGGCCGGAGGTGTTGACGTACTGGTCGGTCGGCAGCAGGCCGTTGGCGACCGGGTTGGACGGACGCAGGAACTCGGCATCGCCGCCGGTGATCTTGTGCTTGACCTTGGAGCGGTAGCTGAAGGCGATGTTGGTGTTCTCGCTCGGGCTGAGCGTGGTGCCCAGCACGTAGCCGATGGCGTTGTTGTCGCCGGAGATGGTCATGCGGCCGTCGGCCAGGCCCGGGGCCACGCCCTGGCCACCCAGCTGCAGCGCGATGTCCTGCGCGGCGGCGGCGGCCTGGGCCGGGGTGGCGCCGTTGGCCAGGGCCAGCGCGGCGGCCTGCTGCTGGGCCTGGACGCTGATCGCGGTGCCGAAGTCGATCGCGCTGCTCAGCTCGATGGTCAGGTGCTCGACGAACACGCTGGCGCCGAAGGACACGTACGGGTTGACGTCGTACGAGAACGAGGCGCCCAGGTCGATCGCCTTCAGGTCGGTCTTGATGCCGTGGTAGCGGCCGACCCAGTCGGAGTCGTACTCGGTCTTGAAGCCGAACGGCACCTGCAGCGAGATGCCGAAGTGCATGTTCTCGTTCTCGCCGAACGGCACGTGGAAATAGGCCGCCGGGACCGGGGCGATCATGCCGGCGTCGCCGCCGTTGCCGCCGGACACGTTGCCGCCGGTGCCGATGCCGCCGGCGCCGGCGTGGCGGGCCTCTTCCTTCTGGAAGTCGGCCGAGAAGCTGATCGCGGCCAGGTCGGCCTGGAACTGGCGGCCGCCGATCAGGCGCATCGAGGCCGGGTTGGTGGCGACCACCGAAGCGTCGCCCCAGGCGCTGGTCGAGCCGGCGAAGGCGCGACCCAGGCCCTTGGCGCTGTTCTCCTTCAGCTGGAACGCAGCGGCGTGGGCGTGGCCGCAGGCCAGCGCGCCGGCGATGCCGAGGGCCAGCACGGAAAGGCGGGTGTAGCTGTGGGCGTAATGCATGTTGCGCTTTCTCCGGAAAGACGTTGGTCTGTTGTTGTCGCCAGCGCCGGTGGCGAAGCCCCTCCCGGGCCCGCCATCGTCGGATACCCCCTCCCGACATACGACGCCGTACTGGAATATAAGCACGCCTTTAACCCGAAAATAACGCTGCACTGCCGCAAAACATGCCGCACTGCAGCGGACACGCTGGCCGCTGATGGGCGATAGTTGCGCGCATGTTCGTTTCGCTCCCCTCCCGCCGCAAACCTCCGCCGCGCTGGGCGGCGCCGCTGTTGTTCGCTGCGCTGTGGCTGGCGTTCCTGTGGATGCTGGGGCGTCCGGACGAGGCGCGGCGCAGCCTGTGGCTGGCCTGGGGCGCGCTGGGCCGGGGCCTGGGCAGCGGCGATCCATCCTGGGGCGCATGGATCGCGGCGCTGCAGGACGGCAGCGTATTGCGCCTGTTCACCGCGCTGTTCCTGCACGCGGACTGGGCCCACCTGCTGGGCAACCTGGTGTTCCTGCTGATCTTCGGCCTGCCGGCCGAGCGCGCGATGGGGCCTTGGCGCTTCCTGGCGCTGTTCCTGGCTGGCGGCGCGATCGCCAACCTGGCCGCGGTGGTGGTGATCGACGATCCGCACCGCGCGGTGATCGGCGCCAGCGGCGCGGTCTCGGCGGTGATCGGCGCCTACCTGGCGCTGTTCCCCGGCGCGCGCCTGGGCGTGGTGCTGCCACTGGGCCTGTTCCTGGAATTCGTGCGCGCCCCGGCGTTCCTGCTGATCGGCATCTGGGCCGCGCTGCAGGTGGTGTTCGCCTACATCGGCCCGGCCTTCGGCGCGGTGGCCTGGGCCGCGCACGTGGCCGGCTTCCTGTTCGGGGTGCTGTTCGCCCTGGTGGTGCGCGCCGGCATCGCCCGGCGCATGCGCCGGCAGAAGGGCTATTGAGCGGCGGGCCTTGGAAACGCCGCGGCCGTCCCCATCCTGCAGCCCGTCCCGGACCACCCTCGACGATCGATCCAGTCCAATGGCCAAGCCGCTCTACAAGATCACCTTCCTCAACCACGGAAAGGTCTACGAGCTCTATGCCCGCCACGTGGGCAGCAGCGCCCTGTGGGGCTTCACCGAGGTGGGCGAGCTGGTGTTCGACGTGCACGAGGGCCTGGTCGTGGACCCGACCGAGGAGCGCCTGCGCGACGAGTTCGGCAACACCAAGGTCCTGCACCTGCCGATGCAGAGCATCGTCCGGGTCGAGGAAGTGGAGCGGAAGGGCCAGTCGGCGATCCGCGACGCGGCCACCGGCGAGAAGGTGGTGACCCCGTTCCCGCTGCCGGCCAAGCCCAACCGCTGAAGCCGCGCGCGGCCGGCGGCGCTCAGTCGCGCCGCGGGCCCGGCACGGCCGCGGTGGCCGCCAGCCTCTTCAGTTCCGCCAGTGCCGCGGCAATCGGCGCGTCGCCGGGCAGCGGCGAGCCGGCGCGGTAGCCCTCGTCCTCTTCCTCGTCGCCGCGCAGGTGGCCCGGCAGCGCCGCCTCGCTGACGGTGCCGGCCACGGTCGCCGGCGCGTCGCTGCCGGTGAGCTTCGGGTCCGGCTGCAGTTCCACGTCCGGGACGATGCCGCTGGCCTGGATCGAGCGCCCGCTGGGGGTGTAGTAGCGCGCGGTGGTCAGCTTGACCGAATCGCCGTTGCCCAGCGGCAGCAGGGTCTGCACCGAGCCCTTGCCGAAGGTGCGGCTGCCGACCACGCGGGCGCGGCCGTTGTCGCGCAGCGCGCCGGCCAGGACCTCGGCGGCGCTGGCCGAACCGGCGTCCACCAGCACCACCACCGGCGCGCCGCCGAGGCGGTCGCCGGCGGTGGCGTCGAAGCGGGTGTCGCTGGCCGGCACCCGGCCGCGGGTGCTGACGATGGCGCCGCTGTCGAGCAGCTCGTCGGCCACCTGCACCGCCGCGGTCAGCAGGCCGCCGGGATTGCTGCGCAGGTCCAGCACCAGGCCGCGCAGCCTGCCGCCGGCCTTGGCCTGCAGTTCGTCCAGGTGCTTGCGGAAATCGGCGCCGGTATCGGCCTGGAAGGTGCTCAGGCGCACGTAGCCGTAGCCGGGCTCCAGCATGCGGCTGCGCACGCTGGTGACGCGGATGGTCTCGCGCTGGATCTCGATGTCGAACGGCCGCTCGCGGCCCTCGCGCAGGATGGTGATGGTGACCTTGCTGCCGGCCGGGCCGCGCAGCGGTTCGCTGCCCTCGACCTGGGCGATCGGCTTGCCGTCGATGGCCACGATCACGTCGCCGGCCAGCACGCCCGCGCGCGCGGCGGGGGTGCCGTCGATCGGCGCCACCACCTTCAGCGTGCGGTCCTGCTGCTGCTGCAGCTCCACGCCGATGCCCTCGTAGGCGCCGGTGGTCTGCTCGTCGAAGGAATCGGACTCGGCCTTGTCCAGGTAGGCGCTGTGCGGGTCCAGGTCCATCAGCAGGCCCTCGATCGCCGACTGCATCAGGAAGCGGTCGTCGACCGGGTCGACGTAGGCCTCCTTGATCGCGCGGTACACCGCGACATAGCGCTGGATCTCCGCCAGCGGGATCCTCGAGCCGCTGGGGTCTGCCGCGTCCGGATCGTCGGCCGCCGGCACCGGGGCGTCGGCGTCCTGCGCCGGATCCGCGGGCGCGGGCGCGTCCTGCGGTTGCGTCGGCGGCGCCGGCTCGGCCGCCTCCTGGGCCGGGACGGCGGGCGAGGCGGCAAGCAGCAGCAACAGGGACAGGACGGCGGGGGCTGGACGCATCGACGACTCCACGCGCGCGGACGGTGCGCGCAGCCCGATTATGCTGCAGCGCGCTGTAAATGCCGCTTGAACCCTCAGCGGCGCTGCAGCCAGGCCGACGGGTCCACCGGCTTGCCGTCGCGGCGCAGTTCGAAGTACAGCGCCGGCCGGCCATGGCCGCCGGAACTGCCGACCCGCGCCACCTGCTCGCCCTTGCGCACGCGCGCGCCCACGTCGCGCAGCAGGGTGTCGTTGTGCGCGTACAGGCTCATGTAGCCATTGCCGTGGTCGATGATCAGGATCAGGCCGTAGCCGGTCATCCACTCGGAGAACACCACGGTGCCGTCGGCCACCGCGGTCACCGGCGCGCCGGCGGCGGCGCCGATCAGCACGCCGTTGCTGGTGCGTCCGTCCGGCAGCTTGCCGCCGAAGCGCGCCAGCAGGTCGCCGCTGGCCGGCCAGCCCAGGCCGCCCACCTTGGGCGGCGGCGCGGCGGCCGCGACCGGGCCGCGCGGCTTGGCCGCCTCGCCGCGCTGCGCCGACTGCCGTGCCTGCTCGCGCGCACGCTGCTCGGCGGCGCGCTTTTCCGCCGCCGCCCGCGCCGCGGCCGCGCGCAGGTTCTTCAGCAGCTGCTCCAGCGCCTTGGCATCCTGGCCCAGGGCTTTCTCGCGCGCCTGGCGGTCCTGGTAGCGGCTGTCCAGCTCGGCCAGCAGCGCAGCGCGCTGGCCGCGGTCGCGGCGCAGCGCGGCCAGGGTTTCCTGCTGGCTGGCGCGCAGCGCCTCCAGCTCGGCACGGCGCTGGGCGATGCCTTCCTCCACCGTGGCCAGTTCCGCCAGCGAGGCCGACAGCGCCTGCACCTGGCGCGCGTGCTCGCGCTGGGCATAGCGGTGGTAGGCCAGCGCCCGCTGCGCATCGGCGGCGCGATCCTGCGACAGCAGCAGCTTCAGTGGCGCCTGCCCGCCCAGCGCATAGGACGCGCGCAGCAGTTCGGCCAGGCGCCGGCGGCCCTGCTCCTGCCCGGCCCGCAGCTGGTCGCGGCGCCGCTCCAGGTCGGCCAGGGCCTCGGTTTCGCGCTGCAGCGCGGCCTCGGTCTCGGCCAGTTCGCGCGCGGTGCGGCCCAGCTGTTCCTCGGCCCGGCGCAGGCGGGTGGCGGCGTCTCCACGCTGGCCTTCCAGCCGGCGCCGCTCGCGCGCGATTTCCTGCAGCTCGGCGCGCACCTTGCGCAGTTCGCGCTCGGCCGAGCCCGGGTCGCGCCGCTCCTGCGCCTGCAGCAGGCCGGCGCAGGCCAGCGCCAGCGCCGCGGCCATGGGCAGGCAGCGCCATGCACCGCGGCTGCGTTGGGGTCCTGGCCCGGGGGCTTGGCGACGCTCGCGCGGATGGGGCACGCCTGGAAGATCCAGTGACTTCAGACAGGTGCGGATTGTAGCCAAGCGTGGTCCCATGGCGCGTACAGACGTGAAAGGAGGCCCGCCATGGCCCAGTCCCGCTTCCCCGCCATCGCCCTCTGCCTGCTGCTGGCCATGCCCGCGGCCTGGGCGGCCGAGGACATCAGCAAGGTCAACGGCAGCATCGAGGTCGCCGCCGGCACCGTCTACGGTGAGCTGGACACCGTCAACGGCAGCATCAGCATCGGCGACGGCGCCCAGACCGGCGACGCCAGCACCGTCAACGGCAGCATCAAGGTCGGCGCCAACGCCCGCGTCGGCAGCCTGGACACGGTCAACGGCGCGATCCGCGTCGGCCGCAACGTGCAAGCCTCCGGCGGCATCGAGACCGTCAACGGCAGCGTGTTCGTCGACCGCGGCAGCACCGTGGCCGGCGACATCGAGACCGTCAACGGCGCCATCGGGCTGGTCGAGACCCAGCTGCGCGGCGACATCGAGACGGTCAACGGCGACGTCACCGTCGGCATCGGCTCGATGGTGTCCGGCAGCCTCAGCATCAAGCGCAGCAGCGGCTGGTTCCAGTCCGCGCCCAAGCGCAAGCCGCGGGTGGTGATCGGCCCGCGCGCGGTGGTCCAGGGCCCGCTGAAGTTCGAGCGCGAGGTGCGCCTGTACGTGCACCGCAGTGCCCGCACCGGTCCGGTCACCGGCGCCGACCCGGTGGTGTTCGACACCGACACCGCGCCGGAGGACTGAGCGCGCGCGGCGTGCCGGCAACCCCGGCACGCTTGCCCTAGAATCGGGCTTCCGCTGTCCGCGAGGAGTTCCGATGTTCCGCAAGCCCCTGATCGGCGTCGCCGTTGGCGCGCTCCTGCTGGCCGGTTGCGGCAGGCAGGACGACGACGCGGCCGCCAAGCCCGACGCCGTCGCTCCCGTTCCCGCGCCCGCCTCGGACCACGCGTTCGAGCCGGCGATTACCGGCGCCGACTTCGCCGAGCTGGTCCGCACCCTGGCCTCCGACGAGTTCGAGGGCCGCGGCCCGGGCTCGGCCGGCGAGGAGCGCACGGTCGAGTACATCCGCGCGCAGATGCAGCGCATCGGGCTGCAGCCGGGCAACGGCGACAGCTTCTTCCAGGAAGTGCCGATGGTGGAAACCACGGCCGATCCGTCCACCCGCCTGGCGATCACGACCTCCGGGGGCGCGATGGACCTGGCCTTCGGCACCGACATGGTGGTCGGCACCCGCACCGGGGAGCCGCAGGTCTCGGTGCGCGACAGCGAGATGGTGTTCGTCGGCTACGGCGTGGACGCGCCGGAGCGCGACTGGAACGACTACGCCGGCCAGGACTGGACCGGCAAGACCGTGGTGATGTTCGTCAACGACCCGGGCTTCCACGTCAACGACGAGAAGCTGTTCGACGGCCGCAAGATGACCTACTACGGCCGCTGGACCTACAAGTTCGAGGAAGCCGCGCGCAAGGGCGCGGCCGCCGCCCTGATCGTGCACGACACCGCCGGCGCCAGCTACGGCTGGGACGTGGTGAAGAATTCCTGGTCCGGCCCGCAGTACGACCTGCCCTCCAGCGACGATCCGGATCCGCGCCTGCCGGTGCAGGGCTGGATCACCGCCGACGTCGCCCGCCAGTTGTTCGCCAGCGCCGGCCTGGACCTGGACGAAGCATACCGCGCCGCCAGCCGACCCGGCTTCAAGCCGGTGCCGCTGAAGGCGCGCCTGTCGGTGGATCTCAACAGCAGCACCACCCGCAAGACCTCGCGCAACGTGGTCGGCGTGCTGCCGGGTGCCAGCCGCGCCGACGAGGCGGTGCTGTACATGGCCCACTGGGACCACCTCGGCAAGCACGAGGGCGAGGGCGACACCATCTACAACGGCGCGGTGGACAACGCCACCGGCGTGGCCGGCATCCTCGAGATCGCCGAGGCCTTCGCCCAGCAGGAGCCGCGCCCGGAGCGCTCGGTGGTGTTCCTGGCGGTGACCCTTGAGGAATCCGGCCTGCTGGGCTCCAAGTACTACGTCGCCCATCCGACCTTCCCGCTGGAGAAGATCGCCGGCGTGATCAACCTGGACGCGATGTCCGTGGCCGGGCGCTCGCGCGACTTCGTGGTCACCGGCATCGGCAGCTCGGAGCTGGAGGACATCCTCAAGCCGATCGCGGCGATGCAGGGCCGCCGCCTGGAAGGCGAGGCCGCGGTCCAGGGCGGCTTCTATTTCCGCTCCGACCACTTCAACTTCGCCAAGGCCGGCGTCCCGGCGCTGTACGCCAAGGGTGGCGGCGACCTGCGCGAGGGTGGCAAGGCCGCGGGCAAGAAGGCGGCCGAGGCCTATGCGCGCAACTACCACCAGCCCTCGGACGAGTTCGATCCGTCCTGGAACCTGGACGGCGTGGTCGAGGACCTAGAGGCGCTGTACGGCGTGGGCCGCGAACTGGCCGCCGGGGACCGCTGGCCCAACTGGTACGAGGGCAACCCGTTCAAGGCCACCCGCGACCGCATGATGCAGGCCCGCCCGCCGATGGCCTCGCGCTGATCCGCTCGCGCGTACAGGACAAAGGCCGGTCGCGCAGGCGGCCGGCCTTTTCTTCGGGATTCAGGATTCAGGATTCGGGATTCGGGATTGGGGATTGGGGCCGGGGCGCATGGGCACCGCCACCAATCACCGCCGCAGTGCATAGCCCGGACAAGGCGGCAGGCGGCATCCGGGACAGGGGCCGCCCATGCACGCCCCCCGCTACCTTCGCTTATCCCGTAAGCTTCCCCGATCCGCAGACACCCCATAAGTAGAACTTTCTGGCATGTTTTCCCCAGCCAGGAGGTTCCATGAAGAAGTCCCGTTTCACCGAGACCCAGATCGTC
>NZ_RRYJ01000014.1:0-49495 GCF_003931645.1 Pseudoxanthomonas sp. SGT-18 | reverse complement strand
CGCCGGCCTGGCCCAGGCCATCGCGGTGTTCAGGCTGGAGGATGCCCACCCCGCCACGCCGGAGGCCGCCTGAACAACCGGGACGAACGTCCGGAAAGCCCCCCGCCCCTGGCGGGGGGCTTCATTCCAGGCGCCCCCGGTCGATAAAGGCAACAGCGGCACAGTGCCGGTTCCCCCGAACGACATGAGCGCCAACCACTTGCCCCATCCCCCCGAGGAACAGCGCGATTTCGTCTTCACCGATCGCGACTTCCAACGCGTCCGCCGCATGATCCACGCCCGTGCCGGCATTGCCCTGGCCCCGGCCAAGCGCGACATGGTCTACGGCCGCCTTTCGCGGCGCCTGCGGGCGCTGGGCCTGGAGCAGTTCGGCACCTACCTGGACATGCTCGAGTCCGACCCGTCCGGGGACGAGTGGCAGTCCTTCACCAATGCCCTGACCACCAACCTCACCGCCTTCTTCCGCGAGCCGCACCACTTCGAGCACCTGCACGGCCAGCTGCAGGCGCTGGCCGCCGCCGGCGGCCCGGTCCGGCTCTGGTCGTGCGCCGCCTCCACCGGCGAGGAGCCCTACTCCATGGCGATCACCGCCTGCGAGGCCTTCGGCAGCATGACCCCGCCGGTGCGCATCCTTGCCACCGACATCGACACCCAGGTACTGGCCACCGCCCAGCGCGGCGTGTACCCGCTCGAGCGCATCGCCAACCTCGACGCCGATACCCGCCGCCGCTACTTCCAGCGCGGCACTGGCCCCAACGAGGGCCGCTGCCGGGTCCACCCGGCCCTGCAGGCGCTGGTCGAGTTCCGCCCCCTGAACCTGCTGGCGCCCCGCTACGACGTTGGTGGCAGCTTCGCCGCGATCTTCTGCCGCAACGTGATGATCTATTTCGACAAGGAGACCCAGCGCGGGGTGCTCTCGCGCCTGGTCGCCCACATGGATGCCGACAGCCTGCTCTATACCGGGCACTCGGAGAACTACCTGCACGCGGCCGACCTGATCCAGCCCTGCGGCCGCACCCTCTACCGCCGCACGGTGCGTGCATGAGCGTCGCCCTGGAATCCGATGGAGTGATGCGCTACCGGGACCCGCAGTTCCAGGTCCCGGCCGCCAAGCTGCTGCCCACCCAGTACCTGGTGGTGGACGACGGCACCGCGCTGGTGACCGTGCTCGGCTCCTGCGTGGCCGCCTGCATCCGCGATCCCCTGCTGAATCTGGGCGGCATGAACCACTTCCTGCTGCCGGACGGCAATACCGGCGACGGCGCCCCGGCGCGCTACGGCAGCTACGCCATGGAAGTGCTGATCAACGAACTGCTCAAGCGCGGCGCCAACCGCAAGCGCCTGGAAGCCAAGGTATTCGGCGGGGCCAACGTGCTCAAGGGCTTCACCAGCAACCCGGTCGGCACCCGCAACGCCGACTTCGTGCTGTCCTACCTGGACGCCGAGCGCATCCCGGTGGTGGCCGAGGACCTGCGCGGCATCCACCCGCGCAAGGTCTGGTTCTTCCCGCAGACCGGCAAGGTCATCGTCAACCGCCTGCCGCACGCGCACGGCGCCGAGGTCGTGGCGGCCGAAACCGCGGTCCGTTCGCGCCTGTCGCGCACCCCGGTCAGCGGCGGCGTGGAGCTGTTCTGATGGCCATCCGCGTACTGGTGGTGGACGATTCGGCGGTCGTGCGCCAGGTCCTGTCCGAACTGCTGGCCGCCGACCCGGAGATCGAGGTCGTCGGCACCGCCGCCGACCCGTACCTGGCGCGCGAGAAGATCAAGCGCCTCAACCCCGACGTCATCACCCTGGACGTCGAGATGCCGCGCATGGACGGACTGGCGTTCCTGGAGAACCTGATGCGGCTGCGGCCGATGCCGGTGGTGATGGTCTCCTCGCTCACCGAGCGCGGCGCCGACGTCACCCTGCAGGCGCTGGCCCTGGGCGCGGTGGACTTCGTCAGCAAGCCGAAACTGGGCGTGGCCCGCGGCCTGGAGGAATACGCCACCGAGATCGCCGCCAAGGTCAAGGGCGCGGCGCGTGCGCGGGTGCAGGCACTGGTGCGCCCGGCACAGCGCCTGGGGCCGGCGGCGCCGGCGCCGGCAGCGATGGCCGCGCGCTTCCGCACCACCGACCGCCTGATCGCGATTGGCGCCTCGGCCGGCGGCACCGAGGCGATCCGCGCGGTGCTGGAGCAGATGCCCCCGGACGCGCCGGCGATCGTGCTCACCCAGCACATCCCCGGCGGCTTCAGCCGCGCCTTCGTCGAGCGCCTGGACCGGCATTCGCCCATGCTGGTGCGCGAGGCCAGCGATGGTGAACTGGTGCTGCCCGGCCACGCCTACCTGCCGCCGGGCGACCACCACCTGCGCATCATCCGCGACGGCGCCCGCTGGCGGTGCCGGATCGACCACGGCCCGCCGGTCAACCGCCACCGCCCGGCGGTGGACGTGCTGTTCCGCTCGGTGGCGCAGAGCGCCGGCCCGAACGCGGTGGGCGCGATCCTCACCGGCATGGGCGACGACGGCGCCCGCGGCCTGCTGGAAATGCGCGAGGCCGGCGCCCCGACCCTGGTCCAGGACGAGGCCACCAGCGTGGTCTGGGGCATGCCCGGCGCCGCGGTGAAGCTCGGAGCGGCGGATGAGATCCTGCCGCTGGAGCGCATCCCCGCGCGCCTGCTGGAACTGGCCGGCAGCCACGCCCACGCCGGCGCCTGAGCCGGAGGCTAGCCTTCGACGTTGGCCACGCCGTGCGGCACGTGGCCGGCGGCCACGTGCATGCGGGCGCTGTCGATGTTGTGGCGCGAGTCGTCGAAGAAGATGTCGGCGCCGAACGCGGCCAGGAACGGCCCCTTGTCGCGCCCGCCCAGGAACAGCGCCTCGTCCAGGCGCACGCCCCACTCGCGCAGGGTGCGGATCACCCGCTCGTGCGCCGGCGCCGAGCGCGCGGTGACCAGCGCGGTGCGGATCGGCGCGTCCTCGCCCGGCGGGAACGCCGCCTGCAGCTCGTGCAACGCCGCCAGGAAGCCGCGGAACGGGCCGCCGGACAGCGGCTCGCGCGCGCGTTGCCGCTCGTGCAGGCCGAACGCCTCCACGCCCTGCTCGCGCGAGATGCGCTCGCTCTCGTCGCCGAAGATCACCGCGTCGCCGTCGAAGGCGATGCGCAGCTGGTCGCGCGAGGCGTTGGCCGCGCGTGCCGGCAGGATGGTCGCCGCGGCCACCCCGTGCTCCAGCGAGCGCCGCACCGACTCCGGGTTGGCCGACAGGAACAGGTTGGTGCCGAACGGCGCCACGTACGGCCAGGTCGGCTCGCCGGCGGTGAACACCGCGCGCACGATGCCCAGGCCGTAGTGCTGGATCGAGTTGAAGATCCGCAGCCCGGTGTCGGCGGAGTTGCGCGACAGCAGGATCACTTCCACCTGCGGCGCTCCCTCCGGCAGGCGCCGGTTGAGCGCCAGCAGCTTGCGCACCACCGGGAAGGCCACGCCCGGCTCGAGGATCTCGTCCTCCAGCCGGCGCTGGTATTCGGCGTAGGCCTCCAGGCCCTCGCGCTCGAACAGCGCGTGGCCCTCCTCCAGGTCGAACAGTGCCCGCGAGGTCACCGCCACGGTGAGTACGCGCGGGGCGTTGTCCTGGATATGGCGCTCGGGCAGGGTCATGCCCGGATTATGGCATCGCCGCGCCAACGCCGCCGGCTCAGGGCATGGCGCCGACCCGGAACTGCACCGGCGGGCCGCGCCAGCCATCGGCCGTGACCGCACGCAGCTCCAGCAGCAGGCGCAACGGCTGCTGCTCGGCCGGCGGGCCGTCGACCCAGGTCAGCTGGTGCTCGGTGCGGCGGCCGCGGATCGACGACGCCACCACCGGGCCCTGCGGCACCAGGCCTTCCGGCGCCTCGCCGCGCACGACCCGGTACTCGAAGCCGATGTCCTCCAGGTCGTAGTCGCCACGCGGCCAGCGCAGCTTCACGGTGAGGAAGCCGAGCTGGTCGCACACCGCGCCGCCGCCCAGGCCGCGGGTGAAGGAGACTTCCTCCACTTCCGGCGCCGGCAGGTCGGCGGTGTCCACCAGGCTGCTCCTGGCGACGTGGAACGGCTTGAGGTTGGTGTCGAATGCACAGGCTGCCAGCGCCTGCACCGGCAGCGCGCAAAGCAAGATCAGATACTGCAACTTCACGGGACCCCTCCCCTTCCGTTGAAGTTTCTCCGTCCTGGTTGTCATTCCCCGGCGGTGGCGCTCCCTCGGCCACCGCCACCGCGCGAACGCGGATCTGTCGTCATACCACGAATTGTTCGCTCAGGATACGTTCCTCCAGGTTGTGCTCCGGATCGAACAGCAGCGTCACGGTCCGGTCGCGCGACTCGCGGATCACCACCTCGACCACGTCGCGGGTCTCGTGCGAATCGGCGGTCACGCTCACCGGGCGCTTGTACGGATCGAGCACCTCGAACCGCACCTCGGTCTCGGCCTTGAGGATGGCGCCGCGCCAGCGCCGCGGGCGGAACGCCGCGATCGGCGTCAGTGCGATGGTCTGCGAGCCCAGCGGCAGGATCGGACCGTGCGCGGAGAAATTGTACGCAGTGCTGCCGGCGGGAGTGGCCACCATCACGCCGTCGCAGATCAGCTCGTCCAGCCGCTGCTGGCCGTTGAGGTCGATGCGGATGTGCGCCGCCTGCCGCGTCTGCCGCAGCAGCGAGACCTCGTTGTACGCCAGCGAGCCGACCGTGCTGCCGGATTCGGTCTGCGCCACCATCTCCAGCGGACGCAGGATCGCCGGCTCGGCCGCCGCCAGGCGCTCGAGCAGGCCCTCGGCGCGGTAGTGGTTCATCAGGAACCCGACCGTGCCCAGCTTCATCCCGTACACCGGCTTGCCCAGGCCGCCGTGGCGGTGGAGCGTCTGCAGCATGAAGCCATCGCCCCCCAGCGAGCAGATCACGTCGGCTTCCTGCACCGGGCAGGTGCCGTGCCGCTCGACCAGCGCGGCCAGCGCCTCCTGGGCGCCGGGCGCGGCGCTGGCGAGGAAGGCAATGCGGGGGTTGGGGGGGATCATCGGTAGCTCCGTCCGTTGGCCATCCATGCCAGGGGAGGATAACCGGCCTGCGCCTCCGCTGCGCCCGCGGTTGCCGCGGAAAGCAAACCGCGCAAGCTCCGCGGCGGGCGGCGACGCGAGGCCGCGCGCCCGCCACGGGCCGGGTGGCTCAGCCGGCGGCGGCCAGCTGGCCCAGCTTCTGCACGGCCACCGACAGGGTCGGATAGTCCAGCGTCTTCTGCGTCGACAGCTCCTCGAGCATGCCCAGGGTGAAGCGCAGCGAGGCGTCGTCGCGCTCCAGCCACTGCCGCACCTTGCCATCCGGATCGGACGCCGGCTGGGCCACGGCCTGGCCGGCGAGCACCCGGTGGTGCGCCGCCAGCGCATCGCGCATCACGCCGCGGGCCACCGCGTGCCAGCGCCCGTCCACGGCCAGGGCGTCGATCTGCTCGAACAGCCACGGCAGGCGCAGCGCCTCGCCCAGGCGGAAGTGCACGCGCGACACCTCCACCGGCTTGAGCCTGCGCTCGGCGGCCAGCTCGATGATGTCGAACGCCGGCTCCAGGTACGGCAGCTCGGCCAGCTGCTGCGCCAGCGCCGGGGGCATGCCCTTGTCCTTCCACTCCTGCAGCGCGGCCTCGTAGGCCGGGCGCTGCGAGGCCGGCAGCACCCCGGAGGCGGAGCGGATGTCGTTGAACGCGTCGTGGTAGCGCGCCACCGCCGCGGCGATGCTCGGCATCGGGCCGGGACGGTTGAGCAGCCAGCGCACGAACGAGCGCTGCAGGTTCCAGATCACCTGCAGGGCGTCGATCTGCGCGGCCTCCGGCAGCTTGCCGTCGAGCGCGTCGATCTGGTTCCACAGGCTGCGCGCGTCCAGCACCTCGCGGCTGATGGTGTAGGCCTTGGCCACGTCGGCCGCGCTGCGGCCGGTGTCCTCCTGCATGCGCAGCAGGAACGTCGCGCCCATCCGGTTGATGGTCTGGTTGGTCACCGCGGTGGCGATGATCTCGCGCTTCAGGCGGTGCTTCTCCATCAGCGGCGCGTACTTCTTCTGCAGCGGCTCGGGGAAGTAGCGCTGCAGCTCCTTGGACAGGTACGGGTCCTCGGGGATGTCCGAGTCCAGCATCTGCTGGAACGCGACCAGCTTGGCGTAGGACAGCAGCACCGCCAGCTCCGGGCGGGTCATGCCCTGGCCGCGGGCCTTGCGCGCCGCCAGCTCCGCGTCCGAGGGCAGGAACTCGATCTGGCGGTCGAGCAGGCCCTGCGCCTCGAGGGTGCGGATGAAGTGCTGCTTGGAGCCCAGGCGCCTGGCGCTCATCCGCTCCATCAGGCTGATGGCCTGGTTCTGGCGGTAGTTGTCGAACAGCACCAGGCGCGCGACCTCGTCGGTCATCGACGCCAGCAGCTTGTTGCGCGCAGCCATGGTCAGCGAGCCGTCGCGCACCGCGGCGTTGAGCAGGATCTTGATGTTCACCTCGTGGTCGGAGGTGTCCACGCCGGCGGAGTTGTCGATGAAGTCGGTGTTCAACAGCACGCCGTTCTGCGCCGCCTCGATGCGGCCCAGCTGGGTCATGCCCAGGTTGCCGCCCTCGCCCACCACCTTGCAGCGCAGCTCGTTGCCGTTGACGCGGATGGCGTTGTTGGCGCGGTCGCCGACGTCGGAGTGCTGCTCGCTGGAGGCCTTGACGTAGGTGCCGATGCCGCCGTTCCACAGCAGGTCCACCGGCGCGCGCAGGATCGCCTGCATCAGCTCCGCCGGCGACAGCGAGCGTACGTCGTCGGCCAGGCCCAGCGCGGCGCGCACCTGCGGGCTGATCTGGATCGATTTGGCGCTGCGCGGGTACACGCCGCCGCCCTTGCTGATCAGCTTGGCGTCGTAGTCGGCCCAGCTGGAGCGCGGCAGCTTGAACAGGCGCTCGCGCTCGGCGAAGGAGCGCGCCGGATCCGGGTCCGGGTCCAGGAAGATGTGGCGGTGGTCGAACGCGGCGACCAGGCGGATGTGCCGGGACAGCAGCATGCCGTTGCCGAACACGTCACCGGACATGTCGCCGATGCCGACGCAGGTGAAGTCCTCGCCCTGGCAATCACGGCCCAGGGCGCGGAAGTGGCGCTTGACCGACTCCCAGGCGCCGCGCGCGGTGATGCCCATGCCCTTGTGGTCGTAGCCGGCCGAGCCGCCGGAGGCGAACGCGTCGCCCAGCCAGAAGCCGTGGGCGATGGCCAGGCCATTGGCGATGTCGGAGAAGGTCGCCGTGCCCTTGTCGGCGGCCACCACCAGGTACGGGTCGTCCTGGTCGTGGCGGACCACGTCGCGCGGCGGCACGATCCTGCCGTCGACGATGTTGTCGGTGATGTCCAGCAGGCCCTGGATGAACAGCTTGTAGCAGGCCACGCCCTCGGCGAACCAGGCGTCGCGGTCGACCGCCGGGTCGGGCAGGCGCTTGGCGTAGAAGCCGCCCTTGGCGCCGACCGGCACGATCACCGTGTTCTTGACCATCTGCGCCTTGACCAGGCCCAGGACCTCGGTGCGGAAGTCCTCGCGGCGGTCGGACCAGCGCAGACCGCCGCGCGCCACCGGGCCGAAGCGCAGGTGCACGCCTTCCACGCGCGGGCCGTACACGAAGATCTCGCGGTACGGGCGCGGCTTGGGCAGCTCGGGGATCAGCGCCGGGTCGAACTTGAAGCTGATGGTCTCGGCCGGCTGGCCGTCGGCGTTGCGCTGGTAGTAGCTGGTGCGCAGGGTGGCGTCGATGACGTCGATGAAGCTGCGCAGGATGCGGTCGTCATCGAGGCTGTCGACGCGATCCAGCAGCCTCAGCAGCGCCTCGCGCACCGCCGCCGCGCGCGCGGCACGGTCGCCGGCGAACGCATCCACCACCTCCTGCAGCACGCGCACCGTGGCCTCGTCGCCGCGCGCCAGCGGGCGCAGGCCGTCGGCCAGGCGCTGCTGCGCGGCGCGCAGCTGGGCCGGGGTCGGGTTGCCCGGCTCGAAGCGGGCCTGGAACAGCTCCACCAGCAGGCGCGCCAGCAGCGGGTAGCGGCCCAGGGTCTGCTCGACCGAGCCCTGCGAGAACGGCACGCCGGTCTGCAGCAGGTACTTCCAGTAGCCGCGCAGCAGCGCGACCTGGCGCCAGTCGAGCCCGGCCGCCAGCACCAGGCGGTTGAAGCCGTCGTTCTCGGCGCGGCCGGACCAGATCGCGGCGAAGGCCTGCTCGAACTCGCGCGCCAGCGCGCCGGCCTGGGCGGCGTCGGCCTGGGCCTCGACCTCGAAGTCCTGGATGTAGATCGGCTGGCTGCCGCCGCCGGGCAGGCAGGCCTGCAGCCGGTACGGGTGCTCGGAGATGACCCGCAGGCCCATGTTCTCCATCAGCGGCAGCACGTCCGACAGCGGGATGTCGTCGTGCTGCCGGTACAGCTTCAGGCGCAGGCCGGCACCGCCCTCGCGCGGGGCCGAGTGCAGGCTCAGTCGCAGGTCCTCCGGGCCGGCGAGCGCGGCCAGCTGTTCGACGTCGTTGGCCGCCAGCTCGGGCGAGACGTCCTCGATGTAGCCGGCCGGCAGGGCGCGGCCGTAGCTGGCCGCCAGGCGCAGGCCCTCGACCTCGCCGTGGCGGGCGATCAGCAGCTCGCGCAGGTCGTCCTGCCAGTTGCGCAGCAGGTGCGCCAGGCGGCGCTCCAGTTCGGCGATGTCCAGGTCCACCACCTCGCCGGCCTTGGGCCGCACGATCAGGTGCAGCTGGGCCAGCGGCGACTCGCCCAGGACCACGCTGGAATCCACGTGCTCGCCGTGCAGCGCCTCGCGCAGCATGGCCTCGATGCGCAGGCGCACGTCGGTGTTGAAGCGCTCGCGCGGGATGTACACCAGCGCGGAGAAGAAGCGGCCGTAGCGGTCGCGGCGCAGGAACAGGCGGCTGCGCACCCGCTCCTGCAGGCTCAGCACGCCGGTGGCGGTGCGGAACAGCTCCTCCGGGCTGGCCTGGAACAGCTCCTCGCGCGGCAGGGTCTCGAGGATGTGGCGCAGGGCCTTGCCGCTGTGGCTGTTCGGCGCCAGGCCGGACTTGCGCATCACGTACTCGTGGCGCTCGCGCACCAGCGGGATCTCCCACGGGCGGCGGTTGTAGGCGCTGGAGGTGTACAGGCCGAGGAAACGCTGCTCGCCGACGATGCGGCCGCCGGCGTCGAACTCCAGCACGCCGATGTAGTCCATGTAGCCCTTGCGGTGCAGGCGCGAGCGGGCGTTGGTCTTGGTCAGGATCAGCGGCTCGACCGCGGCGCCGGACTCGCTGAGGCCGTGCGCGGCCAGGGTGCGCACCGGGCGCGGCGCGGAGCTGTCGCGGCCGCGCATCAGGCCCAGTCCGGTGCCCTCCACCGGGGCCAGCACGTCCTCGCCGCCCTGGCGCAGCACGCGGTACTCGCGGTAGCCGAACAGGATGAAGTGGTCGTTGGCGGCCCAGCGCAGGAACTCCTGCGCCTCGCGGCGGTTGGCGTCGTCCACCGGCATGCGCCGGGTGGCCAGGTCGTCGGCCAGGGTCTGCATGCGGTCGCGCATCAGGCCCCAGTCGGCCACCACCGCGCGCACTTCGGCCAGCACCTGGGCCACGCGCTGCTCGATCGCGCCCATGGCTTCCGGCGGCTGGCGGTCGATCTCCAGCAGCATCAGCGACTCGGGCTTGCCCTCGCCCACCTTGACCAGCTTGCCGGCGCGGTCGCGCTCGATCCGCACCAGCGGATGGCCCAGCACGTGCACCGACACGCCCATGTCGGCCAGGGCCATGCTCACCGAGTCGACCAGGAACGGCATGTCGTCGTTGACGATCTGCAGCACGGTGTACGGCGATTCCCAGCCATTGGCCTTCCGGGTCGGGTTGAACACCCGCACGTTGGCGGTGCCCGGCTTGCGCTTGCGCGCGAACTCGAGCATGTCGGCGCCGATCGCGGCCCAGCCCTGCGGGTCGTGCTGTGGGAACTCGTCCTCCTCCATGCGGCGGTAGAACGCCGCCAGGAACTCGCGCAGTTCTGCCTGGCGCGCGGCCGGCACCAGCTTGCGCGAGGCGGCGAACACCGGTTCCAGCGAGAACGCGGGCGCCTGGGCCGCTGCCGTGGCGGCGGGCTGCGCCGGCTTGGTGGCCTTGGCGGCCTTCGCGGGCGCGGCAACGGACTTGCGGTTCGGGGATTTGGCAGGTTTGGCAGCCTTGGACGAAGGCTTGGGTGTCATGGCGGATGCGCCGTGGTTGAAAGGTGGCGCGATTGTATCCCTTGCAACCGACAAAGCCGTGACGCACAGCGGCAAAAACGGCGCTTTTCATTTAATGAACTGGACGGTATAGTCCACTCCGCATGCACGCCGCCACACCATCCGCCGCCGCCGGAGGCCCGCCCGACGACGCCCGCCACCAGCGGGTGCGCGATGCCGTGCGCGCCCTGGTGGCCGAACACGGCGTGAACGTGAGCATGGACGCGATCGCCGCGCGCGCCGGCTGCTCCAAGCAGACCCTGTACGCGCGCTACGGTTCCAAGCAGGCGCTGATGCACCAGGTGGCGCGCGAGGGCATGGCCGCGACCGGCCTGCCGCAGGCGCCCACCGCCGCCACCCTGCGCCGGGCCTTGCTCGACTTCGCCGAGGCCCACCTGGCCCACCTCTCCGAGCCGCGCACCCTGGGCACCGCCCGGCTGGTGACCGCCCAGGCCCAGGAGTTCCCGGAGGAAGTCGCCGCCATGTACCAGAACTACGCCGGGGCCCTGCTCGACCGCCTCGGCGGCTGGCTGCAGCAGGCCATGCGCCGGGGATTGCTGAGACATGACGATCCGCACTGCGCGGCCGAGCTGTTGCTGGGCATGATCGTCGGCCTGGATTTCGACCGGCAGCGCCATCTCGTGCCCCACCGCGACACCCCCGAGGCGCGCGCCCAGTGGGCCGCGTTCGCCGTCGACAGTTTCCTGCGCGCCTTCGCGCCGCCCCCATTCCGAACCTGAAACACTCCACCCCATACTCCGGAGCCATCCAATGACGATGTACCGCCCCCTGCTCCTGGCCTGCAGCCTGCTGGCCCTGGCCGCATGCTCGCAAGAACAGGCCGTCGCGCCGCCACCGCCCGAGGTCGGCGTGATCGAGGTCCAGCCGCAGACCGTGCCGCTGCAGCGCGAGCTGGTCGGCCGCCTGTCGCCGTACCGCTCCGCCGACGTGCGCGCGCGCGTGCCCGGCGTGCTGCTCAAGCGCCTCTACCAGGAAGGCAGCGACGTCAAGGAAGGCCAGGCCCTGTTCCAGATCGACCCGGCGCCGCTGCAGGCGCAGCTGGGCGTGGCCCGCGGCGAGCTGGCCCGTGCCGAGGCCAGCTACGCCAATGCCCACGCCAGCGCCGAGCGCGCCCGCCAGCTGGCCCCGCAGAACTTCGTCTCGCAGAACGACCTGGACAACGCCATCGCCGCCGAGCGCAGCGCCGCCGCCGCGGTCGAGGCCGCCCGCGCCGCCGTGCGCACCGCCGAGATCAACCTCGGCTACGCCCGCGTGACCTCGCCGATCCCCGGCCGCGCCGGCAAGCAGCAGGTGACCGAGGGCGCCCTGGTCGGCCAGGGCGAGGCCACCCTGCTGACCACCGTGGACCAGCTGGACCCGCTGTACGCCAACTTCTCGATCAGCTCGACCGAGCTGGAGCGCCTGCGCACCTCGGCCAACGTGTCGCTGGCCGGCGCCGGCAAGTCGACCGTGCAGGTGCTGCTGCCGGGCGGCCGCACCTACGACCAGGCCGGCACCCTGGACTTCTCCGACACCACGGTCGACCCGGCCACCGGCGCGGTGTCGCTGCGCGCGGTCATTCCCAACCCGGACAAGACCCTGCTGCCGGGCAGCTTCGTGACCCTCAAGGCCAACCTGGGCCAGGTCGCCGGCGTGTTCATGGTGCCGCAGGCCGCGGTGCTGCGCGACGCCAACGGCGCCTACGTGATGACCGCCAACGACGAGGGCGCGGTCTCGCGCAAGAACGTCGAGGCCAGCGTCGCCGAGGGCGGCAACTGGCTGGTCACCTCCGGCCTGGAGGCCGGCGACAAGGTGATCGTGTCCGGCGTGCAGAAGGTGCGCGAGGGCGCCACCGTGAAGGCCACCCCGTGGCAGCCGGGCCAGGACGCCGCCGGCAACGGCCAGCCGGCGCCGGCGCAGGCCCCCGCCGGCGAAGCCGCGGCCGACGACGCGGCCGCCGAAGCGCAGCCGGCCGAGTAAGGACTTCCCCCAATGCCCAAGTTCTTCATCAACCACCCGGTCTTCGCCTGGGTCGTTGCGATCCTGATCTCGCTCGCGGGCGTGATCTCGATCCTCGGCCTCGGCGTGGAGTCCTACCCCAACATCGCCCCGCCGCAGGTGACGGTCAGCGCGACCTACCCCGGCGCCAGCGCCGAGACGGTGGAGAAGGCGGTCACCCAGGTGATCGAGCAGCAGCTGACCGGCATCGACCACCTGCTGTACTTCAGTTCCTCCTCCAGCGCCACCGGCCGCGCCAGCATCACCCTGACCTTCGAGACCGGCACCGACCCCGACATCGCCCAGGTCCAGGTGCAGAACAAGGTCTCCCTGGCGACCCCGCGCCTGCCCAGCGAGGTGACCCAGCAGGGCGTGGTCGTGGCCAAGGCCAACGCCGGCTTCCTGATGGTGGTCGGCCTGGTCTCCGACAACCCGGCGGTCGACCGCAACGCGCTGAACGACCTCAACGGCTCGCGCGTGATCGACCAGATCTCGCGCATCCCCGGTGTCGGCAGCGTGCAGCAGTTCGGCGCCGAGTACGCGATGAACATCTGGCTCGACCCGGAGAAGCTGCAGGGCTACGGCCTGTCGGCGACCCAGGTGCTGGCCGCCGTGCGCGCCCAGAACGTGCAGTTCGCGGCCGGCTCGGTCGGCTCCGACCCTGCGCCCGAGGGCCAGGCGTTCACCGCCACGGTCTCGGCCGAGAGCCGCTTCAGCTCGCCGGAGCAGTTCGAGGAGATCATCCTGCGCGCCGACGCCGACGGCACCACCGTGCGCCTGAAGGACGTGGCGCGCGTGGCCTTCGGCCCGGGCGCCTACGGCTTCGACACCCGCTACAACGGCAAGCCGATCGGCGCCTTCGCGATCCAGCTGCTGCCCGGCGCCAACGCCCTCAACGTGGCCGACGCGGTGCGCGCGAAGATGGACGAGCTGCAGGCCACCTTCCCGGCCGGCGTCACCTGGATCTCGCCGTACGACTCCACCACCTTCGTCAAGATCTCGATCAAGGAGGTCGTCAAGACCCTGTTCGAGGCGGTGGTGCTGGTGTTCCTGGTGATGCTGATCTTCCTGCAGAACATCCGCGCCACCATCATCCCGACCCTGGTCATCCCGGTGGCCCTGCTGGGCACCTTCGTCGGCCTGTCGGTGATCGGCTTCACCATCAACCAGCTGACCCTGTTCGCCCTGGTGCTGTCGATCGGCATCGTGGTCGACGACGCCATCGTGGTGATCGAGAACGTCGAGCGCATCATGACCGAGGAGGGGCTGCCGCCCCACGAGGCCACGGTCAAGGCGATGGGCCAGATCACCGGCGCGGTGGTGGCCATCACCGTGGTCCTGGCCGCGGTGTTCGTGCCCTCGGCGCTGCAGGGCGGCGCGGCCGGCGAGATCTACAAGCAGTTCGCGCTGACCATCGCCATCGCCATGGGCTTCTCCGCGTTCCTGGCGCTGGGCTTCACCCCGGCGCTGTGCGCGACCTTCCTCAAGCCCAGCCACCACGCCAACTCCAACTGGGTGTTCCGCACCTTCAACAAGTACTACGAGCGGATCAGCAAGACCTACGTCGGCCACATCGGCAGCGCGGTCAAGCACGCCCCGCGCTGGATGATCCTGTTCGTGGTGCTGGCGGTGCTGTGCGGCTTCAGCCTCTCGCGCATGCCCGGCAGCTTCCTGCCCGAGGAGGACCAGGGCTATGCGCTGGCCATCGTCCAGCTGCCGCCGGGCGCCAGCCTGCAGCGCACCCAGGGCGTGTTCCAGCAGATGCGCGAGCGCCTGGAAGGGCTCGAGGGCTTCGAGAGCATGCTGCAGGTGGCCGGCTTCAGCTTCATCGGCCAGGGCGAGAACGTGGGCATGGGCTTCATCAAGCTCAAGCCCTGGGACGAGCGCAAGCTGACCGCGCCGGAGTTCATCCAGCAGGCCAACGGCGCCCTGTTCGGGATCAAGGAGGCCACCATCTTCGTGGTCAACCTGCCGACCGTGCAGGGCCTGGGCCAGTTCGGCGGCTTCGACATGTGGCTGCAGGACCGCACCGGCCAGGGCCAGGCCGCGCTCACCCAGGCACGCAACATGCTGCTGGGCGCCGCCTCGCAGAACCCCGGCCTGATGGGCGTGCGCCCGAACGGCCTGGAGGACGCCCCGCAGCTGCAGCTGAAGGTCGACCGCGTGCAGGCGCAGGCCATGGGCCTGCAGGTCGGCGACATCTACAACGCCATCAGCCTGATGCTGGCGCCGGTGTACGCCAACGACTTCTTCTACGAAGGCCGCATCAAGCGCGTGAACCTGCGCGCCGACGCCCCGTACCGCACCGGCGCCGAGTCGCTGGCCCACTACTACACGCCCAACGCCGAGGGCGGGATGATCCCGCTGTCGACCGTGGTCGATGCCAAGTGGGCCACCAACCCGCCGTCGCTGAACCGCTACAACGGCTACGCCGCGGTCAACATCGTCGGCTCGCCGGCCCCGGGCCACAGCTCGGGCGAGGCCATGGCGATCATGGAAGGCATCGTCAACAACGACCTGCCGCCGGGCTTCGGCTTCGACTGGTCCGGCATGTCCTACCAGGAGATCCTGGCCGGCAACACCGCGACCCTGCTGCTGGTGCTGTCGATCGTGGTGGTGTTCCTGTGCCTGGCCGCGCTGTACGAGAGCTGGTCGATCCCGGTGGCGGTGCTGCTGGTCGTCCCGCTGGGCGTGCTGGGCGCGGTGCTGCTGAGCCTGGCCCGCGGCCTGCCCAACGACATCTTCTTCAAGATCGGCCTGATTACGATCATTGGTCTTGCGGCCAAGAACGCGATCCTGATCGTGGAGTTCGCGGTGGAACAGCGTGCGGCCGGCAAGACCCTGCGCGACGCCACCGTGGAGGCGGCCCGCCTGCGCTTCCGCCCGATCCTGATGACCTCGTTCGCGTTCATCATGGGCGTGGTGCCGATGGCCCTGTCCACCGGCGCCGGCGCCAACGCCCGCCACGCCATCGGCACCGGCGTGATCGGCGGCATGCTGTTCGCCACCTTCCTCGGCCTGCTGATGATCCCGGTGTTCTTCGTGGTCGTCCGCCGCGTGCTTGGCGACAAGCTCGACGAGCCGTCGAAGGAATACCTGGAGAAGCAGCAGCGCGAAGGCACCGCGATCACGCAGTAAGCCGTCGCCGCAAGCGCCAGCCTGGAAGCCCCGGCCCCTGCCGGGGCTTCTTTTTGCGCGTAGCCCGGACAAGGCTGAAGGCCGCATCCGGGGTAGCCACTACCTTGGGATGCCCCCGCGTATGCGCACGCGCAAGGTCGAAGCGCGTGGCGGAGCCGCCGCGAGCCCTGGCGTTGCAGCGGCGCGGTGCGTCCCGCTTGCCCGGGCTACGCGCCCGATCGGGAGATGAGCCAAAGAAAAACGCCCCGGCATGGCCGGGGCGTTCTCGCGGGACCGAAGGAAGCCGGGAGGCTTACTTGATCGCCTCCTGGTAGCGGCGCTCGACCTCGTCCCAGTTGACCACGTTGTAGAACGCGCCGATGTAGTCCGGGCGGCGGTTCTGGTACTTCAGGTAGTAGGCGTGCTCCCACACGTCCAGGCCCAGGATCGGGGTGTTGCCGTCCATCAGCGGGCTGTCCTGGTTGGCCGAGGATTCGACCACCAGCTTCTTGTCCGGGGTGACGCTCAGCCAGGCCCAGCCGCTGCCGAAACGGGTCAGCGCCGCCTTGGTGAAGGCTTCCTTGAACTTCTCGAAGCCGCCCAGCTCCTTCTCGATGGCCTCGCCCACCTTGCCCTTGGGCTGGCCGCCGCCATTGGGCGACATCACCGTCCAGAACAGGCTGTGGTTGGCATGGCCGCCGCCGTTGTTGCGCACCACGCCCTGCAGGTTCTCCGGCAGCGACTTGGTCTTCTTCACCAGCTCCTCGACCGGCAGGTCGGCGTACTCGGTGCCTTCCAGCGCGGCGTTGACGTTGTTGATGTACGTCTGGTGGTGCTTGGTGTGGTGGATCTTCATCGTCTCCGTATCGATGTGCGGCTCCAGCGCATCGTAGGCATACGGCAGCTCGGGAAGGGTGTAGGCCATGTTGGTCTCCTTGATGGCGTGCCCGGAAAGTCGGGCGGCCCCGACAGTGTAGGGATGCCGGCGCGGGCAACCAAGGTCCGCGGAGTGAAAAGCCGGCGTTCCGCCGGTGGAAAACGCCGCGACCGCGGCATTGCGTGAAGCGCGCGCGAACGAAGCGTGCAGGCCGCGCCCATCCCGCGCGTGCCAACCGCATACTGGCAGGCATGTCCGCTTCGCGCCGCGCCCCCCTGACCCGCACCCTGCCCCTGCTGGCGGCGGCCCTGCTGCTGGCCGGGCTGGCCTGGCTGCAGCGCCCCGGACCGGAGCAGCTCGTGCCTCCCCCTGCGCCAGCAGCCGCCTCCGCGCAGGCCGTGCCAACCACGCTGCCGGCGTTCCTGCCGGCGGAAGCCGGCCCGGTGGTCGCGTCCATCCGGCAGGGCGGCCCGTTCCCGCACCGCCAGGACGGCAGCGTGTTCGCCAACCGCGAAGGCCGGTTGCCGCCGCGCCCGCGCGGCCACTACCGCGAGTACACCGTGCCGACGCCCGGCGTGCCGCACCGTGGCGCACGCCGCATCGTCACCGGCGGCGATCCGCCAACCGAGTGGTACTACAGCGCCGACCACTACGGCAGCTTCCGCGCCTTCCAGGTGCCCATGGCGGAGGCACGGCCATGACCCACTCCGGATTCGACCTCGGCCTGGACGATGCCACCCGCGCCGGCGTCTACGAGGTTGCCGCCGCCGACCTGGCGGCGCTGGCCGCGGCCGCGCGCGATGCCGGCCTGCTGGTGCGGCGGATCGATCTGGAGGGCTGCCGCGACAAGGCCGCGCTGCTGCTGCGCATCGCCACCACGCTGGACTTCCCGGCCGGCTGGGGCCGCAACTGGGATGGCCTGCTGGATGCGCTGCGCGACCTGTCCTGGGCGCCCGCTCCGGGCTACCTGCTGGCGATCGACGGCTTCGCCGGGCTGCAGGGCACCCGCCCGCAGGACCTGCAGACCCTGGTCGAGGTACTGGACGATGCAGTGCGCTGGTGGGCCGAGGCCGGGGTGCCGTTCTGGGCGTTCCTGGCGCCGGACAGCACGCCGCGCAATACCGGCCGCGCGAAGTAGCCCGCCCCGGGCCCGTCGCGCGCCGGCAGCGGCCGGGTGCATGCGATGCGCGGCCGGGCTCAGCCGTCCAGTTCGGCCCAGCGGGCGTAGGCGGCGTCCAGCTCGGCCTGGGCATCGGCCATGCGCTTGCCATGCGCGGCGACCACGCCCGGATCCTGCTGGTAGAAGGCCGGGTCGGACATGGCCGCGGCCAGTTCCGCCAGCTCAGCTTCCAGCGCCTCGATCCGGCCCGGCAGCTGCTCCAGCTCGCGCGCATCCTTGTAGCTGAGCTTGCGCTTGCCGGCCGGCGCCGGCGCCGCGGGCGCGGCGGCCGGGGCCGGCGCGGGCCTGGCCGCGGCGGGCTTCGGCGCCGGCGGTGCCGGGCGCTGGCGCAGCCAGTCGCTGTAGCCGCCCACGTACTCGCCCACCCGCCCCTCGCCTTCCATCACCAACGTAGAGGTCACGACGTTGTCGAGGAAGTCGCGGTCGTGGCTGACCAGCAGCAGGGTGCCGTTGTAGTCGGCCAGCAGGTCTTCCAGCAGCTCCAGGGTTTCCACGTCCAGGTCGTTGGTCGGCTCGTCCATCACCAGCAGGTTGGATGGCTGCGCGAACAGGCGCGCCAGCAGCAGGCGGTTGCGCTCGCCGCCGGACAGGCGGGTGATTGGCGCACGCGCGCGCTCGGGCGTGAACAGGAAGTCCTGCAGGTAGGCCAGCACGTGCTTGCGCGAGCCGTTGATCTCGACGAAGTCGCGGCCGCCGGCCACGTTCTCCATCGCGTTCCAGTCCTCGCGCAGGGTCGCGCGGTACTGGTCGAAGTAGGCCACCTGCAGGTTGGTGCCCAGTTTCACCTCGCCGGCCTGCGGCTGCTGTTCGCCCAGCAGCAGCTTCAGCAGGGTCGTCTTGCCACTGCCGTTGGGGCCGATGAGGCCGATGCGGTCGCCGCGCAGCACGGTGGTGGAGAAGCCGCGCACCATCACCTGCCCGCCGTGGGCGAAATGCAGGTCCCTGGCCTCGATGACCTTCTTGCCGGAGGACTCGCCCTGGGCAGCCTCCATGCGCACGTTGCCGGACAGTTCGCGGCGCTGGGCGCGTTCCACGCGCATGGCCTTGAGCCGGCGCACGCGGCCTTCGTCGCGGGTGCGGCGGGCCTTGGTGCCCTGGCGGATCCAGGCTTCCTCCTGCGCCAGCAGCTTGTCGAAGCGCGCGTTCTCCTGCGCCTCGGCGTTGAGCCGCTCCTCGCGGCGGCGCTCGTAGTTGGCCCAGTCGCCCGGCCAGCTGGTGACCTGGCCGCGGTCGATCTCGACGATGCGGGTGGCCAGGGCGCGCAGGAAGCGGCGGTCGTGGGTGACGAACACCACGCTGCCGCTCCACTCCTTCAGGAAGCCCTCCAGCCAGTCGATCGCCTCGATGTCCAGGTGGTTGGTCGGCTCGTCCAGCAGCAGCACGTCCGGCGCGGAAACCAGCGAGCGCGCCAGCAGCACGCGGCGCTTCATGCCACCGGACAGGCGCGCGAACACCGCATCGCCATCCAGCTCCAGGCGGCTGAGCACCTCGGCCACGCGCCGGTCCAGGGCCCAGCCGTCGGCCGCGTCGATCTTCGCCTGCACCCGCGACAGCTGCGCCGCGTCGAATTCCGCGGCATGGCTGATCTGGTGGAACTGCGCCAGCCAGGTGCCCAGCTCGCCCAGGCCGCCGGCGACCACGTCGAACACGCTGCCCTCGGTGCCGCCGGGCACCTCCTGCTCCAGGCGCGCCACACGCACGCCTGCCTGGACCCGCACCTGGCCATCGTCCGGCTGCAGTTCGCCGGCGATGAGCTTGAGCAGGGTGGATTTGCCGGCGCCGTTGCGGCCGATCAGGGCGATGCGTTCGCCCGGCTCGATCGACAGGTCGGCATGTTCCAGCAACAACGGGCCGCCGACGCTGTAGTCGACTTTCTGCAGGGTGATCAAATGCATCCGCGCATTGTACGGGCCACACCTGCGAGAATGGCGCATGACCGACTTTGCCGCGCTGCCGCTCTCCCCCGCCCTGCGTCCCGGACTGGACGCGCTGGGCTATACCGCCGCCACGCCGATCCAGGCGCAGTCACTGCCGCCGATCCTGGAAGGCCGCGACCTGCTGGCGCAGGCGCCCACCGGCAGCGGCAAGACCGCCGCCTTCGGCCTGGGCTTGCTGCAGCGGCTGGATCCGGGCCAATCGCGCTGCCAGGCGCTGGTGCTGTGCCCGACCCGCGAGCTGGCCGACCAGGTCGGCCGCCAGCTGCGCCGCCTGGCCACCGGCATCCCCAACCTCAAGCTGAGCGTGCTCACCGGCGGCGTGGCGCTGGAGCCGCAGATCGCCTCGCTGCAGGCGCACGACCCGCAGGTCGTGGTCGGCACGCCGGGCCGGGTGCAGGAGCTGGCCCGCAAGCGCGTGCTGCACCTGGGCGTGGTCCGCACCCTGGTGCTGGACGAGGCCGACCGCATGCTGGACATGGGCTTCGAGGAGCCGGTGCGCGAGATCGCCAACCGCTGCCACGGCCAGCGCCAGACCCTGCTGTTCTCGGCCACCTTCCCCGATGCGATCCGCGAACTCGCCCGCCAGCTGCTGCGCGATCCGGTGGAGGTCTCGGTGGACGGCGGTGAATCGGCGCCGGACATCGAGCAGCGCTTCTTCGACGTGGACCCGCAGTTCCGGCAGAAGGCCGTGGCCGGCCTGCTGCTGCGCCATCGCCCCGAATCGGCGGTGGTGTTCTGCAATACCCGCAAGGACGTGGACGAGGTCGCCGGCTCGCTGCGCCAGTTCGGCTTTTCCGCCCTGGCCCTGCATGGCGACATGGAGCAGCGCGACCGCGACGAAGTGCTGCTGCAGCTGGCCAACCGCAGCTGCAACGTGCTGGTCGCCAGTGACGTGGCCGCGCGCGGCCTGGACGTGGAGGACCTGGCCGCGGTGGTGAACTACGAGCTGCCCACCGACGTGGACGCCTACCGCCACCGCATTGGCCGCACCGGCCGTGCCGGCCGCCGTGGCCTGGCCCTGAGCCTGGTCGCCGGCCGCGAGAACGCGCGCGCGGAGATGATCGCCGCCGCCCAGGACAGCCCGCCGCCGCGCGAGAACGCGCCGCTGGCCACCGGCCGCCCCGCCCAGCCGGCACGGGCACCGATGACCACCCTGCGCATCGACGGCGGCAAGACCGACAAGCTGCGCCCCGGCGACATCCTCGGCGCCCTGACCGGCGAGGCCGGCCTGCCCGGATCGGCCATCGGCAAGATCGTGATTGCGGCCACCCGCTCCTACGTGGCCATCGCCAACGCACAGGCGGAACGCGCCCTGCAGCGGCTGGAAGCCGGCAGGATCAAGGGCCGCCGCTTCCGCGTACGCAGGCTCTGACCCTGCCTACCGGGGCGCGCGTCGCGCCCCCGGATGCGCCGCGTTGTCCGGACTACGCGCCCCGCGAAGCACCAACCACGAATCCCGAATCCCGAACCCGATCCCGCCTCAGTGCCTCAGCAAGGCCACCAGCGGCGCGTCGATTTC
Organism: Pseudoxanthomonas sp. SGT-18; assembly: GCF_003931645.1. Lineage (NCBI taxonomy): Bacteria > Pseudomonadati > Pseudomonadota > Gammaproteobacteria > Lysobacterales > Lysobacteraceae > Pseudoxanthomonas > Pseudoxanthomonas sp. SGT-18. The sequence continues at coordinate 28,624 of NZ_RRYJ01000014.1, read as the reverse complement.
CCAGCGGGCACGGCCACCGAGGGCCACCAGCTCCATCAGCACCCCCGCCCCGACCACCCGGGCCTGCTGCTGTGCCAGCAGCCGGGCCGCCGCGGCCAGGGTGCCGCCGGTGGCCAGCACGTCGTCCACCAGCAGCACGCGGGTGCCCGGCGCGACCGCGCCGCCCTGCAGCTGCAGCCGGTCGCTGCCGTATTCCAGCGCGTACTGTTCCTCGACCACCGGCCCGGGCAGCTTGCCCGGCTTGCGCAGCGGCAGAAAGCCGGCACCCAGCAGCGGCGCCAGCGCGGCGCCGAGGATGAAGCCGCGCGCCTCGATCCCGGCCACCAGGTCGATCGCCACGCCGCGCCATGGCGCGGCCAGGTCGTCGAGCATCGCGGCCAGGCCGTCGGCATCGGCCAGCAGCGGGCAGATGTCGCGGAACACGATGCCCGGCGAGGGAAAGTCCGGGATCTCGCGGACCAGCGAGGCCCAGGCCGGCTGGGTGGCGGGTTCGGCGATTGTTGCGGACATCGGGGAAGCTCTCCGGACGGACGGGATGCGCAAACGGTAACGCCGTCAGGAGCTGCAGGACAGCATCGAGCAGCCGGCGCGATGGCGCGCCCATTCGGGGCGCAGGCCGGCGTAGTGCTCCCGTCCAGGCTGGTCCTCGTACGGGCGGCGCATCACCTCCAGCAGCGTCGCCACCGACGCCAGGTCGCCGGCCTCGGCACGGTCGATGGCCTCCTGCGCCAGCCAGTTGCGCAACACGTAGCGCGGATTGGCCAGGCGCATGCGTTCGCGCCGCCGTGGTGGCGCCAGCGGGTCGTCGGCCAGGCGCGCGGCGTAGCGTGCCAGCCACTCCTGCAACGCCGGCGACACCGCCGCGGCCGCGACGGCGTCGTAGGACACCGCCGCGAAGTCCGCCGGCCTGGCCGTGGCCGGATCCACCTCCCCAAGCTGGCGGAAGAACGTGGTGAGGTCGAACTGCCCGGCCTGCAGCACCCGGCACAGGTCCTCGAACAGGGCCACGTCACCGGCGCCGGCGCGGGCCAGGCCCAGCTTGCCGGCCACCATTTCCCGCTCGGCCCGGGCCCAGGCGTCCAGGTAGCGCTGCAGCCCGGCCTCCAGCGGCGCGGCCCCGCCGAACAGCGGCGCCAGCGCCTGCGCCAGCCGGGTGAGGTTCCAGTACGCCACCTGCGGCTGGGCGCCATAGCGGTAGCGGCGGCCGTGGGCGTCGGTGGTGTTGGGCGTCCAGTCCGGGTCGTAGTCCTCCAGCCAGCCATAGGGACCGTAGTCGATGGTCAGGCCGAGGATGGACATGTTGTCGGTGTTCATCACCCCGTGGACGAAGCCCACCCGCATCCAGCCGGCCACCATCCACGCGGTGCGCTCGCACACCTGCGCGAACCATTCCGCGTCGCCGGCCGGGCCCAGTCCATGCAGGTCCGGAAAGTGGTGGCGCTGGACATGGTCCGCCAGCCGCCGCAGCAGCGCGGTATCGCCGCGCGAGGCCGGCAGTTGCCAGCTGCCAAAGCGCAGGAAGCTGGGCGCCATCCGGCACACCACGGCACCGGGCTCCGGGCGCGGATGGCCGTCGTAGAACATGTCGCGCACCACCTCCTCGCCGGTGCCGACCAGGCTGAGCGCGCGCGTGGTGGGGATGCCCAGGTGGTGCATGGCCTCGCTGCACAGGAACTCGCGGATCGAGGAGCGCAGCACCGCGCGGCCGTCGCCGAAACGCGAGTACGGCGTGCGCCCCGCGCCCTTGAGCTGCAGTTCCCAGCGCCCGCCGTCCGGCCCGATCGCCTCGCCCAGCGAAATCGCGCGGCCATCGCCCAGCTGCCCGGCCCAGCTGCCGAACTGGTGGCCGCCGTAGTTGGCCGCCCACGGCTGCATGCCTTCCAGCAGCGCATTGCCGCCGAACACGCGGGCGAAGTCCGGGTGCTCGGCGTCGGCGGCGTCCAGCCCGGCCAGGGCCGCGGCCTCGGGCGACCAGGCCAGCAGCCGCGGCGCGGCCACCGGGGTGGGATCCACCCGCGACCAGGCCGCGAAGACCTCGCGCACGCGCGGCCCGGCCTCGGGGTCGCCGGGCAGTTCGCGCAGGAAGCTGTTGTCGAATCCGATCCGCATGGGTCGCCGCCGGCGGGCGGATCAGCCGGTGGCGACCGCGAACGGGCCGCCCTGCTCCAGCGCCCGCTGGTAGGCCGGGCGCGCGTGGATGCGCTCGAGGAAGCCGCGCAGGTTCGGGTGGCCGTCCAGCCCGGCGCGCGCCGCCGCGGCCTCGATCGGGAAGCTCATCTGGATGTCGGCCGCGGTGAAGCGCTCGCCCGCGAACCAGCCGCCGCCGTCCAGCGCCTGCTCCATCCAGTCCAGGTGCAGCTTCACCTGCGGCGAGACAAAGCCGGCCAGGGTGCGGTCGACGATGGCGCGGGCGATGGGCCGGGCGAAGAACGGCATCGGCGCGTTGCGGATCCGGCGCAGCACCAGCGACAGCAGCATCGGCGGCATGGCCGAGCCCTCGGCGTAGTGCATCCAGTAGCGGTACAGCAGGCGCTCCTCGGCCAGCGCCGGTTCCGGCGGCGGCGATAGCGCATAGCCGGTGTCGTAGCGCTCGACCAGGTATTCCAGGATCGCACCGGATTCGGCCAGCGCCTGGCCGCCATCCACCAGCACCGGGGCCTTGCCCAGCGGGTGCACGGCGCGCAGCTCCGGCGGCGCCAGCAGGGTCTTCGGGTCGCGCCTGTGGTGCACCACGTGGTACGGCAGCTCCAGTTCCTCCAGCAGCCACAGCACGCGCTGGGAACGGGAATTTTCCAGGTGATGGACGGTCAGCATCGGCAACTCCTGTTCGACTGCGCCCATCCTCGCACGGCCGGCGTTTGCCATCCGTTGCGCCGCGCGCCGGGCCCGGAAACGGAAAACGCCGGAGGCTTGCGCCCCCGGCGTTCCGGTCTGCGATCCCGGCGCGAGCCGGGAAGGCCAATCAGTTACAGCGCCTGGACCTGGTCGGCCTGCAGGCCCTTCTGGCCCTGCACGACGATGAAGGAGACCTTCTGGCCTTCCTGCAGCGACTTGAAGCCCGAGCCCTGGATCGAACGGAAATGCACGAACAGGTCGGCACCGCTCTCCGGGGTGATGAAGCCGAAGCCCTTGGCGTCGTTGAACCACTTGACGGTACCGGTCTGACGATCGGACATGTTTGCTAACTCCTCAACGGAAAAATGGGAAAACCCGGTCGCGGGACATCCGCGGCGGGTACTGGGTTGCAGGTGTTAGGCAAAGCGGAACGATGTAGCGCGATCGTCGGATCGACTGCATCAGGCCACGATTCACGGTGACCCATGCAAACACAGTGAGGGCACGATACCCGTATTCGTCCGGAATAGCGAGCGCCGTCCGTCGGCGCCGTTCAGGTGGTCAACCGGCGGCCGCCAGGCCCCAGGCCTCGGCCGCGATCCGGTAGGACTCCAGCCGGGCCTGGTGGTCGTGCAGGTTGGCCACCACGATCAGCTCGTCCGGGCGGTGGCGCTGGACGAAGCGCGCCAGGCCCTCGGCCACGGTGTCGCGGCTGCCGACCACGCTGCAGGCCAGCGCCCGCTCCACCCCGGCCTTCTCCTGCGGGTTCCAGTAGGCCTCGATGTCGTCCACCGGCGGCGGGATCAGTCCCGGGCGGCCGCGGCGCAGGTTCACGAAGGCCTGCTGCGGGGTGGTGAACAGCCGCCGCGCCTCGGCGTCGGTGGCCGCGGCCACCACGTTCACCGCCAGCATCACGTGCGGCTCGGCGCAGTGCTTCGAGGGCCGGAAGTGCCGGTGGTAGACCAGCAGGGCTTCCTCCAGCGCATCCGGGGCGAAGTGCGAGGCGAACGCGTACGGCAGGCCCAGCGCCGCGGCCAGCTGCGCGCCGAACAGGCTGGAACCCAGGATCCACACCGGCACCCCGAGCCCGGCGCCGGGCACGGCTTGCACCGCCTGGCCCGGCTGCACCGGCTCGAAATAGCGCAGCAGCTCCTGCACGTCCTGCGGGAACTGCTCGGCGGAGTCGAAATAGCGGCGCAGCGCCCGCGCGGTGGCGTGGTCGGTGCCCGGCGCGCGGCCCACGCCCAGGTCGATCCGGCCCGGATGCAGCGCGGCCAGGGTGCCGAACTGCTCGGCCACCTGCAGCGGCGAATGGTTGGGCAGCATGATCCCGCCAGCGCCAACCCGGATCTTCGAGGTATGCGCGGCCACGTGCGCGATCAGCACCGCGGTGGCGGCGCTGGCGATGCCGGGCATGTTGTGGTGCTCGGCCAGCCAGAACCGGCGGTAGCCCAGGGCCTCGGCATGGCGGGCCAGGTCGACGCTGTTGGCCAGCGCGGCGGAGACGTCCGAGCCCTCGCACACCGGTGCCAGGTCCAGCACCGACAGCGGCACGGAACGCGGATCGAAGCCCATGGTCAGTCCCGCGCCACGGCCGCCAGCGGTGCCCGCGGCGCGGCCAGCGGCGGCGCCGGGCGCAGCGTGGCCACGCCGTGGCCCTGCTCGGCCAGGTACTGCAGCCACTTGCCCAGGAAGGTGTTCATGCGCAAGCGGTGGCCCACCACTTCGGCCGGCGGCGGGTACATGCCGATCACGTCCTGCCAGCGCCGGCCGACGTAGCAGTGGGTGGTCTCGACCTGGCGGGCGTCGTTGTACAGGCGCAGGTAGGCAGAGGGGTCCGGCTCGCCGGTCACCGGGTCGCACAGGTCGTAGGTCAGGCGCAGCTCGACCGTGTAGCGGTGGCGCTCGAGCACGTCCAGGCGCACGTCCAGGCCGTCGCCCAGCGAGGACACGTAGCTGCCGCACGCCAGCCCGGCCGGCGCGAACAGCCGGGTCAGGCGGGCGTGGTTCTCCGCGTACAGCCCCATCAGCCAGCCGAAGCGGCCGATCCTGGGGATACGCGCGACGATGGGGAGTGCCTGCTGCATGCGCCCGATGCTACACGGCAAGGCGCGCGCGCGGCAGCATTGAAAAGCCCGCCGCCGGCCCCCATGCGTACGGGCCGCCGTTCAGAACATCTCCCGCTGCAGGCCGAAGGTGGCCAGCACCTTGCTGGAGATCTCCTCGATCGAGGTGTGCGTGGTGCTGAGGGTCGGGATGCGCTCGCGCGCGAACATCGCCTCGGCCGCCTGCACCTCGCGCCTGCAGGTCTCCAGCCGCGAATAGGACGAATCCGGCCTGCGCTCCTGGCGGATCTGCTGCAGCCGGTCCGGATCGATGGTCAGTCCGAACAGCTTGCGCCGGTACGGACGCAGCCGCTCCGGCAACCTGTCGTTGTCCAGGTCGCTGTCGGTCAGCGGGTAGTTGGCGGCCTTCACGCCGTAATGCAGCGCCAGGTACACGCAGGTCGGGGTCTTGCCCGCGCGCGACACGCCCACCAGCACCACGTCGGCGTCGGCATAGTCCAGCGCGACGCCGTCATCATGCGCCAGGGCGTAATTCATCGCCTCGATGCGGCGGTGGTAGCTGTCGAAGTCGACGATGCCGTGCGCGCGCCCCACCCTCGCCTGCCGGGGCTGGTTGAGCTCGCGCTCCAGCGGCTCGATGAACGGCGCGAACACGTCCAGCATCAACGCCCCGCTTTCGGCCAGGAGCATGCTCAGTTGGGTATCGACGCAGGAATTGACCACGATCGGCCGCACGCCGTAGCGCTCGCCGGCCGAGCGGATGCGCGCGGCCGCCTCGCGCGCCTTGTCGAGGTCGTCGACGAAGGCGATGCGGTCGGTCACGAACTGGAATCCGCTGAACTGGGTCAGCAGGCTGTGGCCGATGGTTTCCGCCGTGATACCGGTACCATCGGAAACGTAGAAAACAGGGCGGATCGCGCTCATGCCTGTGACGTCTCCGGTTTCGTGTTGAATGACATGATCAACATTGATATGCCGCAAATCGCAGGGGCATCATAACCACCCCACATACCTCGGGACACGGCCATTGCCCGGCCGGGCGTGGCTCCACGGAGCATCGCACTTGAACCAGAACATCCTGTGGTTGCATGAGCTTCGTCTTGCCGACCTGGCACGCGTCGGCGGCAAGAATTCCTCCCTCGGCGAGATGATCGGGCACTTGTCCGGCCTCGGCGTCTCGGTGCCGGGTGGCTTCGCCACCACGGCCGAAGCGTTCAAGGACTTCATCGCGCACAACGACCTGCACCAGCGCATCTACGACCGGCTCGCGCAGCTGGACGTCGAGGACGTCAACGCGCTTACCGCGGCCGGGCGCGAGATCCGCCAGTGGGTGATCGAGGCCCCGCTGCAGCCGGCGCTGGATGCCGATATCCGCACCGCCTACGCGAAGCTGTGCAGCGAGAACGGCGGCGACGACGTGGCGGTGGCCGTGCGCTCTTCCGCCACCGCCGAGGACCTGCCCGATGCCTCGTTCGCCGGCCAGCAGGAGACCTTCCTCAACGTGACCGGCGCCGACGATGTCGTGCACAAGGTCAAGGAAGTGTTCGCCTCGCTGTACAACGACCGCGCGATCGCCTACCGCGTGCACCACGGCTTCAAGCACGAGGACGTGTTCCTGTCGGCGGGCGTGCAGCTGATGGTGCGCTCGGACGTGGGTGCCTCCGGCGTGCTGTTCACCCTGGACACCGAGTCCGGCTTCCGCGACGTGGTGTTCGTCACCGCCAGCTACGGCCTGGGCGAGATGGTCGTGCAGGGCGCGGTGAACCCGGACGAGTTCTACGTCTACAAGCCCACGCTGAAGCAGGGCAGGCCGGCGATCCTGCGCCGCTCGCTCGGCAGCAAGGCGATCCGCATGGTGTATTCGGACCAGCCCGGCGAGCGCGTGCGCACCGAGGACACGCCGGCCGAGCTGCGCAACCGCTTCTCGCTCTCCGACGAGGACGTGCACGAGCTGGCGCGCCAGGCCCTGACCATCGAGCAGCACTACGGCCGCCCGATGGACATCGAATGGGCCAAGGACGGCGTGTCCGGCAAGCTGTTCATCGTGCAGGCGCGTCCGGAGACGGTGAAGTCGCGTGGCCACGCCACCCAGATCGAGCGCTTCGCGCTGGAGAAGCGCGGCGAGGTGATCGCCGAGGGCCGCGCCATCGGCCAGAAGATCGGCGCCGGCGTGGCGCGCGTGGTGCGCTCGCTGGAGGACATGGACCGCGTGCAGCCGGGCGACGTCCTGGTCGCGGACATGACCGACCCGGACTGGGAGCCGGTGATGAAGCGCGCCAGCGCCATCGTCACCAACCGCGGCGGCCGCACCTGCCACGCGGCGATCATCGCCCGCGAGCTGGGCGTGCCGGCGGTGGTCGGCACCGGCAACGCGCTGGACCTGATCAAGGACGGCCAGGAAGTGACCGTCAGCTGCGCCGAGGGCGATACCGGCTACATCTATGCCGGCCGCCTGCCGTTCGAGCGCACCACCACCGACCTGGGCAACATGCCGCCGGCGCCGCTGAAGATCATGATGAACGTCGCCAATCCCGAGCGTGCGTTCGACTTCGGCCAGCTGCCCAACGCCGGCATCGGCCTGGCGCGCCTGGAGATGATCATCGCCAGCCACATCGGCGTGCACCCCAAGGCGCTGCTGGAGTACGACCGCCAGGACGCGGACACCAAGCGCCGGATCGACGAGCGCGTCGCCGGCTACGCCGACCCGGTCAGCTTCTACGTCGACCGCCTCGCCGAGGGCATCGCCACCCTCACCGCGTCGGTCGCGCCCAACCCGGTGATCGTGCGCCTGTCGGACTTCAAGTCCAACGAGTACGCCAACCTGATCGGCGGCCAGCGCTACGAGCCTGAGGAAGAGAACCCGATGATCGGCTTCCGCGGCGCCAGCCGCTACGTCGATCCGTCCTTCGCCGACGCCTTCGCCCTGGAATGCAAGGCGGTGCTGCGCGTGCGCAACGAGATGGGCCTGGAGAACCTCTGGGTGATGATCCCGTTCGTGCGCACGCTCGAGGAAGGCCGCAAGGTGGTCGAGGTGCTGGCGAAGAACGGCCTGCGCCAGGGCGAGAACGGCCTGAAGATCATCATGATGTGCGAGGTGCCGTCCAACGCCCTGCTGGCGGACGAGTTCCTCGAGATCTTCGATGGCTTCTCGATCGGCTCCAACGACCTGACCCAGCTGTCGCTGGGCCTGGACCGCGACTCCTCGATCGTCGCCCACCTGTTCGACGAGCGGAACCCGGCGGTCAAGAAGCTGCTGTCGATGGCGATCAAGGCCGCGCGCGCCAAGGGCAAGTACGTGGGCATCTGCGGCCAGGGTCCCTCCGACCACCCGGACCTGGCCGAGTGGCTGATGCAGGAAGGCATCGAGTCGGTGTCGCTCAACCCCGACACCGTGGTCGATACCTGGCTGCGCCTGGCCAGGCTCAAGGGCGGCGCCGCCTGAGCCGCTGCGGTCCGCGCGAGCGGACCGTCCGCGCGCCACCGAAGGCCATGCCGGTGCGCCGGCATGGCCTTCCTGTTTGTGCCCTTTCCCGCCCTGGCAGAACAGCGGCGCTAAGGCACGGCTTCGCAACGCGCCGGACCGGGCGTGCCCGCATCCGCGGCGCAGGGCGGCAACCATAGTTCGATCACGCGGCGGTTGCTGCGGATGGACGCGGCCAGCTCGCGCACCTGCACCTCCAGGCCAGGCTCCCGCGCCGCCAGCGCCGCGGCAATCCCGCGGGCACACTCGCGGTCGCCCTCGTTGCCGCGGCGGTGGACCAGCAGGGTCGGCCGCGGCCAGGGCGCGGGCGGATTGCGGCCATGGCGCTGCGCGGTGGCGACCACGTTCTCGATGCCGGGCACGCGCACCGTATTCCCCAGCGCCGGGGCGATATCGGAGTCGCCCTTGAGCAGGCCGGCGATCCAGGCACGGCTGGCCTCGTCGTGTACCTGCACGTACAGGGTCATGGGCGACGCTTCCGTCCCGCATGCCGCGAGCGCGGGGACCCGCGCGGACGCCGGCGGTGCCGGAGCCGGCGCTTCGACCGGAAGCGGCGCCGGCACCGACGCCGGCTCCTCCGTGCCCGGTTCCGGCACCGACGCCGGCCCCCTGCCCCCGCCGGGACCGGACTGCAGCGCAGTCGGCCCGTCGATGCCGGGCGCCTCCGGGTCCGCCGCGGCCTCCGGGTAGGTCGAGGCGGTACTGCCGCCGGCAGCCACGGCCGGTTCCGGCATGGCCATCGTGCCTGCATCCGCGGGCCGTTGCCGGTTGCACGCGGGCAAGCGTGCCAGCAGGGGATTCCTGCAGGGCTCCTGCTGCGGCGCGGGCATCCAGTACGGGTCGTCCTGGTCGGGGTGCGTGCCGCAGACGTCGTCGCATACCCAGTGGCGTGCCGGATCGCAGCTGTTCCCGGCGGGATCCGCGGGGACCTGGCATAGCGCCGCAAGCCCCGCGAGGCGGCTGGCCGCATGGCGGCGCACCCGCGCCGATACCCCACCGTAGCGCACTGCGTCGGCCAGCAGGCGCACGGCGCCGCGCTCGTCCGCGCCGGGCGGCTTGTCCGGACTCGCCTCGCGGATGGCATCCACGCGGTCCAGCACCGCCTCCACCGCCTGCTCGCGTGCGCTGCGTTCCTGCTGCCACTGCTGCAATGCCTGCGCCATCGGTAGCAGCAGCGTGCCCAGCACGCCGACGCCGACGGTGGCCCCGATCGCTGCGGCCCTGGTTTCCGGGCGCCAGAACGGCACCGGCGCCTTCTGCGGCTCGGGCTTGGGCGGCCGCCGCAGCGGTTCCAGCACATTCCCCGGCCTTGGCGCCGGCATGTTCCAGCCGTGCACCTTCTCCAGCCACTCCGCCCGCAGCGCCCGTCCCATGTCCTCGCCCAGGCGGTGGTAGCTCTCCCACTGCGCCTCGTCGAAGAACTGGTCGGAGGTCGGCTGCTGCGGGAACAGCGGATGGCGGCGGGCATAGGCCAGCACGTCGGCGTCCAGCGACACGTGCAGAGCCGGCTTGACCACCAGCAGGGTGCCGAGCCGCCGCCGCGCCGGGTTGCTGCGGTTGTAGCAGATCCGCGCCAGCAGCACGCCGCGCGCGGTGTAGTTCTTGGCCAGGTCCTCCGGTGCCAGCACCGCCAGGTGCTCGCTGGCGACCGCGCCCATCGCGGCGGCGTCCTCCGGCGTGCAGAACTCGATGTCGCAGTCGAAGTCGATGCGCGCCTTGCGCACCAGGTTCTCCAGGTCGTCGTACTCGTAGCGCGGGTCGGCGCCGCAGTCGGACAGCACGATGAAGTCCAGCTGGCGCTGCAGCAGCGCGTGCACGCCGGTGTTCTCGAAGTGCCCGCCGTCGGACAGGTACCACCAGTCCTGGCACGGCCCGGCGAAGGACGCCAGCGCCTCGCTGGCCAGCAGGCCGAACTTGGTCGTGCCCAGCCAGCGCCCGGCGCGCCGCAGCAGGCCGTCGCGCGCCGGCTCCTCCTGCGCGGCGCCCTCCTGGCGCGGACGCAGCCAGAACCCCAGGCGCGCCCCCACCATGAACAGCAGGACCGCCCAGCCCCGCGAGGTGTAGGAGCCCGCGCCCGGCGAGGCCGCCGCGCCGGAAATGGCGATCCAGCGCCCCAGGGTGCCCGGGTCGCGCATCTGCGCCAGCGGCAGGAAGCGGTCCCTGCCCAGCTCCATGCCGCGCGCGCTGATGGTGGCGGCCAGGCCCTTGCGGTCGGCGTTGTACATGCCGCTGGCCGCCTCGCGGGTCTGGTTCAGGCACACCCCGACCAGGTGCAGTGGGCCGCCGTTTTCCTCGGGACGGTGGCTGGACAGGTCGGTGTCGTCGCCCGGGACCACCGTGGTCACCGACCAGGCGTCGGGCGATTCCCGTTCGCCATCCAGGCGCGGGCCGAAGCGCTGCACGTTGCCCAGCGCCAGGTAGGCGCGCACCAGGCGCGCGCGGTAGAAGCCGTGCAGGGAGCTGGAATTGACCCAGTCGCGGTTGCGCTGGGTCAGCAGCACCCAGGCCAGCGCCAGCGCGCCCAGCACCGCTGCGCGCGCCCAGAACGGCAGGTAGGCCAGCACGCCGTCCTCGCCCCGCAACGGGGCGATGAACACCACCCACTGGACCAGCAGCACCCAGGCGCACACCACCAGCGCGCCGACCAGCAGGCCCAGCAGGTTCAGCAGCTTCGGCGTCCAGCGCGCATGCGGGCCATCCGAGGAGCGGGCCATGCGCTGCAGCGGTTCGCTCAACGCGCGCAGCAGCACCAGCAGGCTGCCCAGGGTCAGGCCGCCCTCCAGCCAGCGGTCGCCCTGTTCCAGCAGCTTGGCCACCTGCCAGGTAAGCACGTCGACCACGCCCAGCCCGGCCAGCCCCAGCGCCAGCGCATTGGCGCGGCGCAAGGCCTCGGTCAGGCGGTTGCGTTGCTGCGCCAGGCGGGTGTTGGGGCGTTCGTCCGAGCGCCCGGACAGGCGCAGGTACAGCCCGGCATGCCGGGCCAGGGTGCCGGCGGCGAACAGGCACAGGAAGAACGCCGCCGACGGCGCCGCCCAGGGCGGCTGCAGCCAGGCCAGGTCGCGCCCGGGCAGCAGCCACAGGCCCGCCAGCAGCAGCGCCAGCACCACCACGTCGGCCGCGCGCGGCGGCAGGATGGCCAGCAGCGGCGTCCCCGGCTCGTTGGCCTTCCGTGGCAGGTCGCGCAGGGTCCAGTACGGCACCAGGGTGCTGGAGGCCAGCAGCATCCACGCCGCCGCCGCGAGCACGAACCACGCCGACGCCCATGGTTGCCACTGCGCGGACAGCACCAGGTCCAGGTCGTTGTGCAGGGCGTGCGGCAGCACCACCAGCACGCCCAGCAGCACCGCCAGCACCGCCATCTCCGCGTGCACCGCCAGCGCGCTGCGCAGGTAGGTGGCCACTGCCGCGCCGACGTCGCGCGCGCCGCGCGGGGTCAGGTAGCGGCCGTTGCGGCGCAGCCATTCCAGCAGCACCGAATCGCTGCGGGCGAAGGCGTTCTCGGCCTCGACCACGCCGATCTTCTGCACCACCCGGGTGAACGCGGCACCCACGTAGCCGCCGCCGGATACCGTGGACAGGTAGTCGAAGCGCTTCAGCAGGCCGTTCTGCGCCAGGCCGCGCAGCAGGCCCAGGCAGAAGGTCGCGCTGCGGATGCCGCCGCCGGACAGCGCCAGGCCGATGCGCGGCGCGCCGGGGTCGATGCCGGCGCGGGCGCGGCGCCGCTCCACCAGCCGCGCCTCCTCCCCGGCCAGGGCCGCGCGGTCCTGCAGCCCGGCCCCCTGTCCCAGCGTGCCGTCCATGTGTCCGGCGGCACGTTCCATCGGCGTGGATGCCTGCTCCCTATCCATATCCCCTCCCTGGCGGCGCTGGGCACGCCCGCCGTCTCAGTCATGGATCCAGAACGAAGTGCTCCTGAACGTGGCCGAGGTCCACCAGCGCGGCGTCCCGAACTGGAAGTTCTCGCGTCCGGCATTGCTCTGCAGCGGCGCGTGGACCCGCCCGTTCCTGCGGTCGGCCTGCCGCGTACCCTTCTCCGGCACCACCGGGCAGATATGGCCGGGGCTCTCGCTGTTGGCGTTCTTCCCCGAGACCAGGCAGACCGCGCCGGCATTGGCCGCCGCCTGCAGTGCGTCCAGGTCGAACTCCCGGCGCCAGCCGAACTGCGGCCCGAACTCCGGCAGCCAGTCGTGCAGGCTGTTGGCGTTGAGCTCGCGCACGGTCTGGTCGTACACCACCGCCACGCTCCTGCCGGAGTTGAGCGCGCTGATCGCGGTCGCCGTCCACCACACCCGCGGCAGGTAGGCGCCGGCCAGGAAGCAGTAGTCGTAGCTGTAGATGTTGCAGAAGGTGCTGCTGCCCTTGCGCAGGTAGCGCGCGCTCCTGTCCACCCGCAGCCAGTGCACGATCTCCAGCAGCTGCGCGGCGCGCGCGGCCGGCGTGCCGGCATCGCGCCGCGGCGCGCCGGCCTCGTTGAGCGCGAAGGCGCGGCCGCCGTCGCGGCCGCGGGTGACCGGCTGGCTGGTCTGCAGGTGCACCTCCACCAGCTTCTTCGCCACCGCCTCCGGGGGCGCCTTTTCCGGTCCGGCCACCAGGTAGGCGGAGGAGACATAGCCCTCGACCGGGGTGCCGTCCAGCCGGGTGCGGATCTTCCACCAGGGCGCCGCCGCCTTCTCCAGCAGGTCCACCTCGTGCCCGCGCGGCAACAGGCCGATGCGGTTGGTCGAAACCACCCTGGGCGAGGACCGCAGGTTCAATTCCGACGCACGTACGACGTACTTCATGCTGCCTCCATGGAGGACAACGGGACATCGGCATGTGGCGAGGCGGCGGGGTCGTGGTGGGCGGGCCCCGGCGGTTGTCGCGCGTCGGCCATGCACCCGCCACGGCGGGTCGTCCGGCGCTGTATCCGGGCCGGTGCGCAGGGCTAGGGGCCGTGGCCCGGGCCGGGAAACGGGCGGAGTTTGCGCCTCGGCCGGCGCCGGCGCCAGTCCCCCCGGCGCGGCGGCGGGAGCGCCGGCGGCGCCTGCCGCGGGCGGCTGGCCGGTCCGTGCCGGCGGACCAGGCGCGGCAACGGAGTCGGGGCGGGCCGGCCCCTGACGCTCAGGCCGCCGGCAGCCCGGCGAACTTGCCCAGGAACTGGCGGTAGTGGCGCAGCTCGGCGATCGAATCGTGCACGTCGCTCAGCGCGGTATGCGCGGCCTGCTTGCCGACCCCGGCCAGCACCTCCGGGCACCAGCGGCGGGCCAGCTCCTTGAGCGTGCTCACGTCCAGGTTGCGGTAGTGGAAGTACTGCTCCAGCCGCGGCATCAGCCGGTGCAGGAAGCGGCGGTCCTGGCAGATCGAGTTGCCGCACATCGGCGAGGCCTTGGCCGGTACCCACTCGTTGAGGAAGGCCACGGTGCGGGCCTCGGCCTGGGCCAGGGTCACGTCGCTGTCCAGCACCCGCTGCCACAGGCCGGAACGGCTGTGCTGGTTGCGGTTCCACTCGTCCATCGCCTGCAGGGTCTCCAGCGGATGGGCGATGGCCAGCTCGGGGCCCTCGGCCAGCACGTTGAGCTGGGCGTCGGTGACGACGGTGGCGATCTCGAGGATGGAATCGCGGTCGGTGTCCAGGCCGGTCATCTCCAGGTCGATCCAGATCAGGCGGTCCATTCCTGCGGCCATGGCCATGCGTTTGCGGAACTCCAACGGTGATGGGGCCGCGCTTGCGGGCGCGGCGGGGGCTGGCATGATACCGCAGGTCCCCATCCACGCCCGGTCGATGCAAGAGTCGAGCACCCATGCCATCTTGGCCGCGATGCTGGCGCCGGCCTTCTTCCTGACAGCCACCGCCTCGCTGCTGCTGTCGGCCAACAACCGCCTGGCCCGGATCATCGACCGCGCGCGGACCCTGCTGCGGGAACTGCCGGAAGTGCGCGACGAGCGCGAGCGGCAGCTGTACGAGAAGCGCATCGCCCTGCAGCGCCTGCGTAGCCTGCTGATGCTGCGCGCCGGGCAGCTGCTGTACATCGCCATCAGCTGCTTCGTCGGCACCAGCCTGGCGGTGGCCGTGGACAACTTCGTCGGGCACCGCCTGGGCTCGCTGCCGATCTGGCTGGCTTCGGCCGGGGTGCTGTCGATGTTTGCCGCCAGCTTCCTGCTGGCGCGCGAGTCCACCCTGGCGGTGACCGCGATCAACGAGGAAATGGACCACCGCCCCACCCGGCCGCTGCCGCCGTGGGGCTGAACCGGGCTCAGACCGGCGGCTTGCCGCGCTTGGCCCGGAAGTAGTTGGTCAGGCGCCGCCCGGCCTCCTCGCCCAGCACCCCGCCCTGCACCAGCACGCGGTGGTTGTGGCGCGGGTCGCCGATGACGTCGAACACACTGCCGCAGGCGCCGGTCTTGGGATCGGCCGCGCCGTAGACCACTCGCGCGACGCGGGCATGGACCAGGGCCATGGCGCACATCGCGCAGGGTTCCAGCGTCACGTACAGGGTGGCGCCGACCAGGCGGTGGTTGGCCAACGCCCGGCCGGCCTGGCGCAGGGCCATGATCTCGGCATGCGCGCTGGGATCGTGGTCGGCGATGTTGCGGTTCCAGCCCTCGCCGATCACCTCGCCTCCGGCCGAGACCACCACCGCGCCCACCGGGATCTCGTCGTATTCCTTCTCCGCGCGCTCGGCCAGGGCCAGGGCCTGGCGCATGTACCGCTCGTCGGCGGCCGGGTCGACCGGCAACGTCCGCGCCGGCTCGCGCGCGTCCAGCAGCTTCCACAGGATCCGGGTCGCGCCCAGCCCGCCCAGCGGCTTGTAGGCGTACTCGGGGATGTCGCCGGCGGTGTGGTAGCCCAGGCGGCGGTAGAACGCGGTGGCGCCCTCGATCAGCGAGGCATCCAGGGTAAGCAGGCGGCGGCCGCGCTCGCGCGCTGCCTGTTCCAGCGCCTGCACCAGGGCCGCACCGACGCCGCGGCCGCGGGCCGCCGGCGCGGTCATCACCTTGGTCAGCTCGCCGCGGTGCGGCTGGCTGGGCGCCTGCACCAGGGCCAGCGAACCGGTGGCCAGCAGCTGGCCGTCCTGCCAGGCGCACAGCACCACGCGCTCGCCGCGCGCGACCGCCTCCAGCGCGCCGCGCCAGAACGCACGCGCCTCGTCCAGCGGCAGCGGGTGCATGAAGCCGACCGAGCCGTTGTTGGCGACGGTCTCCACCAGCAGCGCGGACAGGGCCTCGATGTCGGCCGGCGAGGCCGGACCGATGCGTGCCGCCGATGCCGGCGCCTCCCCAGGGGCCGCGGACGCCGGGACCGCGGATATCTGTTCTGCCACTGCGCGCTTTCCGCAAAACACCAGGGACGCATTCTACGCCTGACCCGCGCCGCGGCAGGCCTGCCGGCCGGGGTAGGCGAACCTTGCCTGGCCGGCGACCATCGCCGGCGGGCGCCGCGACTACTGCGCCGGGTTGAGCATCAGCCCGTACCGCCGATTGCCGTCGCGCGGCAGGTAGAACTCGCGCTCGCCGCTGCGCGGCAGGCGCACGATGGCCTTGCGCGTGGCATCCACCAGTACCAGCGACTGGTCGCGGCCGTCGATCAGCCAGGCAAACGCCTCGCCTTCCAGGCCCAGTGAGGCGAGGCAGGCCGGATCCGCCTCCAGCGCATGCCCGCCGAGGTTGGGCGTGGCCTGCAGCGTGACCGGGCAGACGCTGCCGCCCTCGGTGTCCTCCCACAGGTCCCAGGCGCCGGCCAGGGCGCGTCCGCGATGCCGTCGTCTTCCGTGGCCTTTCCGTGCGCGGGAGCCGTGGCCGGCACCGGGGATGCCGGCTGGCTGCAGCCGGCCAGCAGGAGTAGCACCGCCAGCAGGAAGGTCGACAGGCAGATGCGCCCGGCCATCACCGCACCGCGCCCGTGGCAGCGTGGAACAGGTGGTCGCAGGGATCGACCCGGCCGGGCGCCGGCTCCGGCACCGTCCTGCCGGCCGGCAAAGGCGAACGCGGCCGGCGGGTCGCGCAGGGCCGGCGATCGCACGTGGCAGTCCAGACGCATGGCATCCCCCGGGCATCGGAATGGAGTCCCAGCCGCGGCGAAGGACGCGCGGGCAGTCTACCCGGGCGGCACGCGCGGCGCCGGGCGGCATTGGTGGAGGTGCGCTTGCCGGGTCAGCGCAGCAGGGCCAGCAGCGCCTCGGCCGCCGGCGCCGAGGAGGCCGGGTTCTGCCCGGTCACCAGCAGGCCGTCGCTGACCACGTGGGGCTGGAAGTCGGCCCCCTTGGAGTACTCGCCGCCGTTGTCGCGCAGCATGGCCTCCACCGAGAACGGCACCACCCCGGTCAGACCCACCGCGGCTTCCTCGCTATCGCTGAAGCCGGTGACCTTGCGCCCCTGCACCAACGGCGCGCCGTCGGCACCGCGCACCCGCCGCAGCGCGGCCGGGCCATGGCAGACCGCGCCCAGCGGCTTGCCGGCTTCGGCCGCGCGCGCGGCCAGGGCGATCGAGCGTGGATCCTCGGCCAGGTCCCACAGCGGGCCGTGGCCGCCTGGATAGAACAGCGCGTCGAAGTCGTCCATCGACACCTCGGCCAGCGGCCGGGTGTTGGCAAGCGCCGCCATCGCCGCGGCATCGCCCTGGAAGCGCCGGGTATCGTCGGTCTGCGACTCCGGCGCATCGCTGCGCGGGTCCAGCGGAGGCTGCCCGCCGCGGGGCGAGGCCAGCACCACCTCGGCCCCGGCATCGCGGAAGCGCCAGTACGGGGCGGCCAGTTCCTCCAGCCAGAAGCCGGTCTTCTCGCCGGTCTCGCCCAGGCGATCGTGGGACGTCAGTACCACCAGGATCTTCATGTGCCTGCTCCTGTCGGAAAGTCCAACGGTTGCGCCCGCCTGCGCCCCGGCGCCGGGGGTCACCAGCGCTGGTGCACGTGCGGCTTGATGTCCTGCTCGTAGATCCGCACGACCTCGGCCATGACCTCCGCCGGCAGCGCCGGCAGCCCGGCCGCGGCGATGTTGGCCAGCGCCTGCTCCGGGTTCTTGGCGCCGGGGATGACCACGCTCACCGCCTCGTGCATCAGGATCCAGCGCAGCGCGAACTGGGCCATGGTGGCGCCGGCCGGCACCAGCGGACGCAGTTTCTCCACTGCCGCCAGGCCGACCTCGTAGGGCACGCCGGAGAAAGTCTCGCCGACGTCGAAGGCCTCGCCGTTGCGGTTGAAGTTGCGGTGGTCGCTTTCCTCGAAGCGGGTATCGGCGCGGAACTTGCCGCTGAGCATGCCGCTGGCCAGCGGCACTCGCGCGATCACCGCCACGCCGCGGCGCAGGGCCTCCTGGAAGAACAGCCCGGCCGGGCGCAGGCGGAACATGTTGAAGATGATCTGCACGCTGGCGACGTTCGGGTACTCGATCGCCTTGAGCGCTTCCTCCACCCGCTCCACGCTCACGCCGTAGCGGGCGATCGCACCGCGCTCCACCAGCCGCTCCAGGTGCTCGAAGATCTCCGGATGGTAGTAGGCGTCGGTCGGCGGGCAGTGCAGCTGCAGCAGGTCGAGGGTTTCCATCTCCAGGTTGCGGCGGCTGCGGTCCACCCACTCCTGCAGGTTCTGCGCGGTGTAGCCGGCCACTTCCTGCCTGGGCAGGCGGCGCCCGGCCTTGGTCGCCACGAACGGGCGCTTGCCGCCGCGCTCCTTGAGCACGCGCGCGATCAGGCGCTCGGAGTGGCCGTCGCCGTAGACGTCGGCGGTGTCGATGAAATCCAGGCCGGCATCCAGCGCCGCGTGCAGCGCGGCGATCGAATCGCGGTCGTCGACCGTGCCCCAGGCCGCGCCGATGGCCCAGGCGCCAAAGCCGATCTCGCCGACGGTGTGGCCGCTACGGCCGAAAGGTCTGGAACGCATGCGTGACTCCTGCGGACGGGCCACGCTGGCGGGCAGCGTGGCCGGAAAAGGATTGCGGCGCGGTGGCGCCGGACGAACGCCGAATCATAGCGGACACGCGCGGAGGGGCATGCAGGCGATGGCCGGGCGCCGGCGTTCGGCTACGCCGCGATCGGGGAGCTGCGTCGGCGCCTGGCCCTCCCCCCTACCCCATCCCGCCGGGAAGGGAACGGTGCTCCAGACGACGACGCAGCGCGTGGCAAAGCGCCAGGCCTCGCGGGCGCCATGGCACTGCAGCGGCGCTGCGCTGCACTTGCCCGGGCCACACGCCCCGCCCAATCACCAATCACCAATGATCGGCGATTCGCTCAGGCCTTGCGCAGGAACTGGGTCTTGAGCACCAGGCCCTTGATCTTGTCCGAGTTGCCTTCGATGTGCTCCGCATCGCCCTCGACCAGGCGGATGTTGCGGATCACCGTGCCCTGCTTGAGCGGGATCGAGGAGCCCTTGACCTTCAGGTCCTTGATCACGACCACGGTGTCGCCGGCAGCCAGCGGGTTGCCATTGCTGTCGCGCACGACCAGCCCGGCTTCCGCCTCGGCGCCCTCCTCCTCGGTCCACTCGTGGGCGCAGTCCGGGCAGATCCAGAGCGCGCCGTCGGCGTAGGTGTTGTCCAGTCCGCACTGCGGACAGGAAGGAATGGCAGCCATTGCATCCTCGTTGCAGGAAAAAAACGGCCGCCATTGTAACGGGCTAGCGCGGCTCCCCCGGCGCCGGCATCGCCGCCGGACGCGCACAGCCCGGCACTTCCTCCGCGCCATCCACCGCCAGCGCCGCGCGCAGCGGGTACCACGCCCCGGACATCCTGTCCTGGCACTGCCCGGTGGCCACACGCAACACGACCGTGCCTTGGGCATCGCGCGCCACGATCGCCTGCACGCCCGGCACCAGCGCGTCGGTGCGGCTGGCCAGCTGCAGGCGGCGCGGCTGCGGCAGGTCCGGACCGGTCAGCACCAGCCCCGTGCCATCCACCCGCGCCTGCCAGAACGGCTCGTTGGTCGAGGCCACCAGCGCGTGCGGCACGCTGCGTGCCTCGCTGCCGGGTGCGCCGGCGTCGAACACCAGTTCCGCGACCGGATAACCCAGTTCCTGCGCCTTGCCGACCAGCGAGGCCAGCAGCAGGCGGTCCACCCGCGGCTGCCGCGACAGGATCCACAGGCGGTCCCGGTCCGGCGCGCCGACCAGGGCCCACTGGTATTCCGGGTCCACCGCCAGCACCCAGCGGCGGGTCCAGCCGAACGGCACCCAGGCGCGCCAGCGCGGGGCCACGGCACGGACCTGCAGCGAGCCGGGCGCGCCGGGCACCGGCACCACCTCGGCGTCCTCGCCGATGCGGCGCCCGTCCTCGTCCAGGCAGGACTGATGGGCGTCGAAGCCCTCGCCTGCGCCGGCCCGGTACTCCACCCGCGCCTCGCGCACGCACTTGCGCTGGAAGTCCACCGGCAACCACGCCGCCAGGTGCCAGGGGCCCGCGAAACGTTGCAGGTCCAGCACTGGCAGCGGCAGGTGCCCGGCCACGCCTAGGTCGCGGGCGGGCAGCACGGACGGGAGCAGCAGTAGCAGCAGCAAGGCCGCGCGGGCGAGGTTCCGGGATCTCCTCATGTCGGCGCCGACATTACCAGCACGCGACACCAGATCAAGTCACCTTGCGGAAGATGGTCAGGCCCAGCACGAACAGCACCACCGCGATCAGCAGCGCGGCGACGAACAGGAACTTGGCGATGCCGATCGACACCCCGGCCACGCCACCCAGCCCCAATGCCCCGGCAATCAGTCCGATTACCAGGAAGATGATGGCCCACTTGATCATGCCCTGCTCCGTCCGTTAGGTGACCCGGACCTTACGCAGCGCGGCGTGGCACGGCCGTGAACAACGGCCCTGCCACGCCGCTGGCGTGGTGGCGTGCCCGGCTCACCCGGCGCGGGCGTGCCAGGCACGCAGCAGCTCGGCCTCGCGCTGTCGGTCGATGCCGGCGCGCGGCTTGGCCTGGCGTTCGGCCGGCAGGCTGCGGTACCAGGCCAGCAGGTCGGCCACGGTGTTGGCCAGCGGGCGGAAGGTCAGCCCGGCGGCCACCGCGCGCGCGTTGCTGACCTGGCCATAGCCGGCGTACGGGCCGCGGTTGCGCGGCACCCAGATCGGCAGCTCCACGCCCTGCGCCTCGAGGAACTCCGGGTCCACGTGGGTCAGCTGCAGCGGGGTCGAGGTCACCGCCTGGCAGCCGTGCAGCATCGCGTCCATGGTCAGCGGGTAGCCGGGGCCGACCGCGTTGAAGGTGCCGGTGGTGCCGTTCTCGGCCAGGCGGATCATCCACTCGCCCAGGTCGCGGCCGTCGATCACCTGGATCGGGTCCTGGCCGTCGCCCGGCACCAGCATTTCCCCGCCGTCGGCCACGCGCAGGGGCCAGTAGGTGAAGCGGTCGGTTTCGTCGCGCGGGCCGACGATATAGCCCGGGCGCACGATGGTGGTGCGCTCGCCGAACTGCTTCCAGGCCTCGGCCTCGCTGAGCGCCTTCAGCGGGCCGTACAGGTTCTCCATGTCGGCCAGCAGGGTCTGCCGCGTCTCGGCCATGGCATCGCGGCCGCGGTACTGCGCCAGCGGCGCGTCCTCGTCGATGCCGGGGCGGCTGCCGTCGGCGTAGACCGAGATGGTGGAGATGAACAGGTAATGCCCGATCTTGCCGCGCAGCGCCTTGCCCGCATCGCGCACCCACGACGGCAGGCTGGTCGGGTTGTCGATGCACACGTCCCAGCGCCGCCCGCGCAGCGCCGACAGGTCGCCGGTCTCGCGGTCGCCGTGCAGCTGCTCGACCTCCCCCGGCCACTCCGGCGAGGGTCGCTTGCCGCGGTTGAACAGGGTCACCTTGTGCCCGCGGGCCAGCGCGTAGCGCACCTGGAACGGGCCGGTGAAGCCGGTGCCGCCAAGGATCAGGATGTTGAGCGGGCGCTTGGCCTTCTCCACCTGCGGCAGGTCGGTGGCGGCGGCGGCCGGCGCGCCGCCGCCTGCGGCCAGGGCCGGCAGGGCGGCGGCGGAGGCGGCGGCAAGCGCGCCCAGCCTCAGCAGGTCGCGGCGGGTGGTTTCCATGGGGCTCTCCGTGCGTGGTGAAAACGACTGGATACCACCCTGCCCGCGCGGCTGCCCATGCGGGAAGTTGGCATGACCTCCGGCCCATCCCCGCGGCAAGGCGGGCGCCACCGGACGGCAAAAAAATGGCCCGCCGGTGAGGGCGGGCCAAGGTACTACAGGGAGGTGTCCGTTCGCGCTTAGAACTTGTAGCTCGCGCCCACCAGCCAGGTGCGGCCCCACTCGACGGTCTCGAGCGGACGGTCCTTGGTGCCGGCGTAGGTGCGGTAACGCGAGTTGTTGAGGTTGCTGCCCTGCAGGTACAGGCTCAGGCCCTGCAGCGAACTGCCCTGGGCGAAGCTGTAGGCCACCTGGGCGTCGATCACGTCCTCGCCCTCGACGTAACGCAGGGTGCGGACGCCGTCGAAGTTGCCGATCTCGCCGATGAAGTCCGAACGCTTGCGCTGGTTGACGCGGATCTCGAAGCCGTTGTTCTCGTAGTACGCGGTGAAGTTGTACACGCGCTTGGACAGGCCCGGCAGCATGATCGGATCGCTGCCCACGCTGCTGGCGCTTTCCGGATCCAGGATCTGGATGTCGCTGTCGTTGTAGCTGGCGCTGGCCACCACGCCGAAGCCGCGCAGGGCGTCGGAGAACAGGTCCAGCGGCAGCGACGCGGTCAGCTCGGCACCACGCAGGCTGCCACCCTGGCCGTTGAACGGCGCGCTGTAGTTGCCGGTGTTCTGCACCGGGATGTCGATGGTGTCACCGTTGACCGCCAGCCACTGCTCGACCTGGTTGGTGAAGTCGTAGCCGTCGCGGGTCTGGGTGTAGATGTAGCTGCGCAGGTCCTTGTAGAACACCGCAGCGGCCACGTAGGCACGGTTGCCGAAGTACTTCTCCCAGGACAGGTCGATGGCGTTGGCCACCCACGGATCCAGGTTCGGGTTGCCGCCGCTGGCGCCCGGACGGCCGGTGCTGGTGTCCACGCCGAACTCCATCGAGGCGCGCAGCTGGTCGACGCGCGGACGCGCGACCTGGCGGGCCATGGCGAAGCGCAGGGTGTTCTCCGCCGGCAGCTCGAAGGACAGGTTCAGGCTCGGCAGGAAGTCGGTGTAGCTCTTGCCGTCGGCGATCGGGATCACCTGGCTGCCGACCGGCTGGCTCTCGTCCCAGTAGTTGGAGCTGGAGAACTGGTCGACGTGCTGGGCCTGGATGCCGACGTTACCGCGCACCGGGATCTCGCCGATCATCGCGTTGATGTTGGCGCGGAACCAGGTGGTGGTGATCTCTTCCTCGACCGCCCACTGCTTGGGCACCAGGTAGGACTCGGCGGTGGTCGGGTTGAACTCCATGTAGCGGGCCACGGCGGCCGGCACGTTCCAGGCCGGGATCAGGCCGGCGCCGGCGAAGCCCAGGTTGACCGGGGCGTACTGCAGGTCGGCGGCGATGCTGGTCTCGCCCTGCGCACCGAGGTTGATGTTGCCCTCGGCCTGGGTCTTGCGCTTGCGGCGGTCGGCGAAGTTGGCACCGATGTCGAAGTCCGACAGCCAGTTGCCCATGCTCTCCGGCGCGTTGAAGTTGGCGGTCAGGCGGAAGCTGCGCAGCTCGTCGTCCACGTGCGGGACCTTGCCGTAGCCGGAGCCGTAGATGGTGTTGGTCAGGTACAGCTGGGACGGGTCGGAGTAGTCCATGCCCGGGGTCAGCTGCGGGAAGCCGTTGCCGGAGAAGTCCAGCGCCACCGAGTCAAGCTGCGGGGCCGGCAGGCGCTGCAGGTTGTTCTCCAGGTTCAGCTCGTCGCGCTCGGCCTTGGACCAGCTGACGTCGGCCATCAGGCGCCAGCTGTCGAACGACAGCTCGTTCTTCCAGCCGAGTGCCTTGATGTTGTCCTCGCGGTGGTTGTACATGCCGCGCACCAGCGGGTACACGTTGCGCGCCACGCCGCCGGTGAAGGTGCCATTGCCGTTGACCTTGGCGTTGTCGACCTGCAGGCGGTCGTAGCCGCCGTTGTAGTCGCCCAGGTGGATTTCCAGCTGGTTGGCGGTGTCGTACTCCTCGGCGTCGGTGTAGAACGCGTCGAGGGTGCTGGTCCAGGTGTTGTTCGGACGGTACTGGATGGTCGCCATCAGGCCGTCGCGCTTGGCATTGCCGGTGCGGCGCAGGGCCTTGATGCCGCCGGAGTACCAGGTGCCGGCCTCGACGCCCGGGCGCCAGCCGTCGCCGACCTGCTCCCACGGCTCGTACAGGCCGACCTGGTTCTCCTGCTTGGCCATGTCCGAGTGCGAGTAGCCCAGGGCGATGCCCAGGGTGCCGTCGGCGAACTTGTCCACGAAGCTGGCGTTGAAGCGGTTGCCGTACGGGTCCACGCCGGCGGCTTCGCCCAGCGAGTTCTTCTGGTAGCGGCCGCTGACCGAGATCACGCGGTCGCCGTAGCTCAGCGGACGCACGGTCTGCATGTCGATGGTGCCCGACAGGCCCTGGCCGATCAGGCCGGAGTCCGGGGTCTTGTAGACGGTGACGCCGTTGATCAGCTCGGACGGGTACTGGTCGAACTCGACGCTGCGGTTGTCGCCGGTGCTGACCAGCTCGCGGCCGTTGAGCAGGGTGGTGGCGAAGTCCGGGGACAGGCCGCGCACGCTGATGACCTGGGCGCGACCGGCGACGCGCTGCGCCGCCAGGCCCGGCAGGCGCGCGATCGACTCGGCGATGCTCACGTCCGGCAGCTTGCCGATGTCCTCGGCCGAGACCGCCTCGACGATGGAGGTGGAGTCGCGCTTGACCGAGATCGCGCTCTCGATGCCGCGACGGATGCCGGTGACGGTGACCGTATCGAGGTTGGTGGCGTCGCCGCTGTTGTCCTGGGCGTTCACGCCGGCCGCGCTCAGCGCGATGGCAGACGCCAGCGCCGCGCTAAGCATGTTGCGCTTGTGATGCATGTCCCCTCTCCAAGGAAGTGGTGTGCGATGGCCGGGTACGTCGCCTTGCGATCGCCCGGTCCTTTAAGCGCCCGGGACCTGCCCGGAGCGTGCGGCAATGGTAGTGGCCGGTCACACTTGCGGAAGCCTTGTGCATACGTATTCATGGCCCCGCGCAGGCGTTTTTTGCCCTTCCTGCGGTGCCCGCGGAAAAGACAGCGCTGGACATTCCCGCCACGACATGCCAGCGCGATGCCGCCGCACATCGACGCAGGCAAGCGCCGGGCACTGCCCGCGTTCGCAAACCGCTTCCGCATAGTCAGGGCAGGCGAAGCGCGCCGCGCCGCTACAGTGCCCAGCACGCTGGCGGCGCCCGACGCGTCGCCACGCGGCGCGACATTGCCGCCGGATCCGACCTTCGCAGCCCGGGTAGGCGAAGCGCACTCGTGAGCAACGCACCCGCCACGCCTGGCTGCCCTGGCCTGGGCGACACCGCCCGCCGGCTCACCCGCCCCGGCAGCGCTGCCAGCCCCTGTCCCGGGCCATGACCTGCTCCCAGCCATCCTCCAGCCGGCGCATGGCCTGCCCGCCAGCGCAGGCATACCCGAGCTGGCGGGCCTCGGCGCTCCCCAGCGGCGGCAGTTCGATCACGCTGCCCGAAGGCGCCGGCCGCCCCTGGAGCCTTGCGTCCATCTGCACCAGCGAGCGCTCGATCCCCTCGCAGAAGGCCACCATGCGCGGATGTGGGTGGCTCCGGAACTGCTCGCAGTTCATGGGCGTCGTATCACGCGCCATCACGTTGGGTGGCTGCCGCGGCACGTACGCCGGCGGCCTGTATTCCCCGCGAGGCCCCTGCGCACGCAGGGTCTGCGCCTGCGCGCACACCGCGGCCAGCAGCGACAGTGCAAGCGCCAGCCAAGGCGCCAGTCCCGTTCCCCGCATCATCTCCCCCTGCGACAACGCCCTTGTCCCCGATCCGGCCCCTGCTTTCGCAGCCTGGCCGGATCGGGCACTCCTTCCTTACGGAGCCTCCTCCCACACCCGCCCCGACACGGTGCCGCCCTTTTCCACCATGAAGACCTCCACCGCGAAGACCTGGTACGTGGGATCGTCGCTGGCGTCGAAGTTGTCCATGTCCGGCAGCTTCCAGCCATTGCGCTCCCAGGCGGCGACGTGGTCGGCAAAGATGATCTTGTGGTCCTGGCCCAGCGGCAGCTGCTCCTTGGGCCTGCTCCAGTACTGGTAGAACGTGGCGGTGTTGTTGATCGAGGGCTTCTCGCGGCGCACGGTGCGGATGGTGGTGTATTCCACGCCGTTGCTGGTGAAGCTCACGCCCTCCTCGCCCCCCTGCCCCGGCGTGCGGACGCCGCGCTGGACCACGTAGTACTCCACCAGGTGGGCCGGATCGCTCGGGTCCATGTCCTTGTTGTAGCCCCAGCCATACAGGGTGACGTAGCTGGCGCCGGAGTCCTCGTTGAGGTGGTAGCCGATCACGCGGTTGCGGTCGCCACGTTCCCAGCCCGGGCCGCCGACGTAGTTGTAGTCGCCGCCCACCCAGTCGATCCTGAAGTTGCCCTGCTCGTCCAGCTTGAACGAGGCTTCGCCGCCGTCCTTCCAGTGGGTGAAGAACAGGTCGCCGACGTGGCCGGTGGCATGGCTCTGGGTGAGCAGGGCCTCGCCCTCGAAACGCCGGGTGTAGGCCTTGAACTTGGAGATCGGCGGCTTGGCCTGCCCGGCGGCGGCCTGCCCGGCCTGCGGCTGTGCCACCTCGGCCGCAGCATCGGGCGCCGGGGGAGAATCGCAGCCGGCGAGGCCCAGGATCAGGGCGGAAGCCAGGAGGGCTTGGGTGAGGCGAGAGGTCATGAGCTACCGGTAGACATGGGACGAGGGGGCAGCATGGCCTGCCCGTGCCGTTTAGCCAAGTGCAGGTGTCATGGGGAAATGCGGGGCAATGCGCGGCGGGACGTGCTTCTTGCGGTTGATGCTTTCCACGCGGCGCGTGCCCGGCTAACCAGCCGGACACGCCCTGCCGCGGTCAGGCCCGCTCGAAGTGATAGATCTCCACGCTTGCCGGGGCGATGGTCAGGGAGCCGGCCGAGGCGTCGAACGTGGACTCCCTGGCACCGACCTGCTCCGGCTCCCCGAGCGGATTCTTCGCGTCCGGGCCGGGGCCGCTGAACTTCCAGCAGCGCCCCGCCGCCTTGGGCCTGAAGCCCTGCAGCGCGAGCGAGAAGCTGTGCGGCGCTTCGGTGCCGTTGACCACGGCCACGGCCAGGGTCCGGCCATCGGCGGTCAGCGCTGCGGACACGTCCAGCGGATACGTGTCGCCGCCAGTATTGACGCTGGGCTGGTCGCCGCCGACCGGGTACTTCGGCGCGGGCGTGGGCGAGTTGCCGTTGACCACCACCGGCACGGTGCCAAAGCGCTCCTGGTAGAACTGGAACATCCGCCCCTTGATGCTGATCTGCGAGCGCGTGCGGTCGAAGTTCATCCACGCGGTGGCCATGGTGTAGCCGGCCATCGCGATGAAGTCGGTGTGGCGGAAGAACTCGTGGAACGCGGCGGCAATCGCCAGGGCGCCCTTGAGGTCGTCCTCGAAGTGGAAGGCCCATTCGTCGAAGAACACCTTGACGCTGCCCTTCTCCAGCTCCGGGAAGTGCTTCTTGTACTGCTCCCAGGCATCCACCATGGTGCGGATGCGGTCGGGCATCTGGTGCACCCACTCGTTGAGCGTCTGGGTCACATCCACCAGCTTGCCGGTGGCCAGGTCGAAGCGCTTGCCAGCCGGCGGATAGGCGTGGGTGCCCAGTGCGTCGAACCTGCCCCAGCTGTCCTTGAACATGCCGTAGGCCCAGTCGCGGTCGGAGCCGACATGCACCTGCGGCTGGCCTTCGATGAAGATGCCCTGGCCGGTGGTCATCTCGTCGACGAAACCACCGGGAGCCACGATGTAGATGTCCGGGTCCACCTTGCGCATGGCGTCCACGAACATGTTGTGCTTGACCGTGTACTGGTCACGGGCCATGTGCCCGTACTGCCAGTGGCCGTACATCTCGTTGCCCACCGCCCAGTACTTCACGCGATAAGGCTCGGCGCGACCATTGGCCGCCCGCTTCGCGCCCCACTCGGTGTCGGCGCTGCCGTTGACGTACTCGACCAGCTGGGCGCCGGAGCGCGGATCGCCGAAGCCGGTGTTCACGCACCAGAATGGCTCGCATCCGATCAGCTCGCACAGCTGCAGTAGCTCATCCACGCCCACGTCGTTGGGCTGCACCGCGTTCCACACCGGGTCCAGGACGGGCGGGCGCCGGTCGGGGTCGCCAATGGTGTTCTCCCAGTCGTACGCGGAGATGAAGTTGCCGCCCGGCATCCGCAGGATGTGGCAGTTCATCTGCTTCATCAGCGCCACGGTGTCGGCGCGGAACCCGCGCACGTTGTCCGCCGGCATCAGCGACACCGCCCCCACGCCGAAGCGGCCACGGCCCTGGCCAACGATCTCCAGGCGCGCGTCGGTGGTGTCCGCGCCAGGCTCGAAACGGAAGCGTTGGGTCTGCCACTGCGACGACGCCCGCACCCGGGTGGAAAGCGTCTTGCCGCCATCCCGGACCAGCCTGACGGCGACCGTCACGCCCGGGTCGGCCCACAGGACGATGCGGCCGTCGTAAGGCGTACCGGATTTCAGGGCCAGGCCGTGCTGCACCATCCCCCGCTCCTGCGAGCCGTCGACGGTGACGACCGGGCTGTGCTCGCCCACGTACGGGCGTTCGGTATCCAGCGCGATGGCGGAGACCGGCCCGATGGCGACCCACTTCTCCATGAAGCCCATCGCGCCGCGGCGATCATCCGGCTTGCGGGCGCGCTCGGCCAGGACGCCGTAATAGAACTTGCGGTCGTCGAGCGTCTCGCTCCACAGGCTGTGGTTGATCAGGTTGCCGATATGCTCGATGAAACCGCCGTAGATCATCGGCGAAATGGGCGGACGCGTGGCCCCGGTATCGATCGTGGCCCGGATGCCACCGGAGGCCGCGAACACCGGCGGAAGCCAAGCCGCCGCGCCCAGCGCCGCCGAGCCCAGCAACAGGTTGCGCCGCGTCAGGTCCACCTTGTGTTGATGCTCCATCAGTCCTCACCTCCCCATGGTCCGTTCGGGTTGCTGCGGGCACCGCGCCAGGCTGCCGCCGTGCCGCGGCCAGGGGCATCGCCCCGCGCCGGCATAGCATAGCCACGGCCGTGCGGCCGCTACCCGACCACAGCAATGCGAATAACGCGCTGAAACATACCAATCCCGACATGGCAGGACGCACCGCGGTACTGCGTCCTGTCCGTTCAACGTGCCGATGGACTGCACAGCCGTCAGGCTGGCGAAGCTCCAC